>NZ_JBDGJE010000002.1:0-527500 GCF_057657055.1 Sphingopyxis sp. Soil_C_28
GACGAAAGCGAACCCCCGAACTTGCCGACGGCAGTACGAATCGGGGCGACAATGGCGGCGCGGCGCAGGGGCATGTCAGTTTTTCTCCATGGTTCAGCCGACGCCGACGATACCAGCGTCGATCAGGCGGGCGATCTCACCCGACGGAAGGGAAAGGCGGCTGCCGAGTATTTCTTCGCTATGCTCGCCGTTGCGCGGCGCGGGGCGCGGCGGCTGGCGCTCGTGCTGCGGCAATGTCGCAAAGGCGCCCGCGGCGGGATAGGCGAAACCGCTGGGGTTTTCGGCCGCGCCGAAGATCGGGTTATCGGCGACCAGCGCGGGATCCTGCACCGCATCGTGCATCGTGCGATAGGGCGAATGGACGATGCCGCCGGCGTCGAAAGCGGCGGCCAGATCGGTGTGCTCGCGGTTTGCTATTGCGGCTTCGAACAGCGGATAAAGCGCGTCGCGATGGGTGAAACGAAGCCCGTCGTCGGTCGCGAAAGACACGCCGCGCGCCGCTTCGACCGCTGCAATCGCTTCGCCGAGACCCAGCGCGACAATCAGATTGGCCCATTGGCGCGGGGTGACGACGACGATCATCGTCCGCTGGCCGTCGCGGGTCACGAAATCGCGTCCGAACAGGCCGTAAACGGCGTTGCCAAGGCGCGGGCGGTTGGCGCCGGTGTAAAGCACCTCGGCCACCCCGCCGAGGTTGGCGACGGTGCCGATCGCGACGTCGGACAGCGGCAGGCGAACCTCGCCCCCCTCTCCCGTCGTGGTCCGCCGCTGGATCGCCGCGAGCAGGGCAAAGGCAGCATAGGCGCCGGTGAGCAGATCCCACGCCGGCAGCACATGATTGACCGGATCGGGCCCGGCGCCGGTAAGCATCGGATAGCCGACGCTGTTGTTGACGGTATAGTCGAGCGCGGGCGAGCCGTCGGCCCAGCCCATCACGCGCACCGTGATCAGGTCGACGCGTCCCTCGGCGAGGACGTCATGCGACAGGAAACCGCCCACCGGGAAATTGGTGACGAACTGGCCAGTCGCACGCACCAGCGCCTGAAGCAGTTCACGCCCCTCGGGCCGGCCAAGGTCGAGCGCAACCGACTTTTTCGCGCGGTTCAGATTTTCCCAATAAAGCGAGTCATTGGCGCCGGTCACCGGCCACCGGCGAAAATCGGGCCCGCCGCCGATCTGGTCGACACGGATCACTTCGGCGCCCATCTGCGCACAGTAAAGTCCGGCGGTCGGAGAGGCGACGAAGGACGATGCTTCGATCACCGACAGGCCGGCCAGCAGGTCGTACATCCGGCCCCGTCTCCCGCGAAATCCCCGGCATCAACCGCCGTGGGAAGCCATTTGGCGCGCCCAAGGATGTCGAAACCCCCGGCCTGTGCCTTCGCAGCGGGTACTAAAGGTCCGAATCATTCAGCGCAAGGGCCCCGGAATTTTAGACTAAGTTATTATTATAAAATATAAAAATAAATCGACAGATCCGAAGCCACATCGGATGGGCCGAAAAGATCAGGCGCCCGGCGCCTTATCATAGGCCAGGCGGAACCCGACATTGCTCGTTCCGAGCCCGGGGTCGCGGCCCTGCCGCGAGGCCGGGCGGTAACGCTGGCAATAATTGGGCGCACACAGATAGCTTCCCCCTTTCACCGTGCGCGACGGCATGCCGGGATTGAGCGGGTCATAGGCGTTGTTCGCGTCGGGACCCTTCGGATTGTTCTGGTCGTCGGGATTGTGACCGGGCTTGAAGAAATCGGCGGTCACTTCCCAGACATTGCCAACCATGTCGTAGAGCCCGTTCGCGTTCGGCTTGTAACAGCCCACCGGCGCCACGCCCTTGAAACCGTCGGTTTCGGCGTTGTAGTTGGGGAAAGCGCCCTGCCAGCTGTTCGCCTCGGCAGGCTGGACATTTTTCGATCGCCGGCCGGCGCTCGCCGCATATTCCCATTCGGCCTCGGTCGGGATGCGCCCGCCGGCCCATTTGGCGTAAGCGATCATATCGTCCCACGCGAGGTGAACAACCGGTTCGTTCGCGACCCGGTCGGGACCCTTCGGGCCATAAGGCTTTTTCCAGTTCGCCCCGGGCACATATTTCCACCAGTCGGAATAATTGTTCGACGGAAAATCGGGCGGTGTGAACACCGCCGAACCGGCCTTCAGCATGTCGGGCGGGATCTGCGCGGCGGGGACCCGAAACTGCTTCGGATCGACCGGCTTTTCGGCGACGGTGCTATAGCCGGTTGCCTCGACGAAAGCGGCAAACTGGCGGTTCGTGACCTCATGCGGGTCGATCCAGAAGCCAGCGACCGTCGTTAGCCGTACCGGCCCTTCCTCGGCGTAGACATCGTCCTCGCCCATCTCGAAACGGCCGCCCGCAAGCTTCACCGGCACGTCGGCGATTGTCGGGCATTGGCGTGGAGGGGCAACGGCAACCTGCTTTTCCCCGGATCCGCCGTCTTCGCCGCACGCGGCAAGCGCAACGAGCAGCGAGGTGCCAAGGATAAGCGACAGGACCGAACGGGTCATATTCTTCTCCAACCGGGCGACGATAGCCCGCATCCAGCCAATCTCTAGCGCTCAATAATATGGAGATTCAACGGCTTCGATTCGGGGCCGATATTCGAACACCGCCGTTTCACCCGCGAAATGCCACCAGAGTAACAATGCGGCCAGGGGCCGGCTCCGAAGTCGTTTATCGAAGCAATACAAGATACTGAAATATAAAGAGAAATGGCGCACCCGAAGGGATTCGAACCCCTGGCCTCTGCCTTCGGAGGGCAGCGCTCTATCCAGCTGAGCTACGGGTGCGGACAGAGCGCGGCCTCTAGCAAGCCCGCGCCGTGCCAGCAATGGCCTATCGACCGCTTGCCGCGGATATGCCAAGCGGGGCCGGCGCATGGGCCAAGGAGCATTGGTGAAGTCGTCCGAACCCTATTGGCCGATGGCGGCCGACCTTTATGGCGAGATGCAGCTCGAGGCGAATCCGCCCGCGCGGCGCCGCGGGCGCGATTATCTGCCGGGCATCCTCGTCACCGCCATCGCCGCGCTCGCCGCGGCATGGCTCGCCGATCACTATGGCGCGCCGCTGGTGCTGATGGGATTGCTGATCGGCCTCGCCTTGAGCTTCCTGTCGCAGGACAAACGCACCCACGCCGGGCTCGATCTCATGTCGCAGACCGCGCTGCGCATCGGGATCGTGCTTGTCGGCGCGCGGATCACCGCGCAGCAGCTCGTCGAACTCGGTCCGCTTCCGTTCGCGCTGCTCGTGCTGATCATGCTCGCGGTCATCCTCGTCACGGTGGCGAGCGCACGCCTGTTTGCGCAGGATCGCCACGCCGCGCTGCTTGCGGGCGGCGCAACCGCGATCTGCGGCGCCTCGGCCGCGCTCGCGCTCTATTCGCTGATTGGCGACAAGCGCGTCGATCAGGCGCGATTCACCCTCACGCTCGTCGGGATCACCGTCGCCAGCGCCTTTGCGATGACGCTCTACCCCATACTCGCCGCCGAACTTGGCCTGACCGATGCGCAAGCGGGGTTCCTGATCGGCGCGTCGATCCATGACGTCGCGCAGGCGATCGGCGGCGGCTTCTCTTTCTCCCCGCAGGCGGGCGAAGTTGCGACCATCGTCAAACTGACCCGCGTTGCGCTGCTCGCACCAATGCTGATGCTCGTCGCATTCTGGCTCGGCCGCAGCGGTGAAAGCGATGGGAAGACGAGTATCCCGCTGCGCCTGCCCTGGTTCATCGTCGGTTTTCTCGCGATTGCGGCGGTCAATTCGCTGATTGCTATTCCGAAGCCGGTACAAGGCGCCGCGGCCACCGGGGCGCAGGCGCTGCTGCTGCTCGCGATCGTCGCGACGGCGATGAAGGCGCGGCTGCATCTGTTGCTCGATCAGGGATGGCGTAGTTTCGCGCCGATCATCGTCGCGACGCTGACCAGCTTCCTGCTCTCGCTCGCCGCCGCGCTCTGCCTGTGACGCCGCGCCGTCAGCGCGACAGGCTTGAATTTCAGCTTTTGGGTAGCGCCCAGCTGACCGTCAGTTGCGTTGCGCGGCGCGGAATATCGAGCTTTGCCTCGCTGAAATTGACCTTTTCGTTGGGCGGCAGCATCCGTACCGGCGGCTTGATCGTCCAGCTATAAACGATCGTCCCCTGCGCATCGCGCAGTTCGGCGAGGATCGGCGGAACGCGCTGTTCGCGGTCGGTCGGGTTGATGATCACCCCCGACGCGGCGAAATAGATCGTGCCGTCGGCCAGTTCGCGATGATCCTGGTTCGGCGGCAGTTCGATCACCAGATCGGGTTCGGCGGCCATTCCCGGCAGGCCCAGCCCCTGGGCCCAGCTCGGCAGACCGAAATAATAAAGGCCCGCGGTTGCGGCGAGCATCAGCACCGCGGCGCTCGCCGCTATGGCGGTCCAGCGCTTAGCGGGGTTGCGCCGCGGGCGGCGGAAGGGCAGCGGCGCTTCGGCGGCGGCGGGGACCGGACGCGGCGCCGGATCGACGGGAGCGGCAGCAAAGGCCGGCGGCGGAGCGGCTGCTTCGGCGACGGGCGCGGGGGGATCGGAATAGGTCGCGGCGTCCGAAACCGACGCGGGCTCGGGCGCCGACGCAGGGTCAGGCGCGGAAACCGGCGCCGCTGCGGCGGAAGCCGAGGGCTCCTGGAACCAGCTGTGACGGCAATTGGCGCAGCGCACCGTGCGGCCCGTGGGTCCGATTGCCGTATCGGGCACGACGTAGCGCGTATGGCAGGACGGACAGGCGAGGATCATAAGGTTCCTCTAAACACGCTGATTCGCGGCGTTGCAAGCGCCGCGTAGCAATGCCGCTCCTACTCGCCGCTTTACGTCGCCGAACAGCCGTGTAACAGGCATCAGCATGAGCGCCGATGCTCCCCTGTTCCGCAGACCGGCCATGGCGCAACGCCATGTACGGGTGACGCCATGACGGACGGCTCGCCGGCACGGCCGGGCGGCGCGATGGTCGAATTCGACGGCGTCGGCCTCCGCTATGGCCCCGATGCCGAGGTTTTGAGCGATGTCAGCTTCAACCTCCAGCCGGGCAGCTTCTATTTCCTCACCGGCGCGTCGGGCGCCGGCAAGACCTCGCTGCTGAAGATGCTATATCTTGCGCAGCGTCCCAGCCGCGGCATCGTCCGCCTGTTCGGCGAAGATCTGGTCGCGATGCCGCGCCAGCGCTTGCCGGGATTTCGCCGCCGGATCGGGGTCGTGTTCCAGGATTTCCGGCTGATCCCGCATTTGTCGGCGCGCGACAATATCGCGCTGCCGCTGCGTATCGCCGGCGTGAGCGAGGAGGATCTGTCGGGTCCGGTCGGCGAAATGCTGAGCTGGATCGGGCTCGGCGACCGCGCCGAGGCGCGCCCGGCGACGCTGTCGGGCGGCGAGCAACAGCGGGTCGCGATCGCGCGCGCGGTGATCGCGCGGCCGCAATTGCTCGTCGCCGACGAACCGACGGGTAACGTCGATCCCGAAATGGCGATGCGATTGTTGGGATTGTTCGAGGCACTCAACCGCCTTGGCACCACCGTCGTCGTCGCGACCCACGACATCCATCTGATCAGCCGCATCGAAAATGCGCAAATGATGCGGCTCGAGAAGGGCCGGCTTTCCGATCCCACGGGGGCGCTGCGCTATCCGCCGGCAAACCGAAGCTGATGGGCCGGGCATGATCATCCCGCGCGTTCCCGTCCAGCATCGCCGCCTGCTTCCCGACCGCCGCCTGTCGGGTCCGACGCCATGGGTGATCGCGATCCTGATGATGCTGACCTTGCTCGCCGCCGCAGCCGGGGTCGGGCTTGCGCGTTCGGCGAACGCGATCGGTGCCGCGATCGCGGGGCGCGTCACGGTCCAGATCGTCACCGCCAATCCGGTGACGCGCGCGCAGCAGGCCGCCGCACTTCGCCGCGCCGCCGCCGCCCAGCCCTTCGTTCTTTCGGCGCGGTCGGTCGAACAGGAAGAGTTGCAGGCGACGCTCGGCCAATGGTTCGGCAGCGCCGAAGGTGACGATCCGGTGCTGAAATCGCTTCCGCTGCCCGCGTTGGTCGACATCGATTTCGTCGGCGAGGATCGCACCGGCCATATGCGCCAGTTGCAGGCGCTGGTCGCGCGCGAAGCGCCGGGTGCGCGGATCATCCCGCACGCCGAATGGCTTGGCCCGGTCGCCCGATTGATCCGTTCGCTCGCCTGGATCGCCGGCGGCATGGTGGTGCTGATGACGCTGGCCAGCGCAGCGGTGGTGATCATGACCGCGCGCGCGGCGCTCGCAACGCATTTTCCGACGATCGAGATGCTGCACCTGATCGGAGCGACCGACCGCCAGATCACCCGTCTGTTCCAGCGCCGCATCGCGATCGATACCGCCTATGGCATCGCGCTCGGTACCATCGTCGCCGCGGCGATCCTGCTCCTGATCGGCTGGCAATGGTCGGGTGTCACGTCGGGACTCGCCGCGACCGCATCCTTCGGTCCCGCAGGCTGGGCGCTCTTGCTGGCGCTCCCGCTATTGGCTATCGCGCTCGCAGCCCTGACCGCGCGCCAGACCCTGCTCGCGGCGCTCAAGAAGATTCTATGATAAAGCGCCTGATTTCCCTTTTTTTCCTGGCCTGGGTGCTCGGTTTCGCGTGGTTCGCGCTGCTGCTGCCGCTGCCCGCCGGCGCGCAAAAAACCGACGCGATCGTCGTGCTCACCGGCGGACCCGGGCGGATCGACCGCGCGCTCGAACGGCTCGAGGCGGGCGATGCCAAGCGCCTGTTGATCAGCGGCGTCGCGCGCGAAGTGAAACCGCGCGAACTCGCCGTGACCTACAAACGCCCGATCGACCTGTTCGACTGCTGCATCGCTTTGGGGTTCGAGGCCGAGGATACGCGCTCGAACGCGACCGAGGTCGCGACCTGGACCCAGCGGCGCAAATATAAGAGCATCCGGCTGATCACAACCGACTGGCATATGCGCCGCGCCGAATATGAAATCGGCCGTGCGGTCGGCGACAAGGTGACCATCCTGCCCGATGCAGTGCGCAGCCAGCCCAATTTCGCGACGCTGTTTCGCGAATATCATAAATATCTGGCCGGACTGGCGGGCGGACTGCTCGGCCTGTGAAATACATGATTGCCCTGATCCGCTCGATCCTGTTCTGGATCGCCTTCTTCGTGATGAGCGCCATCTCGTCGATCGGCGGAGTCGTCGCGCTGCCCATCTCGCACCGCGGCACGATCTTCTTCGTCCGCATCTGGGCGAAGGCACACCGGCTGTTCTGCCGTTATCTGCTCGGACAGACGATCATCGTCGAGGGCGAGATGCCCGATATCCCCGTCCTCTATGTCTTCAAGCATGAATCGGCATTCGAAACGGTCGAACAGCCGGGGCTGTTCAAGCATCCCGCGGTATTCGCCAAGGAAGAGCTGTTTTCGATCCCGGTCTGGGGGCAGGCGGCGCGTTTCTACGGCCTGATCCCCGTCGACCGCGATGGCGGCGGCAAGGCGATGCGCGCGATGCTCAGCGCAGCCAAGGCCGCGCTCGCCGCGAGCCGGCCGCTAGTGCTGTTCGCCGAAGGGACGCGCGTCCCGCATGGCGAGGCGCCGCAGTTGCGCCCGGGCTTTGCCGGGATGTACCGCCTTCTCGGGGTCGATGTGATCCCGGTCGCGGTGAACAGCGGCCTCGCCTTTCCACCGCGCCGCTGGGTCAAATGGCCGGGCACGATCACCTACAAGATCGGCGAGACGATCCCCGCCGGTCTGCCGCGCGAGGAAGCTGAAGAGCGCGTGCGGGTCGCGATCAATGCGCTGAACCCGCCCGAAGCGCTGCTTGCCGGAAACGCCGTGGCTTAATGCTTCCGCCCGAAATCGGGTGCCGGATCGTCCTGCCCTTCGGCGATGATCGACCGACGGATCGCGCGGGTGCGCGTGAACCATTCCTCAAGCTTGTCGGCATCGCCGCGGCGGATCGCCTGCTGAAGGACCGTCAGATCCTCGTTGAAGCGCTGCAAGGTCGCCAGCACGGCATCCTTGTTCGCTAAAAATACGTCGCGCCACATCACCGGATCGCTCGCCGCGATGCGCGTGAAATCGCGGAAACCGCCCGCCGAATATTTGATCACTTCGCTCTCGGTGACCTCTTCGAGCTCGCTCGCGGTGCCGACGATCGTATAGGCGATCAGATGCGGCAAATGGCTGGTCACCGCGAGCACCATGTCGTGGTGCGCCGCATCCATGATATCGACCTTGGCGCCCAGCGCCTGCCAGAATCCGGTCAATGCCGCCACGGCGTCCTCTGGCGCATCGGCGCCCGGCGTCACGATGCACCAGCGGCCCTCGAACAACGTCGCAAAGCCTGCCGCAGGGCCGCTATTCTCGGTCCCTGCCACCGGATGCGCGGGAATGACGACATGCCCGGGGAGCGCCTTGGCCAGCGCTTCGGCGACGCCGGCCTTCGACGAACCGACATCGGAAATGATCGCGCCGGCCTTCAGTCCCGTCGCAATCGCCGCCGCCGCGTCGGCCATGCGGCCGACCGGGACCGCCAGAATGACAAGGTCGGCGTCGGCAACAGCCTTCATGGCGTCGTCGGCAATCGCATCGCATAGCTCGAGGTCTCGCGCGATTGCGCGCACCTCGGCGCTGGCGTCATGGCCGGTCACCACCGCATGCGGCAGCCGGTCCTTGATCGCACGCGCGATCGAAGAGCCAATCAGGCCCAGTCCGATAATCGCGACGCGCTCGAACGCCATCAGCCGTTCAGCGCGGCACGGATCGCCGCCGCCAGTCCGCGCGTCTCGTCTTCGGTGCCGATCGTCATGCGCAAAGCATTCGGCAGCCCCTGCCCCGGCAGCCAGCGCACGATATATCCCGCCTCCATCAGCCGGTTATACACCGTCTCGGCGCCGACATCGCCCTCGAACAGCACGAGCAGGAAGTTGCACGCCGACGGCACAACGCGAATGCCATGATTGCCAAGGCTTTCGAGTTCCCCCGCCAGCCAGCTGCGCCATTTCGCATTATGGTCGCGGCTGGCGTTCACGAAATCATCGTCGCCGAGCGCGGCGATCGCCGCCGCCTGCCCCGCGCGGGTGACGTTGAACGGCAGGCGAATGCGGTGCAGCGCCGAAATCACCTCAGCGGCGGCATAGCCCCAGCCGATGCGCTCGGCCGCCAGCCCGTGGATCTTCGAATAGGTGCGCGTGATGAAAACATTGGGCTGCGTCTTCGCCAGTTCGAGCCCGCCATCATCCTCGGCCTCCGACAGATATTCGGAATAGGCCTGATCGATCACGAACAGGACGTTCCTGGGCAGTCCCGCGTAAAGCCGCGCGACCTCTTCGCGCGTTGCCAGCGTACCCGTCGGGTTGTTCGGGTTGGCGAGGTAGACGACGCGCGTCTTGTCGGTCACCGCCGCCAGCAACGCATCGACATCGGTCGCATAATCCTTGTCGTCGGCCTCGACCGGCACCGCGCCGACACGCCGCGCCGCGATCTCGTACACCGCAAAGCCATAGCGAACGTACAGGATCTCGTCGCCGACGCCGGCATAGGTGCCCGCCGCGAGATGCAGCAATTCGTCCGACCCGTTACCGCAGATGATCCGTGCCGGATCGAGCCCGAATTTCGCCGCGATCGTTTCGCGCAATTCCGCCGCGCCGGGGTCGGGATAGCGCGACAGCGCATCCGCGCTGGCGAGCGACGCGCGGAACGCCTCGCGTGCCTTTTCGCCGGTGCCGAGCGGATTCTCGTTCGCGGACAGCTTGATCAACGGGCGGCCATCGGCGCCCGCTGACTTGCCGGGAACATAGGGGGCGATGCCGCTGATCCACGGCTTCGGAGTAAGCGTGCTGTTGCTGTCGGTCATGCCGCGCCGTTTAACGGCTGCGCGCCCCAAGTCCAGCGTCTAGTCCAGCACGTTGACACGGTGCGCGCGCCCGCTTAGCCCCGCCGCACGATGGCAAGCCTGCTCCACGATATCCGGCATCATAGCGTGACGATTGCCGCACCGCTGCCGCTCGACAGCGGGCAGGTTCTGGGATCGGTGACGATCGCCTATCAAAGCTATGGCGTGCTCAACGCCGACAAGTCGAATGCGGTGCTGATCTGTCATGCGCTGACCGGCGACCAATATGTCGCGAGCGATCATCCCGCGACCGGAAAGCCCGGCTGGTGGGCGCGCATGGTCGGCCCCGGCAAGCCGATCGACACCGACCGTTTCCACGTCATCTGCGCCAATGTGCTCGGCAGTTGCATGGGATCGAGCGGTCCCGCCTCTCCCGATACGGCGACGGGGGCGCCGCTCGGCATGCAGTTCCCCGTCATCACCATCGCCGACATGGTCCGCGCGCAGGCCATGTTGCTCGATCACCTCGGCATCGCGCGACTTCATGCCGTCGTCGGCGGATCGATGGGCGGGATGCAGGCGCTCGCTTGGGCCGCGACCTATCCCGATCGTCTCGCTTCAGCGCTCGTCATCGCGAGCGCGGCGCGGCATTCGGCGCAGAATATCGCGTTCCACGAGGTCGGGCGGCAGGCGATCATGGCCGACCCTGACTGGCAGGACGGCCAATATTATGGCAGCGCGCGCGCGCCCACCAAGGGCCTCGCGGTCGCGCGCATGGCGGCGCACATCACCTATTTGTCCGAAGAAGGGCTGACCGAGAAGTTCGGCCGCCGCCTGCAGGCGCGCGACATCAAAAGCTTTGGCTTCGACGCCGATTTTCAGGTCGAATCCTATCTGCGGCATCAGGGGCTTGCCTTCACCGACCGCTTCGACGCCAACGCCTATCTCTACATCACGCGCGCGATGGACTATTTCGACCTCGCCGATCCACACGACGGACGGCTCGCGGGTGCGTTTGCCGCGGCGAAGGATGTTCGTTTCACCCTCGTCAGCTTCGACACCGACTGGCTGTACCCCACCTCCGAATCGCGCCGCGTTGTCCAGGCGCTGCAAAGCGTCGGCGCCGCGGCGAGCTTCGTCGAACTGTCGGCGCCCTTCGGCCACGACAGCTTCCTGCTCGACGTCCCCGCCCTTGACCACCTCGTTGCGGGCGCCTTGGGAACGGGCTTCTGATGGCGTTGCGCCCCGATCTCGCGATCATCGCCGATGCGGTCCCCGTGGCGTCGCGCGTGCTCGACGTCGGCTGCGGCGATGGCGAGTTGATGGTTGCGCTGCGCAACAAGGGTGTCGATGCGCGCGGGCTGGAGATCGATCCGGCAAACGTCACCGCGGCGATCGCGCGCGGCCAGTCGGTCGTTCAGGGCGATGCGAATCGCGACCTCGCCGATTATCCCGACGATGCCTTCGATTACGCGATCCTGTCGCAGACGCTGCAGACGACCGAGCGCCCCGACCGCGTTGTAGATGAGTTGCTGCGTATCGCGCCGCGCGCCTTCGTCAGCTTTCCCAATTTCGCGCATTGGCGCGTGCGGCTCGCATTGCTGTGGAATGGCCGGATGCCGGTGACCCGGCTGCTGCCCGTCGCCTGGTACGAAACGCCGAACATCCACCATGTCACGGTCAGCGATTTTCGCGAGCTCGTCCGCGTAAAGGGGATCAAGGTCGAGCGCGTCTGGCACCTTTCCGGCGACAAACCGACGAGCGACGCCGCGGCAAGCTGGCGCGCCGAACATGCGATCTTCCTGATTTCGCGCACCTGATCCTCCCCGCCGCGAAGCGGTGAGGAGGAGGACCGCTCGCGTAACGAGCGGTGGAGGGGCCGGCGCCCTTGCTCCTCCGCAGGCACTTCGTGATGCCACCTCCCCATGCCTGCGGTACAGGGAGGATCGATCGGCTAATCCTGCTTTTTCAGCCCATTCGCGAGCAGATCATTGGCGATCCGCGCGATCTCCGAAATATCGCTCTCGGTGTCCCACAAGCCATAGCGCATCCCCAGAAACACGTTCATCCCGCCGATCGCCCAAGCGTGGACTTCGCTGACGTCGGGACGGATTTCGCCGCGCTCGGCGCCACCTTCCAGCCGCTGCCGCACGCGCGCGACCGTCGTTTCATAATGGCTGCGATAGCTCGCATAATCGACGAACTCCGCCTCATCGATGATCCGGTAGATCTCCTTATGCTCGCGCACGAAGCCGAGATAGGATTCAAGCCCGATACGCTCGGCGCTGATTTCGTCAGGCGCCGCTTGCACCAAAGGCGTGACATGGTCGCGCAATTGCTCGCTCATATATCGGACGAGCGCCTGAAAGATCTCATCCTTCGAATCGAAATAAGTGTAAAAGCTGCCTAGCGCGGTGCCCGCGCGACGCGTGATCGCGCTGATCGACGCCTCGTGAAACCCGCGTTCACCGAATTCGATCGCCGCGGCGTCGAGCAGCTTGCGCAGCGTCCGACGCCCGCGTTCGGTACGCGGCGTCTTGTCGCGCGCATCGCTCATGGCATTCTCTGTCGCGACTGGCGGCTGCTCCATAAAGGCTCTCGTCTCCCTCCGTCGCTGCATCGTGGCTCTTCCGCACCACTGGCAAGCAAAAAACGACGGTTGCACATTCCAAGTTGAAACTTGGTTCATGTTTCATTATTGGATGCGGCGCGGCTTGGCAAGCACCAGCCCCAGAAAACCAAAAAGGGTGGCCAAGGGTCGCCCGCCACATGGGAGAGTCTTCATGCGTCCTTTCGCCCGCTCGCTGCGCCGTGCCGTCCTCGCCACCAGCGCGCTTTCGATGATTGCCTTTGCGCCGCCCGTCTTCGCACAGGAAGAAGGCGCGATGACCGACGCCGGCGATAATGAGATCATTGTCACCGCGCGCCGCCGCGACGAACGCCTGATCGACGTGCCCGTCGCGATCACCGCCTATTCGGGCGAGGCGCTGGCAAAGGCCGGCGCGATCGACATCACCGACATCGGCCAGACGACCCCGAACACGACATTGGAGGTCTCGCGCGGCACCAACTCGACGCTCAGCGCCTTCATTCGCGGCGTCGGCCAGCAGGACCCGGTCTCGGGCTTCGAACAGGGTGTCGGTCTCTATCTCGACGACGTCTATCTCAACCGTCCGCAGGCTGCGGTGCTCGACATCTACGAGGTCGAACGCATCGAAATCCTGCGCGGGCCGCAGGGCACGCTCTATGGCCGCAACACGATCGGCGGCGCGGTCAAATATGTGACCAAGCAGCTGCCGCAGGAATTCTCTCTCAAGATCAAGGGCACGCTTGGCACCTATGACCAGGCCGACCTCGTCGTGACCGCCAGCGCGCCGATCGGCGACCTGCTGCGCGTCGGCGGCTCGGTTGCGCGCCTGTCGCGCGGCGGCTTTGGCGACAATCTCACCACCGGCCTCGAAAATTATAACAAGGATGTCTGGGCGGGGCGCGGCACCGTCGAACTCGGCGGCTACGACGCCCCGGTGCTGATCCGCATTTCGGGCGATTACACGAAGGACAAGAGCGCGCCGCGCGGCGGCCACCGCCTGATCCCGTCGCTGCTGACAAACGCCCCCGTGCTCGACGATGTGTTCGACAGCCGCGGCGGCCTCAACGATCCGAAGCAGGAGATCGAATCCTACGGCCTCGCAATGAACGTCACGGCCGAACTGAGCGACACGGTGACGATCCGGTCGATCAGCGCCTGGCGCAAGGACACGTCGGCGACCCCAATCGATTTCGACGCGCTGCCCGGCGTCGATATCGACGTTCCCGGCTTCTACTTCAACGAACAGATCAGCCAGGAATTCCAGCTTCTATACGAAGGCGACAAGTTGAAGGGCCTGCTCGGCTTCTATTATCTCGATGCAACCGCCGACACCTTGTTCGACGTCCGCATCTTCAACAATCTCGCGGGCCTGACCGCCTTTACCGAGGCCGATGTCGATACCCAGACCTTCGCGGTGTTCGGCGATTTCACCTATGATTTCAGCGAGCAGCTCAGCCTGTCGGTCGGCGGCCGATATACGTGGGACGAGCGCGAAGCGTCGATCCTGCGCCAGAATTATCTCGGTGGCGGGTCGCCCGTATTCGGCGGCGCGGGGGTCGCTTTTGGCGCCCCCGGCACCAATTTCGACGGCAAGCGCAGCTTCAACAAATTCACCCCGCGCGCCTCGCTGTCGTTCAAGCCGACCCCCGATCATAATGTCTACGCCAGCTATTCGCAGGGATTCAAAGGCGGCGGTTTCGATCCGCGCGGCGTCGGCGTCAACGCGCCCGCCGCCATCCCGGGCGCGCCGACCGATGCCGAAGTCGCCTCGTTCCTGAGCTTCCGCCCCGAAAAGGTCGAAAGCTACGAAGTCGGCTACAAGGGCAGCCTGATGGACGGCGCGGTCAATGTCGCGCTCGCCGCTTTCTATGCCGATTACACCGACGTCCAGATCCCGGGCTCGGTCGCCTGCACTGTCAGCGGCCTGCCCAGCTTCTGCGGCGTCGTGTCGAACGCGGGCAAGGCGACCTTCAAGGGCGTCGAATTCGAAGGCCGCGCGCGGCTTGGTCGGGATCTGGCGACTGCGGGCGACCGGCTGACGCTGTCGACCGCGCTCGGTTATATCCAGGCCGATTATAAGGAATATATCTCGAACATCCTCGTCGGCGGGATCAACACCCCGACCGACGTGTCGGATTTCCGTGAGGTGCAGAATACGCCCAAATGGACCGCCAGCGGCACCCTCGCCTACTCCACCCCGATCGGCGACGGCGACCTCAGCTTCGGCACGACGCTGTCGTATCGCAGCAAGACCTATCAGTTCGAAATCCCGAACCCCTATATCGACCAGAAGGGCTTCGCGTTGTGGGACGCCAGCCTTGTCTACACCGCGCCCGACGATCGCTGGAGCCTCGGCGTGTTCGGCAAGAATCTGACGAACAAGGAATATAAGACCTCGGGCTACACCTTCATCAACGTCAATCCGGTTACCGGCGTGCCTGTCACCACACCCAACGGCCTGCCGACCTCCGCGCTCGGCCGCGAAGGCACGCTGACCGCCTTTTACGGCAATCCGCGGCAGGTTTTCGTCACCGGCACCGTGAAATTCTGATTATTCGATAATAAGGGGAAAGGGGCGTCCGTTGCGGCGCCCCTTTTTCTATGAGGCGAGTGGCGGTGCCCCGGTCGCGGCGACCATGCGCTCGCCGTCGATGACGATCGGACTCGCAACGCCGTCGATCGCGGCACCTTCCGGACGGAAGCGCATCCCGCGCGCCTGAACCTGCGGATCGGCGAACACTTGGGCAAGGTCGTTGATCGGCCCCGCGGGCACGCCCTCGGCCTCGAGCGCGAGCGACAGTGGCTGCGCATCCCATGTGGCGATCTTCGCCGCGAGCAGCGGGATCAGCTCGGTCCGGTTCGCCAACCGCGCGGCATTATTCACAAAGCGCGGGTCGTCGGCCCATTCGGGCACCCCCAGAATCGCGCACAGCTTGCGATATTGCCCGTCATTGCCGACCGCGATCACCAGCTGGCCATCGGCGGTCGCAAAGACCTGATAGGGCACCACATTGACGTGGGCATTGCCCATCCGCTTCGGAACCACCCCGCTCGCCAGATAATTGGCCGCCTGATTCGCAAGCACCGCGACCTGTGAATCGAGCAACGCCATATCGACATGCGCGCCCGCCCCGGTGACGTCACGACGTCGCAGCGCGGCAAGGATCGCGACCGCCGAATACATGCCGGTGAAGATATCGGCATAAGCAATTCCGGCCTTTTGCGGCGGCCCGTCGGGGTCGCCGGTTAGCGACATGAAGCCGCTCATCGCCTGGACGATATAATCATATCCCGCGCGGTGCGCATAAGGCCCGGTCTGTCCGAAACCGGTGATCGAACAGACGACCAGTCGCGCGAAATCGGCGCGGAGCCGCGCGGGATCGAGCCCATATTTGACGAGCCCGCCGACCTTGTAATTCTCGATGACGACATCGGCGCCGGCCAGCAGCGCACGCACCTCGGCCTGCCCTTCCGTGCTCGCGATGTCGATCGCAACGCTCTGCTTGCCGCGGTTGCAGCTGTGATAATAGGCCGCACCCAGATCTTCGCCATCGGCGCCGGTGACGAACGGCGGACCCCATTGGCGCGTATCGTCGCCTGCCCCCGGCCGCTCGACCTTGATCACCTCGGCACCGAGGTCGGCGAGCAATTGCCCGCACCAAGGCCCCGCGAGCACCCGCGCCAGTTCGACCACGCGGATGCCCTGCAAAGGTTTTAAGCCCTGGGGCTTAGGCAAAAGCCGAAATGCCGGTGATCGCGCGGCCGAGAATCAGCGCATGGACGTCATGCGTGCCCTCATAGGTGTTCACGGTCTCGAGATTGACCGCATGGCGGATCACATGATAATCGGCCGAAATCCCGTTGCCGCCATGCATATCGCGCGCAACGCGAGCGATATCGAGAGCCTTGCCGCAATTGTTGCGCTTGAGCAGGCTGATCGCGTCGGGAATGAGCCGCCCTTCGTCGATCAACCGACCGACGCGCAGCGCCGTCTGCAGGCCCAGCGCAATTTCGGTGAGCATATTGGCGAGCTTCAGCTGGACGATCTGGTTCGCCGCGAGCGGCCGCCCGAACTGCTTGCGCTCGCCGGTGTAATTGCGCGCCGCTTCATAGCAGAATTCGGCGGCGCCCATCGCGCCCCAGCCGATGCCGTAGCGCGCGCGGTTGAGACAGCCGAACGGACCCTTGAGGCCCGAGACATGCGGCAACAAAGCATCCTCACCGACCTCGACCGAATCCATCACGATTTCGCCGGTGACCGACGCGCGCAAGCTGACCTTGCCCTCGATCTTCGGCGCCGACAGGCCCTTCATGCCCTTTTCGAGTACAAAGCCGCGAATCGCGCCGTCGTGCGCTTCCGACTTCGCCCACACGACAAACACGTCGGCGATCGGCGAGTTGGTGATCCACATCTTCGCGCCCTTGAGGCGGTAGCCACCCTCGATCTTTTCGGCGCGGGTGCGCATCCCGCCGGGGTCGCTGCCCGCATCGGGCTCGGTGAGGCCAAAGCAGCCGACGAGTTCGCCGGAGGTCAGCCCGGGCAGGAACTTCCGCTTCTGCTCCTCGCTGCCATAAGCGTTGATCGGGTGGATCACGAGCGAGCTCTGTACCGAGCAGGCCGACCGATATCCCGAATCGACGCGTTCGACTTCGCGCGCGATCAGCCCATAGCTGACATAATTGAGCCCTGCGCCGCCATATTCGGGATCGATCGTCGCGCCGAGCAGGCCGAGCGCGCCCATTTCCGACATGATCTCGCGGTCGAACCTTTCGTCGAGAAACGCCGAAGTCACACGCGGCAACAGCGCGTCGGTCGCATAGGAGCGCGCCGTATCGCGGACCATCCGTTCCTCTTCGCTCAGCTCGGCATCGAGCTGGAGGGGGTCGAGCGGGTCGAGCGCTTCGATGCGCTGCGGATCGGCGAGGGCCATGGAACGGGCTTTCTCTCAAAAAGGGCGGGCAGCCCTTACCGGATTGCGCGCTACGGGGTCGGATCGGCCGCTTTGCGGGCCATCGCGGCAGCGGGACTGTCGCGCGGCTCCAATATCGCCGCCGTCTCGATCAGGTCAAGCGCACGCCGCGCTTCATGATAACGCCGCGCATCGATCAGCCAGTCGTTCGCGACCGCCGCGCCCGGCATCGCCTCAACCTCCGCGATCGCGAGGTCAGCCTGACCCGCGCCGAGATAGCGCCGTGCACGGTCGAGTCGGTCGGACGCACGCTGCGACTGGGTTCCCGCCGCGCGCACGACGAACAATTCGCCAAGTTCGCGGCGCAGGCCGGTCCACAGGCTGCCATTGTCGTCGCCGCCACGACCGACAAGCTGCGGTGCCAGCGCATCGAGTTCAGCGCGAAGCTGTTCGAGCGTTACCGGTTCGCGCGACGTATCGATAATCGTCTTGACCGCGTTCGGCTGGTCATCGCCGAAACGCAGGCGCAGCTGCGCGTCGAGATAGCCGAGCGACAGACCGCGATCGAGCGCCCGGCGCACCGCAAAGGCGACGAGCAGCCCTTCGGCGCGCGACGCATTGCCCGACGCCGATTCGGCCTCCAGCGTGATGCGCGAGAGTCGCTGTTCGAGTTCGGCGACCCGCGCCGCAAGCGCATTGGCACCTTCGATCGGGGCGACCACCAGCGGCGGGCCATTGGCGCCGCCCTTTGCGGCCCCGTCGGCCAGAAGCGGGTTGGGCACGCCCTGCGTCGTTTCGATCGTTTTGGCTGCCGGTGGCAAATTACTGCCCGTCAACCAGCGATTCACCGCCCATCCGCCGCCGGCGATGCCGATCAGGAGCAGGAGGAATGCACCAAGAGCGATGGCGCGGAACGATAGCCCCCTCGCCGGGACCGCCTCATCCGCGGACGAGGGGGTGTCGATGCTGTCGATTGCCATATTTCTCTTTCGAACGACCCTATTTTGCGCCCTTGTGCCACAAAGCATGGGCCTGTGCCAACATTGCGACGTCGCCGGGCTGTTTCGCAACGGCCCGCTCGCCCCAGCCATCGCCCGCCGCCGACGCGGCGGACGCACTGATGGCGACCAGTGCCAGATGCCCGCGCGCAGCGCCGACCAGATCCGAAATGCGCTTCGCCGCGCGCGTCGAATGCGCCAGAATCACCGCCGGCCCGGCCACCAGGTCGAACCATTCGGGCGATGGCGGGACGGGGTCGACCGCATAACAGGGCAGCGGCACGATCGCCGCGCCGCGCGCATCGAATTCGGAACGATCGCGTCCACAAAGCCACAATATATTGCGGACTTCGCCTGACGCCATGACGTCAAGAAGGCCTTGCGCATCGGCCGATCCGGTCATGGCAACGGTCAATCCGGCCGCTTCGGCGGCGCCTGCGGTGGCGGCGCCGACGGCGTAGGTTCGGAGCGACGATAGATGGGAAAGGCCGGGTCCCGCCAGCCTGGCGGCCAGCGCACTCGTCAGCAGCAAAGCGTCGAAATCTTCGACCATGGGCACGCCCCATTCAAGCGGCCGCGCAGCGAAAAGCGGGATCGCGCGGACGTCGAACCCCATCGCCTTCGCCCGCTCGACCGTCGCCGCATTACCCGGCTCGGGCCGCGTGACGATCAGCGGCGGGCGGCCGGTCATGCCGCGAACAGGCGCCGGACGCTTTCGGGCGCCTCGCTGAGCAGGCGGTCGGCCAATATAGCTGGCGCATTCGAATCGGTGACGATGACATGCCCGGCGGCATGCTCCGCGCCATCGTCTGAAAATATCTGGGCATCGAGGCGTAGTGTGCCGTCGTCGCGCCAATGCGCATGCGCCGCGACGGGGGAACGGCAATCGCCACCCAGGGCTGCCAGAAACGCTCGCTCGGCGGCGACGGCGCGATGCGTCGGCGCATGATCGATCGCCGTCAGCAGCGCGCGCGTGACGGCATCGTCGTCACGGCATTCGATCCCGATCGCGCCCTGCGAGGCCGCGGGAAGCAACAGGCTTGCTTCCTGCACGGTACCGACGTCGTGCATCCCGAGCCGATCGAGCCCCGCCGCCGCAAGCAGCGTCGCATCGGCATCGCCCGCCGCAATCTTTGCGAGGCGCGTCGCGACATTGCCGCGCAGCAACACCGTCTCCAGATCGGGCCGTATCCGCTTCACCTGCGCCGCGCGGCGCGGGCTGCTTGTCCCCAGTCGGGCATTTTGCGGCAGGTCGACGATCGTCGAAGCATCGATCCCGTCACGGACCACCAGCCGGTCGCGCGGATCGGCGCGTTCGAGCATCGCGCCCAGCACAAAGCGCGCATCGCGAACGGTTTCGACGTCCTTCAGCGAATGGACCGCGATGTCGATCACCCCGGCATCGAGCGCGGCGTCGAGTTCGCGCGTCCACAGCGCCTTGCCACCGACCTCGGCGAGCGCGCGGTCCTGAATCCGGTCGCCGGTTGCGGTCATCGGCACAATTTCGAGCGCCGCCATATCGATGCCATGACTGGCAATCAGCGCCGCAGCCGCCATATGCGCCTGAGCCATCGCCAACGGCGAGGCACGCGTACCGATACGCAGCGGGTTTTCGGGGGTAGGAAGTTGGTTCATCGACTTCGCTGCTAGCGCGGGTTGCCCTGTCGATAAAGGGGCGGGTAAAGGAACGCGCAATATTATGACCCTGATCCTCGGCCTTGAATCGAGCTGCGACGAAACCGCGGCAGCGCTCGTCGACAGCAACCGGCGCATTTTGGCGCACCGTGTCGCGGGGCAGGAAGCCGAGCACAGCCCCTATGGCGGCGTCGTTCCCGAAATCGCGGCGCGCGCGCATGTCGACCGGCTCGCGCCGATCGTCGAGGGCGTGCTGGCCGATGCCGGCGTTTCGCTGGCCGATGTCGATGCGATCGCCGCCACCGCCGGTCCGGGCCTGATCGGCGGCGTGATGGTCGGACTCGTCACCGGCAAGGCGCTCGCGCACGCGGCGAACAAGCCGCTGATCGCGGTCAACCATCTCGAAGGCCATGCGCTCAGCCCGCGCCTTGCCGATCCCGCGCTCGAATTTCCCTATTTGCTGCTGCTCGTGTCGGGCGGACATTGCCAGTTGCTGCTCGTGCGCGGCGTCGGCGACTACCGCCGCATCGCGACGACGATCGACGATGCCGCCGGCGAAGCCTTCGACAAGACGGCAAAACTGCTCGGCCTCGGCTATCCAGGCGGCCCCGCGGTGGAACGCGTCGCGCAGGGCGGCAATCCCAACGCTGTTCCCTTGCCGCGCCCGCTCATCGGCAGCACCGAACCGCATTTCTCGTTCGCCGGGCTCAAAAGTGCGGTCGCACGCGCCGCCGCATCAGGCGCGCACAGCGTGCCCGATCTCGCCGCCTCGTTCCAGCAGGCGGTCGTCGACTGCCTCGTCGACCGCAGCCGCATCGCGCTCGCCGCCTGCCCCGATGCCACCGCCTTCGTCGTTGCGGGCGGGGTGGCGGCCAATGGCGCTATCCGCACCGCGCTGACCGATCTCGCCGCGCGCTTCGACAAGGGTTTCGTCGCCCCGCCGCTGTGGCTGTGCACCGACAATGGCGCGATGATCGCCTGGGCAGGCGTCGAGCGCTTCGCCGCCGGCCTCACCGACGACCTCAGCGTCGCGGCGCGTCCGCGCTGGCCGCTCGACCCGGCGGCCGAGGCCGTCCGCGGCGCCGGGGTAAAGGCATGACCGGTGAAAGCATGACGTCGCGTTTCACCCGCTTCGGCGTGATCGGCGGCGGCGCCTGGGGCACCGCGCTGGCGCAGCTTCTCGCCGCCGACGGTGCGCCCGTCCGCCTGTGGGCGCGCGAGGCCGATGTCGTCTCAGCGATCAACGCCGATCATCGCAACCCAGCCTTCCTGCCCGGCGCCGCGCTCTCGCCCTCACTGACCGCAACCGACGACCTCGCCGATATGGCCGATCACGACGCGCTGCTCGTCGTCGTCCCCGTGCCCTTCCTGCGCGCCGTCCTCGCCGAACTGCCCGCGGGCGATGCGCCGCTGATCTTCTGCAGCAAGGGGATGGAGGCGGGCAGTTTCGCCTTCCCGATCGATATCGCGCGCGATCTCGCGCCGCAGCGCCCGCATGCCGTCCTGTCCGGGCCGACCTTCGCGCACGAAGTCGCCGCCGGGCTGCCGACCGCGATTACCCTCGCCGCCGCCGACGCCGGCCTGGCCGCCGACCTCGCGCAGGCGCTCGCACGTCCGCATTTCCGGCCCTATGTATCGACCGACGTCATCGGCGCGGAGATCGGCGGCGCGGTCAAGAATATCCTCGCGATCGCGTGCGGCATCGTCGACGGCGCGGGGCTCGGGCTCAACGCGCGCGCGGCTTTGATCAGCCGCGGCTTTGCCGAAATGACGCGTTTCGGGCTCGCACGCGGCGCGCAGGCCGAAACCCTCGCAGGCCTTGCCGGGCTCGGCGACCTCGTCCTCACCTGCACCTCCTCGAATTCGCGCAACTTCGCGCTTGGGCAAGGGCTCGGCCGCGGCGAACCCGCAGAAGCCCTGATGGCCGACCGCCGCACCGTTGCCGAAGGCGCGTTCAGCGCACCGGTGGTCGCCGCCGCCGCGCGCGCCGATGGCATCGACATGCCGATTACCGATACCGTCGCACGCCTTGTAGCCGGCGAAACGCGCGTCACCGAAGCCGTTCAGGCGCTGCTCAGCCGACCATTGCGATCCGAAGGACGATGAATTGCTTCGACCGATTGCCTGCACTCCCCTGCCTCGCTAGACTGCGCTTCGGGGATCAGCAGAAGGGGCGCCAGGCTTGAGCCAAACGGACAGCGCAGCCGCGCCCTCTTCGCCCACCCCTTCATCGGGCTTGCCCCCACAGGATGCGGATACGGCCGCGCTCGCCAAGGGCGGTCGCACCAATTTCTTCGGTTTTATCCTGCGTCTCGTCGCCCGCCTGCCCTTTCTATATGTGGCGGGCCGCTGGTACGGGCCCGAGGCGGTCGGACGCTTCGCCTTTGCCGTGCTCGTCATCGAACTGGTTGCACAGCTCGCGACGCTGGGGCTGAAACGCGGCCTGGCCGAGCAATTGAGCGCGCCCGGTGCCGACCACCGCACCGTCGTGTGGGACGGCATGTTCGTCGCGCTTCTGGCCTCGGCGACGGGGTCCGCCCTCCTCCTCCTTTTCCCCCAGCTCATGTATCCGGCGGGCGGGATCGACAGCGCCGACCGCTGGATGGCGCTGCTCGTTTTCGCGATCGCCGGCACAGACATCGCGCTCGCCGCCTGCGCCTATAAATTCGACATTGGCGCCACCGTCCGCGCCCGCGCGATCGTCGAACCCTGGGTGATCAGCGCCGCGGCGGCCGGATTCTGGTTCGTCTCGGCACGCGACGGGCTGATGCTCTCCTATGCCGCCGCGATGGTCGGCGCCTTCCTCACCGCGCTGATCCCGATGCTCCGTCATTATGGCGGGCCGCACGGCTGGCAACCGCACCCGGCGCACCTGATCGCAGTTGCGCGGCGCAACGCGCCGCTCGCCGCCGCCGATGCGATCGAATGGGGCACACGCCGCCTCGACCTCTTTATCCTCGGCCAGTTCACCTCGCCGACGATCTACGGCATCTATTACATGGCGCAGCAAGTCGCCTCGCTGCCGCAAAAGCTCAAAACCAGCTTCGAACCGATCCTTGGGCCCGTGATCACGCGCAACCTTGCCGAAAACCGGCTTGCCGCCGTGGCGTCACAGGTCAGCCAGGTCGGTTTCTGGATCATCGCCGCGCAGGCCGGCGTCGCGCTGGCGCTTGGTATCCCGGGCGAAGCGGTGATGGGCCTCGTCGGCCCCGAATTCGTCAGCGGCACCGCCGCGCTCGCTTTCCTGCTCGCGGCCGAGGTCGTCGCGGCGACCGCGGTGGTCAGCGAGGCCGCGCTTGTCTATGTCGCGCGCCACCGCAACCTGCTGATCAGCATCGCAACGCTCGCGCTTCAGGCTGGGCTCAGCGTCGCGCTGATCCTGATCGCGAAATCGATGGGGCTTCCCCCGATAAGCTATGCGGGCGCGGTTGCCCTCGCGCTGATGCTCGCGCTCGGCTTCGCCTCGGTGGTCAAAGCGCGGCTGCTCGCGCATGTCCTCGGCGCGCCGGTGAACAGCCTGCGCTGGGCGCTCGTCTGGGCGACCGCGGGCGCGGCGGTGCTTGGCTGGGGTGCAACGCAGCTCCCCGAATGGGCCGAGCTGCTGATCGGTGTGCCCTTCATTCTCGGCATTTACGCATGGCTGATCTGGACGCGCGGCTTCGGCCCCGCCGACCGGGCGCTGTTCAAAAAGCACCCCGAGACGGCGGAAGCGCCCGCCTGATCCTTACTCGACGGCTTTTTGCGCGGCGTCGCCGACATTTTCGGCGGCATTGCCGACCTTTTGCGCGGCCTCGGTGATCGCGCCGGTCTCAGCTTTGTCATTGGCAAGGAACTGGAACGCGACAAAGCCGGCAACCGCAATCAGAACGAGCAGGATCAGGCCAAAGCCCATCCCGCCGCCGCGCCGCGGTTCGCGGTCGATGATCGTCGTCGTGTGCGTCGTCCCGTCGGGCGCGCGCGTTTCGTGGATTTCGTCGGCCATAAAGCCCTCCTGTTGCTGATAGCGCATAGGACGCTTCGCAGCCGACGAAGGTTCCTAGCCCAGCCGTTCGGCGACCTTGGCCTTGAGGTCGGTCTGCGCGCGCGGCCCGACCTGCGCGATGATTTCGCGCGCGCAGACGGCGCCCATCGTCAGACAATCGCCGATCGGCAGGCCCTGCGCCTGGCCCGACAGGAAACCGGCGGCGAACAGGTCACCCGCGCCGGTGGTGTCGACCACGGTGTCGATCGGCTCGGCGCCGACTTCGGTACGCGTGCCGCCGGTCAGCGCGATCGCGCCGTGCGAGCCGCGCGTCACGATGAGCAGCGGCACCTGCGCCGCGACGCTCGCAACCGCCGCTTCGAAATCCTCGGTTTCGGCGAGCGCGCAGATTTCGACTTCGTTTGCGAAGAGGATGTCGAACAGGCCTTCGGCGATCAGCTTGCGGAAATCGGCGCCGTGGCGGTCGATGATGAACGCATCCGACAACGTGAAGGCAACCTTGCGCCCGGCAGCCCGCGACACGTCGATCGCGCGCCGCATCGCCGCCCGCGACAGCTCGGGATCCCACAGATAGCCTTCGAGGTAGAGGATCTCCGAATCGGCGATCCATTCCTCGTCGATCATCGACTGTTCGAGCAGGTGGCTCGCGCCGAGGAAGGTGTTCATCGTCCGCTGGCCGTCGGGGGTGACGAGGATCAGACAGCGCGCGGTCGGCGCGCCCTCGCTGAGCGGCGGCGTTTCATAGGCAACGCCGATCGCGCGCAGGTCGTGCGTAAAGACATGGCCAAGCTGGTCGTCGGCAACCTGGCCGATAAAGGCGCAGCGCTGGCCGAGGACAGCCATGCCGGCCAGCGTATTGGCGGCCGAACCGCCCGATACTTCGACCGCCGGCCCCATCGCGGCATAGAGGCGTTCGGCCTCTACCGCGTCGATGAGCCGCATCGACCCCTTGGTCAGCCCTTCGGCGGCGATCAGCGCATCGTCGGCGCGGGCAAGAACGTCGACGATCGCATTGCCGATGGCGACGACGTCAAAACGGGCGGTGGAGGCCATGAAAAATCCTGTGATGCGTGGGAAAAGCTGCCGCGCGCCTTAGGCGGCGGGGCCCGCCAAGGCAAGCTTCACGCTTGACGGGCGCGATACGGCCGACCATCCCTCCCCAATGGCCCGCGCCGTTCACGCATTTCTGCTCGCGCTCAGGGATTTGCCCAATCCGCGCGTGCTGCGTGTGCTGGCGCAGAGCCTGGCGCTCACCTTCCTGCTCCTCGCCGTGTCGGGCACAGCGATCTTCTTCGCGGTGCGCTGGGGGCTCGCGCACTGGCAATGGCTCGGCGACGCCGAACGCGACATCGCGGGCCTGTTGGTCGTGGTCGCGATTGTCGCGGGCGGCTGGCTGCTCTTTCGCGCCGTGGCGATCGTCGTCGTCGGCCTGTTCGCCGACGCCATCGTCGCCGATGTCGAGGGACGGCATTACCCCGGCGCGGCGGCCCGCGCGGTCGACGTTGGCTGGCGTCAGAACATCATGCTGGCGCTCGCGTCGCTCGTCCGGCTGATCGGGGGCAACCTGCTGGCCCTCCCCGCCTATATCCTGTTGATGGTCACCGGCATCGGCACTCCGATCTTTGCGCTGTTCGTCAACGCGCTGCTCCTCGGCCGCGACCTCGAGGCGATGGTGCTCGCGCGCCACCCCGGCCGCCCGCGGCTCGACCGGTCGGCACGCTGGTCGCTCGGGCTACTGTCTGCCGCAAGCTTCGTGGTGCCTGTCGCCAATTTGTTGGCGCCGATTCTCAGCGCGGCTATGGCCGTGCACATGCTGCATCTGCGCAATGGGGACCGGAATATATGATCGAAAACCGCCGTCTGGCCGCTCTTTCCGGCCTTGCCCTGACACTCAGCGCCTGCGCCGGCCCCGCGATTCCCCGTCCCGCGACGCCGCCGCCCGCCCCGTCGACGCCGACCGTCGTGCGACCGGTCCAGAATAACGCGCTGATCGGCAGCAGCGCCGATGCCATCGGGCGCATGCTCGGCAAGCCGCGGCTCGACGTCACCGAGGGGGCCGGCCGCAAGCTGCAGTTCGCGGGCACCAGCTGCACCCTCGATATCTATTTCTATGCCCCGCGCGCCGGCGCCAATCCCGTCGCAACCCATGTCGACGCCCGCACCCCCGACGGCCGCAACGCCGACGTGAACAGCTGCTCGCAATCCTTCCAGCGCTGACGGCCCGTACGCGGGGTCATGACGCCAGTTCGGCGAGCGCCCACAGCGCCGCGTCGGCGACCATCGGCGATTCGTCCTTCGCCAGTTGCTTCAGCATGGGAACGAAACGCGCATCGCCGCTGTTTCCCGCCGCGATCGCTGCATTGCGAACCATACGCCCGCGCCCGATCCGCTTGATCGGCGATCCCGCAAACACCTGCCGGAACCCGGCATCGTCGAGCGCGAGCAGGTCGGAAAGCGAAGGCGCAGCCAGCTCGGCGCGCGGCAGAAAGGCGCGGTGCACATGCGCGGTGTCGGCGAATTTGTTCCACGGGCACGCCGCAAGGCAATCGTCGCAGCCATAGATGCGATTGCCGATGCCGCGGCGCAGGTCGATCGGAATCGGTCCATTATGCTCGATCGTGAGGTACGAAATGCACCGCCGCGCATCGAGCCGGTACGGCGCGGGAAAGGCCTGCGTCGGGCACGCATCCTGGCAAGCCGAACAGCTGCCACAGGTGTCGCGCGCCGCGTCGCTCGGCGCCAGGTCCAACGTCGTGTAAATAGCGCCGAGGAACAGCCAGCTGCCATGATCGCGGCTGACGAGATTGGTGTGCTTGCCCTGCCAGCCGAGCCCCGCCGCCGCCGACAGCGGCTTTTCCATCACGGGCGCGGTGTCGACGAACACCTTGACCTCGGCGTCGTGCACCTCGGCGACCAGCCAGCGCGCGACGGCCTTCAGCGCCTTTTTGACGACGTCATGATAATCGCCGCCCTGCGCGTAAACCGAGATGCGCCCGCGATCGGGGTGATCGGCCAGCGCCAACGGATCGTGCGCGGGGGCATAGCTCATGCCCAGCGCGATCACCGATCGGACCTCGGGCCACAGTCCTTTGGGCGATCCGCGCTGCGCCGCGCGGCTTTCCATCCAGATCATGTCGCCGTGCCGTCCCTCGGCCAGCCACTGGCTCAAACGCTCGGCGGTCAGCGGCGCCGCATCGGCATCGGCGATGCCGAACGCGACAAAGCCATGCCCGCGCGCGACGGCTTCGAGACGATCTTCTAGAGGAGGCAAGGCTTCGGCAACCATTGGCGCTCTATACGCGAGCCGCCTCGCCGTGCCATAGTTTGCGTGGGTTATGATTGGGGACCGGAGTTTGAACGATTTCAGCGTCGAGGCGACGGGCCTCACCAAATATTTCGGCGATTACAAGGCGGTCGATCATGTGAGCCTCAAAGTGCCGACGGGCAGCATCTATGGTGTGCTCGGCCCGAACGGCGCGGGCAAGACGACCAGCCTGCGCATGACGCTGGGCATCATCGACCCCGATGAGGGAACAAGCCGCCTCCTCGGCGGGCAGCGGCCGCAGTCGGTGCGCCATCGCATCGGTTATCTTCCCGAGGAGCGCGGTCTTTATCCCGGCATGAAGGCGCGCGAGGCGATCGCCTTCATGGGGGCGCTGCGCGGGCTCGAATGGGCCGAGGGCCGTCGCCGCGCCGCGACCTTCATGACCGAACTCGGGCTCGAACGCGTGATCGACGAAAAAATCCGCAAGATGTCGAAAGGCATGGCGCAGATGATCCAGCTGATCGGCTCGATCGTGCACACGCCCGACCTGATCGTTCTCGACGAACCCTTTTCGGGGCTCGACCCGGTCAACCAGGAACGGCTCGAAATGCTGGTGCGACGCGAACGCGACCGCGGCGCGACGATTCTCTTTTCAACCCATGTCATGGCGCACGCCGAACGCCTCTGCGACCGGATCGCGATCATCGCGCGCTCGGCGCGCCGGTTCGAGGGCACAGTCGACGAAGCGCGCGCGCTGCTGCCGATGCAGGTGCGGTACACGCCGCGCGCCGCGGGAGACCCTCTCCTGGTCGCCGCGAACCTCCCTGCCGGTGCCGAACTCCGCGGCGACGCATGGCATTTCGCGATCCAGGACGCCGAGGTCGAGCCCTTGCTCGCGCGGATTACCGCGAGCGGTCATGGCGTCACCGGCCTGTCGATCAGCCGCCCGGCGCTGCACGATGCCTTTGTGCATATCGTTCGTCAGGTCGATGCGGGGTTCGATGCCGACGCTACCGACGATGCCGTAGAGGAGGCCAGCGCATGACCCCTTTCATCCGCAGCATGTTCGTCATCGCGCGGCGCGACTTTCTGGCGATCGTCGCGACCCCGACCTTTCTGCTTTTCCTGCTCGCGCCGCTGTTCATGGTCGCGATGGGGCTTGCCGGCGGCATGGGCGCCTCGCAGCTCGCCGACAGCGCCCGCGGCGCCGGCCGCATCGTCGCGATCGCCGATCCCGCCGATGTCGAAGCGCTGCGCGCCGCCGACCGCCGCCTCCGCGATGCCTTTACGCGCGGTGAAACCCCGCCGCCGCTCGAGTTCCGCATCGTCGGGCAAGGCGCGCCCGACCCGTTCGCGATCGCGCGCGAAAAGGGCACCGACACCTATGCCGTGATGACCGGCCCGCTCGCAAACCCCCGCATCGTCGAGCGCAATGCCGAGGGCAGCGCCGGCCGCTATCTTGCGCTGCTCGCGAACCAGGCGCTGCGCGACCGCGCTGCGGGCGACGTCGCGCCGGTGAAACCCCGCTTCGAGAGCATCCAGCGCGGCGGCACCAGCATCGCGGTGCAACAGTCGCTCGGCTTCGGTGCGGTATTCCTCATCTTCCTTCTGACCTTGCTTCTCGCCGGCCAGACCGTGAGTTCGCTCGCCGAGGAAAAAGGCAACAAGGTAATCGAAATCCTCGCCGCCGCGGTCCCGCTGGAAAGCGTTTTTCTCGGCAAGCTGCTAGGCATGCTCGGGGTCGCGGTGCTCTTCATCGCTTTCTGGATGGTCGTTGCGATGGGCGGCGGGCTGATCGCCGCGACGCAGATGGATCCGGCCACGGTCGCCGCGGCGGGCAGCGCGAGCAAAGCGGCGGCAGCGCTGGCCTCAATGCCGGCCACCGGCTGGCCCTTTTTCCTTGGCATCGGCTTCGCCTATTTCATCCTGTCCTTCCTCCTCCTCGGCGCGGTCTTCCTCGGGGTCGGTGCGCAGGCGGGATCGGTACGCGAAATCCAGATGCTCAGTCTGCCGATCACCATCTTCCAGGTCGGCATGTTCAGCCTGTCGGCCGCCGCGGCCAGCGCGCCGGGCAGCGGCCTCGCGCATTTTGCGCAGATATTTCCTTTCTCCTCGCCGCTCGCGATGGCGGCACGCGCCGCAACCGACGACGCCAGGGCGGTGCATCTGCTCGCGCTCGGCTGGCAGGCGATCTGGGTCGCGCTCGTCATCTTCCTGTCGGTGCGGCTGTTTCGCGCGGGCGTGCTGAGCGGCGGCAGCGGCTGGAAATTCTGGCGGCGGGCGAAGAAGGGGTAGGACGCCTCCGTCACGACCCTCCCCGCTATTGACAAAGCTGTGAACAGTGGCACTCTGCAACCTAATTGGCCGCGCCAGACGGCCGTGCAGAGGAGCAGCCCATGGCCACCCAGATTCGCACCGCCCCCGAATTCGCCAACCCGCTCGACGTCAGCCGTGCCGAACTGTGGAGCGAAGACCGCTGGCAGGAACCGATGCGCCAGCTACGCGCCGAGTCGCCCATATATCGCTGCGAGGATTCGAAATTCGGACCCTATTGGTCGGTTACGACGTACAAGCCGATCCAGCATATCGAGGCGCTGCCCAAGATCTTCTCCTCGTCGTGGGAATATGGCGGGATCACCGTCGCCGGCGATGGCATCGAACATCTGCAGGAAGGGGAAATCCCGATGCCGATGTTCATTGCGATGGACCCGCCGCAGCACACCGCGCAGCGCCGCACCGTCGCCCCCGCCTTTGGCCCTTCCGAAATCGAACGCATGCGGGCCGACACCCAGGCGCGCACCGCGGCGTTGATCGATACGCTGCCGATCGGCGAGACCTTCGACTGGGTCGAACGCCTGTCGATTGAACTCACCACCGACATGCTCGCCATCCTGTTCGATTTCCCATGGGAAGAGCGCCACCGGCTCACCGGCTGGTCCGACGCGCTCGGCGATATCGAAAGCTTCGACACGCTGGAAAAGCGTCAGATGCGGCTGGGCAAGGCGTTCGAAATGGGCGCCGCCTTCAAGCAATTGTGGGACGCAAAGGCACAGAATCCGGGCGAGCACGATTTGATTTCGATCATGCTCCAGTCCGACGCGATGAAGCATATGAGCGAGAATGAGTTCATGGGGAACCTCATCCTGCTCATCGTCGGCGGCAACGACACGACGCGCAATTCGATGTCGGCCTATGCCTACGGCCTCCACAAATTCCCCGAAGAGCGCGCGAAGCTTGAGGCGAATCACGATCCCGAACTCGCGATCAACGCGATGCACGAAATCCTGCGCTGGCAGACCCCGCTCGCGCATATGCGCCGCACCGCGACCGAGGACACCGAGCTGTTCGGGCACGAGATCAAGGCGCGCGACAAGATCGCTCTATGGTACGCCTCGGCGAACCGCGACGAGAGCGTGTTTCCCGATGGCGACCGCATCGTCGTCGACCGCGAGAATGCACGGCGCCACCTTGCCTTTGGCTACGGCATCCACCGCTGCGTCGGCGCACGCGTCGCCGAACTGCAGCTCACGACGCTCATCTCCGAAATGCAGCGCCGTCGCCTGCGCGTAAACGTCCTCGCCGAGCCCGAGCGCGTGCACGCAAGCTTTGTCCACGGCTATCGCCACATGCCGGTGCAACTCGAGAAATATTGACGCCCCCTTGTAACCCTTTGCCCAAGGCGTACGTATCGAGGATATGATCGAACGTCGTTACATACTCGGCGGACTTGCGCTCGGCGGTGCCGTCATCGGTGCCCCGATGCTGTTTGCCAAATCGTCGCGCCCGAAAGCGCAGCCCGGCTGGCAGCTGTCCGATGCCGAATGGAAAAAGCGCCTGTCGCCGCTGCAATATCGCGTTCTGCGCGAAGCGGCGACCGAACGCCCCTTCACCAGTCCGCTCGACAAGGAAAAGCGCGCGGGCACCTTCCTGTGCGCCGGCTGCGCGCTGCCGGTCTATGCCAGCAAAACCAAGTTCGACAGCGGCACCGGCTGGCCCAGCTTCTGGGCGCCGCTGAAGGGCGGCATTGCGACATCGACCGATTATGATCTCGGCTATGCGCGCATTGAAGTCCATTGCAAACGCTGCGGCGGCCATCTCGGCCATGTCTTCAACGACGGGCCAAAACCCACCGGCAAACGCTATTGCATGAACGGCGCGGCGCTCACTTTCCGCCCCGCCTGAGCCCTTAACCGGGCGTTACCCGCCATACCGACAGCCCCGCGCGCGTCCCGACCGGGATCGCTTCGAGCCATATAGGCGGCTTTCCGGCGTAAAGCAGCGCCGCGATCGCATCCGGGCGTGCGCGGCGATATTTGGTGAAGTCGTTTGCGGTGCGGCAAAAGACGATCAGCGTCGCCTTCTGCTTGCGGACGAGCGCTTCGGCCTTTGCCGGATCGTCGGCAAAGACACGGATCGCATCGGCCATCGCGTCCTTGTTGCGATGATGCGGGGTCGCGACCAGGCTGTGCCGCGTCCGAAAGATCAGCGGCGCGCCCAGATCGATCGGGGTCAGGATCGTCGTTGCCGGCAAATGGTTCAGCGCCGCGATCGCTGCCGGATCGAGGCAATCCGCGCGATACGGATGCGCCGCCGCAATCGCTTCGGCCGCCTTGTCTTCGCGGGCTTCGGGCGATGGAAGGACCATAGCGAAGACCGCAACCGCCGCCATTCCGCCCATCAACGGCAAGGTCAACGCCGCCATCGCCGACGCCAGAATGCGCGGCAGGGGCGATGAAATCGTTCGCGCCCATGCCCATGCCCGCAGCCCGAGCCAGGCACAGCCCGGCAGCGCGAACAGGTGCGCGGTCGACGCGCTGCGCAGGACAAGCAGCGACAGCGCCGCCGCGCCGACCAGCGCGACGATCACCGTAGCCCAGTTCTTGCGGTCAACGGCTGCGGCGCAGCTCCGCCACGCCAGCAACGACCCGGCAAGACCGACGAGCGACGGAACCAGCACATGGATCGCATCGGCCGGTTTCGACACCCACAAGGGCTGGCCTTCGAGGACATGCCGGTACCAATATTCCACGACGATCGGATCGAGCGTGGCGAAGGGACCTTTCGCGCACTGCGGTTCGGTCCACACCAACGCGCCGGCGGCCGAAAGACCTGCCAGCCCCAACAGCAAAAACCGGGTCCACGGCAGCCCCGGCCGGGCCCGAACGGCGGCAAAAGTCACCGCCGCGGCCGCGACGAACGCCGCCAAATAGGGCGCCGAAAGCGAATCGCACCAATGTCCCATGAGCCCCGCGGGACCGCGCGTCAGGAACTGGAATAACAGTCCCCCGGCCGCAAGCGCACCCATATAGCCGCACAGCCGCGCCCGATCCGCGTCGCGCCCGTGCAGCGCCCAGCGCAGCGCGGCGAGGCCGGCGAACAGCGTGACGATCGGCAATCCTTCGATCGACACCGCCAGCAACGCCGCGGCGGACAAACCGCCCAGCAGGCCCGCGTGCCAGGTCGCGGGCCGAAGCGCCTGCGCCATGATCAGCATCGCGAGGAAAATCTGCCAGCCATGATGGTCGATCCGCAGCGGGCGGAACTGCGCGACGATATAGGCCGACATGATCAGGAAAAGCGGCGCGACATAGGCGATGCGCCGGTCGGACAGGCCGCGGTAGCCGAGGGCGCAGACGACGCTGAGCGCGGCGCCGAGCATCGGCGGCCACAATGTCATCACGATCCGTTCGGCCATCGCCTGCCCGAACAGCGGTTTCAGCAGCAAAATACCGGCCGCCAGCGGCGCATCGACGATCCGCGACCAGTGCATCAGCACCCCGCCGCCCGCCGGATTGACGCGATATTGCGACAGATCCCACCAGCTTTGCCCGGCAAGAAGGTCGCGCACCTGCGCGATGCGCATCGCATCGTCGGTATCCGGAAGATCGAGCGCGCCGATCGCCTGCCATCGCGCGACGATGGTGATCAGGCTCATCGCCCCCCAGAGGATCAGCGCGATCCGGACCGGCGTGAACCAAGCGCCGAGCGCAATGCCCCCCGGTGCGGGCGGAGAAGCCGACGGCACCGCGCCGCCTGCGGCAGGCGCGGATGTTTCGCTCATGCCGCGGCGGCCCGGAACACGATATGGCGGCGGAGCAGATAGGTGGTCTGGAAGCTGACAATGATCGCGAGCAGTTTCGCGAGCCGCGGATCGAGGCCGAGCGCGCTCCCCCCGCCGACGATTGCCGTCGTGACGGCAAGCCCGACCAGGGCCGACCCGACGAACAGAAGCTTCTGGCGATGCCGTTCACCGGTCCCGCGCGCCGCGGCGCCATCGGCAAAGACGAGCCGGCTCGACACCATCCAGTGCACGAGGATCCCGGCACAATAGCCGATCGCCGACGCCGCAACCGGCGAGAGCCCGGAGTCGAGGAGCAACAGGAACAGGCCCGCGTCGCTGCCCAGCGCGAGAGCGCTGGCGAGCAGATAGTTCAGCCAGCGGATCTCGCCGCGCCGAACCGACGCGATCAATTTGGTGGCGGGGTGCACGATCGGAGCGCCTCCGGCCAAAGCCCTACGCGGCCTTCGACACACGCGACGGCACGTCGCGGACCGAAGCCAGCGCGGCCTGCTCGCCCTCGGTGCCGCTTTCATGATATTCCGCGTCTTCGTTGACACCCCAGATATCATAGAGCTTTTCGCCCGCGACGATGTTCCGCACCGTCAGCATCGCGGTCATCATCGCGTGATCCTGGTTGTTATAGCGGTGCATGCCGTTGCGCCCGACCATGTGCAGTGTCGGATAGCGCGCCTCAAGCTCGCTGCGCATCGTTTCGACATGCGTCGCGTAATCATCGTCATAGACCGGATAGGCCTTTTCCTGCCGCACCACGGCGCCGCCGACGACATCTTCCGGATCGCAAAGACCCAGGATTTCCATTTCGGTCGTCGCCAGCGCGACCAGCTTCTCGTCGCTCGCCGCCCAGAGCCCGTCGCCTTCGAAACAGAAATATTCGAGGCCGACGCACGCCATGTCGGGATCGGGTACCATTTCGGGCGACCAGCTGCGGAAATTCTGCACGCGGCCGACCTGCACCTTGCTGTCGTGGATATAAATCCAGTTGTCGGGGAACAGGTCTTCCGACCGAATCTTGAGCGCGACCGTCAGGAAGTCGCGATATTTGAGGTTCGGCGCGGCGTTCAGCGCGCATGCGGGCAGCGGATGGATACGCGCCGCCAGCTCGCGCATCGGCGCCGAACTGATCACATGCGCCGCATCGATCACGACATCGCCGTCGGGGCCGGTCGCGGTCATCCGCCAACGGCCGCTCACCTGATCCTGCGTCAATTGCTTGAAGCTGTGGCCCATCAGCACATGATTGCCGCCCGCCACGACCTTGTCGCGCGCCGCGTCCCACATCATGCCGGGGCCCAGCCGCGGATAGCGGAAGGTTTCGAGCAAAGTCTTGGTCGCCATGCCGTCATTCGGACGCTTGTTGAGCCCGAGGCTGCGCTTCAGCCCGTCGATCACCGCGCCGCCGAGGCTGAGCCCCTTGATGCGCTGCGCCGCCCAGTCTGCCGACATTTCGTCGCACGGCATGCCCCACACCTTCTCGGTATAGGTCTTGAAAAAGATCGAATAGAGCTTCCGGCCGAACTGGTTGATCGTCCAGTCCTCGAAACTGCGAACCTTCTTGTTCGGAAACAGCTTCGCCTGCGCATAGCTCACCATGCACAGCGTCGAGCGAATGATGCCCAGGTTCCACAAGGCCTCGAACGCCCGCAAGGGATAGCTATAGAATTTGCCCTCATAATAGATGCGGCTCATCCGCGGGCGCTCGATGAAATCATGCGGAAGGATCTCGTTCCACAGGTCGACGACCTCGCGGCTCTTCGAGAAAAAGCGGTGGCCGCCGATGTCGAAACGAAAGCCCTCATGCTCGACGGTACGGCTGATCCCGCCGACATAGACCGGATCCTTTTCGATCACAGTCACGCTATAACCCTGCTGGGTCAGCTGATAGGCGGCGGTCAGCCCCGCCGGACCCGCGCCGATAATGGCAACGTCGACACTCGTCGGACGGTTTTTCGAACCCAAGGTTTCGAACATCGATTACTTCCCCACAGGCATATTCATGCTCGCTACCCCTGTGGCCAATCATGGATAAAAATTGGTTAACATCGGCCCGGGTTTCTGGCGAAGGCGCGGTCTGCCGGCTTGGGAAGAGCGCCGAATTGCTGTAAACGGGCACCAGCCAAGGAGGCGCATGACATGGCTGGCGGTCTGGCAATCGTATTGAGCGGCGGCGGCGCCAAAGGCGCCTTCCAGGTCGGCGTCGTCCACGAACTGGTCGTCAACCGCGGCGTTCGGCTCGACATCGTCGCGGGCGTATCGACCGGCGCGATCCAGGCGCTGGGGGTCGCACAGGACGATGTTCCGGGCCTGCTCGACGCCTGGCTCGGGATCAAAGGCAACAGCTCGATCTACAAGTCGCGACCGCTGGGCGTCGTCGGCGGGCTGCTCGGCGAGGATGCGCTTTACGACACCGCGCCGCTCAAACGGCTGCTCAAAGGCTTTGCGAACGACGCCAAGCTGCGCGCCAGCGGGCGCAAACTGCTGCTCGGCGTCGTCAATCTCGGCACCGGCACCTATCGCAGCATCGACGAAAGCGTGCCCGGCATCCACAATTGGGTCTATGCCAGCTGCGCGATGCCTTTGTTCTTCGATCCGCTGAAAACGCGCGCGAGCGACGGGACCGAGGAACAATGGGTCGATGGCGGCGTGCGCGACGTGACCCCGCTCAGTGCCGCGCTCGAAATGAATCCGCGCGGCGTGATCGCCGTGCGCGCGTCCCCCGCACCGCGCCCCGGCCCGGTGCGTATCTTTCCCAACCTGATCAAGATCGGACTGCGCGCGGTCGATATCCTCCAATCCGAAGTTTCGGCCAACGATCTTGCCGGCGCCGCGCTGATCAACGACCTGATCGCGGCGCGCGAGGGTCAGCTCCGCGCGCTGCAAGGCGAAGGCATCGGCGCCGCGCAGGCGGCGCGCATCCTCCGCCCGCTCGACGTCCAGATCGCGCGCTACCGCTTCGCCCCGATCCGCGTCATCGAACCCGAGGAAGAAGTCGCCGAAACGCTCGAATTCAACCCCGTGAAAATTCGCGCCGCGATCGACGCCGGACGGCGGGCGGTCGACCGCGAATGGGATGCGCTGGAGCCGCTGCTCAGCTGATGGGTCGAATGACCGGAATCGACCAATTGCGGACGCTGGCGCTCCCAGTTATGCAATCGCGCTATCTAAGATGATTACCAAGCTAGGAAGACCGGGAGTGATGTATTTACGAATTCGGCAATCGGCCGCTTGTTTGATGTTGGCTCTTCTGATGCCTAGTTCCGCACAGTCTCAGGTGGCCCCAAAGTCACCCATACACTTGACCATTAATGGGGTTTTCTTTCTTTGTCCCCAATTAGTTCAAAAGGGGGTCTCTCCCTCGAATGCCGATTTGTCAAAGCTAGGTTTTGAAGCGACGGACGGGATCGCTTCTGGCGAGCTCTGGTTTAAGGGCGATGGCGGCAAAGGACGGCTAACGGTTGATTACAATCCGGTCGAAAAGCGCTGCACTTTGAATTATTTTGGCGTCGGGTATGAAGCAATTGCCGGCGTCACGCGAGACACCGTCAAACAAAACGGTCTTACTTTGATTGTTGGCGGTGACCGAGATGGAGCGAAGGGCGACGTATATGAAGGCCCAGCTTATGGTAGCGGAAAAATCGCCAGATTCATCATCCTCGAAAATTACACAAACCGTTCAACTGCGGTTAGTTATGCAGAGCGTTAACTGACAACATCTGCAAATCGGAACGACTGGTTCCCACCCCAACGCGGCCTAATGGTCTCTATCGCGCACCATCTCCCGCGCCGGGTGGTCCGCGCGCGCTGTTACTGCCCGCCGACGGCTCGCCCTGCACCGCGACATCGCGCCGCAGCGGCTTCAACGCCAGCGTGCCGAGCCGCACCCGCGGGGTCGCCTTGCCCGGCACCGCGGCAATCGCAAAACCGCCGTCCAGCCGCAATGCCGCTGCCGATGCCTTGCCCAGCCGCACCGTGTAGCGGCCATAGGCGACGCCTTCGAACAGGAAATATCCGTCGAACTCGGTGATCGTCGTCGCGCGGACGCGTCCTTCGGCATCGATCAGTTCGACGCCGAGCCCCTCGATCACATTGCCGCCGTCGCGCCGGGCAATCCCCTCGATCTCGCCCGCCGCCACCATCGGCAACGCGATGCGCGTCGCGACCCCCGGCCGCGGCGACACAACGACGCCGGGCAGCGCCGGCTGGACATAGGGGTCGGGCAGGCTGCCGGCGTCGATGCCGATCATCACCGGGCGGAACGGCTCGAGGCCGTCGATCGTCCCCCGGCCATCCTTATCGGTCGCGGCCTCGACATAAGCGTTGCCCGCGGTCAGCGGCACATCCGGAAGCGCGGCTTCGCCGGGCTGGCGGATGCCGTCGCCATTGTCGTCCATCCACACATCGGCGATCACCTGGCCGCGGCTCGCGAGCTTTTCGCTCGACACGCGCCAGCCGCCATTTGATTTCGGCCCAAAGCTGAACGCAAGCACGAGCGACGCCGCGACCGACCCGTCACTCGCCACTTCGCCGAACCCCGTCAGCTGCAACTTGTTGAAACGGCGTGTATATCCGACGCCCGCACGCGCGCGATCGAGCCCGCGATCGTAACCGACTTCGGCCCGCCATTCGGCATCACCCTTCCCCGCCCATTCGCCGATTACCGCCATGCGCGTGTCGCTATTGTCGCCCGACAGCGCAAAGCGCGCCTCACCGCGCAGGCGGACGCGCCCGATCCGGGCATTGGCGAGCAGGCTGGCGGTCAGATTGTCGGGCGGATCGGGGCCGATGGGCACCTTCGTCCGGCTCCAGTCGAGCTGGCCGGTGAAGGTCAGCGCCCGAAAGCTCGCCGACGCCCGTGCGCTCGCCTCGAGGCTTTCGATTCCCGAGCGCCGCTCGACCTGCCGCACGTCGAAATGCAGCGGCAGCACCGTCTGCCCCAGCTTCACCGACTGGTCGACCGAGATCGAATAGAGGCCGTGGATACCGTTGATGAAACGATCGGACACGAAGCCGCCCCAGCCGCGCATCGCATCGGCGCGCACATAGGTTTCGCCGAACGCCGCCAGCCAGCTCGCGCGCGCCGCGCCGCTACCATTGTCGGCATAAGAGCCCCCGACCTCGAGCAAGGTCGGCCCGATCGACCGGCGCACCGCCGCCTCGCCGTAATTGTACCGGACATTCTCGATCATCAGGCTGTGAAGATAGGCCGCTGCGGACGTTCGTGTGCCCAGCCCGCGCTCGATTCCCATCGTCCCGCGCCAGCCGCGCCGGAACGCCCCGCGCCGCGGGTTACCGAATTCGATAAGGTCGGCATTTTCCTGCGCGAAACCCGCCCAATACCAGGTCTGCTGCGGCGGGATCGAATCCATCCCCACCTGCACCTGCTTGATTTCGCGGCGAATCTGTCCCTGCGGGCCATAGAGCACGATCTCGAAGCGGTTCGATCCATATTGCAGCGGCACGTCGATGAATTCATACCGCCCGTCGCCGTTCGGGCTGGTGAAGGCGAGCAATTGCCCGTTGCGATAAAGTTCGGCATCCCAGCCGGCGGGCAGGTCGCCGCGGAAAGTCGTCTTGTCGAAACTGTCGGGGCGCTCGACCGGGCGATTGGTCAGCACCGCGCCGCGCCCCGGCGCCGACGATGCAACGATCCCGGTCGATAAAAGGCTGACGTCGCCCGCCGCATAATGCGTCGCCTTCAGCGGCCCGAGCAACTGTCCCTGCGGATCGGTGCGATAGAGCCGCATGCGCAAACTGTCGGGCACACCCTCATTATCCGACGACAGCCGCGCGTCGAAACTCTGCCCCAGCACCTCGCCCGCAGCAAACACCTCGTAGCGCGCCTGAACATAGGATCCGCCGCGCTTGTCCGACACGAACCCCGCCGAAGCGACGACATCGACCGACGGCGTCGCCCACGCCTGATACGGCCGTTTTGCCTGCGGCAGGCTCGCGAGGTCGAAGGCGGCTTGCGGACGAATTCCCGCGGCGCGCGCGCGCCGTTCGGCGGCGAGCTGGAACGGCAACTTGTCCTTCGTGTCGATACGCAGCACCGCGTTCGAAAGATCGGCCGTCAGCGGCACGCCCAGCCATTTGTTCAGGCTATCCAGATCGACGCACCAACCCGCGGGCGTGTCGCGGATCATCGCCGGGGTCAGCCGAAAGCTCTCGCTGCCCGCGCGGACTTCGCCCGCATCGCGATCGATCGTCAGGCTGCGCCGCTCGTCGAACACCCAGCCGGTTGCGCGGCGCAACTTCCTGTCGACACGCACCGCGAGATCGAGCGCGAGCACGACATCGGCCAGATCGACGCAGATTCCCTGCGGCGTCTGGTACCCGCGCACCCCGTCGCCCAGCCTGTACTGCCCCGAACGCACATCGAACAGCCAGCTGTCGTCCTCGTTCGGCGCCCACATGTCGGCCGCGATCGACACCGGCTTTTTCTCAACGGCCGCGGCGCCGGCAGGGACCATCCCCACCAGCGCCAGTCCGGCCAATATCGCCGGTTTCCATCGGGAAAGCGCCGCGCGGATCATCGTCCCGCCCGCTTCGCTCCGGCCTTACGCCGTCATTTCACCACCCGCTCGGCTTCGTCGATCGTGCCGCCGCCGATTTCGCGGTCCTCGGTATAGCGGATGCGCACCGGCCCCTTCAGCTTCGCCGCGAGTTCGCCCGGAACGCGCAGCGAAACCTTGCGCGCGCCGACTTCGGGATAGACCGCGATGCCGCGCGCGACGAGCAACGGTTCGGCGGTCCCCGGCCGCGTGACCTCGATATCGCCATAGACCGAACGGTTTCCGGTGCGCGAAAGGTCGAAATTGAACGCCGGGCCGTCGCGGGTCTCGCTGACCCACGCCTCGCCGATCGCCGCCTCGGCGCCCAGATCGCCGACCCGCACGATCACCGGGATGGTGATCCCATAGATCGGCGTCAGCGCGATCGACACGCCCTCGCCCGCCGGCTTCGCGTCACCGGTCGCCGCCGCAGTCGCATCGGGGACCGCGCGAAACAGCATATGCGCGCGATATTCGCCCGGCGCCGTTCCTTCGGGGACGCGGACCCCGACACGCACGACCTGCGGCTGGTTGGGCGGCAGCGTGACGCGGCGCGGACTGAACGCGATCATGTCGAGCGCGGTTCGCTCGGCGGGCCGGGCATCCTCCTCGGCGATCTCGTCGAGCCCGCCCTCGGCGGTCATGCGCTTGATCTCGAGGCTGATGCGATAGGTCGCCGGTTCGGCACCGATATTGTTGAGAACCACTTCGGTCCCGCGCGATCCGTCGAGGATGACGCGCGTCGGCGCAACGAGCAGGTCGCCCGCCGCCATGGCGGGCAAAGCGACCGCGCCGGACGCAGCCGCGGTAAACAGGCAAAATGCCTTCAAAAAGCGTAACATGGATACGATCCCCACAATCGTTTTCCGGCACGGCCCACACCGTCCCGATGGTCGCATCCTGCCTGCGCCAACATGGTTGATATTTCGCTAACCATAGAGGCCGATTGCAAAAAAGAGGTCGCCGGACGAGCGCCCGGCGACCTCAATTTTACCGCTGGCGGGTCTCGGCCCGCCAGGTCCCCGCCTTATTGATAATTGGCGGTGACGTTGAACGTGCCGGTATAGTCGCCCGATGCCTGGTTGGCGCCGACGCTCAGCGTGCCGCCGACCTGGAAGCTGCCGCCGGTGGCGCCCAGCGTGATCGTCGGCGACGAATAGGTCAGCGTCGACGCCATCGTGCCGCCGAGCGAACCATTGAGCGTGACGCTCGAATCGCCGCCGACCAGCACCACAGCACCGTCGGTGCCGGCAACGTTGAAGTTGGCCGAGGTCGCCGTACCGGTGCAGGTCAGGCTCGCGCCGCAGGTCCGGGTACCGGCGGTCGACACGGCAACGGTCGATGCGGTCGCGCCGCTGATGATCGTCGCATATTGCAGGTCACTGGTGTTGGTGAGCGTGATCTGACGCAGGATCTTGGCTTTCGCCGTACCCGTCGCCGACGCCGCATGGGCCGCCGGGGCGTTCATGGCGAGGGCAGCAATTGCGGCACCCAGAAGGGCGCGCTTCATTCCAAATTTGCGCATAAGTTTTGGTCCCTTGAATTCTAAGACTTGCAGTCGAATTTCGAATGGATATCCCACCCCATTCGCCGACCTGTTTAGGGCGAGACCTGTTCAGGTTTTGCCAGCAAGCTTGGTTAACAGCGCAATAAGGATTGGCCCGCGCTACGCATGGTAACCGGGTAAAATCAACGCTTTAGCGTGACATGGCGGCGGCCGTGAGGCCCGTCCGTCCTTCTTTAACGGCCCGGACTGGCACAATTAAAGGCGTGCGGAGATCGATTTGCATCGCCGATCGAGGGAATCGATCAGATCGATTCGCCGGAGAGGCGCTGGCAGATCATATCCAGCTGGTCGAGCGACCCGAATTTCAGCGTCAGCGCCCCCTTGCCGCCGCCGGTATATTGAATCGCGACACCAATGCCGAGCAGTTCGGACAGATGGCGCTCGACCGCGACGATATCGGGGTCGCGCCCACCGTCGGCGCTCTTATATTCGAGTGGCGCCTTGCGACCGCCGCCCTTGCCGTCGCGGACCAGCGCCTCGACCGCGCGGACCGACAGGCCTTCTTTCGCGACCCGGCGCGCGATCGCTTCGGCATCCGGAGCACCGATCAACGCGCGCGCATGCCCCATCGCAAGCGACCCGTCGCCGACCAGCGCCTGCACACCCTCGGGGAGTTCGAGCAGGCGCATCAGGTTCGCGACATGGCTGCGCGATTTGCCGACCAGCTTCGCCAGCGCCTCCTGATTGTGGCCGAAATCATCGATCAGCCGGCGATAGGCGCCCGCTTCTTCGATCGCATTGAGATCCTGCCGCTGGATATTCTCGACCAGCGCGATCTCGTACGTCGCGGCGTCATCGAGTTCGCGAACGAGCGCGGGAATCTGGTGGAGCCCCGCACGCTGCGCCGCGCGCCACCGGCGTTCGCCGGCGACGAGCTGATATCCATCGCCATCGGGCGACCGGCGCACGATGATCGGCTGCAGCAAACCGCGCAGCCCGATCGAATCGGCCAGTTCGGCAATCGCATTTTCATCGAAATGGCGGCGCGGCTGGCCGGGCAGAGGGCGGATCGACCCGACCCCGACATGTTGGACCGCGTCGCCCGAAACCGGCGCCACCTTTGCCGCAGCGCCCGGCGACGCCAGTACCGGCGCTTCGACCGCAACGTCACCGAACAAGGCGTTCAGCCCGCGGCCCAGTCCCGACGGACGCTTGCGCGCGGGAGTCGATTCCGATCCGGTTTCGTCTTGATTATCAGCCATTTATGCCGCCTTACGGACGTTGGGAAGCCGGTCGATCAATTCGCGCGCGAGCGCGATATAGGCCGCCGATCCGGCGCAGCGATGATCATATATCAGCGCGGGCAGGCCATGGCTCGGCGCTTCAGACAGGCGGACATTGCGCGGAATCACCGTGTCGAACACCACGGGGCCAAGGACGTCGCGTACGTCGTCCGAAACCTGGTCGGTCAGCCGGTTGCGACGGTCGAACATGGTGAGCGCAACGCCGAGGATCGACAATTTCTGGTTGAAGCGCTCGCGCACGCGCTCGACCGTGGTGAGCAGCTGGCTCAGCCCCTCGAGCGCAAAAAATTCGCATTGCAGCGGCACGATCAGCGATTCGGCGGCGATCAGCGCGTTGAGCGTCAGCATGCCGAGCGACGGCGGACAGTCGATCAGGCAAATATCCCACTGTCCGGCCTCGGCACCCGACAGCGCCTGTTGCAGACGGTGCAGCCGGTCCTGAAATTCGATCAGCTCGATCTCGGCGCCCGACAGGTCGACCGTTGCGGTGACGATGTCGAGCCGCGGCACCGCGGTCGGGATGGCGCATTCAGCAAGCGTCGCGTCGCCGCGAAGCAATTCGTAACTCGAACATTCGCGCTGCGATTGCTTGATTCCCAGCCCCGTCGACGCATTCCCCTGCGGATCGAGGTCGATGATCAGCGTCCTCCAGCCGGTTGCAGCGAGTGCGGTCGCCAGATTGATCGCGGTCGTCGTTTTGCCGACCCCACCTTTCTGGTTCGCCACGGCAATGCGGATCATCGCTTTCCTCGCTGTTTAACCGTGATTTTTCCGCGCCCGACCAAAATCTGGCTCTCGGCGTCGGTACGGCTCTGTTCCACGTGGAACATTCTCTGCCATGGCTGGGGCAGCAAAGCCAGTTCCTTAACCGCGTTTCGGCCTTTTGGCAGCAACCAGTGCGTCGATTCGGTGGAAAAACGGGCGGACAAGTCGAGCAGCTTGTCGAGTGGTGCAAAGGCGCGGGCGCTGATCGATGCCGCAGGCCGGGCTTCGATCCGTTCCAAGGGCGCTTCCATGACCTCGACATTTGCGAGACGAAGCTCGGCAGCGACGGTTCGTAAGAAGTCGCAGCGCCGTTTTCGCGATTCCACAAGCATAACGGGCCGCGTGCTCAATATGGCGACAACAATTCCGGGTAACCCCGCGCCGCTCCCAAGATCGATCCAGAGGCCATTGCCATCGCGTGTGTCGAACGACAAAAGCTGCGCACTATCGGCAATATGCCGGACCCACATCGTCGGGATCGTCGAGGACGCGATCAGATTTTGCTGCGCGCTTTCGGCGATCAGCATATCGACGAAGCGCTCAAGTTGTTTCCATTGATCGGCGGTTGGCGCGAAGGCTTCGCCGATCCAGGCCCGGGCGGCGTCCTCATTATCAAGCAGTTCAACCGACACGCGCATTCCTTCTGATTTCAAACATCGATCGGCTCATGCCGCGCGACGCCTGCTATGTACCATGATCGCCGTCAGCGCCGCGGGGGTCACTCCGTCGATCCGCGCCGCCTGCCCCAGCGTCTCGGGCTGCGCCTTCGTCAGTCGCTCGACCATCTCGCGCGACAGCCCGCCGATTGCGGCATAGTCAAGCGCGGGATCGAGCATGATCGACTCGTTCGCCGCGAGCGCGCGCAGCTCGGCGTCCTGCCGCGCAATATAGGGCGCATAATGCGCATCTTCGGCGATCTCGGACAGGATCGCGGGATCGATCGAATTGAGCCCGGGTGCGAGCAAGACGAGCCGGGCCACGGTCATGTCGGGATAGCGGAGCAGATCGATCCGCTTGCGCGCGATGCCATCGCCCGGAAGCGCCAGCCCCACGATCGCATAATCGGCCGTCGCGACGGGCGCGTCGAGCAAGGCCTCGGCCTTCGCCCGCTCAGCCTGCCGCGCGGCAAACAAAGTGGCGGTCGCGGGCCGCACCAACCCCAATGCGATTCCCTTGGGCGTCAATCGTGACACGGCGTTGTCGGCGCGCAATCGCAGACGATATTCAGCGCGCGCGGTCAGCATGCGATAGGGTTCGGTCACCCCCTGCAGCACCAGATCGTCGACCATCACGCCGATATAGGATTCGGATCGGTCGAGGATCAGCGGGTCGCGTGCCTGCGCGGCGAGTGCGGCGTTTGCGCCGGCGATCAGACCCTGCGCCGCGGCCTCTTCATAACCCGTGGTGCCGTTGATCTGCCCCGCGCACCAAAGCCCGCTTATGGCCCGTACCTGCAAGGTCCGGTCGAGCGCGCGCGGGTCGATATGATCATATTCGACCGCATAGCCGGGAACGACCATCTCGACCGTTTCGAGCCCCTCCATCGTGCGCAGCATCGCAAGCTGCACGTCTGCCGGGAGCGAGGTCGAAATACCGTTCGGATAGACGAGAAACGAATCGAGCCCTTCGGGTTCGAGAAACACCTGATGTCCGTCGCGGTCGGCGAAGCGATGGATCTTGTCCTCGATCGACGGGCAATACCGCGGCCCCGCCGCTCCGATCGCGCCCGTGAACAACGGCGAACGATCGAGATTGGCCGCGATAATCGCGTGCGATTCGGCATTGGTGCGCGTGATCGCACAGAAAATCTGCGGCACCGTGCGTTCGCTGTTCCACGTGGAACAGGTCCAGGTCTCGCCATCGGACGGCTGCTCGTCGAGCCGCGCCCAGTCGATCGTACGTCCGTCGAGCCGCGGCGGCGTTCCGGTCTTGAGACGCGCCATCGGCAGATCGGCGGCGCGGAGCTGGTTGGCAAGCCGATGGGCTCCCGCCTCACCGATGCGCCCGCCCTCCATTCGCTCCTCGCCGCGAAACATCCGCCCGCCGAGAAATGTGCCCGTCGCGAGCACGACGGCGGATGCCGTCAGGGTCGATCCATCGCCGAGTACGAGTCCTTCGACGCGTGCACCATCGGCCGACAATTTCAGCGCCGCAGCTTCGCCGGCAATAACGGTGATCGCCTCTTCCGCCGCCAGCAATTTCTGGATGGCCTCGCGATACAATTTGCGGTCGGCCTGGATGCGCGGTCCCTGAACCGCGGCCCCCTTCGACGCGTTGAGCATCCGGTAGTGGATCGCCGCGCTGTCGGCCGCGCGAGCCATCCAACCGTCGAGCGCATCGACCTCGCGCATCAAATGACCTTTGCCGAGCCCGCCGATCGCCGGGTTGCACGACATCGTGCCGATCAGCGCGGGGTCAAAGCTCACGAGCGCCACGCGCGTGCCAAGCCGCGCCGCGGCCGCCGCGGCTTCGGTTCCGGCATGGCCACCGCCGACGACGATGACATCGAAAATATCGCTGCTGTGCATGATTGCTGCGGCCCTTACCGCAAAGCCGCGTGCGAATCCACCATGCTACGGCCAATACGATGTTTCACGTGGAACATCATTTCCCGATGCAGAAACGAGCGAAAAGCGTGTCGAGCATATCCTCGACACCGGCCCGGCCCGTGATTCGGTCGAGCGCCCCGACCGCGAGACGCAGCCGCTCGGCGAGCAGGATCAAGTCGCGCGTCTCGATCGATCCCGCCGCGATCGTCAGCCAATCCCGTGCCTCGCCGAGCGCCGTGCGCTGGCGCTGACGCAGCGTCGCCTCACCCTCGCGCGGCAACAATGTCCGCGCCATGTCCACAATATAACGATGGAGCTTGTCCATCCCCTCGCCCGTCGCCGCCGACAGGATCAGGTCACAATGCGCCGCCGCGGCTTCGGCTGCCGCATCATCGCGCCAGCGGTCGGCCTGCGCGGCAATCAAGATCGTGCGCGGATGATCCGGCGCTTCCCCGGGCAACCCCAGCCACAACAGGATATCCGCCGCCTCGACTGCGGCGCGCGCGCGATCGATCCCGATCGCCTCAATGACGTCGGCACCTTCGCCGCGCAGTCCCGCCGTATCAGAAAAGCGCATCGCGATTCCGTCGAGCGCCAGCGGTGTTTCGATTACATCGCGCGTCGTTCCCGCCACCGGCGACACAATCGCCAGCTCGCGCTGCGCCAAGGCATTGATCAAAGTAGATTTTCCGGCATTCGGTGGGCCCGCGATCACCACCGACAATCCCTCGGCAATCACCTCGGCCGCCGGCCGCGCCAGCCATTCGCCCAGCTCGGCCGAAAGTGTACCCATCCCGGCGATCAGGCGCTGCGAAACGACATCGCCAACCTCGACATCATCCTCATCGGCAAAATTGAGCTCGGCCTCGGCCTCTGCCATCAGCGTCAGCAGTCGGTCCTGCCAACCCGCAACCGCCCGCGACACATGACCGTTCGCCAGCCCGAGTGCCTGCACCCGCTGACTCTCGGTCTCTGCCGCGAGCAGGTCAGCCAGGCCCTCCGCTTCGGCAAGGTCGATCCGGCCATTGAGGAAAGCCCGCCGGGTGAATTCTCCGGCCAGTGCTGGCCGCAATCCGGCTATCGTGCCGAGCGCCGCCTCCACCGCGGCGACCACTGCCCGCCCGCCATGCAAATGCAGCTCGGCCAGATCCTCACCCGTCGCCGTCGCCGGTCCCGGAAACCAAAGGACCAATGCCCGATCGAGCGGCGCGCCATCGATGGTCCTGAGTTCCGACAGCGAGGCACGGCGCGGCGCCGGCAGGCGTCCGGTCAGCGTCCGCAGCGCGGCGCCCGCTTGCGGCCCGCTCACGCGCACGACGCCGATCGCCGCCGGCGGGGTCCCGCTCGACAGCGCAAAGATCGTATCGTTTACAATGTCTTGGCTCAGCTCTTGCGTCCCCGCGCGGGCTTGTCGTCATCGTCGGCCTTGTCCGCCGACTTCGCAGCGCCGCCCATCAACCCGCCGCCGAACTGGCCGAGCAGCGACTGGACGAGCCCGAGCCCGCTTTCGCCCATCGGGACCCAGCTCTTGACCATCGACTGAACCATGTCGGGGGTAATCCCCTTCGCCATCAATTCCTTGACGCGATCGAGATAGATGTCGTGCAGCGGCTCGAGATCGGGAAGACCGACCAGCCGCCGTGCCTCTTCGGGGGTGCAATCGATCTCGATATTGAACTTCATCGCCTGTCTCCGCCCGAAATGCCGGTAAGCTGCTTGAGCCGTGCCCGCAGCCCCGCTAGCTTCGCGCTTTCACCGTCAAGAAGCAAGAGTCAGGAGAGCTCCCCAATGTCCGCGACGAACCTCACCATCCCCGCGCTCGATAGCGAAGGCGACATTCCCGCCTATGTCGCGCGCCCCGACGCCGACAGCTCGCGCGCGATCATCGTCATCCCCGAAATTTTCGGGGTCAACGCCGGTATCCGGCAAAAATGCGACGACTGGGCGGCCGAAGGCTATCTGGCGATCGCGCCCGATATCTTCTGGCGTTTCGCTCCGGGGGTCGAACTGAACCCCGACATCGAATCGGAGCTTCAGGAGGCCTTCGGCTATTTCGGCCAATATGACGCCGATGACGGGGTCAAGGATATCGAGGCAGCGATCCGCTGGCTCCACGACCAGGGCGCGACCAAGGTCGGCGCGGTCGGCTTCTGCCTCGGCGGCCGTCTCGCCTATATGGCGGCGGCGCGTACCGACGTGAATGCGTCGGTCGGCTATTATGGCGTGATGATCGACCAGATGCTGAACGAAAGCCACGCCATCGCGCATCCGTTGATGCTCCACATCCCGACCGAGGACCATCTGGTCGATCATGCCGCACAAAAGAAGATCCACGAAGGCCTCGATCCGCACCCCAAGGTGACCCTCCACGATTATCAGGGGCTCGACCATGGATTTGCCGCGACGATGGGCAATCGCCGCAACGAAACAGGCGCCCAGCTTGCCGACGGCCGCACCCGCGCCTTCTTCGCCGAGCATCTCGCATGAGCGGTCATCCCGGCGTCGCCGCCTGGCATGCCTATATGGAGGGCGGCGGCGACCCGCACGCGCTGCGCGACCTGCTTGCCGACGACGCGGTGTTCCATTCGCCCGTCGTCCACACACCACAGGCGGGGCGTGACAAGGTCTTCGCCTACCTCCACGCCGCAAGCCATGTCCTCGGCGGCGACGATTTCCGCTATCTGCGCGAGATCGTCGACGGCGATCAGGCGATGCTCGAGTTCCAGAGCAGCCTCGACGGCATCCAGATCAACGGCGTCGACATCATCACCTGGAACGAAGACGGAAAGATAAGTGATTTCAAAGTGATGGTTCGGCCGCTCAAGGCGATTAACAAGGTCTGGGAGAAGATGGGCGAAATGCTCGCGACGCAAGCGAACTGATCGATGCTTCGCTGGATCGCCTTCCCCACCCTCCTCGCCGCGGCGGCGTTCGCGGTCTGGTGGGGACCCGCGCGCTGGACTTTATTGCTCTGGGCACCGCTGCTGCTGCTCGCGATCTACGACGCACTCCAGAGCCACCATAGCCTGCGCCGAAACTTCCCGCTGATCGCGCGCATCCGCTGGCTGTTCGAGGCGCTGCGCCCCTTTCTCCATGCCTATATCGTCGAAAGCCCGCTCGACGGACGCCCCTTCGCGCGCACCGAGCGCGATCTCGTCTATGCGCGCGCCAAGGGCGAACTCGACAGCCATCCGTTCGGCACCGAACTCGACGTCTATTCGGACGAATATGAGTGGATGAGCCACAGCATCGCGCCGGCGGCCGAGCCCGACCGGACGCAGCGCGTGACGGTCGGCGGCCCGCAGTGCGCGCGGCCCTATGCCGCGGCGCCGCTCAATATTTCGGCGATGAGCTTCGGCTCGCTCGGCGCCAATGCGATCGAAGCGCTCAACCGCGGCGCGCAGATGGGCAATTTCTATCACGACACCGGCGAAGGCGGCTTCAGCCCCTATCACCGCATCCATGGCGGCGACATCGTGTGGGAACTCGGCAGCGGCTATTTCGGCTGCCGCGACGACGCCGGGCGCTTCGATCCCGAACGCTTCCGCGACACCGCGCAGGACGACCAGATCAAAATGGTCGAAATCAAGCTCAGCCAGGGCGCCAAGCCCGGCCATGGCGGCGTGCTGCCGGGACCCAAGGTCAGCGCCGAAATCGCCGCAACGCGCGGCGTCCGCGAAGGGCATGACTGCATCTCGCCCGCATCGCACTCGGCCTTTTCGACCCCGATCGAGATGATCCTGTGGGCTGCAAAACTGCGCGAATTGTCGGGCGGAAAGCCGGTCGGGATCAAATTATGCGTCGGCCAGCCGCATGAGATTTATGCCGTCATGAAGGCGATGATCGAAACCGGCATCCGCCTCGACTTCATCGTCGTCGACGGCGCCGAGGGCGGGACCGGCGCCGCGCCGGTCGAATTTTCGAACAGCGTCGGCATGCCATTGCGCGAAGGCCTCATCTTCGTGCGCAACGCGCTCGTCGGCTGCGGGCTCAAGGAAGAGATCAAGGTCGCGGCGTCGGGCAAGGTTCATTCGGGCGCGGGACTCGCGATCAACTGCGCGCTCGGCGCCGACTGGTCGAACGCTGCGCGCGCTTTCATGTTCACCTTGGGCTGCGTCCAATCGCTCAAATGCCACACCGATCATTGTCCAACCGGGGTCGCAACGCAGGATCCCGGTCGCCAGCGCGGGTTGGTGGTCGAGGACAAGGCCGAGCGCGTGCGCCGTTTCCAGGCGGCAACGGTCAACGCCCTGTGGGACATCAGCTGCGCGATGGGGCTTGAATCCCCCTGGCAGATCCAGCCGCACCACCTCCACGAGCGCCTCAACTCGGCGCGATCGGATTCGATCGACCGCATCTATAAATTCTATGAGCGCGGCGTGCTGCTCAACGACCCCGATTCGGTCGCAGGCGCGCGCTATTGGGCGATGGCACGCGCCGACAGCTTCCGCGCGGCGATGCGGCGATCTAGCTAAATCAGGCTGAGTTCGGCCAGTTCGCGATAGAGTTCGGGTGGCAGATCGGCGAGACCATCCCCCTCATCGACACCCTTGGGCGCGTCGCTTTCTGCCAGATAACGCCACCCCTGATGCGCGCGTTTCGGCTGCGGATGAATGCGCTCGAGCGCCGCCACACAGACGATGTCGATCCGCCCGTCGCTGCGATCGTCGAAGCGCAAGATCTCGACGCGCGCGACGAGCGTGTGCTTGACGATGAAATGCAGCTTGCCGCCGATCAGTTCGTCGGCGCGCTTGGGCTTGAACCGCGTCGTGAAACGAACCTCGCTGCCTTGCGCATAGTTGGCGATCCGCGCCTGCAGCGCCGGATAGTCGGCGCAGCCGACGGCAACGCGGGTCATGTGGAGAGCGGGCATGAGAGAGAGATGGGAACGGTAAAGAAAAAAGCCAGCCCCGCGAAGGACTGGCCTTTCTTTTAGCCGAACAGGGTGCCGATCCCGACGGCAGGATCGATCCAGCCTTCGTAGATCATCTTGACCGCGACATAGACGATCACCGCAAGGCCGAAGTAAGCGATCCAGCGGTAACGCTCGATATATTTGGCAATGATATTCGCCGCGAGGCCCATCAGCGCGACGGCAAAGATCAGGCCGACGATCATGATGCCCGGATGCTCGCGCGCCGCGCCGGCGACAGCGAGCACATTGTCGAGGCTCATCGACACGTCGGCAACGGCGACCGCCCAGGCCGCGCCCGCAAAGCTTTTCGCAGGCTTCAGCCCCGAATGTTCGTCGCCTTCGATTTCGGGCGAACCATGCGACTGGCCGCTGTGACGCAGTTCGCGCCACATTTTCCACGCCACCCAGGCGAGCAATATGCCGCCGATAAAGATCAGGCCGACGATGCCCATCAACTGCTGCACGACAAGCGCGAAGGCGATCCGCAGCACCAGCGCGGCGAGCACGCCGATCAGGATGACTTTCTTGCGCTGATCGGCAGGAAGCCCCGCGGCCAGCGCGCCGACGACGATCGCATTGTCGCCTGCAAGGACGAGATCGATCATCAACACCTGCAGGAACGCGGCGAGAGCAGCCGGCTCGGTGATGTTCGAGAAATCCTTGACGATCGCCGCCCACATGCCGGCGGGCCCGCCAAATCCCTCGGTCGCGGCTCCGGCTTGCACCAAAAATTCCAAGATCACAGCGATTCTCCGAAATAGCTGACCACAGGCATAGGGTCATAAAAGGGGTGCAGCAACGCCCGCCACTGCTGATACCGTTCAGACTGCCGAAAACCATCGCGATGATCTTCGACCGACCGCCACTCAGCTAAAAGCAGATAAGGCTGTCCGGTTCCTGTCGGGCGACGAATTTCCAGCGAAATAAAACCGGGCGAGGCGGCGATCAGCGGCCGCGCCTCGGCGACGGCCGCCTCGAACGCCGCTTCGCTGCCCGCACGCACGGAAAGCAACGCATGCTCGATCACGGCCATCGCGGCGGCTTATTGATTCATGCTGTCGAAGAAATCTTCGTTGGTCTTCGAATCCTTGATCTTGTCGAGCAGGAATTCCATCGCGTCGATCGTGCCCATCTGCATGAGGATGCGGCGCAGCACCCACATTTTCGACAGCTTGTCCTTCTCGACGAGCAATTCTTCCTTGCGCGTGCCCGACTTGCCGACGTCGAGCGACGGGAAGATGCGCTTGTCGGCGACCTTGCGGTCGAGCACGATTTCCGAGTTACCCGTGCCCTTGAATTCTTCGAAGATCACTTCGTCCATGCGGCTGCCGGTATCGATCAGCGCGGTGGCGATGATCGACAGCGAACCGCCTTCTTCGATGTTGCGCGCGGCGCCGAAGAAACGCTTCGGACGCTGCAGCGCGTTGGCGTCGACACCGCCGGTCAGCACCTTGCCCGACGACGGAACGACAGTGTTGTAGGCACGGCCAAGGCGCGTGATCGAGTCGAGCAGGATGACGACATCCTTCTTGTGCTCGACGAGGCGCTTGGCCTTTTCGATCACCATTTCGGCGACCTGGACGTGGCGCGTCGCGGGTTCGTCGAAGGTCGAGGAGACAACCTCGCCCTTCACGCTGCGCTGCATGTCGGTGACTTCTTCGGGACGTTCGTCGACCAGGAGGACGATGAGGTAGACCTCTGGGTGATTGTCGGTGATCGCCTTGGCGATATTCTGCAGCAGCACGGTTTTACCCGTACGCGGCGGCGCGACGATCAGCGCGCGCTGGCCCTTGCCCTGCGGGCTGACGAGATCGATCACGCGCGCCGACTTGTCTTTGACGGTCGGGTCGATCGTGTCGAGCGACAGCTTCTGGTTCGGATAGAGCGGCGTGAGGTTGTCGAAATTGACGCGGTGACGCACGACGTCGGGATCGTCGAAATTGACGCTGATCAGCTTGGTCAGCGCGAAATAACGCTCGCCGTCGCGCGGGGCGCGGATTTCGCCTTCGACGGTGTCGCCGGTGCGCAGGCCATGTTTGCGGACCTGGTTCGGCGAGACATAGATGTCGTCGGGACCGGCCAGATAATTGGCTTCGGACGAACGCAGGAAACCGAACGAGTCCGGGAGAACCTCGATCGTTCCCGACCCGATGATTTCCTCGCCCTCTTCGGCGAGTTCTTTCAGAATCGAGAACATCAGGTCCTGCTTGCGCAGCGTCGATGCGCCCTCGACGCCCAGTTCTTCTGCCATTTCGACAAGCTGGGCGGGGGCTTTGGTCTTGAGTTCTTTAAGATGCATGGACGGATTCCAAGATAGATTTGGGGAGAAAAATACAGTCGATATCGATGCACCCTGCGGTGCCTATCCGGCCGTGGGACGACCGTTACAGATAGCTTCGGCGCCCAAAAGCGCCGCCCGCACGGGGCGGGGTTGACCGGCCCCTATAACCGGGCCGGGGTCAAGTCAATCGGGCAGCGCCCGGAGGATGGGGATTCAGGGGCGAACCACGACGAGGATGACGATGATCGCCGCGGCGACCCCGGGGACCTCGTTGAGCATCCGCAGCTGCTTTTCGGTCAGCGGCCGAAGCCCGCGCGCGAGCTTTTTTGCATAGCCGATCATCCAGCCATGATAGCCCGACAGCGCCAGTACAAGGATCAGTTTGGCAATGAACCAGCCCTCGCCCCAATAATCGCCGTTGAAGGCGAGCATCAGCCCGAAGATCCAGACGATGATCAGTGCGGGATTCAGAATGATCCGCCGCAGCCGATCCTCGCGCTCGATCCATTTCTTGTCCTCGTCGGACCCGACCGGGCATTGGTGGTGATAGACGAAAAAGCGCGGCATCATGAACAGGCCGGCCATCAGGAAAATCACGAAAATGATATGCGCCGCTTTGACCCAAAGCATCGTCGCCCCCAGAAAACCTGCCAGTTCCATAAATTATCCGCCGCGAACGCGCCCGATCAGATGCTCGACATGCGCAATCGGCGTGTCGGGCACGATGCCATGGCCCAGGTTGAAGATATGGGGACGCGTCGGGAAGGCCGCAAGGATGCGGTCGATCGCAGCATCGAGCGCCGCGCCGCCGGCGACGAGCGCGAGCGGATCGAGATTGCCCTGCACCGGCAGATGCGATGGCAGGATGGCATCGGCCCAATCCGGATCGACAGTCTCGTCGAGCCCGATCGCATCGACGCCGGTTTCGTCGGCATAGGCGCGCAGCTTGCCGCCGGCCCCCTTTGGAAAGCCGATAATCGGCGTATCGGGATGCAGCGCCTTCAATCGGCGCACGATCGCGGCGTTCGGTGCGATCACCCATTGCTCATATTGTGCGGGTGACAGGCTGCCCGCCCAGCTGTCGAACAATTGCACCGCCTCGACGCCATGTTCTATCTGACCCGACAGATAGGTGATTGTCAGGTCGACGATCGCGTCGATGATCGCCTGGAATGCCGCAGGATCGCCATATGCGAGGCGTCTGGCGGCGGCCTGATCCTTCGACCCCTGCCCTGCCACCATATAGGTCGCGACCGTCCACGGGCTCCCTGCAAAGCCCAGGAAGGTCGTTTGGGTCGGCAACGAGGCTGCGACCCGCGCGACGGTCTTATAGATCGGCTCGAGCCGCTCCGGCGCCGCCTCGAGCGACGCCAGCGCGCTATCGACGAGTGGCGGTGCCAGCCGCGGCCCTTCGCCGGCTTCGAACCACAAATGCTGGCCGAGCGCGTGCGGGATGACGAGAATGTCGGAAAACAGGATCGACCCGTCGAACCCGAAGCGCCGGATCGGCTGCAACGTCACTTCGGCCGCGGCTTCGGGGTCGTAGCATAGCTCGAGGAAACCCCCTTTGGTTTCGCGAAGGGCGCGATACTCGGGCAAATAGCGTCCGGCCTGGCGCATCAGCCAGAGGGGTGGGCGCTCCTGCCGCGCCCCGCGCAGCGTTGCCAGCAGGTTCTTCGGTGACGCCTTCACGCGGCCCCTCTTTCTCTCTTCATATATATTTAAATATGATTGTGGTGGTTTGTTGGTCGGCGGACAACCGCGCTTTAGGCGGCGGCGTCCTTTTTGCCAACAGCTTGACTCCATGGGGTCCACCACCAGCCGGGGAGTCGCAAAGCCTTTCCCCCGCTATTCACAGCCTGTGGATAAGATTCATCCTGTGTGGACAAGTCGGCGAGCGAAATCGGCAGCGCCGGGGACGAATTCACCATCCATATTTCCTCCCCATGCTTCTCCAGAACTTATCCACAGGGGCTTTTTGTCACCCCGGAGATGATCCGGCATTGCCTTTTTCGGCGGTTTCCCGCCATGGTGCCGCGATGGGCCGGCTCCACCTTCATCTCATATCCGACTCCACGGGCGAGACACTCGAAAATATTGCCAAGGCGGCGATCGCGCAGTTCGACGATGTCGAGGTCGTGCGCCATTTCTGGCCGATGGTGCGATCGGAATCGCATCTCGACCGGATCATGGCCGAAGTGCAGGCAAGCCCCGGCATGATCCTCTTCACCCTCGTCAACGGCGAGCTGCGCGTCAGCCTCGAACGCCGTGCGACGGCGCTCAACCTGCCTACCGTCGCCGCGCTCGATGCGGTCACCGACGCCTTGTCGCGGATGCTCGGGCAAGAGGCAAAGGCGCGTCCCGGCCGCCAGCATCAGCTCGATGCCGCTTATTTCGCGCGGGTCGATGCGATCCAGTTCACCGTCGCGCACGACGATGGCATCGGCTGGGAAAATTGGGAACAGGCCGACATCGTTCTCGCGGGCGTCTCGCGCACGTCGAAGACCCCGACGAGCATCTATCTCGCCAACCGCGGGTTCAAGACCGCGAACATCCCGATCGTCCCCGAATCGCCGCCGCCGAACGCGCTGTTCACTTTGCGGCGCCCGATGGTCGTCGGGCTCACTACCGGGCTCGACCGGCTGGTCCAGGTGCGGCGCAACCGGCTGCTCTCGCTCAATCAGGCGCCCGAAACAGCCTATGTCGACGACGAGCGCGTGAAGGCCGAGCTGGCTTATGCGCGGCGGATGTTCGCCGACAACGGCTGGCCGGTGATCGACGTCACGCGCCGCTCGATCGAGGAAACCGCCGCCGCGGTGATCAAGCTCGTCGAAGACCGCAGCGCGGCATGACCCTCCTGCTCGCCTCGCAAAGCAGCGGCCGCGCCGCGATGCTCCGCGCCGCGGGTCTCGAATTCGACACCAGCGCGGCGCATGTCGATGAAGAGGCGCTCACCGCTTCGCTGCTCGCCGCGGGCCAGACGCCGCGCAACATCGCCGACGCGCTCGCCGAAGCCAAAGCCGTCAAAATCTCGTCGCGGCTGCCGGGTGTGACGGTGATCGGCGCCGATTCCACGCTCGCGCTCGACGACGGATCGATGCTTTCGAAACCCGAAAGTCCCGAAGACGCCGCCGATCATCTCCGCCTTATGGCGGGTACGCGTCACCGCCTGTTCAGCGCCGCGGTCGCCGCGCGCGACGGCGTGCCCGTGTGGCGCGCGATCGGCGAGGCAAAGCTCTGGATGCGCCCCTTGTCGGACGCCTTCATCGCCGACTATGTCGCGCGCGAATGGGACAGCATTCGCTGGACCGTGGGATGTTACGAAATCGAGGGGGCGGGCGTGCAATTGTTCGAAAAGGTCGAGGGCGATCCCTGGACGATCATCGGTATGCCGATGCTTCCCTTGCTCGCGTGGCTGCGCACCACCGGACTGGCTCCATCATGAGCGCGACGCCCTATGCCGAAGTGATCGGTGACCCGATCGCCCAGTCGAAATCGCCGCTGATTCACAAATTCTGGCTCGAAGCGCTCGGATTGCCGGGTGATTATCGCCGCGCCCACATCAAGCCCGAAGATCTCACCGCCTATATTGCGGAGCGGCGCACCGATTCCGACTGGCGCGGCTGCAACGTCACGATGCCGCACAAGGGCGCCGTGATGGATCTCGTCGACGACCCCGGCGACATCCGCGGTACGATCGGCGCGATGAACACGGTGGTGCGTCAGCCCGACGGATCGCTGATCGGCACCAACACCGACGCCGCGGGCTTCTACTCGCCGCTCGCCGAACTCGATCTGGAGGGTGCACCCGTCGCCGTGATCGGCGCGGGCGGCGCGGCGCGCGCGGTGCTGTTTGCGCTGGCGCGCGCGCATGTTGGCCCGGTGACGATCCTCAACCGCAGCCCGCTCAAAGCGATGGGCCTGCTCGCGACCTTCGGCCTCAAGGGCGACGTTCTTGGCCTCGATGCGCAACTCCCACCGGTATCGTTGCTCGTCAATTCGAGCAGCCTCGGCATGAAGGGCCAGCCGCCGCTTGACCTCGACCTGTCGCCGCTCGCTGGCGATGCGATCGTCTACGACCTCGTCTATTCGCCGTTGCAGACCGGGCTGCTCAAGGCGGCCGAGGCGCGCGGGCTCGACACCGTCGACGGGCTCGACATGCTGATCGGCCAGGCCGCGCTCGCTTTCGAGCTGTTCTTCGGTGCGACGCCGCCCGAGGGGCGCGACGAGGAGCTGCGCGCGCTGCTGGTCGCCGGATAATGGGGGAATGACGCAGTCCAAACGTCCCGGCTCGCGGCTCCGCCGTCCTTTCATCCTCGGCCTCACCGGCTCGATCGGCATGGGCAAATCGACCGCCGCGGCGATGTTCGAACGTGAAGGCGTCCCGGTGTTCGACGCCGATGCCGAAGTGCACCGATTGCAAGGCCCCGGCGGCGCGCTCGTCGCCGCGATCGAAGCGCGCTTTCCCGGAACCACCGGGCCGAAAGGCGTCGATCGCCAGAAACTCGGCGCGCTGGTGCTCGGCAATAGGCACGAACTTGCCGCGCTCGAGGCGATCATCCACCCCGCGGTCGGCAAGGCGCAAAGGCGCTTCCTCGCCCGCAACCGCGCGCGCGACGTCGTCGTGCTGGACATCCCTTTGCTGTTTGAAAAGGGTGGCTGGCGAAAGGTCGGCGCTGTCGCGGTCGTCTCGGCACCCGCATGGATGCAGCGCAAGCGCGTGATGCGCCGGCCGGGGATGACCGCGGCCAAGCTCAAGGCGATCCGCCGCCTGCAGGTTCCCGACCGCGTCAAACGCGCGCGCGCCGATTTCATCATCGAAACCGGCCGCCCCAAAAGCGAGACGCACCGTCAGATAAGCTTCATCGCCTCTTGTTTCCACGCTCGATAGGGTCCAGATTATAGCTTCGATGCGAGAGATTATTTTCGATACCGAAACCACGGGTTTCGATCCCAGGACCGGGGACAGGATGGTCGAAATCGGGTGCGTCGAGCTGATCGACCGCCGCGAGACGGGCGTCACCTTCCACGCCTATTTCAACCCCGAACGCGATATGCCCGCCGCCGCCGAGGCGGTGCATGGCCTGTCGATCCAGTTCCTGTCGGACAAGCCGCTGTTCGCGGCGCGCGTCGACGAACTGATCGAATTTCTGGGCGATGCGCCACTTGTTGCGCATAATGCGGCGTTCGACTTCGGTTTCGTCAATGCCGAACTTGCGCGCGCGGGCCGTCCGGCGCTCGACATGACGCGCATGTGCTGCACGGTGCAGATGGCGCGCAAGCTTCATCCCGGCGCGAAACACAGCCTCGATGCGCTTTGCACGCGCTATGGAATCGACCGCAGCCACCGCGTCAAACATGGCGCGCTGCTCGACGCCGAACTGCTCGCGCACCTCTATATCGAAATGACCGGCGGGCGGCAGATCGGCCTTGGCCTCGCCGCGTCGGCTGCGGGTACCGCCGCAACATCGGCACCGAACACGGTCGCATCGCGCGGCACAAACCGCCCTTTTCGCGAACCCCGTCCCCATATGGCATCGGCCGCCGAACTCGCGCGCCATGCCGAATTTGTCGCAGGGCTTACCCAGCCGCTGTGGCTCGATACGGTGTGATGACACTCCCTTAACGTCATCGCACCGGCCCATAAGGAGAAGAAAAATGGAAATCCGCGTCTCTGGCCACCAGATCGAAACCGGCGAAGCGCTTCAGTCGCACGTGTCGGATCGGATGAACGCGATTGCCGACAAATATTTCTCGCGAGCGATCGGGGCGCACGCGACCTTCGGGAAAGGGCCGCACGACAGCTTCCAGTGCGACATCGTCGCGCATGTGATGCAGGGGCTGGTGCTGAAAGGGCATGGCCAGGCGCAGGACGCACATGTCGCGTTCGAAGGCGCGGCCGAACGGATCGAAAAACAGCTGCGGCGTTACATGCGCCGCCTGAAGGACCATAACAACGGCGTGGCCCAGCCGTCGCCGACGGTCGACGAGATCGACGACAATGCGGGTTACACCGTGTTCGACGCCGGCAGCGAAGAGGATGCGGGCGATGCGCCCGCGATCATCGCCGAAACGCGCGTCGATATCCCCAGCAGCAGCGTGTCCGATGCGGTGATGATGCTCGACTTGCGCAACACCAATGCGTTGCTCTTCGTCAACAGCAAGACCGGGACGCATAACATGGTCTACCGCCGTGACGACGGGACCATCGGCTGGGTCGAACCACGATAGGGCTGGATTTTCTCCGCCATCCAGCTTAAGGGCCCCGCCCAACGATGCCCGAAGCCGGGATGGCGGGGGGCCTGCCACGACAGATCCGTGATCGCTTGCCAGCATAGTCTCTGGCGGCGGCCGGCGTTTTACAAGATTTGACCAGAGCAATGAATCTTTCTTCCCTTCTCTATCCGGCGACTGTGCGCGCGCGCGTTCAGCTCGATTCGAAAAAGGCGCTGTTTCCCTTTGTGGGCGATCTCGCCAGCCGTTCGCTCGGCCTCGATGCGGGCGAAGTCAGCGAAGCCCTGCTCGAACGCGAACGCCTCGGCTCGACCGGCTTCGGTCGCGGGATCGCGCTGCCGCACGCCAAGATGGCCGACCTCGGCGGGGTCCGGGGCCTGTTTCTTCAGCTCTCCAAGCCGATCGATTTCAACGCGGTCGACGGCCTGCCGGTCGACCTGCTGTTCGTCCTGCTCTCGCCGCTCGACGCGGGTGCCGATCATCTGAAGGCGCTGGCCGGCGTGTCGCGCATGCTTCGCAACGACGCGATCGCCGAGCGGCTGCGCGGTGCCAAGAATGACGAAGCGCTTTACGCGCTGCTCGCCGACACCGAAACGCGTGACGCGGCGTAACCGCGTCTGGCATATCGATCAGATCCTCTCTGTGGCGTAGCCATGGGGAGGGGGACCGTTCGCGACGCGAATGGTGGAGGGGCGGCAACGTCGCGTCATGGCCCCTCCGTCAGCGGCTCTGCCGCTGCCACCTCCCATCGCTACGTGACAGGGAGGAACTTGATGACGCGCCTTAAAAGCCGGTTTCTCGTCGATCTGCTGCTGCGCCGTACCGAGTCGGCCGGCGGCTTTGCGACCGTGCTCGCCAAAGGCGACGACACATCGGGAATCATCCTCGTCCAGTGCAGCGAGCGCGGGCAGCCCGGACCGCTCCTCGAACGACGCTTTGCGGCGGACGGCAACTATATATGGGAGGCTGTCGGTCCCAACGACCCCAAAGATGGTGAATCGCGGGCGTCCTATCAGGATCGGCGGCGCAAGGCCGATCCCGATATGTGGCTGATTGAACTGGATATCGCAGATGCGCCACAACTCGTCGCGGAGTGGGCCGCGTTAACTTGACTCTGTTGCGCTGCACAATAAGTGGCGCCCATTCGATAACGCGTAGGTCGTTCCGTGGGTTGCATCGCTTTGATGCTCCCGCAAAACGGTTCGGACACGCAGTCGGACGATGACCGCAGGCGATATTGGGCCAATAGCCCCTCACCTGTTCCTTTAAGCCTGTTTTAAAAGGCTCGGTTCATCGGCCGCACTTTTGACGGACCATATGAGTCGTATTCTTAACGTGGCCAGCATGGCTGCTGTCGGCATGACTGCCGCCACCATGCTGCTTTTGGCGGAACCGGGTTTTGCAAGCGATCTTGCCGCCGACGCCAATATCCCCGCTATCATCCTGCCGAGCGCCGATGCGCCGGTCGTCGATGAAAAAGCGGATCTGTCGACCGAGGCCCAGGCGCCCGTCGCAGACAGCATTCAAAAAGACGACGATATCGTCGCCGAACCCAAACCGGCTCAGATAACCGCGGACTCGCTCGCCGAACTCGTTTCCGAGACGCAGCGTCCCGTCGATCTCGACCCCGAACTGCGCTGCCTCGCCGGCGCGGTCTATTTCGAATCGCGCGGCGAATCGCTCGTCGGCCAGCTCGCGGTCGCGCACGTCGTGCTGAACCGCGCCCAGTCGGGCCGCTTCCCCAAGAGCCTGTGCGGTGTCGTTCATCAGAAGAGCCAGTTCAGCTTCGTGCGCGGCGGCAAAATGCCCGCCATCCGCAACGGTTCGCAGTGGAACAACGCGGTTGCGATCGCGCAGATCGCCCGCGATGGCAGCTGGAAGAATCACGCGCCGGGCGCGCTTTTCTTTCACGCCCGCTATGTTTCGCCGGGCTGGCGCAAGACGCGCATCGCGCAGATCGACAACCACATCTTCTATCGTTGATTTTCGATCCTCCCTGTCGCGAAGCGATGGGGAGGTGGCAGCGCGAAGCGCTGACGGAGGGGCCAATGGCGCGACGTCGTGGCCCCTCCACCCCTCGCTTCGCGAGCGGTCCCCCTCCCACGGCTTCGCCGCAAGGAGGATCATCCGTCCATCCCGTTCATTGCCAAGCCATATTTGCTGGCGCATGATGCTGCGATGACGCGTCAAATTTCTGTCGCCCTGCTTTGCGCAGCGGCGCTTTCGTTCGGCGGCTGTGCCACCGCGGTTCCTCCGGTCGAAGTCACGCGCTTCCACGCCAGCGCGCCTGCGGGCTGGGCGCCGGGCACGCGCTACACTGTCGACACCGCGCCGCTCGGCAACGCCGGGGCAATGGTCGATGCGCCCTCGCTCGAATGGAACAGCTACCGCACCGCTGTCGAACAGCAATTGCAACGGCAGGGACTCGTCGCGGCGCCCGACGGCGCGCGCGCGCCGTTGAAGGTCCGGATCGGTTTCGAACGCATGAACCGCGAAGGCGTCGGCAGGCGTTCGCCCGTTTCGGTCGGCGTCGGTGGTGGGACGGGCAGCTACGGTTCGGGGGTCGGACTCGGTATCGGCCTCAATCTTGGTGGCGGGCCCAAAAGGATGGCCGATCTTCAGCTTGCTGTGCGCATCGACGATGCCGCCAGCGGCCAGGCTCTGTGGGAAGGCCGCGCACTGACCGCGATCCCGGTAAAGGCGCCCGCCAATCAGCCCAGCCTCGCCGCGGCGAAATTGGCCGATGCCTTATTCAAGGACTTCCCCGGCGAATCGGGACGCACTATCAGCGTCCCATGACCATCACCATCAACGCCGCTTTCGACAGCGGCAATATCGTCGTGGACGCCGTCGACGGCACCTCCGCCCGGCTTTCGATCCGCAAGGATCGCGACTCGGACTTTTTCCAGTGGTTCCACTTCCGCGTCTCGTGCGCGATCGGCGACGCGCTCGAACTCGCGATCACCGGGCTGGCCGATTCGGCCTACCCCGACGGCTGGCCCGGCTATGCAGCGTGCGCCAGCACCGATCGCGAAACCTGGTTTCGCCTCGACACCAGCTATGAGGCGGGCACGCTGACGATCCGTCACACCGCCGAAAGCCCGATCCTCTATATCGCCTATTTCGCACCCTATTCGATGGAACGGCACCACGACCTCGTCGCCTGGGCGGCCGAATGCGACGGTGTGACCTATCGCTGCCTCGGTACCAGCCTCGAGGGTCAGCCGATCGACTGCCTCGAAATCGGCACCGGCGACACGCAGGTGTGGCTCTACGCGCGCCAGCATCCGGGGGAGAGCATGGCCGAATGGTGGGCCGAAGGCGCGCTCGAAAAGCTCACCGACCCCGCCGATCCGCACGCGCGCTCGCTGCTGCAGAAATGCCGCTTCCACATCGTTCCGAACATGAATCCCGACGGCTCGTGCCGCGGGCATCTGCGCACCAATTTCGCCGGCGTGAACCTCAACCGCGAATGGGACAATCCGACCGCCGACCGCAGCCCCGAAGTGCTCGCCGTCCGCAATGCGATGGACGAAAGCGGCGTCGACTGGGCGATGGACGTGCACGGCGACGAAGCCATCCCCGCGGTCTTCCTCGCGGGCTTCGAGGGCATTCCGTCGCTGAAACCCGAACAGACCGAAAAATATAAGGCGTTCGAGGCGGCGCTTGCCGCGAACACCCCCGATTTCCAGGTCGAGCTCGGTTATGGCGAGACCGCGCCGGGCAAGGCGAACCTCTCGATGTCGACGACCCAGATCGCCGAGCGTTTCGGCGCGGTGTCGATGACGATCGAAATGCCGTTCAAGGATAATCGCGACCTGCCCGATCCCGTCGCCGGCTGGTCGCCCGAACGGTCGAAGCTGCTCGCGCACGCCTGCCTGCAAACGCTGGACCAGCTACTCTGATGACCCATTGGCGGATCGTCGAGGACGATCTGTCGGGCGCTGCGATCCGCGCGCTGCTCGAGGTGCATTTCGCGGGCATGCTCGCGAATTCGCCCGCGGGCAGCTGTCATTTCCTCGATTTCGAGGGGCTCAACGCGGCGGACGTCACCTTCTGGTCGATCCACCGCGGCGATGAACTCGCGGGATGCGGGGCGCTCAGGATGCTCGACACCGCGCACGGCGAGATCAAGTCGATGCGCACCGCCGAAGCCTTTTTGCGGCAGGGTGTCGCGGCGCATATGCTCGATCATATCATCGGTGCGGCGCGCGAACGGGGTCTCGAACGCCTCAGCCTCGAAACCGGATCGAGCGGCGCCTTCGAACCCGCGATCGCGCTTTACGAACGATATGGCTTCACCGAGTGCAAGCCCTTCGCCGACTATCGACCCGACCCGTTCAGCCGCTTCATGACGCGCCTGCTATAGGTACTAAAACGGGGCCCGGAAGGGACTCCGGACCCCGTACATTGGTTCAGGCGAGAGGGGCGCTTACGCGGCCTTCTTGGCCTCGATCACCGGCGCCGCGGCACCGATCGCGATCTTGTGCGGCTTCATCGCCTCGGGCACTTCGCGCACCAGATCGATCGCGAGCAACCCGTCGGCCAGATCGGCCTCGCTCACCCGCACGAAATCGGCGAGTTGGAAGCGCCGCTCGAACGCGCGCGTTGCAATGCCGCTATACAGCAGCTGGCGCCCTTCGCCTTCGGCGGCTGGGGCCTTGCGGCCGCTGACGGTCAGCATGTTCTGCTGCGCGGTGATGTCGATCTCGTCGGACTTGAAGCCCGCGACCGCGACGGTGATCCGGAAATGATCGTCGGCGACCTTTTCGATGTCGAACGGCGGATAATTTTCGGCGCCCGACCCGCCGGTTTCGAGGAAATCGAACAGGCGGTCGAAACCGACGGTCGAACGGCGATAGGGGGTCCAGTCGAAACTGTTACGCATCTTTCTTTCTTCCTTTTGCAAAGCGAAGTCAGGGACCGCAGCCTGCGCCGCGATCGCCACCCGGCCCCGTTCCGGCGGCCGGATGATCCAAATCTGGGTGCGGGTGAAACCATTTCAAGAGGGCGGTTGGCCTTTGCGAAAAACCCGCGCTAAAGGGCGGCGACTCTCCTCCATCCGAAGGATCCGAAATGCCCCAGCTCATCCTCATCCGTCACGGCCAGTCGCAGTGGAATCTCGAAAACCGCTTCACCGGCTGGTGGGATGTCGATGTCACTGAAAAGGGCGTCGCCGAAGCGATCGCCGCGGGCGAGCTGATGAAGGCAAAGGGCATCGCGCCCGATACCTGCTTCACCTCGGTCCAGTCGCGCGCGATCAAGACGCTGAACCTGGCGCTCGAAGCGATGGGCCGCCTGTGGCTTCCCGTGACCAAGGACTGGCGCCTCAACGAACGCCATTACGGCGGCCTGACCGGGCTCGACAAGGCCGAGACCGCGGCAAAGCATGGCGACGCTCAGGTGAAGATCTGGCGCCGCAGCTTCGACATCCCGCCGCCGCCGCTCGAGGCCGGCTCGCCGTGGGACCTGTCGACCGACCCGCGTTACGCCGGTATCGATATTCCCTCGGCCGAAAGCCTCAAGGACACGATCGAGCGTGTTCTCCCCTATTATGAAGCCGCGATCGTGCCCGAACTTGCGGCGGGCAAGACGGTGCTGATATCGGCGCACGGCAACAGCCTGCGCGCGCTCGTCAAGCATCTGTCAGGCATTTCGGACGCCGATATCACCGGGCTCGAAATCCCGACCGGCCAGCCGATCGTCTATGAGCTGAACGACGATCTCAGCGCACGCGAGCGTTATTATCTCAGCGAGCGTTGAGGAACGTGGAAAGCGGCACCGGGCCGATGCGGCCCGGTTTCGGCTGAGCTGAAACAGACTCAGAGCGTTCCCGTCACCGTCAGCTGGAAAAACTGCCCGAACTTGCGCAGGCGGTTTTCGCTGAACGCAATCGGCCCGTTGCGGCGGTCGACAAAGACTGTGCGGTCGAGTGCGTTCTTCTGCCCGGCAAGATTGCGGTACGACAGCTTTACGGTGAAACCCGCGACATCCTTATGCTCGACAAAGGCGGTGACGAACGCGCCGTCATTATACTCATCCTCAATCGCGTCGAGCCTTACATTGGCGCTGTAGCGTTCGTCGAGATAGCCGGCCCCCCACGCGATCTGCGAACCCGGGATGTCGTGGCGCAGGTTGACATCGACCAGATATTCTTGCCCATCGCTCTGATCGCGCCACGCGCCGGTCAGCGGGTCGCGCACGCGGTTGCGGCGCCAGGTCAGATCGCTGTTGACGCGCGCGCCTTTCCAGCCCAGCCGGTCGAGCAGCAGCGTCGCTTTCGAGCTGATCCGATACAGATGCGCACCCGGCAGGTTGCCGCGCCCTTCGGTGGTCGGCGACAGCGGAATCTGGTCGACCAGATCCTGCGCATAGGCATAGGCGAAGGCGACCGAGGCATTGCCCCACGCGCCCATGTCCTGAACCATCTCCAGCTCGGTGCGATTGAGGATCGGCGGCACGAGCAGGCCGTTGCCGCCATTGCCTTGTCCGGTCGCGACGTCGAGCGAACTGGCAAAGTCGTAGAAATTCAGCTGGTCGACACGGCGCTGTGCGAACCAGTTGAGCGTCGTCTTTTCACCCAGCTTCCACGCGAGCGCGAGCTTGCCCTTGGGGCGAATGAACCGGCGCGTCAGGCCGCCGGGACCGGATGACGACAACTCGCTATATTCGGCGCCGAGGTTGACCTGCGCGGTCAAATTGGAAGCGAGCGCGCGCCCCCATGTCAGCGAAGCGTCGCCGCGCTTTTCCTCGACCTTGGTTTTTTCGCCGCCAAAGACGATGGGCAGGAAGCTGCCGTCGGGTTGGAGCGCGGCGAACTCGGCATCGACGTCGAGCGTATTATACGCGCCCTCCAGCGCGACCTGCCAGTCGGTGCCGCCCGTGGTGCGCCAGCTATATTCGCTGCGCAGGATCGATTCGCTTTCGTCCGCGGTCTGTTTGAATCGCTCGCCGCTGCGCCCGCCAATTGCGCGATCAACGATGAAGGTTTCGGCGGTCGGACTATGTTCGAAGCGATAGAGCCCGATCAGTTTGAGCCGACCCGTACCCAGCCCCAGCTCATAGTCGCCGCCGATGTCGAAATTATACTCGTCCTCGATGAACTTGAACGCTTCGCGAACTGGCCCTGCGACAGGCTGGACCGATGTGCCGCGTACATTGGCATTGAGCATCTGCAACTGACCGCCGAGGTTGAAATTCCACTTGTTGCCGTTCGCGGTCGTGCGGGCCAGCGCGGTCGACAATCGCGGCCGATCGCCGCCATTGTGTCCGAATTCGTCGCGGGTGAACGACAAATTGCCGCTGCCGTCAAACCGTTGCTCCGGACCCCAATGGCCATTCCGGTTGGCTTCATTCTTCAGGCTTAGCGTTACATTGGTGCCGCCGATCTTGCCGGTGGTCGAAACCTCTCCGTTCAGCCAATTGTCATCGAGCCGCGGGCGCCAATCGGGTTGCCAGCGGATCGTTGTCGTGAATCCGGCCTGCGCCGCGCCCGCGACCAGAACGACATTGGCCACCTGGCCTGTCAACCCGGGCACGTTCAGGCTCGCGCCATCGACGATATCGACATAGGCCACTTGTGTTGCCGCAATGCGTTGCAGCGCGCTGCGGGCGTCGGTCGATTTGTTGGCGATGCGTTCGCCGTTTATCAGCACATTCTGCGTAGCGGCTCCCAGTCCGCGCTCGCCGCCGTTGGTACCTGTGACGATCAGGAAGCCTGGAACCTTTTCGACCATGTCGAGCGCGGTGCGCGGCGAGAAGCTTGCGAAATCGCCGGGGCTGTAGCGTTGCGCGCCGTTAGCGGGCGCCGGAACTGCCACCGCGGCGTCGCCCGCCACCGGCTCGGCATTCTGCGCAATCGCAAAGTCTGGCGCCAATAATCCCATGGCCATCGCCAGCGTCGATGTCCTCGCGGTCATCCGCATCATAATCCCTCCCTCGGCGCTGTTCCATTGACACAGCACCCGCGGCGATCATTTTCAGGGGCTGGAAGTCAAAAGCTTATCCACCAACGCGGCGCGGAGATCGACGAGCACATCGTACTAGTACATCGACGAGCCCGCGACGCGGCGGTAGCGGCGCCGCGAAACTCAGTCGCGCAGCAACTCGTTGATTCCGGTTTTCGCGCGCGTCTGCGCGTCGACGCGTTTGACGATGACAGCGCAATAGAGCGACGGCCCCGGCGTCCCGTCGGGCAACGGCTTACCCGGCAGCGCGCCCGGCACGACGACCGAATAGGCCGGAACCTCGCCGATAAAGATTTCGCCCGTCGCGCGGTCGACGATCTTGGTCGATGCGCCGAGATAGACTCCCATCGACAGCACCGCGCCTTCGCGCACGATCACGCCCTCGGCAACTTCGGCACGCGCGCCGATGAACGCGCCGTCCTCGATCACGACCGGCCCGGCCTGCAGCGGCTCCAATACGCCGCCGATCCCGGCACCGCCCGACAGATGGACGTTCGCGCCGATCTGCGCGCAGCTGCCGACGGTCGCCCAGGCATCGACCATCGATCCTTCGCCGACATAGGCGCCAATATTGACGAAGCTCGGCAGCAACACCGCGCCTTTGCTGATGAAGGCGCCGCGACGGACGATCGAACCCGGGACCGCGCGGAAACCCGCATCGCGAAACCGGTTCTCGCCCCATCCGGCGAATTTCGACGGCACCTTGTCCCACCAGCGCGCGCCGCCGGGGCCACCCTCGATCAATTCCATGTCGTTGAGACGGAACGACAGCAGCACCGCTTTCTTCAGCCACTGGTTGACCTGCCACATCCCGTCGGTCTGGCGCTCGGCCACGCGGAAGCTTCCGTCGTCGAGCCCGGCGATCGCGGTCTCGACCGCATCGCGCACCGCGCCCTGCGTCGTCAGGCCCAAAGTGTCGCGGGCATCCCACGCGGCTTCGATCGTGGTTTGCAGGTCGGTGCTCATGAAATTCCCCATGGTGAAGGCAGGTTGTCCAGCCAGTCGGCGATGTCGTTGACGTGGAAATCGACCTGGTCCGGCAGGTGGTCGCGATGGCCGCTTTCGCTGCCATTGTCCAGCCAGACGGTCGTCATGCCCAGCGCTTTGGCGGGGGTCAGATTGCGCGCCATATCTTCGACGAACAGGCTCTTCGCCGGATCGACGCCAAGGTGCGCGATCATGGTCGCATAGGCGGCGGGATCGGGCTTGGGCGTGTAGCGTGTGATGCGAATGTCGCAGATGCCGTCGAACAGGTCGGCGATCCCGCGCGCGTCGAGGACCCGTGCCGCATAATCGGCATCGGCGTTGGTGAAGATCAGCTTGCGCCCGGGCAGCCGTTCGAGGCCCGCGCGCAGCCGCGCGTCGGGGCCGATCCGGTCGAGCGCGATGTCGTGCACATCGACCAGAAAATCCTCGGGATCGACGCCATGATGGCGCATCAGCCCCGCCATCGTCGTGCCATGGTCGTGGAAATATTGCTTCTGCACCCGCCGCGCCTCGATCGCGTCGACGTTCAGCAGCCGCATGATGAAAGCGCCCATGCGTTCGTCGATCAGGTCGAACAGCTTTGCCGACGGCGCGTAAAGCGTGTTGTCGAGATCGAAGATCCAGCTGTCGATATGGTCGAGGGGGGCGGACATGCCGGGCCGCATAAAGGTTGGGGCGTATGGGGGCAAGGCGCACAAAAGATCCTCCCCATCGCTTCGCGACGGGGAGGATCAATTAACCGCATGATGCTACCCCTCGCCCTTCCGCCGGGCTAAAAGGCGGATATCAGGGCAAAGGGGAACCGCGATGACCAACGCGAACCGACGCAGCATCCTCCGGCATATGGCAGGACGGCCTTTGCCGCTTCTCCTCTCCATCGCGGCGCTGTCGCTCGCGGCGTGTGGCGGCGGTGGCGGCACCGCCCGTCCCTCGCCGACCCCCGCGCCGCCGCCTGCCCCTGCACCCACGCCCACACCGACTCCGACTCCGACTCCCACACCGACCCCGCCGCCGACAGGAAGTTTCAACACCGCCGAAACGCGCCTGTCCGACGGGGTCAATTTCCACGGCGCGATCACCGCCTATCAGGCCGGGGCGACGGGGCAGAACATCCTTGCGGGCGTCATCGACGACGGGATCGATCAGGACAGCCCCGAATTTGCCGGCCGCATCTCGTCGGCGTCGGCCGACGTCGCGGGTTCGCGCGGCATCAATGGCGAGGGAACGCATGGCACGAACGTCGCGCAGGTGCTGCTCGGCGGAAAGAATGACGTCGGCACCTTCGGCATCGCCTTCAACGCCAATCTGCTCGTGCTGCGCGCTGACCGGCCGGGCAGCTGCGCAACCGAGGATCCGTCGAACGACGAAAGCGGTTGCCGCTTCCCCGAAAGCGCGATCGCGGCGGGGCTCGACCGCGCGGTCAGCGCGGGCGCGCGCGTCGTCAACATCTCGCTCGGCGGCGAAGACCCGCCCGGCGCGACCTTGCGCGCCGCGGTTTCGCGCGCGACCGCGGCGGGCATCATCGTGATCGTTTCTGCGGGTAACGAGGGCGACACGACCGCAAACGGCAATGATCCGAACAATCCCGATCGTTTTGCGCAGGGGATGCGCGACGCCGGCGGCGGGCTCGTCGTCATTGCGGGGTCGGTCGACGAGAACCGGGCGATCTCGGACTTCAGCAACCGTGCCGGCGTTTATGTCGGTTCCTATCTCACCGCGCTCGGCGAAGGCGTGTGCTGCGCTTATGAAAATGGTGCGCTCAAGACCGAGGGCAATTTCGTCTTCGTCCTCAACGGCACCAGTTTTGCGGCGCCGCAGGTTGCCGGAGCCGTCGCGCTGATCGCGCAGGCTTTTCCGAACCTGTCGAGCCAGCAGATCGTCTCGCTTCTCTATCAATCGGCACGCGATGCGGGCGCCGCGGGCGACGATGCCATCTACGGCCAGGGCATCCTCGACATCGCGCGCGCGTTTCAGCCGATGGGCGCGACGGCGCTCGCCGGCACCGCGACCGCGGTCGCGCTCGACGCGCCGCTCGGCATCCTCGGCGGTCCGATGGGCGATGCCGGCGGGGCGGGAACGACGGGGCTTGTCACCGACGGCTTCGGCCGCGCGTTCAACGTCGATTTTGGCGGATCGCTCGGCCCGCGCCGGCCGGACTTCAAATTGTCGGGCGCGCTCGGCGGGCTCGTCCGCCAGCAAAGCGCCGCCAGCCAGTCGCTCGCGCTGTCGCTCGTCACCGCGCCCGGGACCGGCGGCGCCGACGCGCTGGCGGGCCTCTCCTTCCACGACGCGCAGCGCGCCCGCACCCTTGCCGCTTCGGTGATGACGCGTCTCGACGCGCGCACGCGCATCGGCTTCGCCGCCGGACGCGGCACCGGCGGCCTGCTTGCGGGCGAACGCGGCGAGAGCGGCCACGCGATGCTGATCGGCGACGGCGCGCACGAGGGCTTGGGCTTTTCCGCCAGTCCCGGAATCGGCACGCTGATTCGTCATAATATCTCTAATAATCAATATGTTAGTATAATATTGGAGAATGGCTGGGTGTCGGGCTCACGCTGGCAGGACGACCCCCTTCTCCGCTATCACTCGGGCCATGACAGCCGCTACCAGCGCGTCGGCGCCGCATGGGACGCGCGCTTCGGTCCCGTCCGCACCGCGCTCGGCGCCAGCTGGCTGCGCGAATCGGACAGCCTCCTCGGCGCCCGCCTCGGCCCCGTCTTCGCCGCCGGCGGTGCGACCAGCCTTGTCGGCGACGCCAGCTTCATCCTCGATGTGCGCGATGATTGGCAAATTGCGGCCGCCTGGCGCCAGATGTGGACGCGCCCCGACCGCCAAGGCCTGATCGCCGGCGGCGCGCTCTGGTCGACCGCCGTCTCCTTCGACATCGCCAAGGCGAATCTGCTGCGATCCGGCGACCGCGCCGCGCTTCGCTTCGCGCAGCCGCTGCGCGTCGCGCACGGCGGCATCGATCTGCTGCTCCCCGTTGCGCACGACTATGTCAGCGGCCGCACGGACTTCGGGCGCCGTACCTATAATCTTGCGCCCACCGGCCGCGAACTGGTGGTCGAGGCGAGCTACGCGCTGTCGCTGTTCGGCGGCGACCTGATCGCGAACACATGGTGGCGGCAGGACCCCGGCCATATCGCCGCGATGCCCGACGATCGGGGCGCGGCGCTTCGCTTTACGCTGGGCTTCTGATCGGCTTTAACATTCCCCAAGATCAAAACAGGGGATGCCAGAATGAAGCCGATCCATTGCCTTCCGTTCATGCTGCTCAGCGCGGCGCTGGCGACGCCGCTTGCGGCGCAGGCGCCCACGCGCACAATCATCCACGCAGGCCAATTGCTCGCCGAACCCGGCAAGCCCGCGCGCGGGGCATCGACGATCATTGTCGAGAATGGCAAGATCGTCTCGATCGCCGACGGCTACCAACCCGCCGATCCCGGCGCGACACTGATCGATCTCAAGGACAAATATGTCCTGCCCGGCCTGATCGACAGCCATGTTCATCTGACGAGCGACGCCGGCGGCATCGCCGGCCAGCTCGAAGAGGTCACGCTCAGTCCGGCGGCGCAGGCCTTCAATGCCGAGGCGAACGGGATGAAGACGCTGCGCGCCGGCTTTACTACCGTCCGCAACCTCGGCGACGGCGACGGCGCAACGCTGGCCCTCCGCGATGCGATTCTCGCGGGCAAGGTGCAGGGGCCGCGCATCGTCGATGCGGGCAACAGCATTTCGGGCAGTGCGGGGCATATGGACGGCTCGCTTGGCTATCGCGACGAACTCCGCCCCTTCTTCGCCGGCGCGGGCAACACCTGTAATGGCGCCGACGATTGCCGCCGCGCGGTGCGGCTGCAGATCGGGCGCGGCGCCGACGTGATCAAATTCGCCTCGACCGGCGGGGTCAACAGCCGCATCGGCGCGGGCCTCGGCAAGCAGATGTTCGACGATGAGGCCAAGGCGATCGTCGACACCGCACATCTGTTCGGCAAAAAGGTCGCGGTTCATGCGCACGGCGCCGACGGCATCCGCTTGGCGCTCGACGCCGGCGCCGACTCGATCGAACATGGTACGATCCTCGACGAAGCGACGATCGCGGCGTGGGCGAAGTCGAAGGCCTATTATGTGCCGACGCTGTCGACGGTGAACGGCTACAAGGAACGTATCGCCGCCAACGCCAACGCCTATGAACCCGACGTACTCGCCAAGATCCAGTGGCGCATCTCGATCACCGGCAAAAGCCTCGAGCAACTCGTCCCGCGCGGCGTGCGCATCGCGTTCGGGACCGACGCCGGCGTGTCGAAGCACGGCCGCAACGGCGACGAGTTCGAATTGATGGTCCAGCACGGCATGAAGCCGGTCGAGGCGCTGAAGGCCGCGACGGTCAACGCAGCCGACCTATTAGGCCTGTCCGATCAGATCGGCACGATCGCGCCGGGCAAGAGCGCCGACATCATCGCGGTGGCAAGCGACCCGCTCGCCGATGTGCGCGTGCTGAAGACGGTCGATTTCGTGATGGCGCGCGGGATGGTGGTCGACTGATCACAGCGCGCTGCGCAGCTGCAGCCAGCGGTCGCGCTTCGCGGCGAAACCAATCGTGTGTGCAGCGCTGCTCGACGGCAGATCGACAACCGAGATTCCGTCCAGCGGCGGGAGCTGGCGCCGCCCGATCGCGGCAGCCTTGCCGCCGTTGAACGCGATCATGCGCAGGTGGGGCAGCCGGGCGATCAGTGCCGCGAGATCATGCGCTTCGGCCTCGCGGATCAGCGAGTCGCTGCTCGTGTGCCGTTCGGCGCTGCGGATCACGTCCCACAGACCGATCTTTGCTTGGTGCAGAGTGGCCAGCCTGTCTTCGTAGGCGATGTTCACCAGCGGCTGTTCGACGACCTCGCCGAGCAGGCGCCAGAACTGGTTCGTCGGATGCGCATAATATTGCTGCTCGGCGAGCGAGCGCGCGCCCGGCAAACTGCCGAGAATCAGCAACCGCGTATCGGGAGCGACTTGGGGTGCAAAGCTGGCGTGGCGAACGGCAGGCATGGTGGACCGATAGCCGGGTCGACGCAGCGCAACAATATTGCTCGCCCCTTGACCCCCGACAGAATCACCGCTAGTGGCGCGCTCGACCGAAAAGGGCGGTTTGCTGCCTCTTCCGGTTACAACAGCGCTGAACATTGCTGGCGCGGATGGAGCCTCCGGACGATCGATTGCGATCTGCCGGGGTCTTTTGCTGTTACAAGGTTGCCCGTTTTCTGCGGATTTTCGTGGGTTCGGACCGATGCTTCATCCACCGCGGTACAGTAACCGTTCGCTCCGATGGGCGGACATTTAAAGGTGAAGCATTCATGCCCACGATCAACCAGCTGGTCCGCAAGGGTCGGACTCCCCAGAAGGTGAAGTCCAAGGTCCCGGCGATGGACGCAAACCCGCAAAAGCGCGGCGTTTGCACCCGTGTCTACACGACGACCCCGAAAAAGCCGAACTCGGCGCTCCGTAAGGTTGCGAAGGTCCGCCTGACCAACCAGCGCGAAGTCATCACCTACATCCCCGGCGAAGGCCACAACCTCCAGGAACACAGCGTTGTGCTGATCCGCGGCGGCCGTGTCCGCGATCTTCCCGGTGTGCGTTACCACGTCCTGCGCGGCGTGCTCGATACGCAGGGCGTGAAGGACCGCAAGCAGAGCCGTTCGAAATACGGTGCGAAGCGTCCGAAGTAAGGACCGCTTTTTCGGCTATTTGATCATCCCAGGCTGCCTTGGCGCCGGGATGCTGTTGTAAAAGGAATTACCTATGGCTCGTCGTCGTCGTCCTGAACGTCGCGAAATCCTGCCCGATCCCCGTTTCGGCGATACGGTGCTGTCGAAATTCATGAACAGCGTCATGCTGGACGGGAAAAAGTCGGTTGCCGAAAACATCGTTTACGGTGCGCTCGAATCGGTCGAAGCCCGCGCCAAGAAGGAACCGATCGGCGTGTTCCACGAAGCGCTGGCGAACATCCGTCCGAACATCGAAGTCCGCAGCCGCCGCGTCGGTGGTGCGACCTACCAGGTTCCGGTCGAAGTCCGTCCAGACCGTGCGCAGGCGCTCGCGATCCGCTGGCTGATCACCGCTGCACGCAACCGCAGCGAGACCACGATGGCCGCGCGTCTGTCGGGTGAACTGCTCGACGCGTCGAACAACCGCGGCAACGCGGTGAAGAAGCGCGAAGACACGCACCGTATGGCCGAAGCCAACCGCGCGTTCAGCCATTATCGCTGGTAACAGCGGGGGCGTCAGACTCCGCTGGTAATTGCCCGGACGCCCCGGCGTCTCGCAATCGCAACAAATCTTCCTATATCGGGGGTGGCCGCGTTGGCCGCCCCCCAAATCCAAGGAAAAGACCATGGCACGCAGCCATCCGCTCGAAAATTATCGCAATTTTGGTATCATGGCGCACATCGATGCCGGCAAGACCACGACGACCGAGCGTATCCTTTACTACACCGGCAAGTCCTACAAGATCGGCGAAGTCCATGACGGCGCCGCGACGATGGACTGGATGGAACAGGAACAGGAACGCGGCATCACGATCACGTCTGCGGCCACCACTTGCTTGTGGAAGGCCGAAGAAGGTCAGGGCCCCGAGCATCGCCTGAACATCATCGACACCCCCGGCCACGTCGACTTCACGATCGAAGTCGAACGTTCGCTGCGCGTGCTCGACGGCGCGATCACCGCGTTTGACGGCGTTGCCGGCGTTGAGCCGCAGTCGGAAACCGTCTGGCGCCAGGCCGACAAGTATAAAGTCCCGCGCATGTGCTTCGTCAACAAGCTCGACCGCACCGGCGCCGACTTCTATTATTGCGTCCAGACGATCATCGATCGCCTCGGTGCGACCCCGGCCGTCCTCTATCTGCCCATCGGCGCCGAAGGCGACTTCAAGGGTCTCGTCGACCTCGTCAACGAGCGCGCGATCATCTGGAAGGACGAAAGCCTCGGCGCCGAATTCTTCTATGAGGAAATCCCCGCCGATCTCGCTGACAAGGCTGCCGAATATCGCGAAAAGCTCGTCGAACTCGCCGTCGAACAGGATGACGACGCGATGGAAGCCTATCTTGAAGGCACCGTCCCCGACGTCGCCACGCTCAAGAAGCTGATCCGCAAGGGCACGCTGGCACAGGCGTTCGTTCCGGTCCTCTGCGGCTCGGCGTTCAAGAACAAGGGTGTCCAGACGCTGCTCGACGCGGTGGTCGACTATCTGCCTTCGCCGCTCGACATTCCTGACGTCCAGGGTCTCAAGCTCGACGGCGAAACCCCCGATTCGCGTCCGCCGGCCGACGATGCGCCGCTGTCGCTGCTCGCCTTCAAGATCATGAACGACCCGTTCGTCGGCTCGCTCACCTTCGCCCGCATCTATTCGGGTACCCTGAACAAGGGCACGTACCTGAACTCGGTGAAGGACAAGAAGGAAAAGGTTGGCCGCATGCTGCTGATGCATGCGAACAGCCGCGAAGACATCGAAGAAGCCTATGCAGGCGACATCGTTGCGCTTGCGGGCCTCAAGGAAACCACGACCGGGGATACGCTCTGCGCCACCAGCGCGCCGATCATCCTCGAGCGGATGGAATTCCCCGAGCCGGTTATCGAGCTGTCGGTGGAACCGAAGACCAAGGCCGACCAGGAACGTATGGGTATCGCGCTCAACCGTCTGGCCGCCGAGGATCCCTCGTTCCGCGTATCGACCGACCATGAATCGGGCCAGACGATCATCAAGGGCATGGGCGAGCTTCACCTCGATATCCTCGTCGATCGCATGAAGCGCGAATTCAAGGTCGAAGCGAATGTCGGCGCGCCGCAGGTGGCGTACCGCGAATCGCTCGCGAAGGCCGTCGACGTCGACTATACCCACAAGAAGCAGTCGGGCGGCTCGGGCCAGTTCGGCCGCGTCAAGGTGACCGTTGCTCCCGGCGAACGCGGCGCGGGCATCACCTTCATCGACGAGATCAAGGGCGGCAACATCCCGCGCGAATATATCCCGTCGGTTGAAAAGGGCATGCGCGAGTCGGCCGAAAACGGTCACATGATTGGTTTCCCGATCATCGACTTCGAAATCAAGCTGACCGACGGCGCATACCACGACGTCGACTCTTCGGCGCTGGCATTCGAAATCGCGGGCCGTGCGGCAATGCGCGAAGTGGCGGCGAAGGCCGGCATCAAGCTGCTCGAGCCGGTGATGAAGGTCGAGGTCGTTACCCCTGAGGAATTCATGGGTGACGTGATCGGCGATCTCAACAGCCGTCGCGGGCAGATCCAGGGCACCGACAGCCGGGGCATCGCCCAGGTCGTCGAGGCGATCGTTCCGCTGGCGAACATGTTCGGCTATGTGAATCAGCTGCGCAGCTTCAGCCAGGGTCGCGCCAGCTACTCGATGCAATTCTCGCATTATGAAGAAGTGCCGACGAACGTCGCCGAAGAGGTGAAAGCCAAAATGGCGTAAGCTTTTTGCAGGGTGAACGGCTTTCGGGCCGCTTTCACCCCGCAGGGCTTGCCCTCTTCTGCAAAGCCGACTAATGGCGGCGCCTGTTTCAACAGGCGGTTCCGCCGAACGAACAATTTTCTGAGCATTTAGACACGCCAGACGAAGGACAAGGGTAAAATCATGGCCAAGGCAAAATTTGAGCGGAACAAGCCGCACTGCAACATCGGCACCATCGGTCACGTTGACCATGGCAAGACCTCGCTGACCGCAGCGATCACCAAGGTGCTCGCCGAAACGTCGGGCGGCGTCGCTGTCGACTTCGCGAACATCGACAAGGCTCCTGAAGAGCGCGAGCGCGGCATCACCATTTCGACCGCACACGTCGAATATGAAACCGCTGCCCGTCACTATGCGCACGTCGATTGCCCGGGCCACGCCGACTATGTGAAGAACATGATCACCGGTGCTGCCCAGATGGACGGCGCGATCCTGGTGGTGTCGGCTGCTGATGGCCCGATGCCGCAGACCAAGGAGCACATCCTGCTCGCCAACCAGGTCGGCGTTCCGACCATGGTCGTCTTCCTCAACAAGGTTGACCAGCTGGACGATCCCGAGCTGCTCGAACTCGTCGAAATGGAAATCCGCGAAGAACTGTCGAAGCGCGGCTTTGACGGCGACAATATTCCGATCATCCCGGGCTCGGCTCTCGCCGCTCTTGAAAGCCGCGACGACAACATCGGCAAGGAAGCGATTCTGAAGCTGATGGAAGCCGTCGATAGCTGGATCCCGCAGCCGGCGCGTCCGCTCGACAAGCCCTTCCTGATGCCGATCGAAGACGTGTTCTCGATCTCGGGTCGCGGTACGGTTGTGACCGGCCGTATCGAAACCGGTATCGTCAAGGTCGGTGAAGAAGTCGAAATCGTCGGCATCAAGGACACCAAGAAGACCGTCGTGACCGGCGTCGAAATGTTCCGCAAGCTGCTCGATCAGGGCCAGGCTGGCGACAACGTCGGTGCGCTGATCCGCGGCGTCGGCCGTGAAGAAGTCGAGCGTGGTCAGGTTCTCTGCAAGCCCGGCTCGATCAAGCCGCACACCGAGTTCACCTCGGAAGTGTACGTCCTGTCGAAGGACGAAGGCGGCCGTCACACGCCGTTCTTTGCGAACTATCGTCCGCAGTTCTACTTCCGCACCACCGACGTCACCGGCGAGGTTATTCTCCCCGAGGGCACCGAAATGGTGATGCCGGGCGACAACGTCCAGCTGTCGGTCAAGCTCATCGCTCCGATCGCCATGGAACAGGGCCTGCGCTTCGCAATTCGCGAAGGCGGTCGTACCGTCGGCGCAGGGGTTGTGGCGACGATCACAAAGTAATATAGCGCCGCGAGCCGCCCGATTCGGAAGTGATTCGGGCGGCTCGTAGCTTTAAGAATTTTGATGGCCGGGCCGGCTTCCATCAGGGGGCCGGAACAGGCCATTTCGGCTCTTTCGCATCGTCAGACGGGATTCGACTGGAATAGTCATGGAAACGCAGAATATTCGCATTCGCCTCAAAGCCTTTGATCACCGCGTGCTCGATCAGGCCACCACCGACATCGCCGACACGGCACGTCGTACCGGAGCGCTTATTCGCGGCCCGATCCCGCTGCCGACGCGCATTGAAAAATTCACCGTGAACCGCGGCCCGCATGTCGACAAAAAGTCGCGCGAGCAGTTCGAGGTGCGTACCCACAAGCGGCTGCTCGACATCGTGCAGCCCACCCCGCAGACCGTCGATGCGCTGATGAAGCTCGACCTCGCTGCTGGCGTGAACGTAGAAATCAAGCTGGCCTAAGGCCAGCGAAGCCCCGGTGAAAACCGGGGTCTCTATCGGCAGACGGTTCGCCGCCTGCATTGTCCGGAGCGATCCGGACCGACGATAGGGTGGATACCGCCGGACCTCTTCTTCGGAAGAAACATGATCCGGGCTGCGTCCCCCGTCTCGCCGCTTCTCCTACGGGAAGGCGGCACCTCAGCCCGGACGGGGCGATGCATCGAAATATTGGGCTGGGAGGGTGGTCGTCGGGCTTTGCTTGATGGCTTCCCGCAAGCCGTGCGGAATGGTCCGCCCGGCCTCTGTTGAGGAGTATGATCATGCGGACTGGCGTGATCGCGAAGAAAATGGGGATGACCCGCCTGTTTCAGGACGACGGCCGCCATGTGCCCGTCACTGTCCTGAGCCTCGAAGGCTGTCAGGTTATCTCTGTACGCGAACAAGAACGTGACGGCTATGTGGCCGTTCAGCTCGGTGCCGGCTCGGCGAAGGCGAAGAATGTTGCGAAGCCGCAGCGTGGCGCTTTCGGCAAGGCCGAAGTCGAGCCCAAGGCGAAGATCGTCGAATTCCGCGTCGCTGACGACGCGACGCTCGACGTCGGCGCCGAACTGTCGGCCGACCATTTCGTCGCCGGCCAGATTGTCGACATCCAGGGCGTGACCCAGGGTAAGGGCTTTGCCGGTGCGATGAAGCGCTGGGGTTTCGGCGGTATGCGCGCGACCCACGGTGTTTCGATCAGTCACCGTGCACATGGTTCGACCGGTAACCGTCAGGATCCGGGCCGCGTCTTCAAGAACAAGAAGATGGCCGGCCATATGGGCGCACGCAACCGCACCCAGCAGAATCTCGAAATCGTCCGCACCGACGTCGAGCGCGGCCTTCTCTTCGTCAAGGGCTCGGTCCCTGGCTCGAAGGGCGGCTGGCTGATGGTCCGCGATGCCGTGAAGCTGCCGCGCCACCCCGAGGCCCCCTATCCGGCGGGCATCAAGAGCGCGGCGAACGCCAATCAAGAAGCCCCGGCTGATGCGCCTGTGGAAACCCCGGTTGAAGAAACCGTGGTCGACACTGCCACCACCGACGGCGCACAGGAGTCCTGATCATGAAGGTCAAGGTTCACACCATCGACGGCAAGGCCGGCGCAGACATCGATCTTAACGACGATGTGTTCGGCGTCGATCCGCGTGCCGACATCCTCCACCGTGTCGTCAGCTGGCAGCTAGAAAAGCGCCGTGGTCCGGCTCGCGCCGCCCGCGAACGCAGCGACGTCTCGCGCACCGGCAAGAAGTTCGGTCGCCAGAAGGGCGGCGGTACCGCTCGTCACGGCGATCGCGCAGCTCCGATCTTCATCGGCGGCGGCAAGGCGCACGGCCCCCGGGCCCGCACCTTTGGTCACTCGCTGAACAAGAAAATCCGCACGCTCGGCCTAAAAATGGCGCTGAGCGACAAGGCCAAGGGCGGCAAGATCCTCGTTCTCGATACGCTCGAGCTCAAGGACGCCAAGACCAAGGCGCTCGCCGGCCAGCTCGGCAAGCTCGAACTCGGCAATCGCGCACTCTTCATCGATGGTGATGCAGTGCACGAAAGCTTCGCCATGGCGTCGGCCAACCTCATCGGTGTCGATTCGATGCCGGCGATGGGTGCCAACGTCTATGACATTTTGCGCGCCGATACGCTGGTCCTGACCCGCGCCGGCCTCGAAAAGCTGGAGGCACGCTTCAATGGCTAAGGCAAAAACAGTCGATGCGCGTCACTATGACGTGATCCTCGCTCCGGTGATCACTGAAAAGTCGACGCTGCTCAGCGAAAATGACGCAGTGGTGTTCAAGGTTGCGAACGACGCAACCAAGCCCGCCATCAAGGCCGCCGTCGAGGCGCTGTTCGATGTCAAGGTTCTCAGCGTCAACACGCTGATCACCAAGGGCAAGACCAAGCGCTGGAAGGGCAAGCCCTACACCCGCAGCGACGTGAAGAAGGCGATCGTTCGCCTGGCCGAAGGCCAGACGATCGACGTCACCACCGGCGTCTGATTGTAGGAAGAGGCAGAGAAAATGGCACTTAAATCCTATAATCCGACCAGCCCCGCACAGCGCGGCCTGATCCTGATCGACCGGTCCTCGCTTTGGAAGGGCAAGCCCGTCAAGGCGCTGACCGAAGGCAAGAGCAAGACCGGCGGCCGTAACAACAAGGGTCATGTGACCTCGCGCGGCATCGGCGGCGGACACAAGCAGCGTTATCGCATTGTCGATTTCAAGCGCCGGCTGTGGGACGTCGAAGGCACCGTCGAGCGTCTGGAATATGACCCCAACCGCACCGCTTTCATCGCGCTCGTCAACTATGGCAAGGACGATGCTGGCAAGGATCGCGTCGCTTACATCCTGGCGCCGCAGCGCCTGGCCGTTGGCGACAAGGTCATCGCGGGCAAGAAGACCGACGTGAAGCCGGGCAATGCGATGGAATTGTCGCAAATGCCGGTGGGTACGATCGTCCACAACATCGAGATGAAGCCGGGCAAGGGTGGCCAGATCGCCCGTTCGGCTGGCACCTATGCCCAGGTCGTCGGTCGTGACCGCGGTCTCGTCATCGTGCGTCTCGGTTCGGGCGAGCAGCGTTACATCCGCGGCGATTGCATGGGTACGGTTGGCGCGGTTTCGAACCCCGACAACACCAACCAGACGCTCGCCAAGGCTGGCCGTAACCGCTGGGCGGGCAAGCGTCCGCTGACCCGCGGTGTCGCGAAGAACCCGGTCGATCACCCGCATGGCGGCGGCGAAGGCCGTACCTCGGGCGGCCGTCACCCGGTTACCCCGTGGGGCAAGCCGACGAAGGGTGCGCGTACGCGCCACAACAAGTCGACCGACAAGATGATCATCCGGTCGCGTCACGCGAAGAAGAAGAGGTAAGCCATGGCTCGCTCGGTCTGGAAGGGTCCTTTCGTGGACCTCCATCTGCTCAAGAAAGCCGAAACGGCCCAGGAAGGCAGCAGTTCTGCGCCTATCAAAACCTGGTCGCGCCGGTCCACCATCCTGCCGCAGTTCGTGGGGCTGACCTTCAACGTCTACAACGGCCGCAAGTTCGTGCCGGTGTCGGTCAATGAAGATATGGTCGGCATGAAGCTGGGCGAATTTGCGCCGACGCGCTTCTTCCCCGGTCACGCTGCTGACAAGAAGGGCAAACGCTAATGGGCAAGGAAAAGTCCCCTCGCCGCGTCGCCGATAACGAGGCTCTCTCGGTCGGCACGCAGATTCGCGGTTCGGCGCAGAAGCTCAACCTCGTTGCCGCGCTGATCCGCGGCCGCAAGGTCGAAGACGCGCTGAACATCCTCACCTTCTCGAAGAAGGCGATGGCTGTTGACGTGCGCAAGGTTCTCGCCAGCGCCATCGCCAACGCGGAAAACAACCACAACCTCGATGTTGATGCCCTGGTTATCCAGGAAGCCAGCGTCGGCAAGTCGATCTCGATGAAGCGCTGGCACGCACGCGGCCGCGGCAAGTCGACCCGGATCGTCAAGCCGTTCAGCCGCATCCGGATCGTCGTCCGCGAACAGGAAGAAGAGGCGTAACATGGGCCAGAAGAGCAATCCGATCGGCCTGCGCCTGCAGGTCAACCGCACCTGGGACAGCCGCTGGTTCGCCGAAGGCCAGGACTATGGCCGCATGCTGGTCGAGGATCTGAAGATCCGTCAGTATGTGTTCAAGAACCTGCCGCAGGCCGCGATCTCGAAGGTCGTGATCGAACGTCCGGCCAAGCTGTGCCGCGTTTCGATCTATGCCGCCCGTCCGGGCGTCATCATCGGCAAAAAGGGCGCGGACATCGAAAAGCTTCGCAAGAAGCTCGGCGAACTGACGGGCAGCGACGTGTCGCTGAACATCGTCGAAATCCGCAAGCCCGAAGTCGACGCGAAGCTCGTCGGCCAGGGCATTGCAGACCAGCTCGAACGCCGCGTCGCGTTCCGTCGTGCCATGAAGCGCGCGGTTCAGTCGGCGATGCGTCTGGGCGCTGAAGGCATCCGCATCAACTGCGCTGGCCGTTTGGGCGGCGCGGAAATCGCACGGACCGAATGGTACCGCGAAGGCCGGGTGCCGCTGCACACGCTGCGCGCCAACGTCGACTACGCCGAATCGACTGCACACACCGCTTATGGCGTGTGCGGGATCAAGGTGTGGATCTTCAAGGGCGAGATTCTCGGCCACGACCCGATGGCAACCGACCGTCTGATGCTCGACGCACAGACGACCGGTGTCCGTCCGGCTCGTGAAGATCGCCGCTAAGGACTGCTGACATGCTGCAACCGAAAAAAACCAAGTTCCGCAAGGCTTTCAAGGGCCGCATCCATGGCAATGCCAAGGGCGGTACCAGCCTGAACTTCGGCTCCTACGGGCTGAAGGCCATGGAACCCGAGCGCATCACCGCGCGCCAGATCGAAGCGGCTCGCCGTGCGATCAGCCGTGCGATCAAGCGTCAGGGGCGTTTGTGGATCCGTATCTTCCCCGACCTTCCCGTGTCGTCGAAGCCTGCCGAAGTCCGCATGGGTAAGGGCAAGGGTTCGCCGGAATTCTGGGCCGCTCGCGTGAAGCCGGGCCGCATCCTGTTCGAACTCGACGGCGTTCCCGGCCCCGTGGCCGCGCTGGCATTCGAACGCGCGGCGATGAAGCTGCCGATCAAGACGAAGGTCGTTGCCCGTCTCGGCGACACCTCGCATCTGGAGGGTTAAGGGCCATGTCCAAGACCGAAGATTTCAAGGCCAAGACCGACGACCAGCTCGCCGAACAGCTTGGCGAACTGAAGCGCGAGGCCTTCAACCTCCGCTTCCAGGCGGCCACTGGCCAGCTTGAAAAAGCATCACGCGTCAAGGAAGTGCGGCGTTCGATCGCCCGCATCAAGACGCAGCAGACCGAGCGCACGCGCTCGGCCGCGAAGTAAGGAGACTATCGATGCCGAAGCGCATTCTGACCGGTACGGTGGTGTCCGACAAGGGCGACAAGACCGTCGTGGTGAAAGTCGAGCGGAAGGTGAAGCACCCTCTGTACGGCAAGATCATCCGGCGTTCGAAAAAATACCACGCCCATGATGAAGACAATAGCATCAAGGCTGGCGAAACCGTCCGTATCGAAGAGACGAAGCCGATTTCGAAGCTGAAGACCTGGAAGGTGCTCGACAAGGTCGACACCCACAGCAAGCCCAAGGGTGCCGCTCCGGTTGCTCCCGCCGCGGCCGAAGGCTGACAATATTCACGGAACCGCCGGGGTTTCCCGGTAGGCCAAAAAAGAAGGAAATGCATCGATGATCCAGATGCAGTCACAATTGGAAGTCGCTGACAATAGCGGTGCCAAGCGCGTCCAGTGCATCAAGGTGCTGGGCGGGTCGAAGCGTCGCGTTGCCGGCGTCGGCGATGTCATCGTCGTGTCGATCAAGGAAGCCCAGCCGCGCGGCAAGGTGAAGAAGGGTGACGTGCATCGCGCCGTCATCGTCCGCACCCGCAAGGACGTGCGCCGCGCCGATGGCTCGGTCATCCGTTTCGACAGCAACGCCGCCGTGCTCGTCAACAAGAACGAGGAGCCGATCGGCACCCGTATCTTCGGCCCCGTCGTCCGCGAACTGCGCGGCCGTGGCTATATGAAGATCATCAGCCTGGCACCGGAGGTTCTCTGACCATGGGTATGGCAAAGATCAAGAAGGGCGACACGGTTGTCATCCTGTCTGGCAAGGACAAGGGCAAGACCGGCGAAGTGACGCAGAGCCTGCCGAAAGACGGCAAGGTTGTGGTCGCGGGCGTCAACATCATCACGCGGCACCGCAAGCCGAGCCAGACCAACCCGCAGGGTGGCCTGGAACGTAAGGAAGCTCCGCTGCACGCAAGCAAGGTGGCGATTGCCGACCCCAAGAGCGGCAAGCCGACGCGCGTGCGTTTCGAAACCAAGGACGGCAAGAAGGTGCGTGTCGCCGTGAAGTCCGGGGAGACCATCAGTGGCTGATAATTACACCCCCCGCATGCGGACGCGTTACGACGAAGTGATCGTCAAGGCGATGACCGAGAAGTTCGGGTACAACAATGCGATGGAAGTGCCGAAGATCGAAAAGATCGTGCTCAACATGGGCGTCGGCGAAGCAACGCAGGACAAGAAGAAGGTCGAGTCGGCAGCTGCAGAAATGGAGCTGATCGCCGGCCAGAAGCCTGTCGTGACCAAGGCAAAGAAGTCGATCGCCCAGTTCAAGCTGCGCGAAGGCATGCCGATCGGTTGCAAGGTGACCCTGCGTCGCGAGCGGATGTATGAATTCCTCGACCGCCTGATCACCATCGCAATGCCGCGCATCCGCGATTTTCGCGGCGTGTCGGCGACGAGCTTCGACGGCCGTGGCAATTATGCCATGGGTCTGAAAGAGCAGATCATCTTCCCCGAGATCAACTATGACCGCATCGACCAGGTGCGCGGCATGGATGTCATCGTGACCACCACGGCCCGTACGGACGACGAAGCCCGCGAACTGCTCAAGCTGTTCGGCTTCCCCTTCCCGATCGAAGCCCAGGAAAAAGAAGCCGCTTGATCCTTTAAGGATCAGGCAGGCTCTCTCTCAAAAGGAAAGAGAACTTAAGTCATGGCGAAACTGAGTTCGATGAACAAGAACGAGCGTCGCAAGCAGCTGGTGAAGAAATATGCCGGCCGTTACGCGAAGCTGAAGGCGATTGCAGCAGACACCTCGCTCGACGATGGCGAGCGTCTGATCGCACGCCTCAAGATGGCGGAAATCCCGCGCAATGGTAACCCGACCCGCATCCGTAACCGGTGCGAACTGACCGGGCGCCCGCGCGCTTATTATCGCAAATTCCGGCTGTGCCGTATTCAGCTCCGCGATCTGGCCAACAAGGGCCTGATCCCCGGTGTTGTGAAGTCGAGCTGGTAAGGGACTGACAAGATGGCAATGACCGATCCCCTGGGTGATATGCTCACCCGCATCCGCAACGGACAGCAGGCAAAGAAGGACAGCGTCCTGACGCCGGCTTCGACCTTGCGCGTCCGCGTTCTCGATGTTCTCCAGCGCGAAGGCTATATCCGCGGCTACAGCGAAGAAGCGCTGGGTGCCAAGGGCCAGCACAAGGGCATCCGCATCGAACTGAAATATTTCGAAGGCCAGCCGGCGATCCGCCATGTGGCGCGCGTTTCGAAGCCCGGCCGCCGCATCTATTCGGGTTCGAAAGAACTTCCGATCGTGCGCAACGGCTTGGGTATCACCATCGTGTCGACCCCGCGCGGCGTCCTGTCGGATGCCGAAGCACGCGAACATAATGTCGGCGGCGAAGTGCTGGCGGAGGTGTTCTGATGTCGCGCATTGGTAAAAAAGCAGTTTCGATCCCCAGCGGCGTTACCGCCGCGATCGACGGCGGCCAGCTGTCGGTCAAGGGTCCGAAGGGCACGCTCGCGATGCCGCTTTCCGACAACATCAAGTATGAAGTCGCCGAAGGCAGCATCTCGGTCCAGCCCGCGAACGGCACCCGCGAAGCACGCGCTTTCTGGGGCATGCAGCGGACGCTGGTGCAGAACCTGATCACGGGTGTGACCGAGGGCTTCACCAAGGTTCTCGAAATCACCGGTGTCGGCTATCGTGCCAACTCGCAGGGCAAGAATCTGAAGCTGCAGCTCGGCTACAGCCATGATGTCGATTTCGCGGTGCCCGAGGGCATCGAGATCAAGACGCCGGACAATACGACGATCGAGATCAGCGGCATCGACAAGCAGCAAGTCGGCCAGGTCGCGGCGGAAATCCGCCGTTGGCGTAAGCCCGAACCCTATAAGGGCAAGGGCATCAAATATCGCGGCGAGTACATCTTCCGCAAAGAAGGCAAGAAGAAGTAAGCCATGGCACATCTTACCCCTTTCCAAAAACGCCGTCAGCGCGTCCGTACCGCCCTCCGTCAGCGCGCGGGTGGCCGCGCTCGCCTGTCGGTGCACCGTTCGGGCCGCCACATTTATGCACAGCTTATCGATGACGCTGCCGGGCAGACGCTCGCATCGGCCTCGACGCTGGACAAGGATGTCCGCGGCAAGACCGGCGCAACGACGGCAGCAGCTGCTGACGTTGGCAAGCGCCTCGCCGCTGCTGCGAAAAAGGCGGGCGTGACGCAGGTCGTGTTCGACCGCGGCGGTTTCCTGTTCCACGGGCGCATCAAGGCGCTGGCCGACGCGGCTCGCGAAGGCGGATTGGAGTTCTAATCATGGCAGACGAAGTACAGAACGTCGAAGGCGCCGCCCCCGAGGCCGCTGCCACCGAAACCACCACCCAGGCTCCGCGCCGCGGTCGTGGCGGCGGTGCTGGCGGACCGGGCGGCAACCGTGGCGGCCGTGATGGTGGCGGCCGTGGCCGCCGCGATGATCGTCGCCCGCGCGACGATGACGGCGGCGAAGAGCTGATTGAAAAGCTCGTTCACATCAACCGCGTCTCGAAAACCGTGAAGGGCGGCAAGCGCTTCGGTTTCGCAGCGCTCGTCGTCGTCGGCGACGGCAAGGGCCGCGCCGGTTTCGGCCATGGCAAGGCACGCGAAGTGCCGGAAGCCATTTCGAAGGCAACCGCTGCTGCAAAAAAGTCGATGATCCGCGTTCCTTTGCGCGACGGTCGCACGCTGCACCATGATGGCCTCGGCCATTTCGGCGCTGGCATGGTGACCCTTCGTTCGGCGCCTGCCGGTACCGGCATCATCGCTGGTGGCCCGATGCGCGCCGTGTTCGAAAGCCTGGGGGTCGCCGATGTGGTGACCAAGTCGAACGGCACGTCGAATCCCTACAACATGATCCGCGCAACTTTCGAAGCGCTCGGCGAACAGACCAGCCCGAAGTCGGTCGCGCAGCGTCGCGGCAAGAAGGTTTCGGACCTGATCAAGCGTGGCGGTGCATCCGACCGCGCAGCCGAGGCGGAAGCCGCGGCGGTGACGGAGTAAGACCATGGCTGACAAGAAGATCAAGATCCGCCAGATCGGTTCGCCGATCCGTCGTCCCAAGAGCCAGCGCGCTATCCTGACCGGCCTCGGCCTGGGCAAGATGCGCCGCGAGGTCGAACTGGTCGACACCCCTGAAGTGCGTGGCATGATCCGCAAGCTGCCGCACATGGTCGAAGTCGTCGAGGGCTAACCCCCTCGCGACCCGACCTTCAAAACTATCAGCGCGACAAAAGCGAAAGCGAGTGCAAACATGACGATCAAGCTTAACGAACTTCGTGACAACAATGGCGCCCGCAAGGGCCGTATGCGCGTCGGACGCGGCATCGGTTCGGGCAAGGGCAAGACCGCCGGCCGCGGCCAGAAGGGCCAGAAGGCCCGTAGCGGCGTCGCGATCAACGGCTTCGAAGGCGGCCAGATGCCGCTCCACATGCGCATCCCGAAGCGTGGCTTCAACAATATCTTCGGCAAGGATTTCGCGATCGTGAACCTGGGCATGGTCCAGAAGCTGGTCGACGCGAAGAAGCTCGATGCGAAGGCTGTGATCGATCATGCCGCGCTCAAGGCGGTTGGCTTGGCACGCGGCGGCAAGGACGGCGTCCGCCTCCTTGCCAAGGGTGAACTCACTGCAAAGCTGAACTTTGCCGTTGCCGGTGCGTCGAAGGGCGCCATCGAAGCGGTCGAAAAGGCTGGCGGCAAGGTCGAACTGCCCGAACCCAAGCCCGAAGGCGACGGCAAGAAAGCCAAGCGCCGGGCAGAAGCGGCTGCCAAGAACTAATGCATCCGGGGGTGGGTCGGCATAGTCGATCCGCCCCCGACGCATCTGAATTCGGGCCTTTCCCCTTGCGCTTCGTGACCGTCGAACGCACATAGGCGCCGGGTCGCGGGGGCGCGGTCCGCCACTCGAGGAAAGATCATCATGGCCTCTCGCGCCGACCAGCTTGCTTCCAACCTGAACTTTTCGAAGTTCGGTCAGGCGACCGAACTCAAGAACCGCATCTGGTTCACGATCGGCGCGCTGATCGTTTTTCGTTTCCTGTCGTTCGTGCCGCTGCCCGGGGTCGACCCCGTCGCGCTGGCATCGCTCTACAGCCAGGCGGCTTCAGGCGGCGTCCTCGACATCTTCAACACCTTCTCGGGCGGCAGCCTGGAGCGCATGAGTATCATCGCGCTCGGCGTCATGCCCTATATTACCGCTTCGATCGTCGTGCAGCTGGCGTCCGCACTGTCGCCAAGCCTCGCCGCTCTCAAGAAAGAGGGCGAAAGCGGGCGCAAGAAGCTCAACCAATATACGCGTTACGGCACCGTCGCGCTGACCGCGATCCAGGGCTATTTCATCGCCGTCGGGCTTGAATCGCTCGGTGCGAGCAATGGCATCGCCGCGGTCGTCGATCCGGGCATGCTGTTCCGCATCGGCGCGGTCATCAGCATCGTTGGCGGTACGCTGTTCCTGATGTGGCTCGGCGAACAGATCACCAGCCGCGGGATCGGCAATGGCGTCTCGCTGATCATCATGGCGGGCATCCTTGCCCAGCTGCCGCGCAGCTTTGCGCAGATGTTCACGCAGGTGCGCGAAGGCTCGATGGGCGGCGGCACGATCCTCGCGGTCGTCGGCGGCGCGATCGTCGTCATTGCCTTCATCAGCTTCATGGAGCGCGCGCAGCGCCGCGTCCTCGTCCAGTATCCGAAGCGCGCGACGCAGCGCGGCGGGATGCAGGCCGATCGCAGCCATTTGCCGCTGAAGGTCAACACCGCGGGCGTGATTCCGCCGATCTTTGCCTCGTCGCTGCTGCTGATGCCGCTGACCATCACCCAGATGATGGGTCAGAACGTCCAGGGCGACACCGCGACCGGCGACTTCCTCATCACGCTCAACCAGTATCTTGCGCACGGCCAGCCGCTTTATATGGCGCTCTATGCCGCGGGGATCATCTTCTTCTGCTTCTTCTACGTCGCGGTCGTCTTCAATCCCGAAGAAACCGCCGACAATCTGAAGCGTCAGAACGGTTTCATCCCCGGCATCCGTCCGGGCAAGAACACCGCCGCCTATCTCGACCATGTGCTCACGCGCATCACCGTGATCGGTGCGGCCTATCTGGCGGCGATCTGTCTGATCCCCGAATATTTCATCGCCGGATCGGGGCTTCCGTTCCAGCTCGGCGGCACCAGCCTGCTGATCATCGTCAACGTGACGATCGATACGATCAGCCAGATTCAGAGCCACATGCTCGCGCACCAATATGGCGACCTCATCAAAAAGGCCAAATTGAAGGGGGGCGTTGCGCGGCGCTAAAGCGCCCGCTACGTCCATCCGCGCCAGAGGAATAGGGCAACGGGCAGGAAACAGGGGCCTCCATGACGCTGAATATCATTTTGCTGGGTCCGCCGGGGGCGGGCAAGGGAACGCAGGCGGTCCGCCTGGAAGACGAGCATGGCATGATCCAGCTGTCGACCGGCGACATGCTCCGCGCGGCGGTCAAGGCGGGAACGCCGATCGGTGTGCAGGCAAAAGCCGTGATGGACGCGGGTGAACTCGTCTCGGACGCGATCGTCTCGGGCCTGATCGGCGAGCGGCTCGACCAGCTCGGCAGCGACGTTTCGGTGATCTTCGACGGCTATCCGCGCACTGCGGCACAGGCCGAAGCGCTCGACGGAATCCTGTCGGATCGCGGCCGCAAGCTTGATCATGTGATCGAGCTACAGGTCGAGGAAGATGCGCTCGTCGACCGCATCACCGGCCGCTTCAGCTGCGCCAAATGCGGTGCGGGCTATCATGATCGCTACAAATTGCCGAAGGTCGAAGACACCTGCGATGTGTGCGGCAATCATGAATTCAAGCGCCGCCCCGACGATAATGAGGAAACGGTGCGTACGCGCATGGCCGAATATCGCGCCAAGACTGCGCCGATCCTGCCGATCTACGAAGCGCGCGGGATCGTGACCCACGTCGACGGCATGGCGCCGATCGACCAGGTCAACGACGCGATCGAAACGATCCTCGCGACTGCCAGCTAGCCAGTTCCCCCGACGCCGGTTATTGAGGCGTCAAGGGGGACAGGCTGATGGCAATTTCCGGATATTTCGCAGGCGCTGCCATGATTGGCGCGCTGGCTCTCGCACCCGCTGCGAGCGCCAAGGTCGTCGATCAGAGCGACGCCGGCTTCAGCGTGGCGCATACGGCACAGGTCGCGGCGACCCCCGCCGATGTGTGGAAAATGCTCCGCATGCCGCAAAGCTGGTGGTCGAAAGAGCATAGCTGGTCGGGCGACGGCGCGAATTTCTGGCTCGATTCGCAGGCGGGCGGTTGCTTCTGCGAGAAATTGCCCGACACCGGTTCGGGTGTCGGCAGCGTTCAGCACGCGCGCATCCTGTTTTCGAAACCGGGCCAGCTGCTCCGCCTGTCGGGCGCCTTCGGGCCTTTGCAGGGTGAGGCACTGACCGGCACGCTGACGATCCATATCAAGGAAACCCCGACGGGCAGCGCGCTGCGCTTCGACTATGTCGTCGGCGGCTATATGCGCTTCAAGGTCGGCGATATCGCGCCCGCGGTCGACAAGGTGATTGGCGAACAATTGCTCGGCCTCGCCAACGCGCTTGGGGGCGCGCTGCCGCCGACGCGCGATGAAAAGGCTGCGGGCGAAGGCGCGGAGAAACCGAAGGCAGAAGCCCCGCCGGCAACCGAAGACCCCGAACTCGACGCCGCGGTCGCCGATCTGGTCGAGGAAGAGGCAAAGCCCGCCCCTGATGAAAGCCGCTAAGCGCCGGGCTTTCCGCGCAGCTTGGCCAGCGCCGCAAATGGTCCCGCAGCTTCCTCGCTGAGCACGCCCTTTTCTGCCAAGATGCGTGTCGCGTCGGGATGGCGCGGAAACGGGTCAAGCGCGAGCGAGAGCGTCTGCACCGCGGCCTCGCCGAGGTCGGCCCGATCCCCCTCAAGCGGCAGAAGGTCGAGCTCGTCGCTGCCGATCTCGATCTCTTCGTCTTCGCCGACGGGCGCATCGACATCGCGCAGGAAGCGGAGGTCGAAAGGCTCGGCGATCGTCGCGGAGACGGGCAGGTCGGTTGCGGCGCACGCCTGCACCACCTCGGCTTGCACTTCGCCCTTCGCTCCCATGCCGCCGGCGATCGCGCGGACCTCGCCGGTGACGAAAAAGCGATCGAGCGCCACCAACGCCAGCCGCTTCGCGATCTGGGCGCGCGCCTCGGCATCGGCTTCGACCGAAAGGACGCGGCCATGCGCGGCGTCGGCCAATGTCACGACGAGCGAGAATTCGGGTTGCGTGCTCAACGCTGGGTTCCGTCCAGACGATCGGCGACGACGAGATCGGCGACCGGGGTCGCCGCCAGGGCCGCACGCAGCGCCGCAACCTCGGTCATCACATGCGCGAGCCCCGCATCGCCGGGCTCGTTGCCGCGCCACAGGTTGCGGACCAGCGCGGCGCGCAATTCGTCCGACCCGTCGACGGCGCGATAGACGCCCAGCCGGCCACCGAGCGCGCTCATCATCCGGCCGACCTGCTTGCCCACGACCATGTCGCCAAAACCGATCTGGCGCATTTGCCCGTCCATGTCGTTCACGAACAATTCGGTGAGCTGGACGCCGGCGAGTCCCTGAGCCGGATCTTCGTCGATCCGGTGCAGTACGAGCGCCATCACGAGGCTGATCATGTCGAACCGTCCGTCGAGCGTGTCGGGGACGGTGCCTTGTGCATACCAGTGCGGTGCGCGGGCAGTGGCAACAACCGCGTTCCACAGCGGACGGCGAGCCTCGCGCGGGTCGGGTTGCGAACGAAATATATTGCGGAGCGAAATCATGCCATCCGCTTAGGCGCATTCGTACCATCCGAAAAGAGGTGGCGCGCTCTCGCCCCGCCGCGCGCTCCGGTCAGCTTGTGGCAAGCTTTGCCGCGGCACAAGCGGCTTGTGCGCGCTATCCGCTTGCGGTTAAGAGGCGCGAGAGCCAGCGCCGACCGCCGGGATAAGCGGCGGACAGGCGCAACGGAGATTTTTGATGCCGAATTCGATCCTTTCGCTTCCTGCCCCGCGCACGCGCCTTGTCATGCTCGGCCTCGCGGTCGCACTCGCCACCAGCGGCTGTTCGCAGCTCAAGGGGCGACAGGGCTATGTTGTCGATCCGCTGCTGACCGAGGCGATCACGCCTGGCGTCGACAACCGCGAATCGGTCGAAAAAACACTCGGCCGCCCGACCTTCGTCGGCCAGTTCAGCAACAATGAATATTATTATGTGTCGCGCGAAACGCGCCAGCTTGCCTTCGCCAAGCCGCGCCCCGTCGATCAGCAGGTGCTGCGCGTCCGCTTCGACCCCGCGGGCAACGTCGCTGCGGTCGACCGCACCGGCCTTGAAATGGTAAGCCGGATCAGCCCTGATGGCGACAAGACGCCGACTCTCGGCCGTAACCGTAGTTTCTTTGAAGATATTTTTGGGAATATCGGCGCCGTCGGTGCGCCCGGTGCGGGGGCTCCCGGCGGACCATAGTCGCCATTTCGTACCGACAGGGCTCAGTAAAAGCGGCGGCGCCTCAGGCACCGCCGCTTTTTCTTATTGTGCGATCCCGCCGGCCGCGAGCACCGCGAGCGTGACGAGGTCGGACGCGGTCGACGCCATCGTCGCGACCTGCACCGGGTTTTCCATCCCGACGAGCATCGGGCCGATCACCGCGCCGCCGCCCAGTTCGCGCAGCAGCTTCGCCGACAGATTGGCCGATTGCAGTCCGGGCATGATCAGCACGTTCGCGGGCCCCGACAGGCGGCAGAAGGGATAGTTTTTCATCACCTTCTCGTTCAACGCGACGTCGGGCGCCATTTCGCCTTCATATTCGAACCCCGGGTTGCGCCCATCGAGGATCGACACGGCTTCACGGATGCTCTCGAGCCAGCTTCCCTCGGGATTGCCGAAGGTCGAATAGGACAGGAAGGCAACGCGTGGTTCGTGACCCATGCGGCGCGCGACCTGCGCCGTGCGCTCGGCGATGTCGGCAAGCTGCTGCGCCGTCGGCCGCTCGTTGACCGTGGTGTCGGCCATGAAGATCGTGTGATGCTGGTCGACAAGGACGTGGATGCCGAACGGCGTCTTGCCTTCGGCATGGTCGATCACCCGCCGGATTTCGCGCATCGATTGCGAATAGGTGCGCGTCGTGCCGGTGATCATCGCATCGCCAAGCCCCATCTTGAGCAGCAGCGAGCCGAAGATGTTGCGATCCCGGTTGACCATGCGCTCGACGTCGCGGCGGAGGTATCCGCGCCGCTGCAACCGTTCATAGAGCAAATCGACCATCTGCGGCACGTGCGGCGAATTGACGCTGTTGTGGACCTCATAGCTTTCGGGATCGGCTACGCCCATCGCGCGCAGCTTGTCGTGCAGCCCTTCGCGCCCGACGAGCACCGGGGTGCCATATCCACCGTCGCGGAACTGGATTGCCGCGCGCAGCACGACTTCTTCCTCGCCCTCGGCAAAGACGACACGCTTCGGATTGTTGCGCGCGGCTTCATAGGCGAGGGTCAGGACCGAGGTCGTCGGATTGAGCCGGGCGCGGAGCTGGGTGCGATATTCGTCAAGGTTTTCGATCGGCCGCTGCGCCACGCCGGACTTCATCGCCGCTTCGGCGACCGCTGCCGGCACGATTTCCATCAATCGCGGATCGAACGGCGAGGGGATGATATATTCGGGACCAAAGCTCGACGCGCGCCCGCCATAGGCCGCCGCCACTTCCTCGGGCACTTGCTGGCGCGCGAGGTCGGCGATGGCATAGGCCGCCGCGATCTTCATCTCTTCGTTGATCGCGGTCGCGCGCACGTCGAGTGCGCCGCGAAAGATGAAGGGAAAGCACAGCACATTGTTGACCTGATTCGGAAAGTCCGAACGCCCGGTCGCGATAATCGCATCGGGCCGCGCCGCGCGCGCCTCGGGCGGCGAGATTTCGGGGTCGGGATTCGCCATCGCAAAGATGATCGGCGCGGGCGCCATATCCTTCACCATCTCGGGCTTCAGCGCGCCCGCGGCCGACAGGCCCAGGAACACATCGGCGCCGACCAGCGCTTCGGTCAGGTCGCGGGCTTCGGTCGGCACCGCATGCGCCGACTTCCACTGGTCCATGCCTTCGGTGCGGCCCTGATAGATCGTGCCCTTGCGGTCGCACATGATGACATTTTCATGCCGCACACCCATCGACTTGATCAACGAGGTACAGGCGATCGCCGCGGCACCGGCGCCATTGACGACGACTTTCACCGTCGCAAGGTCGCGGCCCGTGAGATAACAGGCGTTGATCAGGCCCGCTGCGGTGATGATCGCGGTGCCATGCTGATCGTCATGGAACACCGGAATGTTCATGCGTTCCTTCAGCGCGGCTTCGATGATGAAGCAATTGGGGGCGGCGATATCTTCCAGGTTGATGCCGCCAAAGCTCGGTGCGAGCAGCTCGACCGCTTCGATGAAACGCTGCGGATCTTCGGTGTCGACCTCGAGGTCGATCGAATCGACATCGGCGAAGCGCTTGAACAGCACCGCCTTGCCTTCCATCACCGGTTTCGACGCCAGCGCACCGAGATTGCCGAGCCCGAGGATGGCGGTGCCGTTCGAGATCACCGCGACCAGATTGCCCTTGATCGTATAATCATAGGCCTTGGCCGGATCCTCGGCGATCGCGAGCACCGGCACGGCGACGCCGGGCGAATAGGCCAGGCTGAGGTCGCGCTGCGTCGCCATCGGCTTCGACGCGACAATCTCGATTTTTCCGGGTCGGCCATATTCGTGGTAAAGCAGGGCCTCGCGGTCCGAAAACTGTACCTTGCTGCCGCTGTCCATCGTTTATCCTCTCAACTGATCCACAAGCTGCGCGCCCGAGCCCATTCCCTAACGTCGCCATGGCGAAATGGAACCGCGAATCGCGTGCGCGTCTTGCCACAGGCCCTCATCCATCCCTAAGCATGTCGCATGCCTGTCACCGCCCGCTCGCCTGCAAATTCGAACAGCCCCGCGCCCGCCGCGACACCGATGATGGCGCAATATTGGTCGCTAAAGGCCAACGCGGGCGACTGCCTGCTCTTTTACCGCATGGGCGACTTCTTCGAACTCTTCTTCGACGATGCCAAAGCCGCGGCGGCGACGCTCGATATCGCGCTCACCTCGCGCGGCGAACATGACGGACAGCCGGTGCCGATGTGCGGCGTGCCGGTCCACGCGGCTGAATCCTATCTCGCGCGGCTGATCCGCGCCGGCCACCGTGTCGCGATCGCCGAACAGGTCGAAAGCCCTGCCGAGGCCAAGGCGCGCGGCGGGTCAAAGGCGCTCGTCGCGCGCGCGATCGTGCGTTTCGTCACCGCGGGCACGCTGACCGAAGAATCTTTGCTCGAAGGGCGCAGCGCCAACCGGCTTGCCGCGCTCGCGCAGATCGGCAGTGATGGCGAGGTGGCGATTGCGGCCGCCGACATTTCGACCGGACGCTTTGAGGTCGTCGCGGTGGGCCGTGATCAGATCGACGCCGAACTCGCGCGGCTCGCGCCGTCGGAGCTGCTGCTCAGCGAGGCGGCCGATGAACTGCCGATCTCGTCGGCGCGCCAGATCGTGCGCCGTCCGCCCGGGGACTTTTCCAGCACCGCGGCACAGAAGCGGCTCGAAACTTTCTTCGGCGTCCAGACGCTCGACGGCTTCGGCCAGTTCGGCCGCGGCGAGATTGCCGCGATGGGCGCGCTGGTCGCCTATCTCGACCATGTCGGCACCGGGGGGCCGACTTTTCTCCAGCCGCCGGTGCGGCACCTCGCGTCGGGCCGGATGGCGATCGACGCCGCGACGCGCGAAAGTCTCGAACTCGTTCGCACCATGGCCGGCGCGCGCGAGGGCAGCCTGCTCGGCACGATCGACCGCACCGTTACCGCATCGGGCGCGCGGCTGCTCGCCGACGATCTGGCGAGCCCGCTCACCGACAAGGATGCGATCCTCGACCGGCTCGACCTCGTTGACGGTCTCGCGCGCGATGCGCTGTGGCGCGGCGAACTGCGTGCGGCGCTGCGTGCCTTGCCCGATGCGGGGCGAGCGCTCGGACGGCTGGTCGCGGGGCGCGGCGGGCCGCGCGATCTGGCGCAGCTCCGCGATGCGCTCGGCGGCGCGCGACTCTTGCGCGAACGGCTCGCACGGCGCCCCGATCTGCCGCCCTTGCTCGCGCGGCTCCTGCCGGGCCTCGACGGCCATGGCACACTCGTTGACGAACTCAGCCGCGCTTTGATCGAAACACCGCCGGTCGATGCGGCGCAGGGTGGCTATGTTGCCGAGGGTTACGATCATGCGCTCGACGCGCTGCGCGAAACCGCGCGCGACGGGCGCAAGGCGATCGCGTTGCTCGAGGCGGGCTATCGCGACCGCACCGGCATTGCTTCGCTCAAGATCCGCCATAATGGCGTGCTCGGCTATCATGTCGAAGTGCCCGCAAAGCACGCCGACGCACTGATGGCGCCCGAATCGGGTTTCACGCATCGACAGACGCTCGCGGGGGTCGTGCGCTTCAACTCGTCCGACCTTCACGAGGCCGCGAGCCGGGTGACGCAAGCGGGCGTGCACGCCGTTGCCGCCGAGGCTGCGCATCTCGAATCGCTCACCGACGCCGCTGTTGCTCGCCGCGAAGCGATCGCCGCGAGCTGCGACGTGCTCGCGCGGATCGATGTCGCGGCGGCACTCGCCGACCATGCGATGAGCCACAACTGGTGCCGTCCCGACCTCGCCGACACCCCGTGCCTCGACGTCAGCGGCGGGCGCCATCCAGTGGTCGAAGCGGCGCTGGCGAAATCGGGCGAGCGTTTCGTTCCCAACGATCTCTCGCTGTCGGAGGTTGACCGGCTCTGGCTCGTCACCGGCCCCAATATGGGCGGTAAATCGACCTTCCTGCGCCAGAACGCGCTGATTATCGTGCTCGCGCAGGCGGGCGGATTCGTCCCCGCCGCTTCCGCGAAGCTCGGCCTCGTCGACAAATTGTTCAGCCGCGTGGGTGCGAGTGACAATCTCGCGCGCGGGCGCTCGACCTTCATGGTCGAGATGGTCGAAACCGCGGCGATCCTCGCGCAGGCGACCCCGCAAAGCTTCGTCATCCTCGACGAGGTCGGGCGCGGCACGTCGACCTATGACGGGCTCGCGCTCGCCTGGTCGGTGGTCGAGGCGGTGCACGAGGTCAACAAGTGCCGCTGCCTGTTCGCGACCCATTATCATGAGCTGACACGGCTTGCCGAAACGCTGGGTGCGCTCTCGCTTCACCATGTCCGCGCGCGCGAATGGCAGGGCGATCTGGTGCTCCTCCACGAACTGGCCGAAGGCCCCGCTGACCGCAGCTATGGCCTTGCCGTCGCGCGGCTCGCGGGGGTGCCGGCAGGCGTGGTCAAGCGGGCGGAGGCGGTGCTCGCCAAGCTCGAGGCCGGGCGCGAGAAGACCGGCGGGCTCGCAGCTGGCCTCGATGACCTGCCGCTCTTCGCCGCGACGCTGGCTGCCGCGCCTGCCGCCGCGAAGGATGCGCTTCGCGACGCGCTCGCGGGGATCGATCCCGACGCACTCGCACCGCGCGAGGCGCTCGATGCGCTCTACGCGCTCAAGCGGCTGATGGTGGACGAGGCATGAGCGACCTGTTCGACAATCTGGAACAGCGCCGCGCGATCATCGACCGGCGCGCCCTCGCCGACCGGCTCGACGCCATCGCGGCCGAGAGCGGCGATTCGGGTGCGCGCCGCCGGGCCATGGTCAACCTGCTGAAAGAAGCGCTCGACAACGGACGCGCCGAGATCGATCGCCGGCTGCTCGATCACCCCTCGTCGGGCCGGCTCGCCGCGAGCGCAATGGCCTTCCTGATCGATCAGATCGTTCGCCTCAGCCATGATTTCACGGTCGGCCATCTCTACCCGTCGGCCAATCGTTCGTCGGGCGAGCGGATCACGCTGATCGCGGTCGGGGGCTATGGCCGCGGCGAAATGGCGCCGCACAGCGATATCGACATCGGCTTCCTCACCCCGTTCAAGCAGACGAGCTGGACCGAGCAGGTGATCGAGGCGCAGCTTTATACGCTGTGGGATCTCGGGCTGAAGGTCGGCCATAGTTCGCGCTCGCTCGACGAGATGGTGCGCGCGGCGAAAGAGGACCTCACGATCCGCACCGCGCTGCTCGAAGGGCGCTTCATCTGGGGCGACCGCGACCTCTACGACCAGGCCTCGGCGCGTTTCGATGCCGAGGTCGTCGCGGGCAATGCGCGCGCCTTCGTCGCCGACAAGCTGGCCGAGCGCGACGAGCGCCACAAACGCATGGGCGATTCGCGCTATGTCGTCGAACCCAATGTGAAGGAAGGGAAGGGGGGGCTACGCGACCTCCACACGCTCTTCTGGATCGGCAAGTTCATCCACCGCGTCCGCACCGTGCCCGAACTGGTCGACGCCGGGCTGTTGTCGGGCCGCGAACTCCGCCAGTTTGAACGCGCCGAAAACTTCCTGCTCGCGGTGCGCTGCCACCTCCACACGCTCGCGGGGCGCGCCGAGGACCGGCTGACCTTCGATTTCCAGCGCGAGATCGCCGCGCGGATGAAATTCGCCGATCGCCCGGGCAAGCGCGCGGTCGAGCGTTTCATGCAGCTCTATTTCCTTCACGCCAAAAGCGTCGGCGACGTCACCGGCACCTTCCTCGCCCATCTCGACGACCAGATGGCGGCGCGCGGACGGCGCTTCCTGCCGACGATCCGGCGGCGCCCGGGCAAGCTCCACGGTTTCGTCCTTGATCGCGGCCGGCTTGCGCTGCCCGGTGACGACTTCTTTCAGGTCGATCCCGTGCGGCTCGTCGAGATTTTTGCGCTCGCCGACAAGCACGGCCTCGAAATCCATCCGCAGGCGATGCGTCAGGCGCGCCACGATGCGAAGTTGATCGAAACGCGCGGGGTGCGCCGCGACCCGCGCGCGAACGCGCTGTTCCTCGACGTGCTGACGTCCCCACGCGATCCCGAAACGGTGCTGCGCTGGATGAACGAGGCGGGCGTGTTCGGCCGCTTCGTTCCCGATTTCGGCCGCGTCGTCGCGCAGATGCAGTTCGACATGTATCATCATTATACCGTCGACGAGCATACGATCCGCGCGATCGGCCTGCTCGCCGACATCGAGCAGAACCGGCTGCAGGACGACCATCCGCTGTCGACCGCGATCATGGACCAGATCCACTCGCGGCGCGTCATCTATTGCGCCGTTCTGCTTCACGACATCGCCAAGGGGCGCGGCGGCGACCATAGCGTGCTCGGCGCCGAGCTCGCGCTGCGCGTCTGCCCGCGGCTCGGACTGACCGACGCCGAGACCGAGACGGTGTCATGGCTCGTACGCTATCACCTGCTGATGTCGGCGACGGCGTTCAAGCGCGACCTTGCCGATTTCAAGACGATCCTCGATTTTGCGCAGGTCGTGCAGTCGCCCGAACGCCTGCGCCTGCTGCTCGTCCTCACCGTCGTCGATATTCGCGCGGTCGGCCCCGGCGTATGGAACAGCTGGAAACGCCAGCTGCTCACCGAGCTTTATGACGCGGCCGAGGAAGTACTGCGCCTCGGCCACAAACAACGCGGCCGCGAACAGCGGATCGCCAGCAAGAAGGAAGCGGTCGCGGCGCAGTTCGGCTTCGATCAAAAAACCTTCGACAAGGTCGCGAGGCGCCTCCCCGAAAGCTATTGGATCGCCGAACCGGTCGAGGTCATCGCCGCCAATCTGGTCCACATCCGCCAGGCGGGTGACGCGCCGCTGCACATCGCGGCGGTTCCCGACGACGATCGCGGCGCGACACTGGTGATGGTGCTCGCCGCCGACCATCCGGGGCTGTTCTATCGCATCGCCGGGGGCATTCACCTCGCCGGCGGCAACATCATCGACGCGCGCATCCACACCACCCGCGACGGCCTCGCGCTCGACAATTTCCTCGTCCAGGATCCGATCGGTCGCCCGTTCGACGAACCGGGGCAGATCGGCCGGCTGACGCGGGCGATCGAGGACGCGCTCGCCAACCGTCACAAATTGCTGCCCAAACTCGAGGCCCGCGCCCTGCCGCGCACGCGCGCCGAGGCCTTCCGCATCGCGCCGAACGTCTTTGTGGATAACAAGGCGTCGAACCGCTTCACGGTGATCGAGGTCAATGCGCAGGACCGTCCGGCGCTGCTCAACCAACTCGCCTATGCTTTGTTCCAGTCGAAGGTAACGGTGCACAGCGCGCATGTCGCGACCTATGGCGAGCGCGCGGTCGATACCTTCTATGTCACCGACCTGATCGGGGACAAGATCGACAGCGCGGCGCGGGTGAAGAGCCTTGAGAAGCGCCTGCTCGAGGCGGCGACAAGCCAGAGCGAGGAAGCCGTCGCGGCCTAGTCGCGGGCGTCATCGCTCGCTAGAAATCGAACCCCTGCTGTGCCGGGGCGGGGGATGCCGCGAGGGCGGCCACGCCTTCGAGTTCGAGCATATGGGCCTTGGACAGCGCGCCGCCGGGAGCGGAAAAACCCCCGATCTTGCCGCCCGCGGCCATGACGCGATGACAGGGGACGATCAGCGGGATGGGATTCGTCGCCATCGCCTGTCCAACGGCGCGCGCCGTTTCGGGGCCGGCGCCCAGCTCCTGCGCAATCGCGCCATAGGTGGTCGTTTCGCCCCAGCCGAGCGTGCGGACCCGATCATAGACTTGCGCGAAAAAGGGGCTCTGCTTGCCAAGATCGATCGGAACCCCGAAAAACTCGACACGCTCCCCCGCGAAATAGCGGATCGCCGCGCCGATCACGGCCTCGATTTCGGCCGATGGCTTTGCACGCATTGCACCGGGCAGGCGGCGCACCATGGCGTGTTCGGTTTCGGCTGCGGTCGGCGCAGGCAGGCGAAGTCCGGTAATGCTGGTGCCTTGCCAGCCGATTGCCGCGACACCCGACGCGGTTTCGAAAAGCTGATAATGGCTTTGGCTGGCCATGTGCGTCCTCCGTCTTCGATCCGATATAGCGCCGTCTTTTGCCGAAACCCTATCGTCCGTGATGCGTGGGCCTAGCCGATTCCTCAGCCGCCCGCCGGACCCGCCATGATCGCTGCCGCCGCGAGCAGCCCGCCGTTGAAGCGCTGCGACAGCGCCGCATCGGGAATCGCGTTGAACGCATGGATCGCCCCGGCATAGCTGTGCAGATCGACGGGCACCCCCGCCGCGACGAGCCGGCGTGCATAATCGAGATTTTCGTCGAAGAAGAGATCGAGGCTGCCCGTGGCGATATAAGCGGGGGGCAGGTTCGACAGATCCTCGGCAAGGCTCGGCGAAAACCAGCCGCGCCGCGGATCGTCGATCTTGTAGCTGCCTTGCAGCGCGCGCCAGCCAAAGCGGTTGCTCGGACGCGTCCAGATGAACTCGCCGGTCGTAGGATTGGCGTACGGACAGGCATTGCTGCCGGTACGATGGTCGAGCATCGGATAGGTCAGCAGCTGTCCGCCGATGGCGGGGCCGCCGAGGTCGCGCGCCATGATCGCCAGCGCGGCAGCGAGTCCGCCGCCCGCGCTTTCGCCGGCAACGACGATCCGGCTCGCGTCGAAACCCAATCCCCCGGCCTGGCCCGCGAGCCACGCCAGCGCCGAATGGCAATCTTCCTGCGGCGCGGGGAACGGATGTTCGGGCGCGAGGCGATATTCGACCGACGCGACGGGAACGCCCGCGGCGGCGGCCAGTGCTGCGGGTCCGGCCTGCATTTGCTCGACCGATCCCATCACCATGCCGCCGCCATGGATATGCAGAATGGCGCCGCTGCCCGGCCGGCTGGTCGACGGGCGATAAAGGAAGACCGGAATATCGGGTCCGCCATGGATCGATGGCACGCTCAGCTTTTCGGGCGCGATGACCGGCGATGGCAGAAAGGCGTAAGTTTCTGCCGCTTTGGCCCGGATCGCGGCAATCGGCGCTGAATCAAGGTCGACCCGCGGGAAAAGATCGATGATCGGAGCGATCTCGCGGTCGACGAGGTGACGGGTGGTCATGGCAAAACTCTCCCTTGCGATCCCGCCCAGCGGCGCGCGATTGTCAGCCGCGCAAGACGGCCCCGACCTTCGCCGCCGCAGCGACCACCTTGTCGGCGATCGCCTTCAGCTCGGCGTCGGTGAAGCTCTTCTCCAATGGCTGCAGCTCGACCTCGACCGCCAGGCTCACCTGGCCTTCGGGCACGCCCTGGCCGGCGAAGCGGTCGAACAACCGTGCATCGACGATGCTCGCCTTGTCGGCGCCGCGAATCGCGCGGACCAGATCGGCCGCGGTCAGCGTGGTGGTCGCGAGGAAGGCGAAGTCGCGGCGCACCGATTGCAGCGCGGGCGGGGTGAACGCCGCGCGTGCGGGTCCACTCGCGCGTTTCGCAGGGATCGCATCGAGGAAGATCTGCACCGCCATCACCGGACCGTCGACGTCGAACGCGCGGGTCAGCAGCGGGTGGAGCGCACCGAATTCGGCGAGCACCGCCTTGGGGCCGAGCCGCAGCGTCGCCGACTGTCCGGGGTGCCAGATGCTGCCGGTCGTGACGGCTTCCATCACCTGCAACCGATCGGCGGGCGCCCCCGCGGCTTCGAGCAGCGCCAGCGCTACGGCCTTGGCGTCGAAGGCATCGAACGGCGCGGCTTTGCCGGCCTGCCAACCGCGTGCGCGCTTGTCGCCCGCCATCAGCACGGCCAGCGTCGGATGCTCGGCGTCCGCCAGATAGCGGCGGCCGACCTCGAACAGGCGGATGCTGTCGGCGCCGCGGTTCTGGTTGCGCTGCGCCGCGGCGAGCAGGCCGGGCAGCAGCGACGGGCGCATGACCTTCAAATCTTCGCTGATCGGATTGGCGAGCGTCCAGGCGCCGCCGCCAAACGGCGCGGCGTCGCTCTCACTGATGAACGACCAGGTGACGGCTTCGTCGAACCCGGCGGCCGCCGCGGCGCGGCGCACGCGCCGTTCGGTGAGCTGCTCGGCGGTCGCGGTCGGCTTTGCAACGCCGTCCGTGCGCGGCAGCGGAACCGATGCAATCGCGTCGAAGCCGGTGATGCGCGTGACTTCCTCGACCAGATCGGGGGCGCCGTCGACATCGCGGCGCCAGCTCGGCACCGCGACCTGCCAGCGGCCGCCTTGTTCGATCACCGAAAAACCGAGCGCGGTCAGAATCTCTTTCTGCCGCTCGGGGGCAATCGCGATACCGCCGAGCGTGGCCGACAGCGCCGGGTCGTAATCGACCGTCTTCACTTCGGCGGGCGGGCTACCTGCGCGCGTCACCGCCGACGGCGTACCGCCGCAGATCGCGAGCACATGCGCGGTGACGATCGCGGTCGCATCGTCGAGGAACGCCGGGTCGACCCCGCGTTCGAAACGGCTGCGTGCGTCGCTGGTCAGCGCGAGCGCCTGTCCGGTCAGCGCGATGCGTTCGGGGGTGAAATAGGCGATTTCGAGGAGCACGTCGCTCGTCGTCTCGCTGCACCCGCTATGTTCGCCGCCCATGATGCCCGCGATATCGTGGACGCCGCTGTCGTCGGCGATCACCGTCATCGTATCGGTGAGGACATAGTCCTTGCCGTTCAATGCAGTGACCGTCTCGCCATCCCTGGCGCGCCGCGCGACGAGCGCACCGGTCAGCTTGGCGCGGTCATAGATATGGCTCGGGCGGCCGAGGTCGAACATCACATAATTGCTGATGTCGACGAGTGCCGAGATCGAGCGTTGCCCGACCGCTTCCAACCGGCGGCGCATCCATTCGGGGGCGGTGCCGTTGGTGACGCCGCTGATCGTGCGGCCGTAGAAGGCGGGGCAGCCTTCGGGATCGTCGGTACGGATTTCGGTCGTGGGCGCGCTTGTCCCGACGATCGTCGGGACGTCGAGCGGCTTCAGCGTGCCGAGCCCCGCGGCGGCGAGGTCGCGCGCGATCCCGCGCACGCCCATGCAGTCCTGCCGGTTCGGGGTGATCGAAATGTCGATCACCGGATCGCCCGCGCCGCTATAGTCGGCGAAGGGGGTGCCGACGGGGGCGTCGTCGGGCAGCTCGATGATCCCGTCATGATCGTCGCCCAGCTCGAGCTCGCGCGTCGAACACATCATGCCGTTCGATTCGACGCCGCGCACCGCCGCGACCTTCAGCTCCATGCCGTTTGCAGGCACGACCGCGCCGGGCAGGCCGAGCACGCCGACCAGCCCCGCGCGCGCGTTCGGCGCGCCGCACACGACGGTCAGCGGGACGCCGTCGCCGCTGTCGACGGTCAGCACCTGCAATTTGTCGGCCTGCGGATGTTTCTCGGCGGTCAGCACACGCGCAACGCGGAAACCCGCGAGTTTCTCGGCGGGATTCTCGACGCCTTCGACCTCATGGCCGATGCGATTGAGCGTGGCGACAACATCGGCGACGTCGAAGGCACCATCGAGATGCTCTTTCAGCCAGTCGAGGGTGATCTTCATGCCGAAATCCCTCCGCTCAGCGTCGGCACCGACAGCGCGCCGAACCCATAATGCGCCAGCCAGCGCAGGTCGCCGTCGAAGAAGGCGCGCAGGTCGTCCATGCCATATTTCAGCATCGCCAGCCGGTCGACGCCCACCCCGAAGGCAAAGCCCTGCCACTCGTCGGGATCGAGCCCGCAATTGGCGATGACGCGGCGGTTGACCATGCCGCTGCCGAGCAGCTCCATCCACGCATGGCCGTCGTCGTCGCCATGGCCGCCGACGATCCGGCGGCCTTTCTCTTGCTTATAGCCGACATCGACCTCGGCCGAGGGTTCGGTGAAGGGGAAATAGCTGGGGCGCAGGCGCAGCACGATATCGTCGCGTTCGAAATAGGCCTTCAGGAACGTCTCAAGCGTCCATTTCAGGTGTCCCATATGGATGCCGCGGTCGATGACGAGACCTTCGACCTGATGGAACATCGGCGTATGCGTCGCGTCGCTGTCGCTACGATAGACGCGGCCGGGCGCTATGATCCTGATAGGCGGTTCCTGCGACATCATCGTGCGGATCTGCACGGGCGAGGTGTGCGTGCGCAGCAGCATCGCGCGGCCTTCCTCGTCCGTGTCGGGGAAGTAGAACGTATCGTGCATCGCGCGCGCCGGATGCGTCTCGGGAATGTTGAGCGCCGTGAAGTTGCGCCAGTCGTCTTCGATCTCGGGGCCGGTTGCGACCGCGAAGCCCATGTCGGCGAAGATTTCGGCAAGCTCGTCCATCACCTGGCTGACCGGGTGAACGCTGCCGCGGGGGGCGGCTTCGGCGGGGAGCGACATGTCGATCGCTTCGGCGGCGAGTTTGATGTCGAGCGCCGCGGCGTCGAGCGCGGCCTTGCGGGCGCCGAGCGCGGCCGTGACGGCTTCGCGCAGGCTGTGGATTTGGGGACCCTGCGCCTGCCGCTCGTCGGGGGTCATACCGCCCAGCGTCTTGAGCAGCGCGGTGATGCTGCCCGCTTTGCCGAGCGCGGCGACGCGCAGCGCCTCGACCGCGCTGGCATCGGCCGCCGCTTCGATGTCGCCCAAAATCCGGGTCTGGATGGCCTCGATATCGCTCATCATTGTTCGTCCTGTTCCGGCGGCGCAGTCGCTGCCGGCCTGATGTTTTCATACTTCTTTGGGTACCGCGGCTGCCCGCGCGTCCGTCGCCTGCCGCTTGCACCGAACGCGACGCGCCGGTCAAGCCACTTGGCGGAAAACGGTGCTATCCGGCCGGCTTGTGGAGGCCCTGTACCGCCGCACCGGCCGCCGCCGCGCGCGCAACCGCCGCCGCGCCCAATATCGGCTTGGGCCGCGCGGCATATTCGCGCGGGCTCATTCCCATGAAACGCTGAAAATCGCGCGTAAACTGCGCCTGATCGTAATAATGATGATCCATTGTATCGATCCACGCCATCGATGGGTCGAGCATGAAGCGCGCGAGCGACCGCAGGAAGCGCTGGCGGAGCAGGAGCAGCTTTGGCGAAAAGCCGAAGGCGCGGTGGCTCAAGCGCTCGATCGACCGTTCGGATAACGCGAGCTTTGCCGACAGATCTGCAACGCTGGACAGGTCGTCGTCGACGAGGGCGACGTGGGCGGCGAGAATGGCGGGGTCGTCGGGTGCCGCGCCCGCGAGAATGGCGCAAATGTGGCTGTTGATCAGCGCGGCCGCAGCATCGACATCATTCACGCGGCGCAAGGTTTCGAGCAAAGGCGTAAACGTGGCAAAGGCCGGATGCGCGGCGCCGTCACAAAAGCGGTCGGCCAGTTCATCTGCGGGCAGGGGAATGAATTTGGCCCAGCCCATCGGGAGGATGCCGATGCCCCAGGCGCGCATATTGCCCGCCGCGAAATAGGTTGATGTGCTTGTGGGACCCGTGGCGATGAAGCGCGGCATTTCGCCAACAGGGCTGCCGCCGATCGCGGCGAGCGGCGGATCGCCATCGACAAATCGCAGGTTTGCCCATTCGGGGTGCAGATAATCCTCGACCCGGCTGCCGTCGGTGACCACGACTTCGCTCAGATAGATGGTGCTCACATAGGGGCGGAGCGCTTCTGACAGCGGAAAGAAGCGCGTGGCGACGCGCGCGCCAGTCGGGGGATGAGAAAGTGCGTCGCGTTGCGGCATGCTGTCCCATTTTAGCGGGCAAAAGGCATGAAAAACAATGCCGGGCCGCGATTTCTTGTCGGGTTCTTACAATTTTATACGCAGGCGCTGCGCCATAGTTGCGCAGCCCGCTCCAAAAAGAGCGTGCGAGGGGAATCGTGGCGTGACGCCGGTGGCTGGGGCTTGGCGGGGACCTGAAATAAACGACTGATTTTCTGAGCTTCGTTCCGGCCGGCGGCTTTCTGCGACCCACGGCTATTCGGATCGGGCGGGGGGGCGATGGTTTCCACTGGAACCATTGTCGAGGCGGCGCGGAGCGAAAGCTCCGCGCCGCCTCTTCGTTGGACCGAACGGTCACACACTGCTGCGGCGATGACGCAAAGAAAAAGGGCGGCCCCATCGGGACCGCCCTTGTTTCGTTCGTTTGAGCTAAAAGCCTCAGGCTGCCTTAGGCAGCGCCGCTTTCGCCTGGGCGATGATCGTCGTGAAGACCGTGCCTTCGTTCATCGCGAGATCGGCCATGATTTTCCGGTCGAGATCGATTCCGGCCAGCTTCACGCCGTGCATGAACTGCGAATAGGTCAGACCTTCGGCGCGAACCGCAGCGTTGATGCGCTGGATCCACAGACCGCGGAAGTTGCGCTTCTTAACCTTGCGGTCGCGATAGGCGTATTGGCCAGCCTTTTCGACCGCCTGCTTGGCGATACGAATGGTGTTCTTGCGGCGGCCGTAAAAGCCCTTCGCCTGTTCCAATACGCGTTTATGCTTGGCGCGCGTGGTAACGCCGCGTTTGATGCGTGACATGTGCTAGCGCTCCTTACTTCAGGCCGTAGGGCGCCCAGAGGCGCACATGGGCCACATCCGAATCGCTCAGCACGCTGGTGCCGCGGTTGGTGCGGATATATTTCGAATTGTGCGAAATCAGGCGGTGACGCTTGCCGGCAACGCCGTGCTTCACTTTGCCCGAGGCGGTGAATTTGAAGCGTTTCTTCACACCGCTCTTGGTCTTCAACTTGGGCATTTTGGTCTCCTTTGGAAGTCCGTTTGCGTATCGGCCTGGCAGCCCTTTCAGCCAGCCGACACAATCGGAAGGCGCGCGCTTAACCGCATGGCCCCTGAAATGCAAGCGATTCGGGGGCGAAAGGAACGATGTGATGCGCGGCGGATTGGTGCTCTATGGACAAGCGCTCCGGTCAGACGGCCCCGGCGGCCGGTTCCACCGTCCCCCTTTGGGCCGAAAGCCCTCGACGCTGGGCGCGGATGGCGTGGACCCCCGCATGGCTCGAACGGCGCCCGCGCCCGCTGCGGATCGCGATTTGCACGGTGGCGATCATCCTCGTGACCCTGTTCGCGATCTGGTTGATCCTGTTCATCACCAAGGGTCGCTTTCTCAAAGCACCATTCGAGCGCTTCGCCACGTCGCAGCTCGAACGTCAGGTCGACATCGGCGGCGACTTCCAGCTCTATTTCGCGCCGTTCAACGTCAAATTCTATGCCGAGGATATCCGCATCGCGAATCCCGACTGGGCGCGCGCGAGGCAGTTTTTCTCGGCAAAGAGGGTGGATACGCGCCTTGCGACCCTGCCGCTGATCTTTGGCAACCGCGTTCTTCGCTTCGCCGATTTAGACGGCGCGCAGGTGGCGCTCGAATGGGATGAAGGCAACAAGCGCAACAGCTGGACCTTCGGCGATCGCGCCCGCCTGCCCGAGCCGCTCGAACTGCCGCATATCGAGCGCGCAGCGATCACCGGCAGCGGCGTCACTTATCGCGACCCGCGACTTCGGCTGTTCGCCGATATCGACGTCGATACGGTCAAGGCCACCGACAGCCGCATCAATGAGACGATCCACTTTTCGGGGCGCGGGACGATGCGTGCACAGCCCTTTACCGTCAACGGCGGCCTTGCTTCGCCGAACGAGACCGTTGCGGGAGGCCGGAACAAGCTGACGCTCCATGCGATCGGGCTCGGTAACACGCTCGACGTGACGGGCACGCTTCGCGGGCCGACCGAACTCGAAGGCGCCGACCTGCGCCTGCAAGCCCGCGGCGCGAATCTGTCGCGATTGTTCGATTTCCTCGGCGTCGCGATTCCCGACACGCGCCGCTACCGCGTCACCTCGGCGCTCACTTATGAGGAATCGACCTGGAAACTGACAGGGATAAAAGGGCTGTTCGGCGACAGCGACCTCGCGGGCGCGCTGTCGGTCAGCCAACCCAAAGGGCGGGTCTATCTGAAGGCCGACGTCACCACCCGCTCGCTCAACATCATCGATGCCGGGCCGTTCATCGGTTACGAAGTGGACCGGCTCGACAAGATGGGTACCGGCGGGGCGATCAAGACCGTCGGCGGCCGTCCGCGCGTCCTCCCCGATTCGCCGCTCCGCGCCGACGCGCTGAAAGGCTTTGATGCCGATTTGCGTTATAGGGTCGCGCGGGTGCGGGCGGAAAGCTTCCCGGTCAGCAATGTCGACCTGACGCTGTCGCTGAAGCGCGGGCTCATGGAAATGAAGCCGCTGACCTTCCTCCTCGCCGGGGGCAAGGTCGCGAGCGACATTTCGATCGATTCGCGTCCCGTCGTCGTACGCACCGCCTATGATATCCGCCTTTCGCCGACGCGACTTGGAACCCTGCTCGCGCGCTTCGGCGTCGAGAAATCGGGGACGACCGGCACCGTCAGCGGGCGGATCCAGATGGTCGGCCATGGCGACAGCCTGCGCCAGTCGCTCGCCAGTTCGAATGGACGGATCGCCTTTGTCCTGCCGCAGGGCAGTTTCTGGACCCGCAACATCCAGCTCGCCGAACTCGACGTCGGTACGTTCGTGCAGAAACTGTTCGAGGACAAGCTGAAGAAGCCAGTCCAGATCAACTGCGGGGTGATCGCCTTCACCGTGCGGAACGGCGTCAGCGCCGCCGACCCGATCCTGATCGACACCGAAAAAAATGTCGTTGTCGGGCGCGGCGGCTTTTCGTTCCGGACCGAAGCGCTCGATCTGGCGGTGCGCGCCGACGGAAAGAAGCTCAGCCTGTTTTCGGGACAATCGCCGGTTGCGGTCGGCGGCTATTTCGCGGCGCCGCGCATCGATCCGATCAGCGACCAGCTGCTCGGCCGCGCCGGCGCCGGGCTCGGGCTGGCGATCGTCGCCACCCCGGCGGCGCTGATCATCCCGTTCGTCGATCCCGGCGATGCGAAATCGGCGCAGTGCGGCCCGGTCCTCGCCGGCGCCCGCGCCAGCGCCCAGCGGACGACGAAGGGCGATGCGCGTGACGATGTCGGAAAAGGTACCACCGCGAAGGGAGAGGATGGCAAGCAGACGGCCGACGGGAAGGAGAAGCAGCGCAAGAAATTCCTCGGCATCTTCTAACGCCGCAAGGCCCTATTCAATGGTGGCAGGCCAGCCCTTCGATCACATCCTCGAGCCGCGCGGGATCGCCGAGCGCGATGACATGCCCGGCGCTGTCGGCGTTGAGCGGATCGCCGTTCCAGTCGCACATCGTCCCGCCCGCACCCTCGACGACGGGTACCAGCGCGGCAAAATCGTGGAGCTTCAGCCCCGCCTCGACCACCAGATCGATATGGCCGCTCGCAAGCAGCCCATAATTGTAGCAGTCGCCCCCGAAGATCAGCCTTTTGTGCGCGGTCTTCGCCGCGAGCGCCATGAAATGTTCAGCATCATGATCGGCGAAATATTGCGGGCCGGTCGTCGCGAGCACCGCATCGGTTAGCTCGCGGCAGGTGCGCGTGCGCGCGGGGGTGCCGTTGAACAGGGTCGGCTGTCCGAGCGCGCCGACCCAGCGTTCGCCCGCGATCGGCTGGTCGATGATGCCGAGAATGGGCCAGCCATCCTGGAGCAGCGCGATCAGCGTTCCGAAGATCGGGCGCCCCGCCATGAAGCTGACGGTGCCGTCGATCGGATCGAGTACCCACTGGCGCGCCGCGTCGGGGCGCTCTGCGCCATATTCCTCACCGATGATTCCGTCGCGGGGGGCCTCGGCATCGAGCAGGCGGCGCATCGCGGCTTCGGCGGCGCGGTCGGCCTCGGTCACCGGCGACGCGTCGGCCTTGGCCTCATGGGCAAAGGCGGCACGAAAGAGCGGACGGATCGCTTCGCCGGCGGCATCGGCGAGGCGGTTGGCGAGCATGAGATCGGATGAAAGCGACATGCGCTCAGCGCTAGCGCAGCCGCACCGCGCCCGCCACCCCGAGCACGAGCTTTAAGCCGCCAATGGCTCGATTATATAAAATATACAAAATCAATATTTATTGTACAAATGATGCCATGCTCGCCCGCATTTCCGCCGACGCCTTTCTCATCACCTTCGCACGACTCGGATTTCGCCGGGCGTCGATGGAGGAGCTGGCCGAGGCAACGGGGGTATCGCGGCAGGCGCTCTACAATCGCTTCGGGTCGAAGGCCGGGCTCGCCGAATGGGCGATAAAATCGCTGATCGAGCGGTCGCTCGCCGAGGCGCTGGGCAGTCTGGAGAATCCCGGCGCGACGCTCGTGGTCCGCCTGCTCGACGCGCTCGATGCGTGGGTGGGCCAGCATATGATGATTCTCCGCGCCTCGCCGCACGGGATCGAGGTCGCGGTGATGGTGGCGCCCGAGCCGGTCGACGCGGTGCGCACCGCCGAACGAAAGCTGGTTGCGGCCATGGCGCAGACGATCCGGCTGAGCGGACCCGGCGCTGCGGTGTCGCGCGCGGGCAGCATGGCTCAGGCGTTGTGCTGGACCGCGAAAGGCCTCGTCCACGCTGCGCCCGATCACGCGAGCTTTCGGCGCGAACTGGAAACGATCGTCGGTACGCTGTTCGCGCGCTGACGCGATCAGTCGAAAAGCGAGGAGACGCTCGATTCGTCGGCGATGCGCTTGATCGCTTCGCCGAGCAGCGGCGCGACGGTCAGCGCGCGGACTTTGCTGCTGTCGTTGACGGCATCGGTCGGCTGAATCGAATCGGTGATGACCAGCTCGGTCAGCTCGCTCGCATCGACGCGCGCGACCGCGCCGCCCGACAGCACGCCGTGGGTGCAATAAGCGACGACGCCTTCGGCGCCCGCGGCCTTCAGCGCGGCGGCGGCGTTGCACAGTGTGCCCGCCGAATCGACGATATCGTCGATCAGGATGCAGAAGCGGCCCTTCACATCGCCGATGATGTTCATCACTTCCGATTCGCCGGCGCGCTCACGGCGCTTGTCGACGATCGCGAGCGGGGCGTTGTCGAGCCGTTTGGCAAGCGCGCGGGCGCGGACTACGCCGCCGACGTCGGGCGACACGACCATCAGATTCTTACCCGCAAAGCGCGCCTGGATATCGGCACTCATCACGGGCGCGGCATAGAGATTGTCGGTCGGGATATCGAAAAAGCCCTGGATCTGCCCGGCGTGCAGGTCGATCGCGAGCACGCGGTCGGCGCCCGAGGTGGTGATCAGGTTCGCAACGAGCTTTGCCGAGATCGGGGTGCGCGGGCCGGGCTTCCGGTCCTGACGGGCATAGCCGAAATAGGGGACGACCGCCGTGATGCGCTTCGCCGAGGCGCGGCGAAGCGCGTCGTTGATGATCAGCAATTCCATCAGATTGTCGTTGGCGGGAAAGTTCGTCGGCTGAACGACGAAGACATCCTGGCCGCGGACATTTTCATGGATTTCGACGAAGACTTCTTCGTCGGCGAAGCGGCGCACGCTGGTGTCGGTCAGCGGCAGTTCCAGATAGTCCGCAATCGCGCGGGCGAGGGGAAGATTGCTGTTGCCGGAGATCAGTTTCATGGGGTGCGCGGCCCTTTCGCGGCGGATAGGATTGCGCGCCCCTTAGCCAGCGGGGACGGTAAGGGGAAGGGGTTAAAGCCATCCGGCCGTGCGCAATTGCGGCATCATGTCGCGCGCGACGGGCACTTCATGCCCGCCGGTCAGGATAATGACGGCGGTGCGCCCCTCGCGGCGCACCGACGCGACAGCGTCCCGCGCCACCCACCAGCTGCGATGGACACGCAGGCCTTGGGCGTTGCCGATCCGGTCGATTGCATCGCGCATCCGCATCAGGATCAGCTCCTCGCGCCCGTCGGCAATGACGCGGACATAATGGTCTTCACCCTTCAGTGCGCGGATGGGGCCGAAGCCGGGCGGGAGCGGCAGCGCCGGTTCCGGAGCGGTTGCGGCAGCGGGCGGCTCGGCGCGTAGCGGCGTTGCGGGAGGTCGCTCGCCATGCCCGGCGACGGGCCGAAACAACAGGTGCATGACGACATGGACGATCAGTCCGACGATAAGCACCTGCAGATAAAGCGGCCCAAGCCCCGGCGCTCGCAGCACGGCGCCGGCTGGAACGCGGAACCACAGCAGCGCGACGAGCAGCGTCACCGGCAGCGCCCCGACCGCGAGCGCCAGCGGAACGGCGATCACTTGCGGGATATGCGTCACTTCGCCAAGCCAGCGCGACACGATCCCCAACCCGCGGAAAACCGGATAGCCCGACAAGAGCATCAGCGGCCACAGGACCAGCCGCTGGGTGAGCGGCAGCTCGTAGCTGCCAAAGGGGCCGATCAGTGCCAGCAGGATACCTGCCAGCACCATCAGAAAAAGTTCGACCACAATCTGGCGTGCCATGGGCGAAGTGTCTGGCCGCCGCTTCGCGCTTCGTCAATTGGCATCGGTGGCGGTTTCGCGAAGTTTTCACCGCGCTGGCGAAGCTGCGCTTGCCCGTCAACGGCGGGGCGGCAGTCCTGGTCCATCGACCATGAAAACCGGCCAAGGATTTACGTTCATGCCTACCGCGATGCTCTTGTCCCCCCGTCCCGGCGGCCCTGCGCCGCTCCTCCGCCGCGCGCTCCTGATCCTCGTCGGCCTCTCCGCCATGATTGTGCTCGGCTATGTCATGCGCGGGGAAGGCAATGATTATCATACCCCGCCATGGGCCCTCTGGATTCATCTTGCGACCGTCGTTCCCGCCGTGCCGCTGGGCGCGTGGGTGCTTTGGGGTCCGAAGGGGACGCGGGGGCACAAGGCGGCCGGACGCATCTGGGCATTGATGATGGTGGTGACGGCGATCGACAGCTTCTGGCTGCGCAGCCTGACCGGCGGGATCGGGCCGATCCATATCTTCTCTATCCTGACGCTCTATTCGATCCCCGTCAGCATATGGAATGCCCGGCGCGGCAACATCGAAGCCCATCGCCGCGCAATGGTGGGGGTCTATGCCGGCCTGTTCATCGCCGGGGGGTTCACGATGATCCCGGGACGCTATCTGTCGACGCTGTTTTTCGGATAAGCTCGGACATTGCAATCGCAGCCGCCGGGGGTAAGGCTCGGCGGCATGACCCACGCCGCCGATACGCTCACCATCGTCCTGGCCCAGATGACGCAGGTCGTCGGCGACCTCGCCGCCAATGTCGCTGCGATGCGGAGCGTTCGGGCGCGGCATCCCGATGCCGATCTGGTCCTCTATCCCGAGCTGCAGCTGATCGGATACCCGCCCGAGGATCTGGTGCTCAAGCCTGCGCTGGCCGAGCGCGCCGCGAGGCTGCTCGCCGATCTGGCTGCGGACACCGCCGACGGCGGCCCGGCGATGCTGGTTGGCTCGGTCGAGTGGGAGGGCGAGAGCCTCTATAATATCGTCGCACTGCTCGACGGCGGCCAGATCGTCGCGACGCGACGGAAGCACGAGCTCCCCAATTATGGCACTTTCGACGAGAAGCGTGTCTTCGTCCCCGGCCCGTTGCCCGATGTTGTTGAATGGCGCGGGATCCGGCTCGGCCTGCCGATCTGCGAGGACGGCTGGCTGCCGAAGGTCTGCCGGCATCTGGTCGGGGAGGGTGCCGAACTGCTGATCTCGGTCAATGGCAGCCCCTATGAGATCGACAAGGACGATCGCCGCCTCGCTCAGGTGTTCGCAGGCCGCGTTGCCGAGACGAAGCTGCCGCTCATCTTTCTCAACCGCGTCGGCGGACAGGATGAAATCGTTTTCGACGGCTGTTCGTTTGTGTTGAATGGCGACGGGACGACGGCGCACCGGCTGGTCGACTGGGAAGAGGAAGAGCGCGTCACGCGCTGGACGAAAGGTGGCGACGGCCGCTGGGTCTGCGATACGGGCGCGATCGCCGAATGGGAGGCGCGCCCTGCCGATATCTATAGCGCGATGATCCTGTCGTTGCGCGACTATGTCGAACGCAACGGCTTTCCCGGCGTCGTGCTCGGCCTGTCGGGAGGTATCGATTCGGCGATCTGCGCCGCAATCGCCGCCGACGCATTGGGGGCTGACAAAGTCTGGTGCGTGATGATGCCGAGCCGCTTCACCAGCCAGTCGAGCCTCGACGATGCCGCGGGCTGCGCCACGATGATCGGGTGCAGGCTCGATACGATTTCGATCGTCCCCGCGGTAGAGGCGTTCGACGCGATGCTCGCGGGCAGCTTCGCCGACAAGCACGTTGATATCACCGAAGAGAATGTCCAGTCGCGTATCCGCGGCGTGACGCTGATGGCGCTCAGCAACAAATTCGGCCCGATGCTGCTGACCACGGGCAACAAGAGCGAGATGAGCGTCGGCTATGCGACGATCTATGGCGACATGGCAGGCGGCTATAACCCGCTGAAGGACGCGTACAAGATGACGGTGTTCGCGGTCGCGAAGTGGCGCAACGAGAATGTCCCGCGCCTGTCGCGCAACGCGGTGACCCCGGTGATGCCGGCCACGATCATCACCAAGCCGCCGAGCGCCGAACTGCGCCCTGACCAGAAGGACGAGGACAGCCTGCCGCCGTACATGGACCTCGACCGCATGCTGCACATGCTCGTCGAGGAGGAAGCGAGCGTCGACGATGTCGTCGCGCGCTACGGCTTCGACCGCGATTCGGTCGTGCGGATCGAGAGGCTGCTGATGCTCGCAGAATATAAGCGCCGTCAGGCACCGCCGGGGGTCAAGCTGTCGACGCGCAACTTCGGGCGCGACCGGCGTTATCCGATTACCCATGGTTTTCGTACCGCCTGACTCGCGTGGCACGCGAAACAGGCTATAGGCGCGCGCTATGACTGTCGTGACCCGCTTCGCCCCATCGCCGACCGGCACCCTGCATGTCGGCAATGTCCGCGCCGCGCTCCACAATTGGCTGTGGGCGCGCAAGCATGGCGGTCGCTTCCTGCTGCGGATCGACGATACCGACCTCGAGCGGTCGAAAGAGGAGTATGTCGATGCGATTCGCGCCGACCTCGCCTGGCTCGGGTTCGACATCGATGGCGAGGAGCGGCAGTCGGCGCGCTTTGCGTTCTACGAGGCCGAGTTCGAGAAACTGAAGGCGGCGGGGCGCGTCTATGCTTGTTACGAGACTCCCGAAGAGCTTGATATCCGGCGCAAGATCTTGCTCTCGCGCGGATTGCCGCCGGTTTATGAGCGCAAGCCTGCCGATTCGCCCGTCCCCGAAGGCGTTGCGCCGCACTGGCGCTTCCGCCTCGACCATGACGCGGCGATCGAGTGGACCGACATGGTCCGCGGGCCGCAGCATTTCGAACCCAAGACCATGTCTGACCCGGTGGTGCGCCGCGCCGACGGCAGCTGGCTCTATCTGTTGCCGAGCGTGATCGACGATATCGCGATGCGAATCACGCATGTCGTGCGCGGCGAGGATCATGTGTCGAACACCGCGTCGCAGATCCAGATGTTCGATGCGCTCGGCGCCGGGCCACCTGCCTTTGCGCACGAGGCTTTGCTCGTCGGGACCGAAGGCAAATTGTCGAAGCGCCTGGGCTCGCTCGGCATGGCCAGCCTGCGCGAGGCCGGGATCGAACCGATCGCGCTCGCCGCCTTGCTCGCGCGGCTCGGGACGAGCGACCCGGTCGAGCCGGTGACCGCGCTGGCCCCGCTGATCGAGAGCATCGACTTCGCGCGCTTCGGCCGCGCGCCCGCGCGCTTTGACGAGGGCGAGCTGGCGCTGATCAATCAGAAGATATTGCACCACACCGACCATGCGGCGATTTGCGCGCGCCTGCCCGCCGCGATCACCGAGGCCCGCTGGAACGCGATTCGTCCGAACCTGCTGACGGTGGCCGAGGCGGCCGACTGGGTGGCGGTGTTCGACGGGCCCTTTTCGCCGCCGCTGGCAGACGAAGCCGACCGCGCGGTGCTCGCCGCCGCGGCGGCGGCCGCGCCTGGCATCGACTGGCGCGGCGACCCCTGGCACGCGCTCACCGGCGCGGTGAAGGCGGCGACCGGCGCGAAGGGCCGCGGGCTGTTCCTGCCGCTACGTCGCGCGCTGACGGCGCGCGACCATGGCCCCGACATGGCCGAGCTGTTGCCGCTGATCGACAAGGATCAGGCGGTCGCGCGGCTTTCCGCCGCTTAGCCGGTCCGCCGCGTTCTTTCGATACTTGCCTATCGATGTGCTTGACAAGCGACGTGATGATATAATATCACGTCATTCTGACTTGGCCGACAGCGATGGTCAAAACACCGCGGGGTCGGGTCATTGAGGCAAGGAGAGATGCCATGACCCTGATACCCCTGATTTCGGCCATCATGACCGCGCAGGAGGCGACGACCGCGCCGGCTGGACCTGCGGTACCTTTACCCCGCAACAGCTATGGCAGCGACGCCGGTCGCCACCCGGTCGCGGCGCTCTTCGCGGTGGGCTTGCCCGCCGCGCTGGTCGTTGCGGTTGCATTGTCGCCGATGATTATCGTGACGGAACCGGTATCCGAACCGATCCGCGGCAAACTGATCGAGCTCTACAAGCCGGTCGATCCGCCGCCACCGGAAACAAAGACCGAAAAGAAGGCCACACCCGAGTCGGCTTCGACCACCGAAACGGTTGATTCGCTCGTGAAGACGGACTTGACCGACAATGTTGTCGAAAGCGGACCGAAGGTGCTGGGCCCCGTCATTCCCGTGCCGGGTGACATTTACGTCCCACCCGCCGACCCGCCAGCGCCGCCGAAATTAGTGCTGGCTGACCTCGACCCGCGCTTTGCCGGTGCCTTTCAACCCGATTATCCCGCGCGCGAGCAGCGCGGCGGGATCGAAGGAGCGGCGAAGGTTCGCGTGCTGATCGGTATAGACGGGCGCGTGAAGGCGGTCGAACTCGTCAGTACCGACAGCCAGGGTTTCTTTGAGGAAACGAAGCGCCGCGCCCTTGCCAAATGGCGCTTCAAGCCCGCGACACGCGGCGGCGTGCCCGAGGAAAGCTGGAAGGTGATGACGGTCCGTTTCGAGATCAAGAACGCCTAGGGGGCGAAATCCAACCCCTCCCGGGCGGGCGGTTTTGTGCCGTCCGCCCTTTCCTTTTGCTTGACAGAAGCGCCGAATCCGGTCAGAGGCGCGCGGATATTGGGGGCGGCGCCTCGTGCGCGGCCCTTTATGTTTTTCACACCAACGTCGGGGCCCCTAGTCCCGCCGCATCGGTCGGACCTCCGGCGGATGTGCAGTTTATTCGAGGAACAGGGCCATGGCCAAGCCGACGACCGTCAAGATCAAGCTGGTGAGCACCGCTGACACGGGCTTTTTCTATGTGACGAAAAAGAACCCGCGCACGATGACCGAAAAAATGTCGGTGCGGAAATATGACCCGCGTGTTCGCAAGCACGTCGAGTTCAAGGAAGCCAAGATCAAGTGATGCATTTCCCCATGCGCTGAAGGCGCGTGGGGTATGAATGCGTCATCGCCGCGCAGGCGGAGATCCAAAGGGCGGCCGGTTGCGCCGCCCTTTTTCGTGCGCGCCGTTCGGCGCTGGCGTATCAAAAGTCGCGCAGCGGGCGTCGCGCGATATCATTCTCGATGATGTTCCGGATCGTGATCAGCGTCTTGAAGGAATGGACGCCTTTGTCTTCGCTCAGCGCGCGCCGCGTGAAGGCATCATATTCCTCCATCGAACCGACTTGCACCTTCAGCAGAAAATCATCGTCGCCGGTTACGTCCCACGCGCCGGTGATTTCGGGGTGGCGTGCGATCTGACGCGCAAAGCCATCCATCGTCTGCGGGCCCGCCTGCTGCATCTGGACCAGCACATGCATGGTGAGCGCCGATCCGGTGAGTGCCGGATTGACGACGGCGATATCGGCAATGATCACCCGGTCATCGCGCAGCCGACGCAAGCGGCGGAGCACGGCCGACAAAGAAAGCCCGACCTTCTCAGCCAGAATGCGGGCGGGTTCGAGGTTGTTTTCGCGAACCAGTTCCAGCAGCCGCCGGTCGAAATCGTCGAGTTCGATATTTTTTCGCATGCTAGATCCTGAAACGCAAAATTTGGTCGCTTTAGCGGTCAATTTTAGCGCCAATAGCCATGGCGTGCGACGTAAAAGAGACGTGGCCGCCGGGGCCGGTCAGGCCCGCTCCCCTCCCGCGGTGGCCCATCGAAGGAGACGAGACATGACCCAATACCGCGAAACGAACGCGATCAGCCGCTGGTGGAATATCGTGATCGAGGCGTCAGCCGCCGCGGTTGCCATTCATTATGCCGCGCCATGGAACGAAAAGGGGGATTCGCGCGGCTGATTTCGTCAGGCAAACGCCCCGACACTTTCGATAAATTTGATCACCGAAATCGGTTTCGACACATAGGCCTCGGCACCGGCGGCGCGGATCTGTTCCTCGTCGCCCTTTCCCGCATAGGCGGTCACCGCCATGATCGGGACGGAGCGCAGCGTCAGGTCGGCCTTCATATGGCCGATCAGTTCGAGCCCGCTGACGTGCGGCAGCTGGATATCCATAATGATCAGGTCGGGCGACACTTCGCGCGCCTTCGCCAGTGCGTCGCGCCCGTCGCGCACCGGGTGCGCGCTATAGCCATGGGCGTTGAGCAGGTCGCAAAACAGGCGCAAGTTGAGCTCATTATCTTCTACGACCAGGATGGTCTTGCCCATATTACTTGTGTTCCCCACCTTGCGTCCGCGGTCCGTTTAGGCGAATCGGCCGGATGACACAATTGCATCGCGAAGAAGGGAATCACGACTTGCACGATGGCGATGCCGCGCTGGCGCTTCAGGCGCTCGGCTGGATTTTGAGCGACGAACCGCGCGCCGAACGGCTGCTTGGCTTGACCGGACTGGCGCCCGACGAACTGCGCGCTTCGCTCGGCGAGCAGGCGACGCTCGCGGCGATCCTTTCCTTCCTGACCGCGCACGAAAACGATCTTGTGGCCTGCGCGGATGCGTTGCAGGTGTCACCCGCCAGCATCGCCGCGGCGGCGCAGCGGCTCGAAGGCCAGCAATCCGAAGGAACGATCGCATGAACCGCCCCCTCGTCATCACCGACTGCGACGAGGTGCTGATGCACATGGTCGTGCCCTTTGCCGAATGGGTCGACGCCGAACATGGCGTGATATTCCGCATCGAGGACGCGAGCTTCGCGAACGCGCTGAAACGCAAGGAATGCGGGACGCCGCTGGAGGCGGCCGAGGTCTGGCCGCTGCTCGACGGGTTTTTCCGCAAGGAAATGACGCGGCAATACCCGATTGCCGGTGCGCTCGCCGCGATGGCGGCGATCGGCGCAGAGGCCGATATCGTCGTGCTCACCAATGTCGGGCCCGAACATCAGCAGGCACGGATCGAACAGCTTGCGCTCCACGACTTCCACGCGCCGGTGATCGGCAGCCGCGGCGGCAAGGGCGAGCCGGTGCGCCGCCTGATCGAGGAATATCAGCCGTCGGTCGCTGTGTTCATCGACGATCTTGCGGGGCATCATCATTCGGTCGCGCAGGAAGCGCCCGATGTGTGGCGGCTCCACCTCGTCGGCGAACCCGCGATCGCCGACAAGATCGCGCCATCGAAACATGCGCATGCACGAATCGACGACTGGACGACGGCGCGCGACTGGATATTGGCGCGCCTTGCCGAAAACATCCCCGCCCCCGCCCCCCAAACGGCGTAACAAGGACTTCATCATGGATATCACCGCAAAACTCGCCGAACTCGGCCTCGAACTCCCCAAGCCCGCCGCGCCGGTCGCGGCCTATGTGCCGGCCGTCGAGCATGGCGGCCTGCTTTACGTCAGTGGTCAGCTGCCGTTCCGCGACGGGCAGGTTGTGACCGGTCGTCTCGGCGACGACGTCGATGTGGCGGGCGGTCAGGATGCCGCACAGCGCGTCGCGCTGATGCTCGTCGCCCAGATCGGGCAGGCGCTGGATGGCGACTGGTCGCGCGTCGAGCGGATCGTAAAGCTGGGCGTGTTCGTCAACAGCTCGCCCGATTTCACCGATCAGGCAAAGGTCGCGAATGGCGCATCGGACCTGTTCGAAACGCTGTTCGGCGATGCAGGTCGCCATGCGCGCGCTGCTGTCGGCGTTGCGGTGCTGCCGCTCGGCGCTGCCGTCGAAGCCGACGCGATCGTTGCGGTGCGCCCGGCATAAATCATGGCCGAGGCCGATCCACCGGCGCGGACGATATCGCTGGGCACCGGCGTCGCGGCGATCGATGCCGCGGCGTGGGACGCGCTGCATGATGGCGGCAACCCCTTTGTCGATCACGCTTTCCTGTCGCTGCTCGAGGAATCGGGCAGCGTCGGGCCCGGCACCGGCTGGCAGGCGACGCCGCTGCTGGTCGAGGATGCGGCTGGCACCCTGGTCGCGGCCGCGCCGGCCTATCTCAAGTCGCACAGCCAGGGCGAATATGTCTTCGACCATGCGTGGGCCGACGCTTGGGCGCGCGCGGGCGGCGATTATTATCCGAAGCTGCAGATCGCAGCGCCCTTTACGCCGGTACCGGGACCGCGCCTGCTGGCGCAGGACAAAGAGGCCGCATTGCTGCTGATCCGTGCGGCCGAGACGGTTGTACGACAGAATGGGCTATCCTCGGCGCATGCCACGTTCGTGGCGCCCGAACAGATGCCGTTGTTCGAGGAGGCGGGCTGGCTCGTCCGCCGCGACATCCAGTTTCATTTCGCGAACACTGGCTATCGCAGCTTCGACGATTTCCTTGCCACGCTAACCTCGGCAAAGCGCAAGCAACTGCGCAAGGAGCGCGCGCGCGCGGCCGAAGGTTTGCGCATCGAGGAACTGACGGGCGATGCGATCCGCCCTGAACATTGGGACGCGATGTGGCTTTTCTATCAGGATACCGGCGCGCGCAAATGGGGGCAGCCCTATCTGACGCGCGAAGCGTTCGACCTGATGGGCGCGCGGATGGCGGAGCAGATCATCCTGCTGATCGCATACGACGGCGATGAGCGGCCGGTCGCGGGGGCGCTGCATTTTCTCGGCGCCGACACTTTATACGGCCGTTACTGGGGCTGCCAGATCGACATCCCCTATCTGCATTTCGAACTATGCTATTACCGCGCGATCGACATTGCGATCGAATGCGGACTGGCCCGTGTCGAGGCGGGCGCGCAGGGCGGGCACAAGCTTGCACGCGGCTATGGCCCTGTCGCCACCTGGTCGGCGCATTTCATTGCCGATCCGGGATTTCGCCGCGCGGTCGCGGATTACCTCGAACAGGAACGCCGCGCCGAAGAGGCCGAGATGGACTGGCTGGAAGGGCATACGCCCTTCAAGCGGAAGGATTAGGCCGCGAAGCGGCGGGCGGCGGGACGGCGGGCCGTCTCGTCGAGCCAGGCACGGGCCTGACGCTGCGCTTCGGCGATTTCGTCGCGGCTCATTTCGTCGGACAAGTCGGCGCGGCACTGCTGGCCTTCTACATTGCCGCCGAGTGCGGCAAGGTTGAACCATTTATGCGCCTGGATCAGGTCGACATCGACCCCGCCAGTGCCGGTGGAAAAGGCAATGCCCAGATCGAAATAGGCACCCGCGTCGCCGCGTGCGGCGTCGAGCAGACGGCTCTCGATCAGATATTGGGCAGACTTCAGACTGTTGGCCATGATAACCCCCTATGCCTCCACCCCACATGGAGACCTCGGCCCCCAACCTTGCGGCTTATGGTCAACAAAGCGTTAACGACGATTCGATTTTCTTGTGGATAGGCCCCGAAAAGCTCGAGAATCCGTGGGTTATGCGATTAATCAGCCAATCGCCAAATTGTCGATCAGCCGGGTTTTACCGATCCGTGCCGCCGCCAACAGGCGCGCGGGTTTGCGAAAAGCGACCAGTCTTTCAAGGCCGTCGGCATCGGCCAGCGCGACATAATCGACGCTATCGAACCCGCCCGCAACGATCGCGGCCTCCGCCTTGGCGAGCGTTTCGGCGACATCGTCGCCGCCCGCGATCGCTGTCGCCGCCATCTTCAACGCGTCGGGAAAGGCGGTCGCGGCGGCGCGCTGTTCGGGCGAGAGATAGGCGTTGCGCGACGACAGCGCGAGGCCGTCGGTGTCGCGTGCGATGGGCGCACCCAATATGTCGACCGCAAAGTCGAGGTCGCGCGCCATGCGGCGGATGATCGCGAGCTGTTGCCAGTCTTTTTCGCCGAAGATGGCCACATCGGGCCGCACCTGATTGAACAATTTGGCGACGACGGTCGCGACCCCGTCGAAATGACCGGGGCGCGCGGCGCCGCAATAATCGGCGCCGAGTTCGGCGACTTCGATATGCGTGCTGTGGCCGGGCGGATAGACGGTCGCTACGTCGGGCGCCCACAGCAACGCCGTGCCTTCGCCCGCCAGCAATGCGGCGTCGCGCGCTTCGTCACGCGGATAGGCGGCGAAATCCTCATTGGGTCCGAACTGGGTCGGATTAACGAAAATCGAGACGACGGCATGGTCGGCAACGCGCTTCGCCATGCGCACGAGCGACAGATGCCCGTCGTGCAACGCGCCCATCGTCGGCACGAGCGCGACGCTCTTGCCCCCCTGCTTTAGTGCCGTAACGGCACGGTGCAGCATTGCGATGTCACGGATGATTTGCACGCCCGGTCGCCCTCCGATATTGGCGCGACTATATCATTTCGCGCGTCGGCCGCCCATGCCGCGCAAACAGGAAAATCGCAACGCCCCATGACGACCTTAGCGACGAAGCCCGCACCGCACCGCATCATCTTTGCCAACGAAAAGGGCGGGACCGGTAAATCCACCTGCGCTGTGCATTTCGCGGTCGCCTTGGCGAGTCAGGGCTGGCGCGTTGCGGGGATCGACCTCGATCCCCGCCAGCGGACCTTTCACCGCTATCTCGAAAATCGCGAACAGACCGCAAAGCGCCGCGACATTGTGCTGCCGACGCCATGTTTCGAAGTGTTCGAGGGCTCCACGATCGAAGAACTTGACGCACAGGTCGATCGATTGAGCGAGAACGCCGATTATATCATCGCCGACACGCCGGGCCGCGACGATGTCTTCGCGCGCCATCTGGCAACGAGCGCCGATACGCTTGTCACCCCGATCAACGACAGCTTCATCGATTTCGACCTGATCGGCCAGGTCGATCCCGAAACCTTCCAGGTCGTGCGGCCGAGCTTTTATTCCGAACTCATCTGGGACACGCGCAAGACGCGGGCGAAGACCGACGGGCGGACGATCGACTGGATCATTCTGCGCAACAGGCTCCAGCATGTCGATGCGCATAATATGCGCCGCGTCGGCGAGGCGCTGAACCAGCTGTCGCGCCGTGTCGGTTTCCGCGTCATTCCGGGGCTTGGCGAACGCGTCATCTATCGCGAGCTTTTCCCCGCGGGGCTGACGTTGCTCGACAAGGCGCATTTGGGCGGCATGGGGATCGGCCACGTCGTCGCGCGGCAGGAACTGCGCGAAGCGATGGGGGGGCTGAACCTTCCGGCACGCGAGCGCTTCCATCCCGACGGCGACCTGTTCGCCGCCGCCTGACGCGCCTCCCCTCCCAAAAGGACCGACGATGACCCATATCTTCCACTCCACGATGCTGCGCGAATATGACATTCGCGGCGTCGTCGGCGAAACGCTCTCGGACGCCGACGCCTACGCCATCGGGCGCAGCTTTGCGACGCTGGTCCGGCGTGCGGGGGGCAAGCGCGTTGCGGTTGGTTACGATGGTCGGCTGTCGTCGCCGATGCTCGCCGATGCGTTGATCAAAGGTGTCAATGCCGCGGGCATCGATGCGCTCAATGTCGGGCTCGGTCCGACGCCGATGCTCTATTATGCGGCGTCAACCGAGGATGTGGAGGGCGGCATACAGATAACCGGCAGCCACAATCCCCCCGACTATAATGGTTTCAAATTTGTGATGCAGGGGCGCCCCTTCTATGGCGCCGATATCTTGGCAATCGGCGAAATGGCCGCTGCGGGCGACTGGGAGTCCGTCGATATTGGAGGCGAAGGCACGTCGCAGAGCATCGATATCATCGATGCCTATGTCGACCGGCTGGTCGAGGGGTTCGCGGGCCAGGCTTTCCGCGTCGGATGGGACGCCGGCAACGGCGCCGCGGGCACCGTCATCGAGAAATTGACGGCGCGCCTGCCGGGCGAGCATCATCTGTTGTTTACCGACATCGACGGCCATTTTCCGAACCACCATCCCGATCCCACCGAAGAGAAGAATCTGGCCGATCTGCGCAAGCTGGTCGCGGAGAAGAGCCTCGATTTCGGCGTCGCTTTCGATGGAGACGGCGACCGTATCGGCGCGATCGACGGTGAGGGCCGGGTAATCTGGGGCGATCAACTGCTGCAAATCTATGCCGCGGCGCTGCTTGAGGACATTCCCGGCGCGACGGTCATCGCCGATGTGAAGGCGAGCCAGGCTTTGTTCGATCGCGTTGCCGAGCTCGGGGGAACGCCATTGATGTGGAAGACCGGCCACAGCCTGATCAAGGCGAAGATGAAGGAAACGGGCAGCCCGCTGGCGGGCGAGATGAGCGGGCATATCTTCTTTGCCGACCGCTATTATGGTTATGACGATGCGCCCTACGCCGCGGTGCGGTTGATCGAGGCCGCAACGAAACTCGGGCAGAGCATCACCGAATTGCGCGGCGCGATGGCGCCGATGGTCAACACGCCCGAGATGCGCTTCCAGGTCGACGAAGTGCGCAAATTCGCCATTGTGGATGAAGTCCTGGATCGGCTCGCGACATCGGGCGCGAACGTCGACCGCACCGACGGCGCGCGCGTGCTAACCGACGACGGCTGGTGGCTGCTCCGCGCCTCGAACACGCAGGACGTTCTCGTCGCGCGCGCCGAGGCGAAGGACGAGTCAGCGCTGACCCGGCTGCTCGCCGCGATCGATGAACAGCTCGCCCTGTCGGGGATCGTACGCGGGCCGCAGGCTGGCCACTGAGCTCGCATTCTCTCAACCCTGCAAAAATCTTGCCAGATTGACGTTGGCGGCGATCCTCGGGTAACGCCCGCACATGTCTGCACAGGAAGCCATGGTGAAATGACCGACGACGAAGCGACTCCGGCTACGTTGACCGCCGACGGCGACCATGGTGTCACCGAGCATAAGGCGCATGTCCGCGAAGAGGCGGCGGCCGGCAACGGCCTTGCGGTCATTTCGATCGCAAAAAGCTATGACAAACGCACCGTCCTTTCGGACGTGTCGCTGTCGGTGGGCAAGGGCGAGGTTGTCGGCCTGCTCGGCCCCAATGGCGCGGGCAAGACTACCTGCTTCTATTCGATCATGGGGCTGGTGAAGCCCGACGCCGGACGCATCATGCTCGACGGCGCCGATATCACGGCGTTGCCGATGTATCGCCGGGCGATTCTGGGGCTTGGTTACCTGCCGCAGGAAACTTCGATCTTTCGCGGCATGACCGTCGAACAGAATATCAGTGCGGTGCTCGAACTCAGCGAGCCCGACAAGGTTTCGCGCGAACGTCGGCTCGAGGAACTGCTCGACGAATTCGGGCTGACGCGGCTGCGCGATTCGGCGGCGATGGCGCTGTCGGGCGGCGAACGGCGCCGCGCCGAAATCGCACGAGCGCTCGCCGCAAACCCTTCGATCATGCTGCTCGATGAGCCGTTCGCGGGCATCGACCCCCTGTCGATCAGCGACATTCGCGACCTCGTCGCCGATCTGAAGACGCGCGGCATCGGCGTGTTGATCACCGATCATAATGTGCGCGAGACGCTCGATCTCGTCGACCGCGCCTGCATCATTTACGACGGCAAGGTGTTGCTTGCCGGCTCGCCGGCCGAACTCGTCGCCGACCCCGAGGTGCGCCGCCTCTACCTCGGCGAGGGTTTCTCCTTGTGACGAGCTGACGCCCCGTCATGGCGTTGGGTCCGCGCCTCGATCTCCGCCAGTCGCAATCGCTGGTGATGACGCCGCAGCTGCAGCAAGCGATCAAGCTGCTGGCGATGTCGAACCTCGAACTCGAAGCCTATCTGGCCGAGGCGCTCGAGGGCAATCCGCTGCTCGATGCGACGTCGGCCGAAAGCGACGGCAGCGCGGGTGATCCGGGTGACGATCGCGGCGAAGAGGCTCCCGTAGCTGAGGCGGCGGCGCTCGATGCCGACCGGGCGCTTTCTTCGGATGGCGGGACCGAGAATGATCTCGACGTCGATCTGGCGGCCGACAGCTTTCATCACGATAGCGCGAGTGACAATGTCGGCCTGTCGGGCGCGGACAGCGAAGGGATCGACTTCGACAGCTTCGCTGGCGAGGATGAAACGCTCCACGGCCATCTGCTCGCGCAGGTTGGCGAGCGGTTCAGCGGGCTGGAGGCGATGATCGCCGAGCAGATCGTCGCGTTGATCGACGAGACGGGTTATCTGCGCGCCGACCTGGCCGAACTGGCGCAGCGACTCGGTGTCCCGCTCGCGCTCGTCGAGGCGGTCCTTTCGGGCGTTCAGTGCTTCGACCCCTCCGGCGTCGGCGGCCGCGACCTCGCCGAATGCATTGCGATCCAGGCGCGCGAGGCGGACCGCTACGACCCGGCGATGGCGACGATGATCGCGCACCTTGATCTCGTTGCAAAGGGCGCCTTTCCGCAACTCAAGCGCATCTGCGGCGTCGACGACGAAGATCTCGCCGACATGATTCGCGAACTGCGCGGCTATGATCCGAAACCGGGCCTGAAATTCGGCGGCGACAGGTCGCAGGCGGTTGTCCCCGACCTTTATATTCGCCGGACCGCGGCGGGCTGGGCGGTCGAGATCAACAGCGGCACGCTGCCGCGGCTGCTCGTCAACCGCCGCTATTACACCGAGCTTGCCACAGGCGCGGCGGCAAAGAGCAAGGCGTGGCTGTCGGAACAACTCGCGAGCGCCAATTGGCTGGTGCGTGCGCTCGACCAGCGCCAGCGCACGATCATCAAGGTCGCGAGCGCGATCGTGAAGCAGCAGGAAGGCTTTTTCCTCCACGGCGTCGCGCATATGCGTCCGCTGACCTTGCGGCAGGTCGCCGAGGAAATCGGCATGCACGAATCGACCGTCAGCCGCGTCACCAGCAACAAATATCTCAGCTGCCCGCGCGGGCTGTTCGAACTCAAATATTTCTTCTCGAGCGGGATTTCGGCGACCGAGGGTGAGGGCGCGGTGTCGTCCGAATCGATCAAGAGCCGGATCAAGGCGATGATCGAGGCCGAGGATGGCAAGGCGATTCTCTCGGACGAAACGATCGCGCAGAAACTATCGGCCGAGGGTCACGACATCGCGCGGCGCACCGTCGTCAAATATCGCGAGGCGATGGGCTATGGCTCGTCGGTGCAGCGGCGGCGTCAAAAGGCGCTGGCGGGCTAAAAACCGCCGGAAAGGCGGTTGACTTTCACCCCGCATCCCCATAGTTGCGCCGCTTCGCGTACAACGCTTGAATTTTACGGACAGAGATCATGAAGATTCGCAACAGCCTGAAGTCGCTGAAGGACCGCCACCGGGATAACCGCGTTATCCGCCGTCGTGGCCGCACCTATGTGATCAACAAGACCAACCGCCGCTTCAAGGCGCGCCAGGGCTAATGCCCTTGCGCGGGGTGTTTTCGCCCCGTTTGCTTTTGACGAACAGCGTTACGCCGTCGGATGCTTCCGGCGGCGCTTTCGCGTGTGGGGAGCGCATATGATTCGGCAAAGCGTGATTTTCGACGTCGGCCGCGTCCTGTTCGACTGGGACCTGCGCTATCTCTTTGCCAAGTTGATCGCTGATAAGGACGAACTCGAATGGTTCGTCACCCACGTCGTCACGCCGGGATGGCATTTCCAGCACGATGCCGGCCGCCCGCTCGCCGAAATGGTCTTCGAACTGAAAGTCGCGTTTCCCGATCATGCGCCGCTGATCGACGCCTACGCGACGCGCTTCAACGAGACGATTCCAGGCCCCATGCCCGGCAGTCTCGAGCTGGTCGAGCGGCTGGACAATGCGGGCGTACCGCTCTTCGCGATCACCAACTTCGGCCACGAGTTCTGGGAAGGCTTCCGCCCGACCCAGCCGATCTTCGACCGCTTCCGCGATATTGTCGTGTCGGGAACCGAAAAACTTCTGAAGCCCGATCCCGCAATCTACCGTTTTGCCATCGAGCGATTCGGCATCGACCCGGCGGGCGCGCTGTTCATCGACGATGTTGCCGCCAATGTTGCGGGCGCCGAATCGGTCGGGATAGTGGGGCATCAGTTCAAGGACGCCACGACGCTGGAATCCGAGCTGGTGTCGCGCGGATATCTGGACGCCCGATGAGCCGGGTGGATCGCCTTGAGCGTCTCGACTCCCGACGCCTTGAGCTCGAAGCCGAGTATGAGCAGGTTCTGCTCGATGCCCTTCACAGGGTCGCGGCCGGTTCCTGGGGCTTGTTCGGCCACACGAAAGATCGCGCTGCCCAAGCCAAATGGGAACCGGTCGTCACCGACCTGTGCGACCGGGGCGATGAAATAGACCAGATGCGCAAATCGCTGGGGTTGGAGCCGTTCGCCTTGCACGAAGAATTCGAGGCGTCGCGCGGCCCGGTTGCCTCGACCGCTCCGGGTGAACCGAAGCAGGCGAAGGCGTGGCTGGAGCGATTGGGCCAGCATAGCTAACCCAATCGTTCGCGAGTCGCCGTTACTTCTCGACCCCCAGCTGCGTCAGCACGAACGCAAACTCCTCGGCATCTTCGCGCAGCGCGCCCCAGCGGCCCGATTTGCCGGCATGGCCCGCCCCCATATTGGTGCGCAGCAGCAACGTCGCATCGTTGGTGCGCGTCGCGCGCAGTTTGGCGACCCATTTCGCGGGCTCCCAATAGGTCACGCGCGGATCGTTCAGCCCTGCCGACACAAGCATCGGCGGATAGGCCTTGGCGGTCACATTGTCGTAGGGGCTGTACGACAGCATATAATCGAACGCCGCCTTGTCGGTGACCGGATTGCCCCATTCGGGCCATTCGCCGGGGGTCAGCGGCAGCGTTTCGTCGACCATCGTGTTGATCACATCGACGAAGGGTACGCCCGCGAGCACCGCGCCCCACAGTTCGGGCGCCTGATTATACACCGCGCCCATCACCTGCCCGCCTGCCGAGCGGCCCTCGATCGAAATCTTGCCCGCGCTCGTATATTTCGCCGCGATCAGGCCTTTGGCGACGTCGATGAAATCGTTGAACGTGTTCGTGCGCTCGGTCGTCTTGCCCGCGAGATACCAGGCGCGGCCAAGGTCGTCGCCGCCGCGGACATGCGCGATCGCATAGATCATGCCGCGATCGACGAGGCTGAGCCGCGTCGTCGAGAAACCCGGCGGCACGCGGTATCCATACGACCCATAAACATAGAGGTGCATCGGCGCGCTGCCGTCGCGCGGCGTGCCCTTTTTATAGACGAGCGACACCGGAACCGGCGTCCCGTCGCGCGATGGCATATTCACCAATTCGGTTACATATTCGCTCTTGTCATAACCTGACGGTATTTCCTGAACTTTCAGCGTCTCGAGTTTGCGGCTTGCGAGATCATAATCGAACACGGTGTCCGGCGTGACCATCGATTCATAGTCGAGGCGCAGCTTGTCCTGATGATATTCGGGATTATCGCCGAGGCCCGCGACATAAGTGGCTTCGGGGAACTGAATCCGGCCGGGCGTCAGCGGCGCGTCATATTTGCGGATGTCGATCTGATCGACGCCCTTTTCGCGTGTTTCGATGACGAAATAGTCGCGGAAGATCGCAAGCCCGGTGATGTAGCTCGCGTCGGAGCCGGGTATCAGCGTCTTCCAATCTGCAGGCTTATTCAAGCTCGCGGTCGCGACGCGGAAATTGGCATGCTCGTCGTTGGTATAGACGTAGAGCGTGCCGTCGCGCTCATCGACGCTGTATTCGCGGCCCTTCTTGCGCGCCGACACCAGCTGCATTTTCGCCTCGGGATTGTCGGCGGGCAGCAGATAGACCTCGCTCGTCTCGTTATCGCCCGTTGCGATGACGATATAATTGTCGGCGGCGGTTTTACCGATGCCGACCCCGAAACCGATGTCGGCTTCCTTATAGAGCAATTTATCCTCTGCGACCGGCGTGCCAAGCTTGTGCAGCCGGACATTGTCGGTGCGCCAATTTTCGTTGGCGAGACCGTAAAGCAAAGCATCATTTTTCGCGGTCCAGACCAGCGAAGACAGGGTGCCCGGAATGACGTCGGGCAGCGCCTCGCCGGTCATCAGATTCTTGAAGCGAACCTCGAAACGTTCGGATCCATTGTCGTCGACGGCATAGGCCATCAGTTTGCCGTCGGGGCTCACCGACACGTCCGACAGGCGGAAATATTCCTTGCCTGCGGCCATCGCGACCTCGTCGAGGATCAGGATCGGTTCCCCGCCCGCGACGGGCTTGCGGTACCATTTCTTATATTCGGCGCCTTCTTCATATTCGACCCAGTAGATCCAGTCGCCGTCCTTCTGTGGCACGCTCGAATCGGCTTCCTTGATCCGGCCCTTCATTTCCTGGAACAGCGTTTCGACCAGTGCCGCGTGCGGCTTCATTACGGCATCGAAATAGGCATTCTCGGCCTTCACATAATCGAGCACATCCTTGTCATCGACGGTCGGATAGCTTTCGTCCTTCAGCCAGTGGTACGGATCGGAGAGCGTCTTGCCATGCAGCGTCATCTCGTGCGGGCGCTTCTCGGCGACCGGTGCGGCGGGCAGGGCAGGGGTGGTGCTGGTCAATGCGGGGTCTTTCTCTTGGGCGAACAGCGCGGGCGATGCGACAAGCGGGGTGGCAATTGCTGCCAGAAACATCCAAATAGCGCGCATCGAAAAATCCCCCGCGGTGTAGCCCGATTTGGGCAGGATTGCCGCGATGTAGGAATAAGGAACGCGTCATGTCCAGCCCCGTCCATGCAGAACGTCTCGCCCGCGTCCGCGCTGAACTCGCCGCGCGCGGTCTCGACGGTTTTGTCGTGCCGATCAGCGACGAACATATGAGCGAATATGTCGGCGAATATGCCCAGCGCATGGCGTGGCTGACGGGCTTTGGCGGATCGGCCGGAACTGCGGCGGTGCTGCCGCACAAAGCCGCGGTGTTTGTCGATGGGCGCTATACGGTACAGGTGCGCGACCAGGTCGACGGCGCGCTCTTCGACTATGTTGGCGTCCCGCAATCGAGCGTCGCTGAATGGCTGGGTGCGAACGTCGGCGCCGGACAGAAGATCGGTTTCGACCCTTGGCTCCACGGCATCGACTGGGCGCGGGCGCTTGGAAGGGCGCTCGCGCAAAAGGGCGCCCAGCTGGTCGCTGTGGATGCGAATCCGCTCGATGCCGCTTGGGACGACCAGCCGGCGCCGAGCGCCGCCGCCGTTTCGGTCCATGATGTCGCACTGGCGGGGCAAGGCGCGGTCGAGAAGCGCGAAGTCATCGCCGACTGGCTGAAGGCGCATGGCCTCGACACCACGGTGATGACCGCGCTCGACTCGGTCGCGTGGACGTTCAACATCCGCGGATCCGACGTCAGCCACACGCCGGTTGGGCTCGCCTTCGCGCTGCTCCACGCCGACGCGACCGCCGACCTGTTCATCGCGCCCGAAAAGATCACCGACGCGGTCCGCGCGCACCTCGGCAACAGCGTGCGGATCCATGATCGCGATGCGTTCGAAACCGCGCTCGCCGATCTCAAGGACAAGAAGGTCGCGGTCGATCCCGACCGCGCGGTTGCCGCGATTTTCACCGCGCTCGAGGCCGCGGGCGCAAAGATCGAGCGGCATCGCGACCCCGCGGTGCTGCCCAAGGCGATCAAGAACGACACCGAACTCAATGGCACGCGCGCGGCGCATGTCCGCGACGGCGTTGCAGTGTCGCGTTTCCTGCAATGGATGGAAGATGTCGCGCCGCAGGGCGGACTCGACGAACTCGGCGCCGCGGCAAAGCTGCGCGAATTTCGCGATGAAAACGGCGCGCTCGTCGATTTGAGCTTCGACACCATTTCGGCCGCCGGCCCCAATGGCGCGCTGCCGCATTACAAGGTCGACGAGACCACGAACCGTGCGATCGAGACCGGCACGCTCTATCTCGTCGATTCGGGCGGGCAGTACGCCGACGGCACCACCGACATCACGCGCACGATCGCGATCGGCACGCCGACCGCCGAAATGCGCCGCCGTTTTACTCAAGTGCTGAAAGGCCATATCGCGCTGGCGACTGCGCGCTTCCCCAAGGGGACGCGCGGCAGCCAGCTCGACATTCTCGCGCGCCAATATCTGTGGGCCGACGGAGTCGATTACGCGCATGGCACCGGCCATGGCGTCGGCACCTATCTCGCGGTCCATGAGGGGCCCCAGCGCATCGCCAAGCCCGCGGGCGGGCAGGCGGGGACTGAGGAGCCGCTGCACGCGGGGATGATCCTCTCGAACGAGCCCGGTTATTACAAGGCTGGTGCCTTCGGCATCCGCATCGAAAATCTGGTGATCGTGGTGCCGCAGCGTATCGACGGCGCCGAGGAGGACATGCTGGGGTTCGAGACGATCACCTTCGCCCCGATCGCGCAGAACCTCGTCGACATTTCGCTACTTTCGCCCGCCGAGGCCGACTGGTTCGACGCCTATCATCAGGAGGTGTTCGAAAAGCTCGCGCCGGGGATGAGCGGTGACGATCTTGGCTGGCTCGAGGCCGCATGTGCGCCGCTCGACCGCGCGCCCGCTGCGCTTGCGGCCTGAGGCCGGCATGGATCGCAGCCACTGGGACGTTCCGCTGGGGGATTTTCGCGTCCATGAGACCGTGCGCGTACGCTTCAACGAGATCGACGGGCAGAATATCGTCTTCAACGGCAATTATCTGGTCTACGCCGATATCGGCGTGACCGAATATTTTCGTGCGCTGGGCGAGGGGCAGCCCGGACCCTATTTTCACCAATATGGTACAGATATTCGCGAAGTGCATTGCGAAATCGACTATCATGGCTCGGCGCGGCTCGACGAGCGGATCACGATCGCTTCGCGGGTCAGCCGCTTCGGCCGGACGAGCTTCACGGTGCATTGCGCGATCTTTCGCGAAAGCGAGCGATTGACCGATATCGAGATCAGCTACGCGCATATCGACCTCGACAGCGGCGGCGCGACACCCCTTCCCGGCAGCTTTATCGCCGAGGTGCGCCGATTCGAAAAGCGGATTCCGTTGCAGGATTGATTCGCGGTTTTCCGCCGTTCGGCCCAAAAATGGCCGATTATCAACTAAAAAGGTCGAAAAAAAAGGGCCACCCGAAGGTGGCCCGTGAAAGTTTTGGGAGAGGATGCCTAAAAGGCATGCTCATATTGCAGTGCACAATGAATGTTGCAACTGCGAAAAGAGCATCTGCTATTGCATTTTTTGCAATCGAGAACGTTATCAGCGATCATTCGGCGCAATCCTCCTTCCCCTCGCAATATGACGCGAGATCGCCTAAATTGGCGCCATGCGAATGTTGAACAACATGGATGTCGGCGGCGGACTGTCCGATTTCTGGGCCTATATCCGCGAACCGCGCCCGCACCGCTGGACGAGCTGGGGGCTTGCGATCGCGCTGCCGCTAGTAATTTTCTATGGCTTTTCCGAGCATCTCATTCCCTATGAGAAAGAGAAGACCAAGATCATCTATTTTGAAAACTGGACCGCCAACCGCAGCGAAGCGGAGATTCGGGCCGACTGGATTGCCCGGGCGAAGGAAACGACGCGCGCGAATGCCAAACGCCGCGCGGAGTTTCAGCGGCTCGCCGAGGGGCTCGGAGTCGAATATGATTCGTCCGAAGCCGACAAGCTGACCCAGGAAACGCTGGGCGAAGAAGCCGAGGAATTGAAAAAGGCCCCTGCCTTGCCTCCGCAGCAGCGATCGACGCTTGCCGAACGCGCCGCACGTGGGCCGCAGGGCGGCGCGGCGCCCGGTCGCTGACCGGCGGTGCGGACGGGTCCTGCCGATTCGGATTGGATGGCTGCTGCCGTCGCGCTCTCGCGGCGCGGCCGGCCGGCGTCGGCGCCCAATCCCAATGTGGGCTGTTTGATCGTCAACGAGGGAAAGGTCGTCGCGCGCGGCTGGACCCGGCCCGGCGGGCGCCCGCACGCCGAGGCGGTGGCGCTTGCCGCAGCAGGCGGTGCGGCGCGCGGCGCGACCGTTTATGTCACGCTTGAACCTTGCGCGCACGCCAGCCCGCGCGGTGGCTGCTGCACCGATGCGCTGATCGCCGCGGGGGTCGCGCGTGTCGTGGTCGCCGCGCAGGATCCCGACCCACGCACCGACGGCAAAGGCATCGCCCGTTTGCAGGGGGCGGGAATCGAGGTCGTCTTCAATGTCCTTCCTGCCGAAGCGCGCGCCGCGATGGCGCCTTGGTGGACGCGGCACACCGAAGGGCGCCCGTTCGTCACGCTCAAGCTCGCGACCTCGCTCGACGGCTGCATCGCGATGCCGGATGGATCGAGCCGCTGGATCACCGGCGCGCGCGCCCGCGCGCACGGCCATCTCGAACGCGCGGGCCATCAGGCCATTCTGGTCGGGCGCGGAACCCTTGATGCCGACGCCCCCCGCCTCGACGTGCGCCTGCCGGGACTCGAAGACCGCAGCCCGAAAAAATTGCTGCTCACCCGCGGCGAAGCGCCGGAGGGCTGGACCGCCGTCGCTTCGCCCGAAGCGATAGAGGATATCGATTCGGTCCTGGTCGAAGGGGGCGCCGGTACGGCGTCGGCGTTCCTCGCCGCCGACCGCGTCGACCGCCTGCTCCTCTATCGCGCGCCGATCCTGATCGGTGGTGGAAAAGCGGTACTTGGCGACATCGGCCTGACCGATCTGGCGGATGCCCATGGCCGCTGGCGTCTCGCCGACAGCCGCCTGCTTGGCAGCGACCGGCTCGACGTCTACGAGCGGGCCAGAGAAGGATAACGCGACCCATGTTCACCGGCATCATCACCGACATCGGCACCATCCGCAGCCGGGAGGACCGCGGCGACACGCGGCTCGTCATCGACACCGCCTATGACATCGACAGCATTGCCATCGGGGCGTCGATCGCCTGCTCGGGCGCGTGCCTCACCGTCGTCGAAAAGGGCGTCGATGACGGGAGCAACGGTCCCGGCGGCTGGTTCGCGATCGACGCGAGCGGTGAAACACTCGCCCGCACCGCGCCGGGGATGTGGGATCAGGGGCGCCGCCTCAACCTCGAACGCGCGTTGAAGATCGGTGACGAACTCGGCGGACATATTGTCACCGGCCATGTCGACGACATCGGCCGGATCGTGTCGGTCGTGCCCGCCGGCGACAGCGTGACCGTTACGGTCGCCGCGCCCGCCGCGCTCGCGGCGCATATCGCCGCCAAGGGCTCGGTCACCGTTGACGGCGTGTCGCTGACGGTCAACGACGTAACCGATCAGCCCGACGGCGAGGCGCATTTCACGCTCAACATCATCCCGCATACGCAGGAGATGACGACGCTGAACGAAGCGGCGGCAGGGCGGCCCGTCAATCTCGAGATCGATATCCTCGCGCGCTACCTCGCCCGGATGCAGGCACGGGGGTGACCGCAGGCGGCGCACCGCACCCGCGTTCGATGCGCTGGCGCTACGCGGTGTGGTTGGCGGCAACCGTCCTTTTCCTGCTGAACTTCTTTCGCAGCGGCATCGATTTTTTCACTATCGCGCTGACGGCGATAATCGTCGCGCTCGGATTCGCCGTCGAACATGTCGAAACGCAGACGCGGCGCCCGCTAAAGAATGTCCTGCGGGTTGCACTGGCCTCCTTTGCGCTCGGCCTCGTGCTGATCCTCATGCCGGTGATGATGGGCGCAGGCCTGTGGATCGGCCTGATCCTGTGGGCTGCGCTGTCGGGCGGGGCGCTGGTCTGGTGCATCTATTACGAGCGTACCGAACCGCTCTGATCGCCCGCTAGCCTTCGACCCACCCCGCCGCCAGCTCGGGATCGGCCGCGACCATCGACCGCCGCATCGCCAGCCGCCCGATCCTGAGCAGCTCGGCCTTGCGCCGCGCGGGTGCGAGGTTACAGCTCGCGGCTTCGCGCACCACGGCGGCGCCATAGCGATCGGCGACGATCAGCCCTGAGGTCTCGCGCCGATAGCCTTCGCTTTCGAGGATGGCGGGGTCGAGCCCCGACGCGAGCGCCCAGTAAAAGCGGTCGCACCAATCGCAATAGTCGGGCCATTTGCCGTCGCCATGCAGGTCGGCCCGGCTGACCTTGATTTCGACGATTATGATATTTCCCTTGGCGTCGATGGCGGTCAGGTCGGTGCGTCGCCCGTTGGGCAGGGGGACCTCGGGAATGGCGACCAGTCCCGCCTGCGCGAACAGGCGGCATACGCCGCGCGCGACGTCCGCGGCGGTGATCAGGTCAGCCATCGCCTAAATCCGTCTTCAGAACGGAACGTCGTCGTCCAGATCGTCGTCGAACGGCGGTCGGCCACCGCCGCCGCTGCCACCGGCGCCACCGCTGCCGCCGCCAAAGCCGCCGCCCGACGATCCGCCGGAGCTACCCTGCTTCCAGCTGTCGCCCGAGCCACCGCCGGTATCGCCACCCCAATCGCCGCCGCCGCGCGAGCCACCGCCGCCGCCACCCGGGGCGCCGTCGAGCATGGTCAATGCGCCGCCGATCCCGGCGATCACGACTTCGGTCGTATATTTGTCGTTGCCGTCGCGGTCCTGCCATTTGCGGGTACGCAGCGAACCCTCGATATAAACCTTCGAGCCCTTTTTCAGATAGCGTTCGACCACGCCAACCAGCCCGTCGCCGTTGATGACGACATTATGCCATTCGGTGCGCTCCTTGCGCTCGCCGGTCATCCGGTCCTTCCACTGTTCGGAGGTCGCGATGCGGATGTTGGCGATCTTGCCGCCGTTCTGGAAGGATTTGATCTCGGGATCGGCACCGAGGTTGCCGATCAAAATTACCTTGTTGACGCTGCCAGCCATTGCCGCTCCGCTCCGCTAGAAAGTTGGAGGATCAGCCGAGCCCAAAAGCGACGGCGGTCCAGTAAGTGATACCAGCAGCGGCATAGGCGAGCGCGAACAAATAGCCAACCATGAACAGCGGCCATTTCCACCCATTGGTCTCGCGCCGGGTGATCGCGATCGTCGAAATGCACTGCGGTGCGAACACGAACCAGGCGAGAAAAGCGAGCGCGGTGGCGATGCTCCAGCGGCCCGCGATGCGGTCGCCGAGCTGTTCGGACATCGCCTCTTCGTCGCCCCCCGCGTCGATGGCGTTGGCGGTCGCCATCGCCGACACCGCCACCTCGCGCGCCGCCATCGCGGGGATCAGTGCGAGCGCGATGTCATGGTTGAAGCCGATCGGTTTGACGACCACCTCGAGCCCGCTAGCGATGCGGCCGCCAAGGCTATATTCGACCTGGCTCTGGCCGGCGGGCGCCTGCGGGAAAGTGAGCAGCAGCCACAGGACGACGGTCGTCGCGGCGATGATCGTGCCCGCGCGGCGGAGGAAAATCCACGCGCGCTGCCACAGCGCGATCAGGATGTCGTTCCAGCGCGGCCATTGATAGCGCGGCATTTCCATCATGAAGCCCGTCGCGTTGCCCCTGGTCACCGAGCGGCGAAGGACGAGCGCGACGAGCAGCGCGCCGACGATGCCGCTGATGAACAGCAGGAACAGTACCAGCCCCTGCAGGCCGACCGGCGATCCGCCGACGGTTTGTGCCGGGATGAAGGCACCGATGATCAGCGTATAGACCGGTAGCCGCGCCGAACAGGTCATCAGCGGCGCGATCAGGATCGTCGTCAGCCGGTCCTTCTCGTCGGGAATCGAGCGCGTCGCCATGATGCCCGGGACGGCGCAGGCGAAGCTGGACAGCAGGGGAATGAATCCGCGGCCCGACAGCCCGACCTTGCCCATCAGCCCGTCCATCAGGAAGGCGGCGCGGGTCATATAGCCCGACGCTTCGAGGACCAGAATGAAGAGAAAGAGGATCAGGATCTGCGGCAGGAAGACGACGACGGCGCCGACCCCGGCGAGCAATCCCTCGACCACCAGCCCGCGCAGGAAATTGTCGGGGAAGGTGCCGACGACCCATTGCTGCAGGAGGCCCACCCACCCTTCGAGCATGTCGGCGGGCGGCGCGGCCCATGAAAAGACCGCCTGGAACATTATGAACATGAGCGCGAGCAGGATGGCGAGGCCCGCGACAGGGTGGAGTACCACATTGTCGACGCGCTGGGTCCAGCGGCGCACCGGGGTTTCGTCCACCGTCGCGGCGTTCGCGATTGCGCGGGCGCGCTGGTGCAACGATGCGTCATTCTGCGGTGCGGGCGCCGCGCTCCGCGGCTGATGCGACTGGATCGCCCCGTCGATCGCGGCGAGCAGATCGACAAGCCCGCGCTTGCGCACTGCGACCGTCGGCACGACCGGCACGCCCAGTTCTTTCGACAAGCGTTCGGCGTCGAGCGTCAGCCCATCGCGGGTTGCAAGGTCGAGCATGTTGAGTGCAACCACCGTCGGCAAGCCGAGCGCGAGCAGTTCGAGCGCGAAGCAGAGGTGATTGTCGAGATTCGCGGCGTCGACCACGATGATCAATGCGTCGGGGCGTTTCTCGCCCGCCTGCCTGCCCAGGATCACGTCGCGCGTGACGGCCTCGTCGAGGCTGGCGGGGGTCAGGCTGTACGTACCGGGAAGGTCGATCAGCGAGATCGGCCTGCCGTCGGCAAAGCTGGCATGCCCTGCCTTCCGCTCGACGGTGACGCCGGGGTAATTTGCGATCTTTTGCCGCGCGCCGGTCAGCGCGTTGAACAGGCTCGATTTGCCGGCGTTGGGATTGCCGACGAGGGCGATGGAGGGGATGGCGGCGGTCATGCGGTTATCGATTCGATTTCGATCGCTGCGGCCTGGTTGCTGCGAATGATCACCTTCATGCGACCGATTGTCAGCGCCAGCGGATCGCGCGAAAAAATGCTGCCGCGGTGGAGCGGGGTGATCTCGCACCCTTCCATCAAACCGAATTCGCGCAAACGCCGTCCTTCGTCGTCGGACATCGAATTCCAGTCGATTCGGGCAATACGCACCGCAACGCCGAGCGGCGCCTTGTCGAGCGAATTTTCGAGCAAAGCTGTCATTTGCGAGCGATTATCAATAACAGCGCGTCAGCGCCAGTTCTTTATCGAAACCGACTATCGGCCCGGATAGCGCAGACGCCCGACAAAGCGCGCGAGGCTCGGCCGTTCGACCCCGCGCGCCGCGCGGCGGTACTTCCAGCTTTCGAAACGCATCACCTGATCGATCCGGCGGGCGAGGAAGGCGCGCGTGTCGGCGAAACCTTCGCTCTCGTCGTTCAGGAACACCGCCATCGTCGATCCATAGACCGCGCCAAGGATCGCGCGCTTGCTGTAATGATTATAGTCGGTCGCGGTGTCGCCCGCGAGCCGCCACATCTGATCGGCGGCGCGCCAGCCGAGCTTTGCGGCATGCGGCGCATTGGTGGGCAGCGCGAGCAAGGCCAGCGCGCGGCGCAGCGATTCGCGGTGCGGTGCGACGATGTCGATGCGCGTTTCGACGAGCGTCGTGATGCGCTCGCGGATCTTCAGCGCCGCGAGTTTCTCGGCGGGCCAGCGCTGCTCCATCGCCGCGTCGATATCGGCGAACCAGGCATCGACCATCTCGCGTCCGCCGCCGGGAAAGGCGAGGCGTGCGACATCGGCGTCGATGCCGACCCGCGCCGCGGCATCGTCGAGCGCGGCGGGGCCGAAGCCATCGAACGCCGCCGACGCGGCAATGAGCGGCGCGAGCGCAGCGCGAATTTCGTCGAGCGTCGGGTCGGCGGGAAGGATCGAAGCCATGTACGTCAGATAGGCCGCGCCGCGCGGTTCGGCAACCGGATCAGCACGAGCGCCGCGCCGACCATCATCCCGCCGACAATGTCGATGGCCGAGAGCGTCTCGCCAAAACCGATCCAGCCGGTCAGCGCGGCGAATGCGGGCTGTACCAACAGCGTCAGGCCAATGACGAGCGGCGAAAAGCGCGGCAGCGACCAGATCATCAGCCCTTGGCCGATAACCTGACTTACCAGTGCGAGCAGGATCAGAGGGGTCCAGTTCTGCGGCGTCACCGTTTCGCCGAGTGCGAGCGCGGTGCCGAGCAGGACGGGCACACACACCGCCGATGCGATCGCGAGCGCGGTCCAGGGTGCCAGCTCGCCGCGCACGCGCTGCATCAGGATGACGTAACCGGTGTAGAGCACGCCGGCGAGCAGGCTGAGCAGGTCGCCGACCAGATAGTCAGGCGACAGTTCGTAGCTTTGCCCCATCAAGAGCGCTGACCCGGCAAAGGCAAGCAGGATCGCCGCCGCTTGCCATCCGCGCGGGAGGGTGCGGGCCAGGAAAATACCCCAGAAAACGAGCAAGAGGCTGGCGCAATTGCCGAACAGGGTCGCGTTGGCGACCTTTGTCTGCAGGATGCCGAGGTGCCACGCGGCAAGGTCGAGTGCGAAGAAAATGCCGGCAACCGCGGCGATGAGCACTGCGGGGCGTGGTGGCATCCGCCCGCCGGTCTCGCGCCACGCGAAGATCAGAAGCAGCGGCAGCGCGAGCGTCATCCGCCAGAAAGCCGAAGCCGTCGGGCCGGTATCGGCCATGCGGACGAGCATGGCACCGAGCGACAGCGCGATGTTGCCGCCGAGCAGCGCGGCAAAGGCCCAGCGGCCGGGGCCGATAGCTGGTGCTTCGTCGATGCTGTCCTTCTTCGCTGTCATTTAGATTTTCTTTTGCTACGCACCATTGTGCAGGCGCCGGGACGTCCATAGCTTCGGAGCCCATAGCGGCGACCGTTCGGGTCGCCCATGCAAAAGTGAGCCGTGGAGGAATTATGGCCGTTTCCCTATTCGATCCGATCAAGCTGGGCGCGATCGACGCGCCAAACCGCATCATCATGGCGCCGCTGACCCGCGGCCGCGCCGGACCGGGCTTCGTCCCGAACGAGCTGGCGCGCGAATATTATCGCCAGCGCGCCTCGGCGGGTCTTATCATTTCTGAAGCCACCGGCATTTCGCAGGAAGGCCTTGGCTGGCCGTCCGCACCGGGCCTGTGGACCGATGCACAGGTTGAAGGCTGGAAGCCGGTGACCGACGCGGTGCATACCGCCGGCGGCCGCATCGTCGCGCAGCTCTGGCATATGGGCCGGCTCGTCCATTCGGTATTTAATGACGGAAAACAGCCGGTTTCGGCTTCGGCGACGGTCGGCGAAGGCCGCGCGCATACGCCGGTGGGCCGTATGGACCTTGAAGAAGCGCGCCCGCTGCGCATTGACGAAATGCCGCGCGTGATCGGCGATTATGTGAAGGCGGCCGAGAATGCGAAGAAGGCCGGTTTCGACGGCGTCCAACTCCACGGCGCCAACGGATATCTGATCGACCAGTTTCTGCGCAACGGCAGCAACCTGCGCGACGATGATTATGGTGGCTCGGTCGAAAACCGCATCCGCCTGCTGCGCGAAGTGACCGAGGCGCTGATCGGCGTCTGGGGCGCCGGCCGCGTGTCGGTGCGCCTGTCGCCGAACGGCGCGACGCAAGGCGTCGACGACAGTGCGCCCGAAACGCTGTTTCCCGTCGCCGCCGCAGCGCTCGACGCGCTGGGCATCGGTTTCCTCGAACTGCGCGAACCCGGTCCCGACGGCACGTTCGGAAAGACCGATGTGCCCAAGCAATCGCCGGCGATCCGCGCGGCGTTCAAGGGGCCGCTCATCCTCAACAGCGACTATGACGTCCAAAAGGCCGAAGCGGCGTTGGCCGATGGCAGGGCCGATGCCATTGCGTTCGGCCGTCCGTTCATCGGCAACCCCGACCTTGTCGAACGAATCGAGAGCGGCGCCGAATGGGCCGCGGACAACCCGCAGACCTGGTATTCGCCGGGCCCCGAAGGCTACACCGACTATCCTGCGCTGGTGAACGCATAAGGCTGATCGATCCTCCCTGTGGCAGCGCCGCAGGGGGGATCGATCATTTACCCCTTCTCTGCGACCGCCTTGTCGACGATGCCGGCCCCGATGGGCCGAAGAATGTTGCCGCCGAAGCGGAACAGGAGAAAGGCAGCGACGACGAGCAGAAACGGCTCGATAAAGAGCGCGGCGGTCGCCGCGACGACAAGCGCGAAGAATAGCGTAACGAAGCTGCTGCTGAGTATCTGTTGACCCTTAGGGCCCAGCTCGATCGTGCGCGGCCCCTTCGCATCCCACCATTTGCCGGTGACGATCGTCTTGCGGCCGCCGACTTGCGGTGCCGGGCGGTTCGTGGTGCGGGCTGGCGTCGAATCGGCTTTCAGGGCGGGGCGATCGCCCGGCGCGGCGTTCCAGGGCCGCTTGTTGCGCTCGGCGACCGCGGCGGCGATGCGATCCTTTCCGCTATTCGCGAGCGCGGGCTTCACGACTTGCTGCGCCGGTGCGGGCCGGGCGCTCAGTCCCGATTCGGCGCGCGCTGCCGCCGACATATCGGGGGTCGCCTGCTTTCGCTCGGGCCGGATCGGCTCAACGCCCAGATTGCGATCGTGAATGTCCATGCGCTCGGCCGCGCTCGGGGGTGTCTGGCCCGTCTGCTTGTCGATCACCACCAGCCGTCCGCCGCGCTCGACGACGGAAAAACGGCTGGGAGGCGGACGATCAACCAATGCCGAATTGTTCCTTCAGGGCCAGCATGGCGATCGCGGCCTTCGCCGCTTCGCCGCCCTTATCCTTGCGCGTCTTGTCGGCGCGCGCAAGCGCCTGTTCTTCATCCTCGACGGTCAGGATGCCGTTACCGATCGCGAGCCCGTCGAGCGTCAGCGCCATGATGCCGCGCGCGCTTTCGTTCGAGACGACTTCGAAATGATAGGTTTCGCCGCGGATCACGACGCCCAAAGCGACATAGGCGTCGTAACGCCCGCTGTCGGCAGCGAGCGAAATCGCCGCGGGCACTTCGAGCGCGCCGGGGACGGTCACCGTGTCGTGGCTATGCCCGGCTGCGTCGAGCGCGCTGCGTACGCCGTCGAGCAGCATGTCGTTGAGGTGGCTATAGAAACGCGCTTCGACGATCAGGACGTGGGCCATCATGCTTCTCCGGGAATGGGGCGTTCGCCGACGACCGACAGGCCATAGCCTTCGAGACCGACGATATTGCTGTGGGTGGGGGTGAGCAATTCCATCGCGTGGACGCCGAGGTCAGCGAGAATCTGCGCGCCGATGCCATAGGTGCGAAGGTCCATGCCGCTGGTCGGCGCAGGGGTCGCATCGGCGTCGGCCGATCCCGGCAGCGGGCGCATCAGCATCACGATCACGCCGGCGCCAGCCTCGCCGATCGCGTCCATCGTGCGTTGCAGGCGGCGCTTTTTCGGTCCGGGGCGGCCCATGATGTCGTCGAAGATCGACACCGGGTGCATCCGGACGAGCGTTACGCCCTCGGGATCGACCGGCCCCTTTTGAAGCACCAGATTGACGGTGCCGTCGATCTTGTTGCGATAGGATTTGAGCCGCCAATCGCCGCCATAATCCGATTCGAACGGCTCGTCGGACACGCATTCGACCAGCCGGTCGCTGCGGCTGCGATAAGCGATCAGGTCGGCGATCGTGCCGATCTTCAGCCCGTGGCGCCGCGCAAAGGGGACCAGATCGTCGAGCCGCGCCATCGTGCCGTCGTCGTTCATGATCTCGCAGATCACGCCCGACGGGTTGAGCCCGGCGAGGCGGGCGATGTCCACCGACGCCTCGGTATGCCCCGCGCGGACCAGCACGCCGCCGTCGCGCGCAATCAGCGGAAAGATGTGGCCGGGGGTGACGATGTCGTCGCGGCTCTTGCCGGCATCGATCGCAACCGCGACGGTGCGCGCGCGATCGCCCGCCGAAATGCCCGTGGTCACGCCTTCGCGCGCCTCGATCGAGGTGGTGAAGGCGGTTTCGTGCCGCGTGCCGTTCTGGCGGCTCATCAATTCGAGCCCGAGCGTATCGACACGCGACTTGGTGAGTGTCAGGCAGACGAGCCCGCGGCCGTGCGTCGCCATGAAGTTGATCGCGTCGGGGGTCGCCATCTGTGCGGGGATGACAAGGTCGCCTTCATTTTCGCGGTCCTCGTCGTCGACGAGGATGAACATGCGGCCGTTGCGCGCCTCGGCGATGATCTCTTCGGGGCTCGCCATCGGTGACAGGTCGCTGCCGTTCGCGAGCCAGTTTTCAAGCTTGCGCAGCGTCTCGGCGGTCGGATTCCAGCCCGGCGAGTCGAGATCGCGCAGGCTGTTGGCATGAAGGCCGGCGGCGCGCGCGAGGCCCGAACGGGACATGGACCCGTCGTCGACGATGGCGCGGATGCGCTCGATGAGTTGCGTGGACATGAAGCCCATGTCTCACATTATAATGTGACTGTCAATCCAGATATCACATCGTGCTGATCAATTGGGACCGAAACTCGGGCCGAGGTCGCGAATCGGTCCGTCTGCCTTGGCATCGAGCAACGCTACGATCTGCCCGGTGCGGTCGTCGCGCTTGGCATAGGCGCGCGCCGACATGCCCGCGACATGGTCGGCCTTGTCGGGGTTGGCGCCGCGCCGGACGAGCAGGCGGACCATGGCAACATTCTTCGACTGGACCGCCAGGATCAACGCGGTTTCGCCGCGTCGGTTAGCCTGGTCGACGGGTGCCTTGTCCTTCAGGAGTTCCTCGGCGCCGTCGGTGAAGTTGATCAGTGCCGTGTGCATCAGCGGCGTCATGCCCTGCTTGTCGCCGATCGACGGGTCGGCGTCCTTGCCGAGCAGGAAGCGCAGCCACGTCAGGTCGCGTCGTTTGGCGACGATGATCAGGGCGGTTTCGCCATTGTCGGGGTGCCGCGTGTTGATGAACGACGGATCGTCCTTCAGCGCCTCGGTCGCCTTGGTCCCGTCGCGGCTGTCGACCGCCTGCAAAAAGGCAAATCCGCCGCGGAACTGCGCTTTCGCGGGGCTGAGAAGAAGGCCCGTCGCGGCAACCAGTGCGACGAAAAAGGCAGCGAGGCGGAATTCCGCACGGCGAAACATGATCGGCGACCCCTGGGGCAATTTGTCCGCCGCAGATGCGACGACAATGGTTGATTTTCGGCGGCTAGCCGACCAAGGCTGGCTGCATGATGAATATCGCAAATATGGGACAAAGGCTGGTCCGCGCAAGCCTGATCGTCTTATTTGGTGCGGCATTGGCGGGGTGCAACGGCGCGGCCGACGCACCGTCCGCCAAACCGCCGCTCGAAGGCGCGCGCATCGGGGGCGCTTTCACGCTCACCGACCAGACCGGCAAGACCGTTCGCGACACCGATTTCGCAGGCAAATACCGCCTCGTCTATTTCGGCTACAGCTTCTGCCCCGACATCTGCCCGGTCGATCTGCAAAAGCTGATGCGCGGGCTGTCGCAGTTCGAAAAGACCGATGCCGCGCGCGGCGCCAAGATTGCCCCGCTGTTCATCACCGTCGATCCGGCGCGCGACACACCCGAAGCGCTGAAGCCTTTCGTTGCGCGTTATCACCCGCGCCTCCTCGGCCTGACCGGCACGCCCGAACAGATTGCCGCGGTCGCGAAGGCCTATGTCGTGACATATAACAAGGTCGAGGGTTCGGCGCCCGACCGCTATCTGATGGCGCACAGCCAGCTTGCCTTCCTGATGGATCCGGCGGGCAAGCCGCTGGCGCTGCTGCCGCTCGATGATCCCTCGTCGGATGCCGATGAGGGCGCCCCCGCTGCGGTCGCCGCCGAGCTGGCGAAATGGGTGAAATGATGCGTGGTGAGGCGCAACCCTTCTGGGAAGCGCCGCTTGCCAGCCTCGACGCCGGCCAATGGGAGGCCTTGTGCGACGGCTGCGGGAAATGCTGTCTGCACAAGCTGGAGGATGAGGACACGGGGCGCATCTATCCCACCAACGTCGCGTGTCGCCTGCTCGATCTCTCCACCGCGCGCTGCGGCGATTACAAGCATCGCCGCCGCCATGTTCCCGACTGCCTGACGCTGACCAAGGCGAAAGTCGCCGATATCGAATGGCTGCCGCAAAGCTGCGCCTATCGCTTGCGTGCCGAAGGCGAGCCTTTGCCCGACTGGCATTATCTCGTCTGCGGCGACCGCGACGCCGTGCATCGCGCGGGCGAATCGATCGTCGGCTGGACCGTTGGCGAAGATATGGCCGGGCCGCTCGAGAATCATCTTGTCGAACGCATCGTCTGACTTCGCGCCCGATGGGCCGCATATCTGGGTCGGTGACGACGCCTGGCCGGTGCGCGTCGTTCGCCACGCGCAATCGCGCCGCTATCGCCTTGTCTTCGACGGCGCGCGGGGCGAGTTGCGGCTGACGGTGCCGCGGCGCACCAACGAGCGCGCGGCATTGAAATGGGCGGGCGAACAACAGGCCTGGCTGGCGGAGCAGGTCGGCAAGGCGGCTTTGCCGGTGATCGTCGGGCCCGGCGCGGCGGTTCCCTTTCTCGGCATCGACCGCCACATCGACTGGACGCCAACCGCGCCCCGCGCGATCCGGCTTGACGCGAACAGTCTGCGCGTCGGCGGTCCCGCCGAAAGCGTTGGCCGGCGCATCGAGCGCTGGCTGAAGGGTCAGGCGCTCGATCTGATGGAACGCGAAAGCCGCGAGATTGCCGCCGCCGCAGGGCTATCGGTCGGCCGCGTCTGCGTCGGCGATCCGCGCAGCCGCTGGGGCAGCTGCACCCACGATGGCGATCTGCGCTACAGCTGGCGGCTCGTCATGGCGCCCGATCATGTCCGCCGCGCGACCGTGGCGCACGAGGTCGCGCATCTGCGGCATATGGACCATGGCCCGGATTTTCACGCGCTTGTCGATGAACTCCACGACGGCGATGTCGCGATCGCGCGGCAGTGGTTGCGCCGCGAGGGGCGCGCGCTCCACCGCTATCGTTTCGCGGTCTGATCCGGCCTAGTTCGAATCGCCCGGCTGGTTTCGCGGCGGTTGTGACTTGGCGGCCGGCGGCGGCGCTTTCGGAACCGTAATCATCTTGGGCTGCCCGCCATTGTCGCCGGGCCCGCGCCGGCCGGTCTGCTCCTCGATCCATTGCTGGTCGAGCACCGGCGCGTCGTCCGATTGCGGCGGCGCGGGTTCGGTGCCTTCGGGCGGACGGCTGTCATATGGCAGCTCGATCGGCATGCCATTATCGTCGACCAGCCCTTCCTCGCCGGGTTCGCCCATATAGGCCTGGCCTTCGTCCTCGAGTTGCCATTCGGGCAGCACGACTTCGGTGTCGAACTGTTCGACCGGGCGCCGCGCGACCGCGATACGCATATAATCGGCAAAGGCCTTGGCGGGCGCTCGGCCGCCTTGCAGCCCGCCGACCGCTTTCGCATCGTCACGGCCCATCCACACGCCCGTCGTGATCCCGCTCGAGAAACCGAGGAACCAGCCGTCCTTGTTGCTTGACGTCGTCCCGGTCTTGCCCGCGACGGGGCGGCCGATCTGCGCCGCCTTGCCGGTTCCGGTGTTGACCGCGGTCTGGAGCAGGTCGGTGATCCCCGCGGCGACCCAATGATCGACGAGCGTTTGCCCGCGTTCGGCGGGGCGCTGATAGAGCAGGCGGCCGTCGGCGGTCGTCACCTTGGTGATGCCATAGGGCTGGACCGAGACGCCGCCGCGCGACACGGCGGCAAAGGCCGCGGTCATGTCGATGACGCGGACCTCGGCGCTGCCGAGCACCATCGATGGGTGGGTGTTGATCGGTGTCGTGATCCCGAAGCGGCGCGCCATGTTGGCGACCGAGGAAAAACCGACTTCGTCGCCCAGCTTTGCCGCCACGGTATTGACCGAATAGGCAAAGGCGCTGCGCAGATCCATTGTGCCGGAGAAGCGGCCCGATGAGTTGCGCGGCGACCAGCCGTTGATCGTCACGGGCTCGTCGACCACCTGATCGCCGACTTTGTAACCGGCTTCCAGCGCCGCCATATAGACGAACAGCTTCCACGCCGATCCTGGCTGGCGCAGCGCCTGCGTCGCGCGGTTGTAGTTCGACGATACATAATCCTTGCCACCGACCATCGCGCGCACTGCGCCGTCGCGGTCGAGCGACACCAGCGCGCCCTGGACGCCGCCCGGTGTGTTCGCCTGGATCGATGCGGTCGCCGCGCGCTGCATGCCCAGATCGATCGTGGTATAAACGTCGAGTGCGTCGCTGCCCTCGTCGATCAGCATGTCGAGCTGCGGCAGCGCCCAGTCGCTGAAATAGCGTGCGCTGTTCTGCCCGGTTTCCTTCGCGAGCTGGACATTCGCGGGTTCGGCGCTGTCGGCCTGCGCCTGGGTGATAACCCCGGCGTCGACCATGACGCTCAGTACCACGCCGGCGCGGCCGAGCGCGGCCTGGGCATCGGCGGTCGGCGAATAGCGCGACGGGGCCTTCACAAGTCCCGCAACCACGGCTGCCTCGGACAGCGACATTTCGGTCGCGCTATGCCCGAAAAAGCTGTTCGACGCGGCGTCGATGCCATAGCTGCCGCCGCCGAAATAAACTTTGTTCAGGTACAGCTCGAGAATCTCGTCCTTCGAGAATTTCCATTCGAGCGCGAGCGCGAGGATCATCTCCCGCGCCTTGCGCTTGAAATCATAGCTGTTCGACAGGAAGATATTGCGCGCGAGCTGCTGGGTGATTGTCGATGCGCCCTGCAGGCGGCGTCCGCTGCCGCGATTCTGGACCGCGACCGCCGCTGCGCGCACCATGCCGACGGGGTCGAGCCCCGGATGATAGCGAAAGCGCCGGTCCTCGACCGCGACCATCGCGTCCTGCATCACCTGCGGCGTTTCGCGCAGGGTCAGCCAGCGGCCATAATTCGGCCCGAGCGACAGGAATACGGTGCCATCGGCGGCGCGGACGCGGATCGTCTGGCCCGCGGGCGATTTCTTGAGCTCCTCGAAGCTCGGCATGCGCTGCACCGCGATGCCGACCGCGACGCCAAGCGCGACAAGGCCGACAACCGCAAGGCCAAGGCCCCAGCGGAAGATTCGCCGGACCCAGACGCGAAATCGGGACGGCGCGTCACCGGACGTGCCGTTCCCTTTGCTGGACGATGACGATTTATTCGACGAAGCCTGCTGTCTTTCGCGGCGCAAAGCCCGATTTCCTTCCCTCACTGCGCCCCTGATGCGTCAGTCCGGGAAGGCGTTTTCAGTCCTTGCCGGTTGATGCCTCATCCTGCCCGCGCCCCTCGAAGTCAAGCGCCGCGCTGTTGATGCAATAGCGCAGGCCGGTGGGTCCGGGGCCGTCGGGGAACACATGGCCGAGGTGGCCTTCGCATTTGGCGCAGCGCACTTCGGTGCGCCTCATGCCGTGGCTGGTGTCGGTTACTTCGGTGACGGCACCGCCTTCGGCAGGTGCGGTATAGCTCGGCCAGCCCGATCCGCTGTCATATTTGGTGCGGCTGTCGAACAGGGGTTCGCCGCAGTCGGCGCAGCGATACACGCCGTCGCCCTTGTGATCGGTATATTTGCCGGTGAACGCCCGTTCGGTGCCGCCTTCGCGCAGCACATGGTGCGCCATCGGATCGAGCGTCTTTTCGGTTTTCGGATCGGCCATGATCGATTGCTCCTTCGGCGCGCGGGCCGGTGTCCGGCGGCGGCGCTGTTGGTCATAATATCGGATCGAAAGCCTTGTCCGGCAAGGGGGCGGGCTCAGTCGCCGGCGATCCGCGTCGCGTGCATCGCCCAGCGCACCAGCGGCGGCACCCATGACGCCAAAAGGGTCAGGCCGCCCGCCGTCCGCGGGCTTTCGCCGGCGCGCCAGACGCGGTTCGCGATGGCGAAAGGGCGCGCCATGCGGGCCGACAGGCTCCGCTGAAAACCGGGCGCCGCGCTTGCTCCGCCGTGATGCCAGGCCGCCACCGCGGCCGCGGCGCTTGCGAAAGCCAGTCCCATCCCCTCGCCGGCGAGGCTCGGAATCACCCCCGCCTGATCGCCCAGCCGGAACAGGCCGGGGGCGGTATCCCGTGTCCGCCAGCCATAGGGGACATGCCCGATCGCATCGATGCCGTGCGACCCGTCGGCAAACGCCAGGCGCTCGCCAAGCCGCGGATGCGCATCGCCCAATGCGCGGAGTAGCGCGGCCGGGTCTCCGCCGACCGCGTCGAGCCGCGACTTGTGCGCGGCGAGGCACAAATTGGCGCTGCCATCCTCCTGCCGGACCAGCCCGGCATAGCCCCGATCGAACAAATGGAGCTCGACCGCATCGTCGACCAATCGGTCGAGCGCCGGATTCGGCGGCAGCCGGAGCCGCAGCCCCATCACCGGATCGGCGCGCTGCCAGGGTTCGGGGTCGCGGGGAAAGCCGCGAAAGCCGTGTTTGCCCGCCGCGAGGAACAACGCGGGCGCGCCCAGAACGGCGCCATCGCGTGTCTGCACGCTGCCATCGTCGAGCGCGGTTGCATGAACGCCGCGCTCCAGCGCTGCGCCGGATTCGCTCGCGGCCGCTTGCAACGCGCTGTCGAGACGCCGGCGCGACACGCCCATCGCGAGAGCGGGCAGCGGGGTTTCGCTGTGCCGCCGGCCTGCGAACAACCGGACCCGTGCCACCGCCTGCCCGCCCAGCGTCGCGCGCTCGATGCCGAGCCTTTCGAGCCGGGCCAGCGTCTGCCAGCTCAGAAACCCGCCGCACAGCGCGTCGCCCGTTTCGTGCGTGCGTTCGAGCAGCAGCGTGTCGGCGCCCGCACGGGCCAGCCCGATCGCCGCCGCCGCCCCTGCGGGTCCGGCCCCGACGACGATCGCGTCGGTCACCGGACGCGCTCGACGCAAAGCCGATAGGGGAAGCTGCGAAAGATGCGGCAGGCATCGGCGCTTTCGGGCAAGGCGTCGGCGAGCATCGCCTTCCATTCGGCGCGGCGAAAGCTGCGCCCGACCGACAATTGCCCGTCGCGGCGGACGATCGGATCGACCCGTGCCAATGTCGCGAGCAGCGGATAGCCTGCAAAGGGCAGGCGTCGGCGGTGGAGGTCGTTGACCAGCCAGCCGCGCCCCGCCTCGGCCTCCATGAAGCACAGGAATTCGGCGCGCTGCGCCGGCGTCATATGATGGGTGACGAGGCTGGAGATGATGATATCCCACCGCTGCCCCGCGAGACTCCGATAATCGCCGGTGATCAGCCGCGCCCGTTCGCCGAGCCGCACCGCGGCCACCGCTTCGCTCTTGCGATTGAGATCGACGCCGGCAAGCTCAAGCGCGACCCCGCGCTTTTCGCCCCACTGCGATATTCTCGCGAGCATGTCGCCCGCGCCGAACCCCACGTCGAGGATGCGCCAGGGCCGTGTCCCCACACCGCGCGCGCGGACCCGATCGAGAAAGCGCAGTGTCGGACGCGGCGCCATCGTCAGGCCGTTGATGCGCGACAGGTCGGCGAGGACGCGGGCATATAGTTCGGGCGGCAGCTCGGCCGCGTCCATCTCCTCCTCGGCGTCGATCGGCGCACGAAGGCTGGTGAAGGGGTTCATGGTGCGGTGAAGCGGATCGCTTCGGCGGCGAGCCCGGGGCCGAAGGCGATGGCAATGCCCTCCCCCTTTGCGCCGCGCGCCATCATGTCGGCGAGCACGAACAGGATCGTCGCCGACGACATATTGCCGAAGCGCGCGAGCACGGCGCGGCTGTCGTCGAGCGCTGGCGGGGGAACGTCCAGCGCATGTTCGACGGCATCGAGCACCGAGCGCCCGCCGGCGTGGACCGCAAGCAGCGGCGGCGCGCCGCCATCGCCGAACAATTCGCGCTGCACGCCGGAATCGGCCAACGTTTCGCGCAACCGCCCCGGCACCTCACCCGACAAGGTCATCTCGAAGCCCTTGTCGCCGATGTCCCAGCGGATCAGGTCGGCGCTGTCGTCGAGCGCGAGGCTGCGGCCTTCGCCCAATTCGAATCCGTGCGGCGCAGTCGAGACGATTCCCGCTGCTGCGCCGTCACTGAACTGGAGCATCGCGAGCAAGGGTTCAGGTTCGTCGGCGAGGCTGAGGTGCAGCGTCGACAATTCGACGCTGACCACCAGCACCACCGCATCGGGCTCGGACCGCACGATATGGCGCGCGGTGCGCAGCGCGGTGACGCCCGCATAACAGCCCATGAAGCCGATCAGCACGCGCTCGACGGTCGGGGCGAGGCCCAGCCGCCGCGCGAGAATCTGATCGATTCCCGGCGCAACGAAGCCGGTGCAACTCGCGACAACGATGTGGGTGACGCGCGCCGGATCGAAGGCATCGCCCAGTTTTGCAATCGCCTGCAGCGCCAGTTCGGGCGCACGTTCTGCATAGGCGCGCATTCGCACCGACGTCGGCGGCAAACCGGGGACATCGTAAAATCCGCCGGCCCCGACTGGCGATCCGCCGGTCGGCGTGGGGGGAAGCACCGACCAGCGATGATCGATCCCCGACCGTGTGGTCATGCGCGTGAAGATCGCGCGCACCCGATCGTCGGTCAGCCGCGGCGTTGCCCACTCGATAAAGGCCCGATGGATATCATGCCCCGGCACCGCAGTGGCGAGGGCGTTCAGCCGGGGGGACGGCAGGGATATATTCATCGCGCACATGTGGCCGAAAAGCGGGAAACTGGCCAGCGATTAGCGCCCCCGTTGCTTTACCGCGGCTTAACCATGGCTGGGCTAGTGTTATCACTGTGAAACTGCGTCTTTTCCTTGGACTTGTACTGGCCTTCGCCGGCGTGCCCGCCGCGACGGCGCAATGCATGCTCTGCGCGCAGGACAAGGTGGAGGGCGCCACGGTTCGCAAGGCCGAGGTGCCGTTGCGCGTCGATGTCGAAACGCAGCTCGACATGGGCCGCGTCGCGGTCGGTGCAATGGGGGGCGAGGTCGAACTCGACCCGTTGTCGGGCGCGCGCCGCGTGCGCGGCGATGTCGTCGACCTGGGCGGTTTTGCGCTGACCGGCGTCGTTACCGTACGCGGCGAACCCGGCGCCGAGGTGCGTGTCATCCTTCCCGCGAGCGTCGATCTCGAAGGCAGCCATGGCCGCACCGCGCGCGTCACCGGCCTCGTCACCGACCTCTCCGCCGCACCGCGGCTCGGCGCCGACGGCCGCCTGCAATTCCGCTTCGGCGGCCGGCTGCAGGTCGCGGCGCTCGACGACGGCGACTATCGCGGACGCATTCCGGTGACGGTCGAATATCAATAGCAGCGCAATTCCCGGGTTGGAAAAGTCAGCTCGAAGTTGGGAGCGGACGTTGCCCGTTTAACACCATGACCCTCGCCCCCGCGAAGTCGCTGGCGCGGACTTGCTTAGGTCGTTTGCGGCCGACCGTTCAGCGACTTCCAAAAAGCGCCGTTCCGACGCGCACATGCGTCGCGCCCAGCATCACTGCGGTCTCATAATCGCTGCTCATCCCCATTGATCGGAACGGCAGCCCGTGGCGTTCGGCGAGTTCGTCGAGCAGCGCGAAAAAGGGCGCGGGTTCGATGTCGGCGGGCGGGATCGCCATCAGCCCCTCGATCGTCAGCCCGGCGTCCCTCGCCTCGGTCAGCAATGCGGGCAGGTCGGCGACCGCGCAGCCGCCTTTTTGTTCTTCGTTGCCGATATTGACCTGGACGAACAGCCGCGGCTGTTTGCCCGCCTTTTGGCAAGCTTTCGCAAGCGCCTGCACCAGCGAGCTGCGGTCGAGCGAATGAATCGCGTCGAACAGCGCGATCGCTTCCTCGGCCTTGTTCGATTGCAGCTGGCCGATCAGGTGGAGTGTGACATCGGGGGTTTCGGCGCGCAGTTCGGGCCATTTTGCCGCGGCTTCCTGCACGCGGTTCTCGCCGAAATGGCGCTGGCCCGCCGCGATCAACGGGCGGATAGCGCTGGCTTCATGCGTCTTCGACACCGCGATCAGGCAGATATCGTCGGTCCGCCGCTGCGCGCGTTTCGCGGCGTCTGCGATATGGGCCTGCACGTCGGCCAGCCGGTCTGCTGCTTCGCTCATCGTCTCGTTTCCATCCCGCGCGTTGCGCGCGCCCGCGACGCGCCTATAGAAAGGGCGATGACCGGGCGCCACCCCCTGCCGACGCGATGGCTGTTCAGCGACGAGCGGCTCAAGGCCGGTATTGTCGCACTCGCGGCGCTGCTTCCGCCCGGCAGCGGGATCGTTCTGCGCCACGACAGCCTGCCGCCCGGCGCGCGCTGGCGCCTCCTGCGGCGGTTGATGCGTACCGCGCGGGCGCGGGGCTTGACCGTGCTGCTTGCCGATTCACCACAGACCGCGCGACGCTGGGGTGCCGATGGCGTCCATCTCCGGCAGCATGGGGCGCACCGCGCGGCGCCGGCCCATCGGCTGGGTCTGTCGGCAACGATGCCCGTCCACGACGCCCGCGAAGCGCGCCGCGCCCGCCGGTGCGGGGCGGACGGCGTGTTTATCTCGCCGCTCCATTCGACCCGGTCGCACCCCGGCGCCCGGGCGCTTGGCCGCGCCGCGTGGTTGCGGCTGGCACGTCTGTCGGGCGCGCAGGCGATCGCGTTGGGCGGAATGACGGCGGCGCGCGCACGCGCACTAAAGCGCGTGAGCCGAATCAGCTCGGGATGGGCGGCGATCGATGCGTGGGACGAGATAGCGGCTAAGCGCCGGCAGCGTCAGAAGCGGAACGCGGTTCCGACATAGACCGCCTGGCTGTCGCGCCGCGTATCGGTCAGCGGTTCGACGCGGTCGTCGCTCTTGTACCGCACGCCCGCGGTGACATCGATATTCTTGGTCAGGCGATAGCTGCTGACGACATCGACGGCGGACGCTTCGCCGGGAGCGGTGACGCGATCGGTTGCCCCGCTTGGGTCGCTTGGGCGGTTGACCATACGCGTGGCGAAGCGCGACTTTTTCTCGTCCTGCTCGGGCGCCTTCGCGACCGGCAGGTTGCGCAGGTCGGTACCGCGCGGCAGCGTCGGCGTAACGAATTTCTCGAAACCGACCGACGCGCCGAGATTATATTTGACCGGCGCGATCGCGACCGGCGCGGTCCGGCCGGCGGCGATGGCCGACGTGCGCGTCGCACTCGATGCGTCGTCGCGCGCGCGAATCACGACGGTGATCGCGCGATTCTTGCGGCCTTCGTCGGTCAGCGCCGGAGTGAAGCTGAAGCGCTGTTCGGCCGACATCTGGGTGTAACGCGCGATCAGGCGCGGATCACCCGATGCGGGCGTGAACTGGCCGAGCAATGTTTCGGACAGCGCGGTATCGCGGATGCCGTCGGTGCGCGACATCGCGGCGAGGGCTGGCGGGAGCGCAAGCGAAGCCACCGCCAAAGCAGTGAGACTTCCCTTCCAAAGATGTCGCGATGTGCGCGCCATGATTCTGCGACTCCAACCCCAATCGACTCATCAAATAGGGCGACCACCGCGATATTGCCAGCGAATCCCGCCAAATTATTGCAACGATTCCGCTTTTTGCCGAAATTGTTGCGCGATCGTCACAGTGCATTCCGAATCTGACCAGAATCTGAACGGCGAGGCGGCCTGAATTGCCGCGCTTGCCCGACGGCGGCAAGGGCGATAGAGACGCTGACAATTCCGTTATACGCGGCCCGGTTTCCTGTTCCGGCGGCGTTCAAAAGATAAGGTGTTATCGGCATGTTCCAGCTTTCCGTCCCTGCCAAGCTCGGCCGTCGTTCGGCCACGGTCGTGCTGCTCGGACTTACGGCACTCGGGCTTTCGGCCTGCGCGAAGAAGGATCGGCCGCGCGCCGACCTCGCCGCCAGCCAGGTGACCACGATCGGCGTCAACAGCTATTTGTGGCGCGCCTCGCTCGATGCGCTGTCGTTCATGCCGTTGCTCCAGGCCGATTCGTCCGGCGGCGTCGTGATCACCGACTGGTATGCGAACCCGGCGAACCCCGGCGAGCGGATGAAGGTCACCGTGTCGATCCTCGACCGCGACCTGCGCGCCGACGCGCTCCGTGTCGCGGCCTCGCGCCAGGTGGCACAGGGCGGCACCTGGGTCGATGCGCCGGTTCAGGCGGCAACGGTTCAAAAGCTTGAGGAAATCATCCTTACTCGCGCCCGCGACCTGCGCCGCGGCGCCATCAGGGACTAATCCGGCGGCGCGTCCATCGCGCCACCAACACAGACAAACGGGGTAACCGACGAATGACCCGCGAACCGCGCTTTGGCGCCCTCGCCGCCGACGCCCGCTGGCAAAAGGCGTGGGAGGCGGCGAACAGCTTTGCCACGACCGACTCCAAGAATGCGGATGGGGCCGACAAGCCGAAGGCCTATATCCTCGAGATGTTCCCCTATCCCTCGGGGCGCATCCATATGGGGCACGTCCGCAACTATGCGATGGGCGACGTTCTCGCGCGTTTCAAACGGATGACCGGCCACGACGTGCTCCATCCGATGGGCTGGGACGCGTTCGGCATGCCCGCCGAAAATGCCGCGATGGAAAAGGGCGTCCACCCCGGCGGCTGGACGCGCGACAATATCGCGTCGATGCGCGCGCAGCTGAAGCGCCTTGGCCTCGCGATCGACTGGAGCCGCGAACTTGCGACGTGCGAGCCCGATTATTACGGGCAGGAGCAGGCGCTGTTCCTCGACCTGTTCGCCGCGGGACTCGTCACGCGCAAGCACAGCTATGTGAACTGGGACCCCGTCGACATGACCGTGCTCGCCAACGAGCAGGTGATCGACGGCCGCGGCTGGCGCTCGGGCGCGCTCGTCGAAAAGAAGAAATTGTCGCAGTGGTTCCTCAAGATCACCGACTTCGCCGAGGAATTGCTCGAAGGCCTTGGCAGCCTCGACAGCTGGCCCGACAAGGTCCGGCTGATGCAGGAAAACTGGATCGGCAAGTCGCAGGGGCTGGAGTTCAGCTTCAAGATGGCGGGCGGCGCGGCGGGGTTCGACGTCTTCACGACGCGGCCCGACACGCTTTATGGCGCAAGCTTCGCGGCGATTTCGCCCGACCACCCGCTTGCCGAACGGCTGGCGAAGGATTCGCCCGAACTCACCGCGTTCATCGCCGAATGCCGCCGTCAGGGCACGTCGGCCGAGCAGCTCGAGACGGCCGAGAAGCTTGGTTTCGACACCGGCCTTGCGGTCGAGCATCCGCTCGATCCCGCGTTGCACCTGCCGGTCTGGGTCGTGAACTATGTGCTCATGGACTATGGCACCGGCGCGATCTTCGGTTGCCCGGCGCACGACCAGCGCGATCTCGACTTCGCACGCAAATATGAGCTGCCCGTCCACCGCGTCATCGCCGACGGCGACGAAACCGCGCAGCATTTCACCGGCGACGAGGCGTACACCGGCCCCGGCAAGCTGGTGAACAGCCATTTCCTCGACGGGATGAGCATCGACGAGGCCAAGGCGGCGATCGTTTCGCGCGCCGAGCATGAAGGCTGGGGCAAGGGCACGACCGTATGGCGCCTGCGCGACTGGGGCGTTTCGCGCCAGCGCTATTGGGGCACCCCGATCCCCTTCATCCATTGCGATGCCTGCGGCACGGTGCCGGTTCCCAAGAACCAGCTCCCCGTCATCCTGCCCGAGGATGTCGATTTCTCGGTCCCCGGCAACCCGCTCGACCGTCATCCGACGTGGAAGCATGTCGCGTGCCCGAGCTGTGGCGGCGAAGCACTGCGCGAGACCGACACGCTCGATACCTTCGTCGATTCGTCCTGGTATTTCCTGCGCTTCGCCAGTTCACCCGCGGACAAGCCCTTCGACCCCGAGGTGATCCGTCGCTGGCTGCCTGTCGATCAATATATCGGCGGCATCGAGCATGCGATCCTTCATCTGCTCTACGCGCGCTTCTGGACGCGCGCACTGAACAAGATGGGGATGATCGACATCAAGGAGCCGTTCGCCAGCCTGTTCACACAGGGCATGGTGACGCACGAGACCTATAGCCGCGTACAAGGCGAAGGCCTGCCGCCGCTCTTCTTCACCCCCGACGAAATCGAGCGCAAGCCCGACGGCGCGATCCTGACCGCCGACGGCTATACCGTCGATGTCGGCCGCGTGATCAAGATGTCGAAGTCGAAGAAGAATGTCGTCGATCCCGACGCGATCCTCGACCAATATGGCGCCGATGCGGCACGCTGGTTCATGCTCTCCGACAGCCCGCCCGAGCGCGACCTGCCGTGGAGCGAGGCGGGGATCGAAGGCGCGTGGCGTTTCGTCCAGCGCCTGTGGCGCCTGTTCGGCGACACCGAAAATGTCGGCGACGGGGCCGAGGACAAGGGCCTCGCGCGCAAGCTGCATCAGACGATCGCCGGCGTCGCCGTCGATGTCGAAGCCTTGGGTTTCAACAAGGCGGTTGCGAAGATTCACGCGCTCGCCAACGAGATCGAAAAGGCACCGCCCTCGGCGACCCGCGCCGAGGCATGCCGCACCTTGATCCTGCTCGTCGCACCGATGCTGCCGCACCTCGCCGAAGAGGCCTGGGCTGCGCTTCCCGAAAGCCAGCGCACAACCGCGATGATCGCCGATGCCGCATGGCCGACCGCCGATCCGGCACTGCTCGTCGATGACGAGGTGACAATCGCGATCCAGATGGCGGGTAAGCTGCGCGATACGATGACGCTCGCCAAAGGCCTCGACAAGGAAGCGGTAGAAGCCGCAGCGCTCGCGCGCCCGCGCATCGCCGAGCTGCTGGGCGGCACCGCGCCGAAGAAGGTCATTGTGGTCCCCGACCGTTTGGTGAATATCGTTCCCTGATGCGAACCCTGCTCATCTCCTCGCTCGTCGCCGCCTCGCTGATGCTCGGCGGCTGCGGGCTGCGTCCCTTATATGCCAATGGCAGCAAGGGGGCGGTGGCGCAGATACTCGCCGATGTCGATGTCGCGGCGATCGAGGGGCATAATGGCTGGCTCGTCCGCAACGCCTTGCGTGACCGGCTTCAGGCGACGCAGGGCGGACAGGGCGCTGGCAAACGTCTGCGGCTCGACGTCCGGCTCGAAGATTCGATCACCGGCTTTGGCGTCCGCGCCGACGATGCGGTGACGCGCGAACGCCGCACCCTGCGCGCGCGCTACCAGCTTGTCGACGCCGCGAGCGGCGAAGTGCTGCTCGACGCGACAGCTTTTTCCGACGCAGGCATCGACGTCGTCGGCAGCGAATATGCGACGATCGCTGCCGAATCCTCGGCGCTCGAACGCCTGTCCTCGGCGGTCGCCGACCAGATCGTCGCGCGCCTCGCGGTCTTTGCGAACCGCGGCGGCGGACAACCGGCTGCCGCGCCCGCCGGGCAATGAAATCGGTCAAGCCGAACGAACTCGAACGCCTGTCGCGCCTCGACCCCGCGGTTCGCTTCACCCTCCTCACCGGCCCCGATGAAGCGACGATGGAAGCCGTTGCGAGCCATTTGATCGGCCTCGCGGGCAAGGACGCCGAACGGCTCGACCTGACGGGATCGCAGCTGTCGCAGGACCCCTCGCTGCTCGCCGCCGAAGCCGCGTCGATGTCGCTCTTTTCGCCCGCACGCGTGATCCGGGTCGAACTCGCCGGCAGCGGCGACGACAGTCTCGCGGCGGTCGAGGCGTTGCTTGCCGCCGACACCGTAATCAATCCGGTGATCGCGACCGGCGCGTCGGTCACCGCCAAGTCGAAACTCGTCAAGCTGGTCGAAGGTTCGGATCATGCGGTCGCGGCGATCTGTTACCAGCCCGACCGGCGCGCGTTGGTCGGCATCGCGATGGCGGCGGGGCAGGAGCAGGGGCTTCGGATCGCCAATGCCGATGCGCAATTGCTCGTCGACCTGGTGTCGGGCGATCAGGCGCTGATGCGGCGCGAGATCGAGAAGATGGCGCTCTATCTCGACGCGGGGCCGGACCGGCAGCGACAGGTGACCGCCGCCGACATCGCCGCGCTCGGCGCCGCAACGCACGAAGAGGATGTCAGCGCGTGCATCAACGTCGCGCTCGGCGGGAAAGTGCGCGAGCTTCCCGAGATGCTGGCGACGGCGACGGCGGTCGGCGTCGCCGAGATCCGCATCATCCGCGCGCTCGCGATACGCGCCATGGCGCTCGCGCGTCTGCGCGCCGAAGTCGATGGCGGCGCGCATCCCGCAACGGTGGTGTCGGCGCGTACCAGCGGAATCTTCTGGAAAGAACGCGATGCGGTGACCGCGCAGCTCCATATCTGGGACTCGGTCCGCATCGCGCGGCTGATGAGCCGGTTGCTCGATTGCGAGCGTGCGCTCAAATCGTCGGGCACGGCGGGCGCGGTACTGTTTCGCAAGCTGATGACCGACATCGCGCATCAGGCGGCCCGCGCCCGCTGATTACCGGCCTGCGGAAACGAAAGGGCCTGCCACGACAGTGCCCGGCCGCGGCAGACCCTCCCATACCCTCCCCGTCCGGGGAGGGGGAGAGACGGTCAGAACTGGCCGCGCAACGTCACGCCATAGGTGCGCGGTTCGCCGGGAAAGCCGACGAACAATTTGTTGGCGGTGCCCGGATGTCCACTGGCGGCCGGGGCTGCAACGGCGCGGAACGATCCCGATCCCTGCAACGGCATGTCGGCGCCGATCTGATAATATTGCTTGTTGAACAAATTCTGGCCCCACAGCTCGATGCCCCAGCGACGGTCGCGCCCGAACAGCCCGATGCGGCCGTTGAACACCGCGAAGGCGTCCTGTTCCTTTTCGATGTCGAGGTTCGAGCCGGTGTTGGTGTCGCTCTGCAGCCGCGTGTCGAGATAGACGAGCGCGGTCAGCCCCGATCCGCCGATCGGCGGCGTCCAGCTGATCCCTGCGGTGGCGACATATTTGGCGGCATTCGACACCCCGCGCCCGGGCAGCTGGAACAGCACCGGCGACAGCGCTCGCCCGCCGGTGCCCACCAGATCGCGGCGATAGAGCGTGTCGACATAGGTCAGCCCCATGTTGACCGAGACATCACGCGCGGGGCGGAGGAAGGTCTCGATCTCGAAGCCTTTCGCGACGACCCCCGGTTTCAACCGGTCGGACGCGCAGGCGCCCGTGGCGGCACTATTGTCGGTCGGAGCCGTTCCCAGATCGTCCTTGCACGCCTGGATATTGGTCACCTCGAAATTGACGCCGTTAAAGGTGTTCAACTGGTAGTTGCTATATTCCTGCCAGAAGGCGGCGACGTTGACGTCGATCCCGGGGCCATCCCATTTGACCCCGAGTTCATAGGCATCGACCTTTTCGCTGGCGAATTGCAGGTCGCTCGCTTCGGGGCGGCCGTTGCCGGGTGAGTTCGCCGGCCGCGCCAGCGCCGTCGTGCAGGCGGCATTCTGTGCTGCCGAGCCTGCCGTCGTGCTGCACGGCCTGTCGAGCGCCGAATAGTCGAGGTTGAAGCCGCCCGCCTTATATCCCTTCGACGCCGAGGCGTAGACGAGCCATTCGGGCGCGGGTTTCCAGCTCAGCACCGCGGTGCCGGTCCACTGGCCCTCGCTGAACTTCGTTCCCGGCGCGCCTTTGACGATGTCGGGCGCAGTGCCGTTGATCACGCAGGCGAGGCTGGCGAGCGCCTGCAGCGACGAATTGACGATCGCCGGACACAGCGTGTTCGTGAAATTGGCATCGCCCGACAGCGTCTTCTTCTCATGCGTGTAGCGCGCGCCGACGGTCAGCGTCAGCGCGTCTTCGATAATGTCGAAGCTGTTGTGGGTGAACAGCGCATAGTTGGTGCTGCGCTGGTGAAAGGTCGATCCATTATTGCCGGTGCCGTTGAGCGGCGCGGCGCCGAGCAGCGCCGCGATTCCCTGGAACCCGGGAAAACTTGCGGCGGGCAGGTTCGAACAGGTCGCCGACGCCGGGTTGAGCAGTGCGGGCGCGAGTGTCGCGGCGGCAAGGCAATTGGCGAAGCGCTGATAATCGGCGCCATATTTGATGTCGTCGTCGACATCGAGTTTCTCATTCGCATAATAGCCGCCGACCAGCCAGTCGAGCCGGCCGTCGAACGCCTCGCCCTGCAACCGCAGCTCCTGCGTAAACAGGCGGAAGCGGCGGTCGAGATCGGTGCGGCGCAGGATATCGAGCGTGTTGAAATCGGCGTCCTGCCCCTGCGCATTCTTGTAATCGCGATAGGCGGTGATCGAAGTCAGCGTCGCGGCGCCGAGCTCCCAGTCGAGTTCGCCCGAAACGCCCCAGTCCTTCGTGTCCGACCGATAGGTGACCCCGGGTGTCGTCGACTGGCGGCGAACGAAGCTGGACCCGGCGGGTGCAACCTGATGGTTTGCGCCAAGCAGTTGCAGCAATGGCAGCAGCGTATTCGCGGATGCCACGGGAAAACCGTCGGCGCCGCGTGTCAGGTTGCGCACGGGGTTTAGCAGGATGCCGCCGCAGCAATTCTCCTTGCGCTCGCTATAATCGGCGATCAGGCGGAATTTCAGCGTCTCGCTCGGCTCGAACATCAGCTGCCCGCGCGCCAGCCAGCGGTCGCGGTCATTGATATCGGGTTCGCCCGGCGTGACATTCTCGATGAAGCCGTCGCGCTTCTGCCAGACGCCGTCGAGGCGCACCGCGGCCTTGTCGCCCAGCGGCGCGTTGATCATCCCGTCGACGCGCCAATAATCATAATTGCCATAGGACACCGATCCCTTGCCCGCAAAACGGCCAAGCTCGGGCGCCTTGGTGACGATGTTGATCAGGCCGGCGGTCGAGTTGCGGCCGAACAGGGTGCCTTGCGGGCCGCGCAGGACCTCGACACGCTCGATGTCGCCGAGTTCGGACAGGCCAACCCCGGTCCGGCTGCGATAGACGCCGTCGATGAACAGGCCGACCGAGGATTCGAGGCCGGGATTCTCGCCGACAGTGCCGATGCCGCGGATGCGCGCCGAAAAATTGACCTCGCTTGTCGCGCCCGACACCAGCAGCGAGGGCGCCACTTGTCCCAGCGCACGGACGTCGGTCGCCCCCGTCTTTTCCAGCGTCTCGCCGGTGACCGCCGAAACGGCGATCGGGACGTCGGACAGGGCCTCGCTGCGCCGCGTCGCGGTGACGATGATCGTGCTGTCGTCGGTCTCGGCGCCCGCATCCTGTGCCATGGCGGGCATCGCCAATAGGCCGAACGAAAGCGACAAGCCGGCGGCGCTTGTGCGCAGCATGAAGGCGGCACGACGGTTATGGTTTTTCATGGGACTGGCCCTCCTCTCACAAAATCTGTCGATGCGGGGAGAGCGGTCTTTTTTCTTGTTGCGCGAGCGTAACACGACTGGGCGGCGCCAAGCCAGCGCAAGCCCGTGCCGTAACGTCATTGCGCGCGGGGCGCGGCTTTTGTGCCACAGCTGTCAGATATGACGGGTTGACGTGTCCGGGGCAAAAAAAGGGGCGGGACACGATGTGCCCCGCCCCGATGTCTCAAGCTTTGCCCGCGATCAGAACTTGCCGCGCAGCGTCACGCCATAGGTCCGCGGTTCGGCAAGGAACTGCGAGAAGATCTGACGGCCGCCCGGATATTGCGGATCGGCAAAGGCGGTGCCGGTCGATGTGCCGCCTTCCTGGAACGGCGAGTTGAAGGCGACCTGCGCATATTGCTTGTTGAAGATATTCTGGCCCCAGAATTCGATGCCCCATTTCTCGTCGGGGCCGCGAATGCCGATGCGCGCGTTGAACAGTGCATAACCGTCCTGCGCCTTTTGCGGGAACAGGTCCGAACCGGTGTTGTAATCGCTGGTCATGCGGCCATCGATATAGACCAGACCGGTCAGCCCGCTGCTGCCGATGTCGGGGGTCCACGCAACGCTGCCGGTTGCGACCAGTTCGGGCGCGTTCGACAGATTGTTGCCGGGGAGCAGGCGGAGCGCCTGATCGAGCGGAGCGCCCGAGTCGTTGCCGACCAGATTGTTGCGATATTTCGTCTTCGCATAGGTCAGGCCCGCGGTCATGCGGAAGCTGCGCGCCGGAACCAGCGAGGCTTCGAGCTCGAAGCCTTCGGTCCGCACGCCGTAGCTCACATCATCGGCCGCACAGGCGCCGGTCGTCGCCGCCGCCGCGTTGTAGTTCGGCACGCCGGTGAACTTGCTCTGGTCGCGGTCGCCGCCATTCAGGCTGGAATCGCATCCGTTGACGTTCTGCACCAGGAAGACGGTGCCGTTGAACGTGTTCAGCTGAAAGCTCGAAAAGTCGGAGCGGAAGAAGGTCAGTCCCATGCCGAACGGACCGTTCGAATATTTGGCGCCCAGCTCATAGCTGTGCACCGTTTCGGGATCGAACTGCAGGTTGCTGACCAGGGCCTGTGCGCCACCCGATGCCGCGAAAGGCAGGATCGGCGATTTCAGCGCCGAACGGTCGAGGTTGAAGCCGCCCGCCTTATAGCCGCGTGAATAGCTGGCGTAGACCATCAGGTCATCGATGGGCTTGTACGACAGGATCGCGGTGCCGGTAAACTCATCCTCGCTGCGCTTGTCGCGGATCGACACATTGTTGAGCTCGGCGGTCGAATTGCCCTGACAGCTGAGGCCGATGAGCGCACCGGCCAGCGCGCGCGCGGTGGCATTGGTGCTCGACAGATCGTCGAGAACCAGCCCCTGCACCGTGGTGCAGACCGTGTTGTCGTTGGTAAAGGTCGCCGAGAACTTCTTCTTGTCGTTCGTATACCGCACGCCAAAGGTGAAATCGAGCTTGTCGGTGATGTGGAAGATATTGTGGGTGAACAGCGCCCAGTTGGTATCTTTCTGGAAATAGCGGTCGTTGATGCTGCCGCGATCGCTGAGCCCGTCGAGCGCGGTGAACGCCGCGAGGATGTCCGCTCCCGATGCGCCGGTCGCACCCGCGATCGTCGCCGGACCGACACCGGGGGCGACGCAGAGCGGGTTCGTCGGCGAATAGAGGCCGGCAAGCCCGCCGCCCGAAATGACACGGCAGGTCGCGAACCGGCCATATTGGGTGCCGAAGCGCAGATTGTCGCGAACCGTCAGCTTTTCGTTGGCGTAGAAGCCGCCGACCAGCCAGTCGAGCTTGCCGTCGAAGGCCTCGCCCTGCAGACGCAGTTCCTGCGTGAAGGTATGAAACTGGCGATAGCTATCGTCGCTGGGCGCACGATAGAGGATATCGACCGTGCCATAATCGACGTCGCCCGCCTGGCTCGACCGATATTCGCGGTAGCCGGTGATCGAGGTCAGCGTGGCGCCGCCGAGGTCATAGTCGATCTGGCCCGAGAAGCCATAATCCTTCGTCTTGCCGGCAAAGCTGCGGCCCGGGGTTACCGAGATGTTGCGGCTATAGCCCTGGTTGAACGCACCGATCGGCTGACCGAGGTCGCGCAGCACATTGATGATGTTGTTGCTCGTCGCGGTCGCCGCCGCGCCGGGGCTGCTCGGCGTGTTGAGATTGCCGATCGTGGGGTTGACCGTCGGGCCGACATAGGTCGCGCCGCAGCACTCCTCGTCGCGCGACGTATAGTCGGCGATCAGGCGCACCGACAGCGCATCGGTCGGTTCGAACAGCAACTGGCCGCGCACGAAATAGCGGTCGCGATTGTTGACGTCGCGGTTGTTGTTGGCATCGCGCAGGAAGCCGTCGCGCTTCACCCACACGCCGTCGATGCGCGCGGCGAGCGTGTCGCTGATCGGACCGGTGACGCTGCCGCCGAGGCGCCAGTAATCGTAATTGCCATAGGTGACCTCACCCGTGGCGCCGAACTGGAAATCGGGCTTTTTCGAATAGATGCTGATCAGGCCTGCCGACGAGTTGCGGCCGCCAAGCGTGCCCTGCGGCCCGCGCTGCACTTCGATGCGGTCGATTTCGCCGAGTTCGTTGAGGCCGATGCCCGACCGCGAGCGGTAAACGCCGTCGATGAACACGGGAACCGAGCTTTCGAGCCCGGGGTTGTCGCCGACGGTCCCGATGCCGCGGATACGCGCCGAGCCATTGGCTTCCGATCCGGTTGACGAGACGAGCAGCGACGGAGCGAGCTGATTGAGCTGGCGAATGTCGTTCGCGCCGCTGTTCTGCAGCGTTTCGGCGCTGACGGCCGAGATGGCGACCGGCACGTCGGACAGAAGCTGGGAGCGGCCCTGCGCCGTCACGATGATCGGGGTGTTGTCGCTATCGTCGGTCGCAGTGTCGGCGGGCGCATCCTGGGCAAAGGCCGGGACCGCGATCGCGGCCATGGCGATCGAGACGCCCAGCGCGCTGGTACGCAGCAAACGGGCAGCACGAAGGGAAGATGATTTCATATCGGGCACTCCTCTCAACATTTATTTATTTTTGTTGCAGTCGGAGCATAACTCAATTGCGTGGCCGATCCAGCGGGAGGCACGTATTTGCGTCGTTTTTGGGCGGGTGATGCTTTTTGGCCACAGGCTGAAAAGCGCCCGTTCGGCGAGGCTTACGCCCGGCGGGCGGCGATCGTGCGGCTTGCCGTAGCGTCATCCGCGATTCGGCCGGGGCACGGGAAGCAGAGCCGGCGACCCCGCGCGACCAGCATCGCCTCGTAATCACCGCAAAAATTGTCGGCGATGACCGGATCTTCGACGGCAAGGCCGCCCGTCAACGCACCGAACGCGGGCAGAATCAAACGCTGTTCGTCTCCCGCGAAGCAGGGCCGCGATACATGGCGGCCGCGGATGTTGAGCCGCAGTTTGGGATGGAAATGCCCCGAAATTTCGGGGCGCGTTTCGCCGGCGAGGCTCTGGTGACGAAAGACGATACCGTCGATGCAAAGTTCGTCGGCGACCTCGCCGCCCCACGCGCCGCCGGTCAGCCCGTCGTGATTGCCCGCGATCCATAAAAGCTTTGCCGACGCCGCCTGCCCGAACAATCGCGCCGCGACCGCGGGGGCTATCCGGTCGGCCGCCTCGCGATCATGAAAACTGTCGCCCAGACACCAGATTGCCCGCGCCCCGGTTTCAGCGGTGAGCGCGGCGAGCCGGTCGAGCGTATCGTGGCTGTCATAGGGCGGTAACGGCTGACCGAGTGCGGCATACCAGCTCGCCTTCTCCAGATGCAGGTCGGCGACGATCAGCGCGCCGTGACGCGGCCAGAACAGCGCGCGGTCGGCCAGCATCTGGAACTGCTGGCCTGCAAAATCGAAAATCGCGGCGGCGGACATGGGCCCGCTATGGCGCCGCCGTCGCCCGGCCGCAAGCGCCCTAGCCCCCAGCAGCGGCTCCGTTTGCGGCGAAGCGTTGGCGCGTGTCGCGGTTCGCGCCATCGGGCAGGTCGAACACAACGCGCCTGTTCGGAAAGTCGATCTCGACGCGGTCGAACAGCGCAAGGCTGTCCATCCCGAGCAGCAGGGCCGGCCGGTCGTTGAGGCCCAGCGCACGGAACGCCTGACCGTCGGCGAAGCTCACCGGCAAGTCGTTGACGTCCATGCCGTTGATGACGATGCGTTTGATCGCGCTACGCAATGCCGGCACGTCTTCGCCGGTCACCGCGGCCAGCATCGTCGGGACAAAGGGAAAGCGGTTGGCGCGCTTGCTTGCCACGAGTTTGTGCAGCGCCATATTGCCGACGCTCGTCTGCGCCCCGGTGTCGACGATCACGTCGATGCGCTTGCCGTTCAGCCGTGCGTCGGAAAGGATCAAGCGTCCCGCCGAATTGCGCGCCGTCACGACGATAGCGTCATCGTCGCGAATGATCGGCTGTGCGCGGCGGCGCGTTTCGAGGATCTGCATGCTTTCCTTGCGGAAATCGATCAGGATCCGGCGTTCTTCGAGCATGTCGACGCCGATCAGGCCCGCGGCGCCGATATGCCGCCCGAAAAAGGCGGGCGCATTGACCGAGGCAAGGTGCAGCTTCGCCATCTGCAGCGCCGCGACGCGATAGCTCGGCACCGTCGCCGAGCCGCCGATCGTCGCCATCCGCAGCTTTTCGCCCTGCACCAGCCCAAGCCGTTCGGCCAGTTCGCGCGCGATCACCGTCCGTTCGGCACCCGTATCGACGAGGAAGGAAAACGGCCCCTGGCCGCCGACCATCACCTTGACCGACATGCGCCGCGTTGCATCGAGGTCGAAGGGCTCGATGAAGGGGACGACGACGACGGGCGGGGTGACCGCTTCGGCCGCGGCCGGGACAGGCGCCGGATCGCCCGGTACCGGCGTCGCGCCGATCAGCGCGGGCGCGGCGAGCAGCAACGCGAACAGGACGGACCGCTTGGTAGCTTGGGTCATCGCTGGCATCCTCATTATGTTTGGGCACAATCTACGCCTCATCGCCCTTCGCGGCAAGCGAAACGCCGGTCGCGGCATGCCCTGAAAATCCGCCGATTATCCCGGTCCCATCGCCTGTTCCGCAAGGCTGTCGGCCAGCTCGCCGAGCAGCGCGTCGTCGATGTCGGCGGCGGGGATACTTTCGCGCCCGATCAGCACGAGCACGGGGATTGCGAGCGGGCTGATCCGGGGCAGTGTCTTGTGGAGCATCGTCCCCGCCGCGCGGTCGAGCAGGTCGCCGAGCCGTGCGACATCGGTCAACCGCTCGCGGGCGTCGGCCCAGGCGGCTTCGAGCAGCAGATGGTCGGGCTCATATTTGCGCAGCACGTCAAAGATCAGGTCGGTCGAAAAGGTCACCTGCTTGCCCGTCTTGCGCTTGCCCGGATGCTGGCGCTCGATCAGCCCGCCAATCACCGCGACTTCGCGAAATGCGCGTTTCAGCAGATGCGAGCTTTCGACCCACTCGATAAATTCATCTTCGAGGATCGCCGAGTCGAACAGCGCGGCCGGATCGGTGACCGGGCGCAGCGACCAGATGGCCAGCGCATAGTCCGACGCGACGAAACCCAAGGGCTGAAGCCCCGCGCGCTCCATGCGCTTGGTGATCAGCATGCCCAGCGACTGATGCGCGTTCCACCCTTCGAACGGATATGTCACCATATAATGCACGCCTTCGTGCGGGAACGTCTCGACGAGCAGTTCGCCGGGGCGCGGCAGCACCGATCGCAGCGCCTGCATTTCGAGCCAGAAGCGTACATCCTCGGGGAAGCGCTCCCAGCTCGACGGATCGGCGAGGAAACCGCGGACGCGGTCGGCGAGCCGCGTCGACAGCGCCATGCGCGCGCCCATATAGCTCGGAATGCGCGCCGGCCGCGTTGTGGCGCGGACATAGAGGTCGGTGTCGCGGATCGATTCGACCTCGAGGCTGAGCCCGGCAAAGGCAAAAGTGTCCCCCGCGGTCAGCGTGCTCGCGAAATATTCCTCGACGCTGCCCAGCCGCCGTCCATTTTTGAACCGCACGTCGAGCGTCGGGGCGTCGACGATGATCCCCGCGTTGAGCCGGTGCTGCGCGGCCAATCGCGGGTGCGCGATTCGCCAGCCGCCCTGTCCGTCGGGGGCGAGGCGGCGGAAGCGGTCATAGCTTTTGAGCGCGTAGCCGCCGTCGCGCACAAAGCCGAGCAGGCGTGCAAAGGTCTGCGCGTCGATCCATTGATACGGCGTCGCCGACCGGATTTCGGCGAGCAGTTCGTCCTCCTTGAACGGGGCGGCGCAGGCGAGCGCCATCACATGCTGCGCCAGCACGTCGAGCGCGCCGGGGCGAAAACGGTCGGCGTCGCGCTCGCCGGCCTCGACCGCGTCGAGCGCCGCGCGCGCTTCGAGATATTCGAAGCGGTTGCCCGGCACGATCAGCGCCTTGCTCGGCTCGTCGAGCCGGTGGTTGGCGCGCCCGATGCGCTGCAGCAGGCGCGAGGACCCCTTTGGCGCGCCCATCTGGATCACGCAGTCGACGTTGCCCCAGTCGAGCCCGAGGTCGAGACTTGATGTCGCGACGAGCGCGCGCAGGCGTCCTTCGGCCATCGCCGCCTCGGCGCGCTGGCGCGCTTCGCGGTCGAGGCTGCCGTGATGGATCGCGATCGGCAGGCTGAGGTCGTTGACCTTCCACAATTCCTGAAAGGTCAATTCGGCGAGCCCGCGCGTGTTGCAAAAGATGATCGTCGTGCGGTTCTTCGCGATCTCTTCCATCACCTGATGCACCGCCCAGCGCCCCGAATGCCCCGCCCAGGGGACCGCGCCCTCGGGCAGCAATATCCGGATATCGGGATCGGCACCCGCTTCGCCCTCTACCAGCGTGACCGTTCCCGAATCGCCGTTCGGCGCCAGCCAGCCGCGATAGGCGGCGGTATCGGCTATCGTCGCCGACAGCCCGACGCGGCGCAGCGTCGGGACGATGTGTTGCAATCGGGCAAGCGCGAGGCTGAGCAGGTCGCCGCGCTTGCCCGGTGCGAAGGCGTGAATCTCGTCGATCACCACCGTCTTCAGATCGGCGAACATGTTGAAGCTGTCGGGATAGGATAGCAGCAGCGACAGCGATTCGGGGGTGGTCAGCAGGATGTTGGGCGGGCGGCTGCGCTGGCGCGCCTTCTTGTCCGAACTGGTGTCGCCGCTGCGGCTCTCGACGCTGATGTCGAGTTCCATGTCGGCAATCGGCCCGAGCAAATTGCGTTCGACGTCGGCCGCCAGCGCTTTCAACGGCGACACATATAATGTGTGCAGCCGATCGGTCGGATGCGCGGCCAGATCGACGAGCGTCGGCAAAAACCCGGACAAGGTCTTGCCCGCCCCCGTCGCCGCGACGAGCAGCGCGCTTTCGCCGCGCGCGCCTGCGCTGAGCATATCGACCTGATGCCGCCGCAGCCGCCACCCGCGCGCGGCGAACCAGTCGGTGAAGGGGGCGGGGAGGTCCATAAGTGGAACGTGGGGCGGCGCGCAGCGCGGGGCAAGCTTTTCCCCCTCCCGAAAGCGTGAGGGCGATTAGGCCCCCGCGGCCATTTCCTTCAGCAGCCCGCGCCAATGTTCGCCCAACCTGCGCTGGAACAGCATCAGTTCGAATCCGTGGCGCGCGACATGCTTCTGCGGGATACTATCCCAGCCGCGATGCTCGACCGTCACCCGCGTTTCGCCGCCGACCGCTTCGAACCGCACATCGACCTCGGTCGCCTGATCCGCCCGGAAACTCGGCAATCGCCAGCCGAACGTCAGCCGGTCGCCGGGAAGCCAATGATGGACCGCGCCGACTTCCCACTCCTTGCCATCGTCGAAGCGCGTCACGAGCCTGCCGCCGGGGCCCGCGGGGTCGAAGCGCAGCGCGCCGTCGCCCTGGCGCGAGAGCTGGAACAATGGATGACTCTTCCACCACCGGCCGATGTCACGGGTGAAGGCGGTGAAGGCGACGTCGGGCGATACGCCGACACGCAGCGCGACGATCACCGCGGCGGTCATTCGGGTGCGCTCATTCGCCCGTTTCCACATGCGCCTTGAAGGCCGCGAGCTGGTGGGTCCACAGCGCCTCGGTCTCGGCGAGCCACTGCTTGAGCTCCGCCGTCGCGCCGTCTTTCAGCGAATAGATGCGCACCCGCGCGTCGAACGCCGGATGGCTGTCCTCGACCAGCCCGCCCTCCTTGAGCGCGCGCAGATGACGGCTCATCGCCGGGGCGGCGAGGCCCAGTTCGCCCGCCAGCTCACCCGCGCTGCGCGGACGCTGGCCGAGCAGCTCGACCGCGCGCCGCCGATGCGGATCGGCGAGCGCGGCGAGCGTGCGGTCGATGGCGGCGCTCAATCGTCGAGCCGCGTCTTCGTCGTGAAGCCGCCCTCGGCGTCCCACTGGTCGGCTGTCTTCGCCTCGACGGTCACCCCGAATGTCCAGATATGGCCTTCGGGGTCCCTGGCGCGGTAGCTGCGGTCGCCATAAAATTGCGTTTCGGGCTCGGCGATGATCTCGGCTCCCGCGGCGCGTGCGCGGTCGCAATGCGCGTCGATATCGTCGCCGACGCTCAGCTGGACATGCACCGATTGGGTATTCTTGCCGCCGATCGATTTGGGGCTCTTGTGGTCGTCCGACCATTCATTGCCGACCATCACCACCGAATTGCCATAGCCCATTTCCGAATGCGCGAGATTGCCCTGCTCGTCGAGCAGCACGAACAGCGGCTCGAATCCGAACGCATCCTCCAGCCAGCGGAACGCCGCCTTGCTGTCCTGATAGCTGACGGCGCTCGAAAGCCCCTTGCCTCGCGGTTGATCGACCATAGCTCTTTCTCCCGATTCGCTGTATTTGATTTGCAAATAATAGAATATTTCTAGAAAAATGAAAATACATGTTTTGCGCGCCGATTATGCTAGGCGAGCGCGATGACCGACGATCTGCGCAATCATATCGACGAGGCGATGAAGCTCGCCGCCGCGCATCTCGGGCAGGGGCGCGTCGCCGGTTACATCCCGGCGCTCGCCAACGTCGATCCGGACAAGCTCGGCTTCGCGCTCGCGCTGCCCGACGGCACCGTCCACACCTCGGGCGATGCCGACGAACCTTTCTCGATCCAGTCGGTGTCAAAGGTCTTCACGCTCGCGCTCGCCTTGCGCCGCGTCGGCAGTTCGCTGTGGGACAGCGTCGGGCGCGAACCGTCGGGCAGCGCGTTCAACTCGATCGTCCAGCTCGAAAGCGAACAGGGTATCCCGCGCAATCCGCTGATCAACGCGGGCGCGATCGCGACGACCGACCGGCTGATCGACGGGCGCAGCGGCGATGCGGTCGCCGACGAGATCGTCGATTTCATGCGGGCACGCGCGGGCGACGATGGCGTCGGGATCGACTTCGACGTCGCCTTTTCCGAATCCGAGACCGGCGCGCGCAACCGCAGCCTGTCGCACTTCATGGACTCGTTCGGCAATCTGAAGCATCCGGTCGAAACCGTCGTCGGGGTCTATTTTCGCCAATGCGCGATCGCGATGAGCTGCCGCCAGCTCGCGACCGCGGGCTTGTTTCTCGCGATGGAAGGCCGCGACCCGCTAACCGGCGAGCAGCTGATCGAACCGCACCGCGCGCGGCGCATCAACGCGATCATGATGCTCTGCGGCCATTATGACAACAGCGGCGAATTCGCCTTCCGCGTCGGCCTGCCGGGCAAGAGCGGGGTTGGCGGCGGGATATTGTGCATCGCGCCGGGGCAGGGATCGATCGCGGTCTGGTCGCCGGCCTTGAACGAGGCGGGCACGTCGCTTGCCGGCGCGGTCGCGCTTGAACATTTCGCCTATGCCGCCGGCTGGTCGGTCTTCGATTAGATTCCGTCGGAGGACGGAAATGCTCAGTCGTCGTTGAGCAGCGCCAGTTTCACGCGCGCGGTGCCGCTGCGATGCATGCCGATTTCGCGTGCGGCCGCGGTGCTGACGTCGATCACGCGGCCGTGCGAAAAGGGCCCGCGGTCGTTGATGCGGACGATCACGCTGTCGCCGTTGGATGTGTTGGTGACGCGCACCTTGCTGCCGAAGGGGAGCGAGCGATGCGCCGCGGTGAGCTGGGAGGGATCGAACCGTTCGCCGCTCGCGGTGCGGTTGCCCGCGAGTTCGTTGCCGTAATAGCTTGCCATTCCGCCGCCGATTTCGGTTTCCTCGTCGATTGCGACGGCCGTGTCGTTGGCGATTTCGGCGTCCTGCGCCGCGGCCGAGACCGTGAGCAGAAGCGGCATCAGCATGGCGGAAAAGACCCGCATGACATCATCCCCTTGTCAGAGGATGCGCCAAAAGCAGCGGCGGCTCGCCAAGGCAAGCCGCCGCGCGTTCAACTGAACCCTATTTGCGGTCGGGTGTTCGGAATCATGTATTTTTCGCGGAACAAACTGAAACTATACGTCCAGATTCGCCACCGACAGCGCGTTCGTCTGAATGAAATCGCGCCGCGGCTCGACCTCGTCCCCCATCAACCGCTCGAAGATTTCATGCGCGACATCGGCCTGTTCGGCCTCGACGCGCAGCAGTGTACGGTTTGAGGGATCGAGCGTGGTTTCCCAAAGCTGCTCGGCATTCATCTCGCCCAGCCCCTTGTAGCGGCTGATCGCAAGGCCCTTGCGACTGTGCGCAAAGATCGCCTCGAGCAATTCGGACGGACGCGTGATCGGCGTGACTTTGCCGGCGGTGACCGCGGGCAGGTCGCTGTCGCTCGCTTCGGCATCGTCTTCGGCGGCATCGGCGGCGGCGAGCGCGGCGGCGTCGGCCGCCATCGCTGCGGCGCTGCTGCCCTTCACCAACCGGCTGGGATGCGCATAGGTTTCGGCCTGCTCGGCGGCGAGCTTGTGCAGCCGGCGCCCTTCCTGGCTCGCCAGGAAAGCCGCGTCGATTGCATGATGGTCGCTGACCCCACGCCACCGCTTTTCAAGCGTGTAACCGCCGTCGCCGGCAAAGATCGTCCATTTCGCCTCGGCGCCGCCCGTGAGCGCGCGTTCGGCGGCGTTGAGCCATTCGGCGGCGCGCATACCCGCAGCGGTGCGGCCGGCGTTGTCGAGTTCGGGATCGAGCGCGCCGTTCAATGCCAGCGCCTCGACCAGCCCGTAATTATGCCCGCGCGGGACATAACGCATCAGCGCGCGCAGGCGGCGGCCATGCTCGATCAGGTCGCGCAGATCGGCGCCCGATCGCGCTCCGCCGGTCGTCTCGAGCATCAGCGCATCGATGCCGCCATCGACGAGATAATTTTCGAGCGCGGTATCGTCCTTCAGATAGACCTCGCTGCGGCCCTTCGCGACTTTGTAGAGCGGCGGCTGGGCGATGTAGAGATGACCGCCTTCGATGATCTCGGGCATCTGCCGATAGAAGAAGGTGAGCAGCAGGGTGCGGATATGCGCGCCGTCGACGTCGGCGTCGGTCATGATCACGATCTTGTGATAGCGTAGCTTTTCAAGCGTGAATTCGTCGCGAATCCCGGTCCCGAGCGCCTGGATCAGTGTCCCGACTTCCTTCGACGAAATGATGCGGTCGAAACGCGCGCGCTCGACGTTCAGGATCTTGCCCTTCAGCGGCAGGATCGCCTGAACCTTGCGGTCACGGCCCTGCTTCGCCGATCCGCCTGCCGAATCGCCCTCGACGAGGAAGAGTTCGCACTTGGCGGGGTCGCGTTCCTGACAGTCGGCGAGCTTGCCGGGCAGGCTCGCGATATCCATCGCGCCCTTGCGCCGCGTCAGTTCGCGCGCCTTTTTCGCGGCTTCACGCGCCGCGGCGGCGTCGATGACCTTCTGGATCACCGCTTTGGCGTAGGCGGGATTCTCCTCGAGCCATTCGGTCATCCGGTCGGCCATCAGGCTCTCGAGCGGCTGACGGACTTCGGACGAAACAAGCTTGTCCTTGGTCTGCGAGCTGAACTTGGGATCGGGCAGCTTGACCGAAACGATCGCGGTCAGGCCTTCGCGCATATCCTCACCGGTCAGCGAGACCTTCTCTTTTTTGAGGATACCCGACTTGTCGCCATAGCCATTGATCGTGCGCGTCAACGCGGCCCGGAAAGCGGCCAAATGCGTGCCGCCGTCGCGCTGCGGAATATTGTTCGTGAAGCACAGCACATTTTCATAATAGCTGTCGTTCCATTCGAGTGCGACCTCGATGCCGATGCCGTCGCGCTCGCTGCTGATTGCAATCGGATCGGGCAGCATCGCGGTCTTGTTGCGGTCGAGATATTTGACGAAGGCGCCGATGCCGCCCTCATAATAAAGATCGTGGCTCAGATGCTCGGCGTGGCGCGCGTCGACCAGCTTGATCCGCACCCCCGAGTTGAGGAACGCCAGTTCGCGATAGCGATGTTCGAGCTTTTCAAAATCGAATTCGAGGACATTTTTGAACGTGTCGGTCGATGCCGAGAAGGTGACGCGCGTGCCCTTCTTGCCCGCGGGGGCGGGGCCGTTGACCTTCAGCGGGGCGACCGAATCGCCATGCTCGAAGCGCATCCAATGCTCTTCGCCATCGCGCCAGATCGTCAGTTCGAGCCATTCGGACAGCGCGTTGACGACGCTGACGCCAACGCCGTGCAGGCCGCCCGACACCTTGTAGGCATTATCGTCGCTGGTGTTCTCGAACTTGCCGCCGGCGTGGAGCTGGGTCATGATGACCTCGGCCGCCGAAATGCCTTCCTCGGCATGAATGCCCGTTGGAATGCCGCGGCCATTATCTTCGACGCTGACCGATCCGTCGCTGTTCAGCGTGATCAGGACGAGGTCGCAATGCCCCGCAAGCGCTTCGTCGATCGCGTTATCCGAAACCTCGAACACCATATGGTGCAGACCCGAGCCGTCGTCGGTGTCGCCGATGTACATGCCCGGGCGTTTGCGCACCGCGTCGAGGCCCTTGAGAACCTTGATTGAATCGGCGCCATAGGCATTGATATTGGGCAGGTTGGTGTTGGCGCTCGGCGCCACATTTTCAGGGGTGTCCGTCATAGCGATTATATAGGGTCGAAGGCGGCAAAACCCAAGCGAAAATGCGGCTCTCGGCCATCTGGCGACGAGCGTTGCGCGCGCGCGCTGCGGCGGCTAGTTTCGCGGGCATGAAACATAGTCTCGCTTCCCCGCTCGCCCTCCTCCTGATCGCCTCGCTCGCCGCGTGCAGCCAGCCTGCACCGCCCGCCGACAACGCCCCCAATGTCGCGGGCGAACCGCTCGCGACGCGCGCGGTGATGATCGGCACCGAAGGGCCAAGCCTGCCCGCCTGTTCGAGCATAAGCCGCGTCAAGCCGGGCGGCACCGACGTCTATTGGGCCCCCGGCGAAACGCGCGCGATCAAGGCCAAGCTGGCGGGCGGCGCGAATGTGTCGCTGTGCGAGGCGGCCGACAATGACGCCTGGTTCGGCGTTATCTTTGCCGCGCCCGGCACCGATCCGGACATGTGCGGCGTCGGCAAGTCGGTGGCCAGTGCCCGCGAATATCAGGGGCCGTGTCGCTGGGGCTGGATCAAGGGCGGGACGGTCCAGCTGGGGGGCTAAAGCCCCGCCGCTATCGACAATCCTCGATCACCCGCCCAATCTCGGCTTGCACCGGCAGCGTCAGGGCGCCGCCGCCCTGGGTTTCGAGCGCAAAGCGCCCCCGGCTGAACGCGATGCGGTCGAGGCGTGCGTCGCGGTTGCCCATGCTTGCACTGCCGCCGTCGAAGCGGATCTGGTCGGTTCCGGCGCTGGTGCGCAGGCTGACATCGCCCGTGAGCGCCGACGTCAGGCGAATCGAACTGCCGCTGCACGCCATCGTCAGCAGCGGGTTTGCGCTGCCCGTCGGGACGAACGCCGCGGTCCGGCTGCCTGCGTCATAGCGCCACGCGCCGGCGTTGACCGCGCGGTCCTCCCACGAACCGGCGGGTGTCGGCAGCGGCGCGGGCGTCGGCGCGGGGGCGACCGGTCGGGGTGCGGGCGGCGGTGCTTCGGGCTGCGGGATCGCTGTGCAGCCGGCAACGGCGAGCATGAGTGCGCCCAGGGCGCCATAGCGAAAACCCGGGTGCTTGCTGATCATCTTCAAAATCCCTGCCAATCGATCACATCTTCGAGCGGCGCACGCGGCACCGCCCACTGGTTTATTGCCGCGTCGGTGTCGGCATAGCCGATCGCCAGCCCGGTGAACAAAATCTGCCCGTCGTCCAGCGCCAGCGTGCGGCGGATCGTTGCGCCGTACATCGCCCAGCATTCCTGCGGACAGCTGGCGAGGCCATGTTCGACAAGCAGCAGCATCACCGATTGCAGCCACATGCCCATATCGGACCATTGCGGCGGCCCCATGATGCGCGAGCAATGGAGGAAAAGCATCACCGGTGCGCCGAAACCCCGGTAATTCTCCACGAACTGAGCGAGACGTCCCGCCTTGTCCTCGCGCGGGATGCCGATCGACGCATAAAGCCCCTCGCCGACGCCGAAGCGGCGGGCCTCCCATGGGTCGGTCAATCCCTTGGGATAGATGTCATATTCGGGCTCATAGCCTTCGCGCCCCAGCGCGAGCCGCGCCGCGACCGCGTCCTTCACCGCCTGCCACCGCGCGCCGGTCACCACGGTCGCCTGCCACGGCTGGAGATTGCCGCCTGAGGGCGCACGTTGCGCAGCGGCGAAGATGGTTTTCAGCAGTGCCGGGTCGACCGGCTGGCCGGTAAACGCCCGCACCGATCGGCGCCGATGCAGGGCTTGGGTCACGCCATTCCCGGTTGCAGGGGTTTCAGTCGCTGGCATATTTATCCTCTCGCCGCTTGCCGAACAGCAGTTTGCGTTCGAGCCGGGCCTTCAACTGGCGGTAATAGGAAAGCAGGAAGACGTCATCCTCTTCGGCCACCGGCCGTCCGACCTTGGCGCGGATCGCGTCGGCGACTTCGCGCATCGCGCGCGGATCGCGGCCGCGCAGCACGCGTTCCAGCTCCTGCAGTTCGAAAATGCCATAGACGGCCAGCTCGGCCTCGCTGAAACGGATCGCCTCGCCCGCACCGTCGGTGGCGATGTCGGCGTCGAGCTTGGCGCGTTGCGCCATCACAACCCAGGTGCCGGCGATCAGGTCGCCCATCCGCATCCGGTCGCGGTTGAACAGCAGGAACAGGCTCAAGGTCAGCGACCACAGGATGCCCGCGACCATGATCCATCCCGACACCATGTCTTCGGAGGCGCCGACCCCCAGCATCATCAGCGGCAGGAACAGTTCGAGCTCGCGGATCAGGTTGCGCGCCACGACGGCATCGGCGGTCAGGCGGCCGCCGTCGCGCGCGACGACGCGGATGCCCATGATCCGCTTGCCCGGCGTTGCGGCGCGCGAGCCCAGTTCGAAGCCGATGAACCAGAAGGTGCGCAGCAGGAAAGCGCCGAGCATCCACACGACGACGGTGACGTCAGATTGCGACGCCGCTCCGACCCACAGCATGCCCAGCGAAAAAAGAAACAGCACCAGCACGATCAGCATCAGATCGATCAGCAGCGCCCCGAAACGCAGCCCCGAACTCGCGATCTTGAGTTCAAGGTCGACCCCCTCGGGCGTGACGAACTGGCGGATCTTTTTCGCCCGCGCGGCGCGTGATCGGGCGTTGGCGGCGGCCGCGGTCATGTCACATCCTCGCGCCGCGGGATGTAATAATAAGCGATCCAGAACAGCAGCATCATCGATCCGATCGCGTAACGCAGCATCGTGTCGGTAATCAGCTGGCGCCCGAAACCCTCGAGCAACCCCGCCACGAACAGCATGATGATCACCCCGACCATCACCTTGCCCGCGGTGCGCCCGGCCTCTGCCGCCGCCTGCAATCGCCCGCGCGCGCCGGGAAACACGACCGCGGTGCCGATGCGCAGGCCCGCGGCGCCCGACAGCGCGGCGGCGAACAGCTCGGTTGTGCCGTGAATGAACAGCCAGCCGCCGAAATCATAGCCCAGCCCCTTGGCGGAAAAGACCGCCATCATCGCCCCCAGCCCGATGCCCTGATAATATTCGAGCATCATCGTCGGCACGCCAAAGGCGAAACCCAGCGCAAAGGACAGGATCGACACGCGGCTGTTGTGCGTGAACAAATAGGTCGCAAAGACGTGCAGCCCGCTCTCGCCCTCGCCCGCCACCGCCTTGCCGTGCCCCAGCGTCGATTGCAGGAACTCGACGGTCGCGCGCGGGTCGCGCCCGCCCGCCATCTCCTCGTCGACGAAGTTGAAATACCACTCGGGGTTGCTCGCAACGAGCGAATAGCTGGTCAGCGCGCCGAGCAGGATGATCAGCGATATGATCACGGTCTCCTTCCACACCGACCGCACTGCGGCGGGCCAGTCGTAGAGGAAAAAGCGGCGGAGGCGATTGAGCCGGCTTTCACGTACCCCGTAAACGAGGAAATAGCCGCGGATCGACAGCGCTTCGAGATGATCGAGCAACGCCTTGTCGAGGCTGGTCGCGCGCGCGATCGATAGCGACGACAGTGTCGCGCGATAGAGCAGCGGCAATTGCAGCAGCTCGTCGCTGGTCAGCGCGGCGGCGCCTTTCTTTTCCAGCTTGGTGAGTAGCAGGTCGAAGGCGATCCAGTCGGCCTCGCGCTCGGCGCGAAAGCGGCTCGTCGAAAAGCTTGGCGCGTCGATCGCGCGCGCGGGGCCGGCGACCGGGATCACAGGCTACCCGCCCGCTTGATACCCAGATAGGCTTCGACCGCGCTTGCGCCCATCGCATCCGCGGGCACCTCGATGACGTCGGCGCCAAGCCGCTGGAGCCGCGTGATCACCAGCTGCCGATCGCGCAGCATCGCCGCGGCGACGTTCGATCGGGTGACGTCGGCGGCGCTTTCGGGGCGGCGGCGTTCCTCGCTCTCGACCTCCTCGTCCTTGATCACCACGAACAGCAACCGGTGTTTCTTTACCAGCCGCCCGGCGGCGCGGATCATCAGGTCGGCGCTCGTCGCGTCGGTGAATTCGGTGAACAATATGATCAGCGAGCGGCGATTGAGCTGCGCCGACAGCGTCGTCAGCGCGAGGGTGAAATTGCTTTCGACATGCGCATAATCGATCAGGCTCGCGGCGCGCTGCAACGCCGGGAAATCCTGCGTGTGCATATAGGCGGGGGTCAGCGTCTGCGGCTTGGCGGCAAAGGAGAAAAAGCTGATCCGGTCGTTGAGCTTGAGCCCGACATAGGCGAGCAGCAGCGCCGCCGACACCGCGCGGTCGACGCGCGGCATCCCGCCGACCGGTTCGGCCATCGTCCGCCCGCTGTCGATCGCCAGCACGACGCGGTTGTCGCGTTCGACGCGATATTCCTTGGCGAGCAGTTTGACGTGGCGTGCCGACGCATTCCAGTCGATCGCACGCCGGTCCATTCCCGGCTGATATTCGGCGAGCGATTCATATTCACTGCCTTCGCCGCGGAAACGTTGCTGGCGGAGGCCAAACCAGCTGTTGCGCTGGAACAGCCGGCTGCCCTCGTCGGTCACCGCACGCAGGCTGGGGACGATGTTGATCGCGCCGTCGATCGGAAATTTGCGCTGTTTCCAGACAAGCCCCAAGGGCCCCGCCCAGCGGATCCACAGAGCCTCGACCAGCGCCTGTCCGCGCCGCGACGCGGTGAGCGACAGCGTGCGGACCAGCGCTTCTCCGCTACCAGCCCTGCGCATGTCGCCCGCGAGGCGTCCGCCCTCGGCCAGCCGTTCGTCGAGCGCGAGCGCGATTTCGGCGCGCGGCGGCACCGCGGCGCCGCTGGCAACGAGCGACAGGTCGAACGGATCGCCGACCCCGACCTGATGCGGAAAACGCGCATCGAGGCTCAGCTGGCGCGGATTGGCCCCGGCAACGCAATCGAGGATCAGGCAGGCAAGGATCACACCGATCCAGCCGGGCGCGACAAGCCACAGCTCGGGCCGCACCAGCCCGAGCGCGAGCGCCATCGGGGCGCCGAGCAGCAGCAAATAGATCGCGCGCCGGGTGGGGTAGATCACCGCGGAACTTCCTCGCGTTCGAGCAGCGCCGTCACGACCTGCTCGACGCTACGGCCTTCGATCTCGGCGGCGGCGGACAGGATGACGCGGTGGCGCAGGACGCCGGAGGCGAGGCGCTGGATATCGTCGGGGATGACATAATCGCGGCCGTCGAGCGCCGCCGCAGCGCATGCCGCGCGCGCGAGCAAGGTCGCGGCGCGCGGGCTGGCGCCGCATTCCAGGTCGGCGCTCTCGCGCGTCGCGCGAACCAGCCGGACGATATAATCGACGATCTCGTCGGCCAGCCGCACGGTCGCGATCACGTCGATCGCCGCATCGATCGTTTTCGCATCGGCGACCTGGGTGACGCCGAAATCGCCAACCGCGGGGCTCTTGAAGCGACCGCCATGGTCGGCGACGATGCGCCGCTCCTCCTCGGCGGCGGGATAATCGACGACCAGCTTGAACAGGAAACGGTCGAGTTGCGCCTCGGGCAGCGGATAGACGCCCTGCTGCTCGATCGGGTTCTGCGTTGCGAGCACGGTGAAGCGCGGGCTCATCACATGCGCCTCGCCGTTGATCGTCACGCGGCGCTCCTGCATCGCTTCCAGCAGCGCGGCCTGCGTCTTGGGCGGGGTGCGATTGATCTCGTCGGCGAGCAGCAATTCGGTAAAGATCGGACCCTTGGTCAGGGTAAAGCTCGACGTCTGGAAGTTGAACAGGTTCGACCCCAAAATGTCGCCGGGCATCAGGTCGGGGGTGAACTGGATACGCCCGAATGCGAGTCCAGTCGCGCGCGCAAAGGCCTGCGCGAGCAAGGTCTTTGCGGTCCCCGGCGGGCCTTCGAGCAAGACATGGCCGCCCGCGAGCAGCGCGATCGTCACCATTCGGGTGAGCGGCCCCTGCCCGAACACCACCTTGGCGACCTCGGCCTCGATCGCGGCACCGAGCGCCTGGACGCTCGCGATATTATTGGCTGTCACGGAGTAAATCCTTCCTGATGTCGTGCAGCGCCTGTGCGCCCTCGAGAAATTCATGGGTGTTGCGCGCGAGCGGCAGGCGCCGCGCGAGCGAAGAAAATAGCTCGCTGCCCGCGCGCAGATGCTTGTCGATCCAGCGGTCGGTCGCATCGTCGTCGAGCCCGGCGGGGGCGTGCAGCCGCCGCGCGATCGCGGTGCGCTGGCTTTTCACAAAGGCGTCGGCGCCGTCGAGCTCGCGGCGCGCCTGCCGGATCAGGTCGGCGCTGTTCGCGATCAGCGCCGCCTTCGACACCGCGATCGCGCGTCCGGGTTTCAGCGCGGGGCCGAAGCGCATCCACGCCTGCCACAGCGCGAGCAGCCCGGCGGCGATCAGGCACAATGTGATGCCGATGAATGGCGGGACGAAGGCGAAGCGCAGCAACGAACGCTGGCCGCCGAAACCGTTCAACGTCACATCGAAGGCGAGGGCATCGGCGTCGGCATATTCGGCGAGCGCGTCGATCAGCATCGCGCCGGCGCGTGCGCGGTCGCGAGACGCAAAGGCCAGATTGTTGATCAGGTCCGGGTCGGCGAGGATATAGACGTCTTGTCCGCGCAGCTGTGCGATCACCGATCCGCCGCCGGGGCCGGCGACCAGCACGTCGAGTTCATCGCCTTCGATCGTCTGGACATTGCCGGGAAGAAAAGCGGCGAGCGACCGCCCGGCGATATGGACCGGGACGGCCTGCGCCTTGCTGGCGCGCGCCGCGATCTTCACCTTGCCGAAACGCGCCTCGGGAAGCAGCCGCGCGGGCGGCGTATCGGGATATCCGCCGCTGACCCATCCGGGCTTCGGGGCTTGCCCGGGCACCGCGGCCGCCTGCCATTTGGGTAGCACGATCAACGTCGAACGCCCGCCCTGCGCGTCGAGCAGTTCCAGCATCTCTTCGGGACGCGTGCGATGCTTGGGCGTCAGCACCAGCAGCGGTTTATAGTCGTCATAGCGCGCCGTATCGACCCGGCGCCGCAAATCGACACCGGCCCCGCCGCGTTCCATCAGATCGACGATTCCGGCATAGCCCGGCGCCGCTTTCGACAGCGCGTGACCGCCGCCGTCATTGCCGCTGCTGATCTGCGGACCCAGTGCGACGAGCGCCCACAGCGCGATAAAGGCGATGATGCCGATCGCGACCACGGCGGCGATCAGGCGCGGGTTGAAGCCGTCGTTGGCGGTGGCGCCGCTCATGCGCGCGCCCAATTCTTTGGCACCGTCAGCTCGGCATAGGCGCTGCGGCATTGCTGCCACGCCCCGGCGTCGATCGACCGTCCTCCGAACAGGCTGATCTCGACCGCGCGGGCGATGCGGCTGAAGGCGCGCTGCGCGACGGCGGGCAGGTCGCGCGCTTCGGCAAGGTCGCGCGACGTCATCGCGGGTTTGACCAGCCCCGGACGACGGCCTTCGATATCCTCGACGCTGCGATAGAGCAGCAGGTGAACCGCCTCGCCAAAGCGGCCCTCGGCAGCGAGCGCGTCGGCCTCGGCGAGCAGCGCGCGCGCCGCGCCGGCTTCGGCCAGACCGACGACGTCCTCGGCATCTGCCTCGCCCGCCTTGCGACGGAACGGCAGATTGTCGACCCAGCGCGCAAAGGCGGGGACGAAATGATAGAGAAGAAACAGCACCACCACCGCGACCGCGATCCACAACAGCGGCTTGGCGGCGGGGGCGCTCCACTGGAAAAAACTGCCGATCGCGTCGAACAGCGATTTCAGCCACTCGGGTGTCGGCGGTGGGGGCGGCGGCGGTGGCGGAAAAGCGGTCTGGATCTCGCCGCCCGCGATCGTCTGGCTAAAACCCGGATCGACGAGTTCGGGATCGAGCAGCCATCCCCCCGATCCGTCGGGGCTCGGCGGCGGGGACGCGGCCGTCACCTGGGCGATCCACAGGGATATCATGTTGAAATATTTGTCCCGCCCCGGTCGATCATCGCGACAAGTGGTAGCGCGAGCGAGCGCGGCAAGGCAAGAGATGCTTGCGCGTGGAACTGCCCCGATATAGCGCGCGGCAAAACGGGCCGGTTCGTTACCTTTGTAACCAGCGGCCGCGCGACAGGAGAGACAAGTGGACGCGGCGCAAGCGGTACATGAAAAATTCTTGGCAGCGCTGGCGGGGGGCAGATTGCCCGATCGCGCCGACGCGCCCGATCCCGTGATGGTCGGGCTGTCGCGCGCCGAGGCGACCGATATCTTTCTGTCGCAGTTGACCAGCCGCCAGATGGACCGGCTGTCGCGCCATCTGCAGGCGCGCGGCGAAGGCTTTTATACGATCGGGTCGTCGGGGCATGAAGGCAATGCCGCGGTCGCCGCGGCGCTGCGCGTCACCGACATGGCATTCCTCCATTATCGCTCGAATGCGTTCCAGCTTCATCGTGCGCGGTCGGTCCCCGGCCAGACCCCGACATGGGACATGTTGCTGAGCTTCGCGGCCTCGTCCGAAGACCCGATCTCGGGCGGCCGGCACAAGGTGATCGGGTCGAAACCGCTCAACATTCCGCCGCAAACCTCGACGATCGCCTCGCATCTGCCGAAAGCGGTCGGTGCCGCCTTTTCGATCGGCATCGCGCGCCGCCTCGGCATGACCGGATTGCCGCTCCCCGACGACGCGGTGGTATTGACCAGCTTCGGCGATGCGTCGGCGAACCATTCGACCGCGCAGGGGGCGTTCAACACCGCGGGCTGGGCGGCGTTCCAGGGTTCGCCGATGCCGCTCATCTTTCTGTGCGAAGACAATGGGATCGGCATTTCGACGCGCACCCCGACCGGTTGGATCGAGGCGCAATTCCGCCACCGCGCCGGGCTGCATTACATCAAATGCGACGGAACCGACCTTGTCTCCGCCTATGCCGGCGCCGCCGAGGCGGCCGATTATGCACGCCGCTATCGCAAACCCGTCTTCCTCCATATGGCGACGGTGCGGCTCTATGGTCACGCCGGGTCCGACGTGCAGGGCGCCTATCTGCCCAAGACGCTGATCGAGGCCGACGAGGCGCGCGATCCGCTGCTCGCCGGCGCGGCGTTGATGGCCGGGCACGGCTGGATGACTCCGGCCGAGATCGCCGATGCCTATGAAGACATCGGCGCGACGCTGGCGCGGCAGGCCGAGGCTGCCATCCTGCGACCCAAGATCACGACCTCCGCGCATGTGATGAAAAGCGTGGTGCCGCCGAAACGCGAAATCGTTCGCGCGAACACCCCGTCGGCCGAGGATCGCGCCGCGATGTTCGGCAGCGACGCGGGCGCGATGGACAAACCGCAGCATATGGCGCGGCTCCTCAGCTGGGCGCTCGCCGACCTGATGCTCGCGCACAAGGAAATCGTCGTCGCGGGCGAGGATGTCGGGCCGAAGGGTGGGGTCTATAACGTCACCGCCAAGCTTCATCAGCGCTTCGGTTCGGCGCGCGTCGTCAACACCTTGCTCGACGAACAGGCGATCCTCGGCCTCGCGATCGGCATGGCGCACAACGACTTCCTGCCGATGCCCGAAATCCAGTTCCTCGCCTATGTCCATAATGCCGAGGACCAGATTCGCGGCGAGGCGGCGACCCTCAGCTTCTTCTCCGACGGACAATATACCAACCCCATGGTCCTCCGCATCGCGGGACTGGGGTATCAGAAGGGCTTCGGCGGCCATTTCCACAACGACAACAGCCTTGCCGTCTTCCGCGACATTCCGGGCGTGATCCTCGCGGTGCCGTCGAACGGACGCGACGCGGTCGCGATGCTGCGCGAATGTGTGCGGCTCGCGCGCGAGGAACAGCGCGTCATCGTCTTCGTCGAACCGATCGCGCTCTATATGACCCGCGACCTCCACGAAGAGGGCGATGGGTTGTGGACCAGCACCTATGAAGCGCCGGGCGAAGGCGCGCCGATCCGCTTCGGCGACGTCGGCGTATTTGGCGACGGCACCGATCTTGCGATCGTCACCTATGGCAACGGCACTTATTATTCGCGGCAGGCGGAAAAGCTGCTCGCGGCCGACGGCGTCAAGGCGCGCGTCATCGACCTGCGCTGGCTTGGCCCGGTCGATGAGGCGAAGCTGGTCGACGCGGTCGGCGGCGCCAAACGCATCCTCATCGTCGACGAATGCCGCATCACCGGATCGCAGAGCGAGGCGCTGATGGCGCTGTTCGTCGAGCGTACGCCGGACAAGAAGGTCGCGCGCATCGCCGCCGAAGACAGCTTCATCCCGCTCGGCCGCGCGGCGACCCTGACCCTGCCGAGCCGCGATTCGATCGTCGCCGCGGCAAAGGAGCTGCTGGCATGAGCGCGCGCAAGACCGCCCTCGTCGTCGCCCCGGGGCGCGGCACCTATGGCAAGGGCGAGCTCGGCAGCATCGCGCGCCTTCACGGCGCCCGCTTCGAAAGCCTCATTGCCAATTTCGATGCCCAGCGCCGCGATCGCGGCCAGCCGACGGTGACCGAACTCGACGGCGCCGATCGTTTCAGCGTCGCGACGCATATGCGCGGCGATGTCGCGGCGCCGCTGATCTACGCCGCGACCGCACTCGACTTCCTCAGCATCGATCGCGAGAAATTCGACGTCGTCGCGGTCGCGGGCAATTCGATGGGCTGGTACAGCGCGCTCGCGCTTGGCGGCGCGGTGTCGGTCGAGGACGGCTTCCGCATCAGCAATGCGATGGGGCTCAACAGCCAGACGCACGGTCCCGGCGGACAGATCTTGCTGCAGGTGGTCGACGAGGACTGGCGGCCTGTGCCGGGCCTGCGCGAAACGCTGTTCGGCCTTGTCGCTGCGATCGACGCACGCCCCGCTCACGCCCTCGCGCTGTCGATCGACCTCGCCGGGATGCTCGTGCTCGCGGGCAATGAAGAAGGCCTCGCCGCGCTGCTGGTCGCGGCGCCGCCGACCCCCGGACGCGACCCGCTCCGCCTCGCCGGCCACGGCCCGTTCCATACGCCGCTGATGTTCGGCAGTTCGGACAAGGCGAAGGCCGAACTCCCCGGTTCGCTCTTCGGCCGCCCCGCGCTGCCGCTGGTCGACGGCCGCGGCCATATCTGGCGGCGCCACGCGAGCGATCCGGCCGCGGTCTGGGATTACACCTTCGGCCACCAGATCCTCGCGCCTTATGATTTCGCGCTGTCGGTGCAGGTCGCGCTCAGGGAATATGCCCCCGATGTCATCATCCTGCCCGGCCCCGGCGACACGCTGGGCGGCGCGATCGCGCAATCGCTGATCGGCATCGGCTGGCAGGGGATTCAAGGCAAGGCGGACTTCGCGGCGCGGCAAGCGGCCGACCCCATTCTGTTGTCGATGGGCCGCGCCGAACAGCGCGCGCTGGTGACCGGATAACTGGTGACCGGATAACAAGAGGGCCGGCAGAGAGAAACTCTCTGCCGGCCCTTTCGTTCGCATGGGATCAGGTGGGGTCGACCCCATGCGGATGAACGGCAGCGCCAATGGGGACCAACTCAAGGGCGGTGCGCCGTTCATCTTCCTTATAGGGGCAACGCGCGGTTCCTGGCCGGGTTCCGCCGCGATCATGCACCGAAACGGACCGGATTAGACGGCGCGCCGCCTGCGAATTCGGCGATGAACTGCAGCCGCAGCAGCTCGGCGACATTGCCCGCGCCCGCGCGGCGCATGATATTGGCGCGGTGAATCTCGACCGTGCGCGGGCTGAGTTCGAGCTGACGCGCGATCGCCTTGTTGCCAAGCCCCGCCGCGATGGCATCCAATATGTCGCGCTCGCGCGGCGTCAGCGCCGCCAGTCGCGCTTCGGCTTCGCGGTGCCGGTCGATCGCGTCCTGCCGCGCACGCCAATCGGCCAGCGCGGCATCGATCGTGCGGCGGACGAGGCGCGGGTCGAGCGGTGCGGGCAGCAGGTCCTGCGCCCCGCCGCGCAGGATCGCGCGCGATTCGGCGATGCTCAGCTGCTCGGCGGCGACAAAGGCGACGATTCCCGGACGCGCCGCGATATGATCGAGCAGCGCCGCCCCGTCGATCGTACCCGGCTGACGCCAATGAAAGAGCAGGATGGCGCCCGTATCGCCGTCCTCGGCCTCGATCCACGCCGCGGCGCTGGCAAAGCTGCGCACGACCCGGTCGGCGCCCGCCGCGAGCACGCGAAAACAGGCCGCCCGCTCGGTCGGGTCGGGCAGGATCAGATGGATATGGCCCCCGTTTTTGGTCACCCGGCCATGCTGCCCGCGAAGTCCGTGCGCCGACAGCGAGAAAGGGTCGAGGGCGGCGCCATTTCGGAGCACATGCCGCCGACAGGCCGGACACCGCCGCGCTGCCGAGCGAAAAACCCGCCGCCTATCGGGCGGGCGCGTCAGTCGGCAGGATTATGCTTGGCAAGGAAGGTTTCGATCGATGTCAGCAACGTCATGCGATCGGCCTGACGCGTGAAATAATGATCGGCGAGCGGGACCGACACAAAATCGACCGTCTTGCCGGCTTTCGTCATCGCCGAATACATGCGCGCCGACTGCTCGTGATCGACCGTCACATCCTTCTTGCCGTGGATCAGCAGCAGCGGTGCCTTGATCCGGGCGATGACGTTGATCGGGGAAACGGCGGCGAAATCGGGGGTCATTTTCTGCCATTGGCCGCGATAGAGGCGTTCGCGCATCGCGCCGCCGAAATCATTGACCTCGCGGCGCAGATTGGCGACGCCGTTGATGGAAATCGCGCAGCGATACAGATCGGGGTCTTTGGCGAGCCCCCACATCGCGGCGTAACCGCCATAGGAGCCGCCGACGATACAGACGCGCTTCGGGTCGGCGATCCCTTCGGCCACGGCCCAGCGCACACCGTCGGTCACATCGTCCTGCATCGCAAAGCCCATCTGCCCCTGCCCCGCCTTTTCGAACGCGGCGCCATAGCCGGTCGATCCGCGGAAATTGGGCTGGAGTACGGCATAACCGCGCTCCGCCAGGAACTGCGCCCAATAGTCGTAATTCAGCTCGTCATGCCCCCACGGCCCGCCGTGGGGCATGACGATGAAGGGCAGATTCTTGTCGCGCCGGCCGCGCGGCATCGTCAGCACGCCCTCGATCTCCAGCCCGTCGCGCGCCTTATATTGCACCATCCGCCCGCGCGACAGGCGCTTGCCGCCGATCGCCTCGTTCATCGCCGCCAGCCTGAGAAGGTCGCCCGTCGCCGCATCGAAATAGAACAGCAGGCCTGGATTGTCGGGGGTGCTGAACCGGACGAGCATCTTGCTTTGATCGGCGCTCAGGCTCTCGATCCGCACCGTCGACTGCGGCGATGCTTCCTCCAGCGTTTTTTGATGCGCGGCCATCGTGGGGTCGAGCCAGCGCAGCGGAGTGCTGCGGTCGCTGGTCCGGACGCCGAGCAGCTTCGACCCGTTCGACGCCATCAACACGCCTTCGACGTCGGCATCTTTGGCGGCATAGATCGTCCGCACCTCCTTGCCCGTCGGAATGTCGACTTCGACGACCGCCGCCCGGCCGCCCTCGATGTCCTTGATGACGAAACCATTGTTGCTGCCGGGCACAAAGTGAAACGGGACGGTCAGATTTTCTTCCGCGCTCAATTTTGCGGTGTCGATGACGCGCAAGGACCCTTCGCCCTTCGCCCGAAAGAGCAGGCTCGATTGCGTGCTCGTGTCGCGATACCCGATACCGAAACGCACCTGGCCCAGATGATCGGCGCCCCAATCGACGATGTTCGGACGCGGTCGTTCGACGATCCGCTTGCGCCCGGTCGCCACGTCGACGCGATAGACCGCCGGCCAGAAGTCGGGATGATTGCCATAGATCGAGTTTTGCGCCGCAACCAGAATCTCCCGGCTGCCGTCGGTCGGTATCCAGAGGACGTCCGACGCATTTTGCCCGCCGCTGTCCCACAACAGCTTTGTAATCTTGCCCGTGGCCCGATCGATGCCGATGACGCGCGACACATACCAGCGCTCGCCCTCGACGGGCATCAGCGCGGTCAGGCCGACGATGATATTGTCGTTGCCGACCCAGCGAATCCAGCGGACCTGCGTCTGGTCGGGAACGGAGATCAGAACGCCCTTCGACCGGTCGCCCAGCATCGGCATCGCCATGATGCGCTGTTCGCCCGCGATCCCGAACAGCCCCGCTATATGCGTCCCGTCGGGCGACAGATCGACGTCCTCGACAAAGGGAATCCCGGCGAAAGCGCTGGTCGGCAGGGGCGTAAAGACCGGGATTGTCCGGGGCGATTTGGCCTCGTCCGCCGCTACGAAGGCATGGGGCGCAAAGAGCAGCGCGGCCGCGGCAAACAGAGGACGTCCGAAAAGCCGTTGCCACGCCGCAAAAAATCGCGGCCGTGCCCGCCCGCTGGGACATTTTTCCCGCCCCTGATCCCGCCCGATCGCCAACATATCCTCCCCCCGAAAGACTCGCGTCGTTCGTTACCTTCAATAATCGACGGGAGAAATCAAATATAACCCGACCTTTAGCGTCGGGTGACTCCGATCCGTACGGGACGGCAGGAAATCCGGAGGCAGGATGTTTGGTGACCCCTACGGGAATCGAACCCGTGTTTTCGCCGTGAGAGGGCGACGTCCTGACCGCTAGACGAAGGGGCCGCATGGTCGGGAATTTTCGAAGGAAGGCGAGCCGACCGCTCGCTTGACCGTGGTGACCCCTACGGGACTCGAACCCGTGTTTTCGCCGTGAAATCACAATCTTCAATAAAATCAAAGACTGTTCCCCCACGGGGCACGGTTTTGAGCCCACAGGTTTCCGCGCCTTCGCGCGGGGTGGGGGAACCTTTATGGTCACCTTGGGTACGATGCAAGCTTGTCGTGATGTTCACACGATGTTCTAATGTGGCATGCGAATCGACCGCGACATGCTGATCGAGCTCAGCCTCAAGACGCTCGCCGAGCAGGTCGAGCTCGCCAGCGCGGGCGCGCCGCCGCCGAGCCACGGCGTGCGCCTGGCGCTCAAGGTGCTGCACATATTCAGCGCGGGCGATCCGGAGCCGTTCGTCGATTTCTGGCGTCAGATGCGCAACGACGAAGCCAGTTCCGGCACGCCGACGACCGCGAGCTATTGCCGTTCGACGCACCTCCAGACCCAGCTGCGGGGCGTCATGCGTGCCGTCGGGGTCGAGCCCTCGGTGTCGACCGAGCAGCCGCTGCACGCCGCGGCGCTGCGGGTCCACCCTCGCAAAACGGAGAGAATGATATGAGTGTCAGGCGAAAGGCGTGGCGCCGGCCGGAGCAGCCGCAGGAATATCGCTGGCGCTGCGGCCTACGTCAAAGCCGCTGGTTCAAGTCGAAAGGCGCGGCCGAGCGAGCCGCCGTCCGGGGCGGGCTCGCATGGCTCGAAGGTGAGCGCCTGCTCCTTGGTCCGCTCGTGTCGATCGACAGCAGGCCGCTTCCTATTCCCACTCGGTGACGGCCGGCCGGCAGCGCAGATCGGCTACGGCGACCTTCTGCAGCATCCGGCACGCGGCATCGAGGCGACGCGCGACATCCTTGCCCCACTGATCGCGCGCGTCGTCGACGAGTTCTTTCGCGACCTCGCTCTCCAGCGCCTCGCGCGTCATCTCCGGCCGGTCGGCTCGCTCGAAACTGTCAGCAGTCAGGCGCAGGTTCGGATTTGCGTCGGGCCTGTTGCCGCAACTCGACACAGACACGGCTGCGAGCACGATCGGAAGGGCGAGCGTCAGGAAGTTGCTTCGTTGCATCGGAGATCTCCTTTTGCTGGGCCGCATCGATCGAGGCGCCCGCTTTCAATTCATCGCGCCGGATCTGTTCGGCCTGGCGCTCATTCTCGCGCTGGACGGCATCGGCTGTTGCCTTGGTTTTGGCCTGGTCAGCGAGCAGAGCCTTGCGGCCGTCGTTCCAACCGTCGATCCGAATCCAATAGGCTGCCCCGAACAGCAGCGCGGCGGCGATCGTGAACGAGATCACCGCCGCGGCGCGGCCCGCCCACTTCTCCCCAATCCGGCCGACAAGCCGCTTGAGCAGGAAAGGACCGACGATGGGGAGAAGAGGAAAAGGCATTATTCGGGCTCGACGTCGTCGGCGAGCACGCACCAATCGTTGGCGAGCATATCGGTCTGCGAGGCCAGCCAGCCCGTCACGGTCGAGCCCGAGGCGGTGCGCATGTTGATGTTTGGCAATCGGGTAGAGGTGCCGGTATCGCCCTTGTTAAAGAGCTCGGAGGGAACGCCCTCGATGAAGCTGGGCACGGCATCGTCGTTACCGAAGTCGTGACTGCCGGGATTGAGAAAGAGGAACATGCTTTTGCCGTTCCAACCCGCGCGCGCGATGCGGTTGCCGTTCATGAGCGCCGAGAGCGCCGATCCGAATTTAAGATGCGTGGACATAGTCGTTTCCTTCAGGGGGGCCGCGTATCCGCGCGGCGCGATCACCGGCTCGCGCCGGAATTCATTCGAGCCGCTCGAACCGCTGGTCAAAGGTCATCTCAGCCTGCCATTCGGTGACGCAGTCGGTGCGCAGGATCTCGGCGACGTATGAGGGCAGGATCTCACGCGGGATGCGCTGGGGAATCCGGAAGCCAAGCGACCTCGTGCCGTCCGCCCAAAATCCGATGACGAGGAAACCGTCGAAATCGCCTTTGTTGTCGGCGATGATCTTCGCATGCTGGATCATGGTGCCGCGCAGATTCTCGCCATCGCGGTCGACTGGCGTGGGCAGCATGACGATATGCCCGCCACGCTTCGGACGCACGGATCGGATTCGGGTGCGGAACTCCATCACACGAAGAGCCAGCTGAACAGGAGCCAGAACGCACCGAGCGTCGCGGTCGACAGTATCCACGCGATGGGCAGCGCGAAACGCGACCAGCGGCCGAGGTGCGGCTCGATCAGATATGCGAGCACCGACATCAGACCATTTCCGCTTCAGGCGCCGCTCGACGCTCGACCGTTTCGATCTTGGCTGTCGTGGTGGTTGTGTCAGTTAGAGGCGGCTCTTTCGACTGGCGGGCATAGACCCAACCGCCGTTGCCGGCGCAGAGCAGCCCCCAGCCGGTGCCGACCTCGACCGGATCGAACTTGCCGGTTTGGTGCAGCAGGATGAAAACGCCGACCCAATAAGCGATGCTCGACCCCAGCGCGGACAGGCGCGCGATGTCGAGCGCCTGATTGCCGCCCGTGTAGAGCAGGTCTTTGAGCAGCTTTTTGAGAGCTGCGAACATCAGCGTTCGTTCTTCGAGACGGCGCCGCCCGTCATTTGCGGCAGGCGCTGATCGGACAGAGGCAGGCTTTCCGGCCAGCGGAATGCGATCAGCCGCGACTTCGCGATCGGCATGATGTTGACCGCGTTCGACTGGTTGCCCCCCAGAATATAGAGATGTGTCGCGTTCTCACCGACGACGAAGCCGACATGCCCTCCGCCTTCCCGGCCGAACACGGCTACGGCGCCGACCCGGGGCGGCGTTTCTTTGCCCCAGCTAGCCCATGCCTTCGCGCGCACGGCTTCGCCCTTCGCCGGAATCGGCTGCCCGGCCTCGATCATACACCCCGCTGCGAACGCGCCGCACCAGGGCGTCTCATCATCCTTGAACCACGCGGCACCGGCTTTCTTGAACCAATCGACGATCTTGCTGTTGTGCGTGGGACCGGCGATCTCTTTCGTGCCCATGTGCGCCCGGGCATAGGCCAGCCAGCGAGGCTCGCCCGCAGCGGTGAGCGGCGGGGTGGCGGGCGAGATCGAGCCAGCCTGTGAGGCCCGCACCGCGTCGACGATCGCCTGATAGACGTCGGCGGGCACTTTTCCGTCCTTCATCCGCTTGCGCAGCTGGACCATGAAGGCGTCGTGGTTGAACTGGAGTGTCATCAGCGATCTCCCCTGATCTGATCGATCTTCGTTTCGATGCGCACCAGGCGCTCCTTGATGTCCGCGATCTTGGTGTCATTGGCGTCGAGCCGCTGCTCGTGCTTCTGCAGCGTGTCGGTCGCGTCCGAGATCTCGGCACGAACGACGCCGCCGACAAAGGCGGCGGTGAGGATGGTCACGATCATCGCGATCCATGCCGGCGCACTGCCGCCGAGCCACCGGCGAGTTTCCTTCGCCTCGAGCGCTTGCTCTTCTTTCCACGTCTGGAAGGCCTGCCGGATGATCCGGCGCGCCATGACCGCATCAGCTTCGTTCGGCTCGTTCACGGGAGATCATCCCGACTGCCCCGGCCCCAGATGATGAGCGCGAAGATCACGGTCACCAGCGCGGCACCGAGGACCCCGATGATATGGGCGAACGGGCCGTCCATCATGCCCAGAAACTTTCGCTGGTCGGCAGGATGTTCTTCGTCCCCCCAACGGTCCACGCCACGCCGCCCGCGCCAACGGACAAGGTCAGCAAGCCGCTCGTCGCGATCGACAGCAGCCCGACGCCGGCAACGCTGTTGTCGGTGATGCGGATCAGGCGGGTCTGCGCCGATGTCGGCCGAAAGTTCGGCGGCAAAATGCCGAGCGTGAACGCGTTCGACGTCGACGTGCCCCCGATCGTCGGAAAATCGAGCGTGATCACCGCGCCCTCGCGCGAGCACAGCACGCTGCCGCTCGGCGCCGCGCCGTCGAATTCGCCAACGCCGGCCGTCAGCACGATGCCGCGGCTGTAATTGCCGGTGACAAAGGCCGCATCGCCGCTGATGAAATGACCGCCGCCCGTTTTGCCGCGCACGCCGTTGCCGACGAGCTCGACCTTGTTGCCCGCCCCGGCGCCGGAAATCAGGAAGTCGAGATCGAAGGTGTTCGCCGGCAGCGCCGCGGTGCGCGTGTAACGGCCCTGATACTTCAGGTCACCGCCACGCGCATCGAGCGGCCGCACCGTATCGAACGCGTTGCCGCCATAGGTTCCCCCCGGATAGGCGCCATCGTCCCAAGCCAGCGGATTGATGCACCAATGCTCGATCGACCCGGTAACGCCGTTCGGCGCGTACACGCCGTTGATATAGCCATCCTTGTCGACCAGGCTGCGCGCATCGACGTCGCAATGCTCGAAATAATAGCTGCCATTGACCTGCCCGGGTCGGCCGTGTCCCTCGGCAAAGAAGTCGTCGATCTTCATGTTGCGCGACGGGGATCCGGCAATGCCGGTGATCCAGAGCGCGCTGTCCTTTTTCAGCTTGTCGGCCGTGCCGCCGTAGGTGACCCCGGCGTTGACGCTGGCTGCGGTCGGCTCGCCGCCAGCGCCCAGCGCGAAAGGCAACGTGTTGAACGACCGGATGCGCTTGGCGTAACAATCCTGCGCGCTGTCATCGCCGCGGTTGGTCAGCGCCATCGCGCGGCGGACGTCGTAAAGCTCCCAGTCCTGGAAGCCGATCACGCGACCGCCGTGCGTGTCGAGCGCGTGCCAGGTCGGCATGTTGCTGACCTTGCCTTCATGCGCGTAGCAGCGCCGCGACGGCGGATAGCGGTCGTCGTCGCCACCGTTCACCGCGCTGGTGAAGGTGAGCGCATAAGCGTTCATCTCGCCGCTCGCCGTCTCGCCATAGATCGTGTCGACGTCGAAGCCCTTGCCGTCGAAATCTTCGATCGAATATCCGAGCACCCCGGCATAGCCGAGGCGGCGGAACACCAGGTCGCGGGTCCGAATCCCGCTGCAATACCAAAGATCGAGGGCCGTGTGCCCCAGACCGATAAAGGTGACGCCCTCAATCGCGATATCTTCGGCCATCACCGGCGCGAGGCCCGGGCCCGCGCCGGCAGTGCCGTGCAGCACGATACCCTTGTTGGCGGCATTATACTCGCCGTCGTCGGGGCCTTCGATCGTGCAGTTGTAAAGCCGGGCACCGCCGCCGAGCAGCGTCAGGACGTCGACGTGATCCGCCACCTTGATCGTGCAGCCTTCGCCGTCGAAATGAAAACCCGCGGGCACATTGACGCCGGCGCCGAGATTATAGACCGCGCCGCGCCGGCCGCGCAAAAATGCCCCCGCGGCTACCGCACGCGCCGCCGCCGTCGCGAATGGCACGGCATCGTCGACGCCGCCGGCCCCATAGTCCTCGGGCGTGATTCGCTCGTTAAGCTTCGCGCGGCCTGTCCGTTTCACCGCACCGGCGCCGGGGGCATAATAGCTGGCGAGCGCAGCGCCGAGCGCCGGGTCCGATGCAGCCAGCGCCTCGCGAAGGCCTTCGTCGGCGCCGGTACCCGGAAGAGCGACGGGGTTGCCGACGGCATCGCCCCCAATGAACTTGCCCGCGAAGGTCGATTTCGCCGGCAATTGTCCCGGCTCGTCGCCGATCGGGAACATCAGCGCCCGGCCGAGGTCCCGGCGCAGCACCTGGTCGCGCGCGGCGGCGCGGTCAGCAGCTTCGTTGACAGGCTCGGCTAGCCATCCGGTGCCGTTCTCGAATTCGATTTGCTGGGTGAAGCGCGGCTCGAGCAAGACGAACAGCTCCGGGCCCGCGGCGGGAGCGACCGAGAAGGTGACGCTGCCGCCACCGGTCGGATTGATCGCGACGGTATATCCGATTGCGAGGGTTTCGGCGCCGTCGGCAGCACGAAGAAGAACGTCCACCTCGTCGGCGCCGGGCGCTGTGAAGGTGAACGGAAAGGTGAGCGTTGCCCCATTGGGGAAGAACGGCCCGCTAAAGGCGTTCGTCGTGTCGACAGCCATCTATTCCACCCAAATAAGACCAATCGCCTCATCGGTAGGAGCGGGGTTGGCTGGCTTGAATCGGCAGGCCTATTCGATCTTGCCTTTCGTGAGGCCGCGCCACCAGTCGCCGATGCCGTCCGGATCCGCATCGCCATGCCCGACATCGACCAGGAACTGCGCCGCGACCCCCATCTGCCCGGTGGTCAGCCCGGTGAAATAGCCCGTCATCTCGATCGCGTTGCGCGTTGCGCGCTTCGTCTCTTCGCCCCGGGCGATCTTGCCGAGGTCGGAACCGACATTGAGCACGCTCTCGACGCCGCCCTGCGCGGGCGTGAAGCGATATCCGAAAGAAGGCCGGTCGGCCGCTTTCGCCCACAACGGCGGGCCAACGTCGCGCAGCACCGGGATCGGTCCGAAGATCTGGAAGATCATCGACGAGATGGCCCATTCCGCCCAGCTTTCGTCGTCGTCATCGTCGGGCGTCCGGCCCGCGAGGAGCTCGGAGAGGAGCGGCGGAACGACGAACAGCCACCAGGCGCGCGCGATCAGGCCCGGAGCATCGGCCAGCTTCGCGTACCGCACATCGCGCCCGAAGGTGCGCTGTCGCTGATAGAAGCCCGACATGAAGCTGTAGAACATGGTCAGCAGCTTTCCGGCCTCGCCGAACGTGCCCCGGCCGGACTGGATAGCGGCGAGATCCTTTACCGAGCCGGCGCCCTGCGACTGGCGCACCGCCTTGTCGGCCGAGTAGATCGCATCCTCTTCGGACATGCCCTCGGCGATCGCCTTGTCATAGGCGCCGAGCCATGACGGGATGACGACGACACGGTCCATGTAGCCGATGCCGTGAAACGCGAACTTCTTCACGACGCTCAGATTGCGCTGCCCGGCCGCCTTGCGGACATTGTCGCGGATGTCGCGATCGAGCGTGTCCATACGGGCCCGGACCTCTTTCGACTTGTCGAGCACGAAATTCCACGCCGCGGGATTGCCGATGTCCTTCAGGTGCGGAACCACCCAGCGCGCTCCGATGCGCTCGAAGCTGTTCGAATAGCCCGCGATCTGAAGCATGATCGTGCTGACGCGGAAGCCCATGCCCACGATCGTCGCATTGAGGCGCGCCTTCTTGATGAAGCCCTCGATGCCCGCCTGCCCGGCGCGGTCGTAGGCCCATTCATTCGCGATGCGCTGAAGCCACGGCCGGAACATCTTGCGGATCTCGGGCCCGAGGCTGTCGTCGACCGCCTTCATGATCGGCCGGGCCTGCAAGAATTTGTCGGCCTGCATGATCGCCTCGCGGTGCGTCAGGTCGTGGATGACCTCGCCGACGTGCCGGTGAATGACGCCAAGGCTCAGATGGATCGGGCGCTCGACGTTCGTGCGCTCTTTCGTGAAGCCTTTCGGCGTCGTCGCGCGGGTATAGATGCCCTCGAACAGGCTGTCGCTCTTCGCGGCATAGCTTTCCGATTCGTAATTGCGGCGCGGATCATAGACGACCGGGTAATAGCCGCCCTTCAGCACGCCCCATTTCGTCTGCACGGGCCGCGCCTCGATCTTCTCCGGCGCGATATCGTTGACGCGCTTCTCCATCGCCTCGATGTCGGGCCACAGGCTGTTGATGATGTCCCAGACCTCCTGGACATAGCTCCACTCCTGTTCGGTCATCACCCGGTCGAGCATCGCCTGTACGCCCGTCTCCGACCATCCATAGCCGCCGAGCAGTTTGTCGAAGTTGCCGCGGTTGCCGGTGTTGAGCGCGATCGCCACGACCATCTCGCGCGTCATGACGAACGAATTGCCGGTTTCGCGGTTGAGGAGCTCGGGCGCGGTGATCTTGTCCGACCAGCTTTTCAGCGTCTTCTTGTCCACCTTTTCGAGCGCGGCGCGCAGCTGCCCGAGCGTGTCGGCCATGCGCAGCCGCTCATTCTCCTGCGCGTCGACGAGCGGACGGAACACGATGCGATTGAAGATGCCGTTGCTATCCTTGCCGTCGAGCCAGTCGAAAACCGTCTCCATCTTGAGCAGCGCGGCGTCGGCCGCGGCGACCTTGGACCTGATCGCATCCCACCGCGACGGCTCCATGAGGTCGCTCGGCGCGCGCTGGGGCAGCTTCGCGACGGCCTGCACCGCCTCGGTCACGGTGACCTCGAACTCGCGCTTTTCCTGCCCATCCTGCAATTCGCGCTTCAGGCGGCCGAGATGGATGATCTGGCGCACGGCTTCATCGAGGCCGAGCAGCTGCTCGACGGTGAGCCGGGTCCAATTGTTCTTGCCGATCGTCGCCTCGAACGACGAGGGCACGACGATGTCATAGCCCTCCGCCTGCCGCTGCGATGACCATTCCTCCCATTTGCCCTGCCGATTGATACCCTTCTGCGACCGGCGCTTGATGTCGACCGCCTCTAGCAGAGCGTGCGCCTGCTCCAGATAATCCTGGTCAACCGACTTCATGACGCGCTTCGAAGCGATATTGTTGAGCCGGACGCGCGCCGCCTCGACTTCTTCGTGCGCCTTCTTCGCCTCGGAATAGAGCGCGTTGTTGAGCATCTGCTGCTGTTTCGCGCGGAAGGCGCCCTCAATGTCGCGATCGAGATAGGCCGCCTCCGCATCGCGCGCGGCCTTCTTGCTGGCGCGAGCATAGCGCTGGAGCGCACCCGGCATCGCCTCGACGCTGACCTTGCCGCCACGGATCTTCTGGCGCGCCCAATCCTTCGCCGCCGAATAGGGCGTCGGGGGCTGCCCCGCCTTCCGGCCGAGAACGCGGACCTCGGCGGCAATAACCTCGCCCTGCAAATCATTATGCACCGCGGCGATCGCCTCGCGTTCGATGCTGCCGTCGGTGAGCGGCTCACCATAGCGTTCGCGCATCATCGCATCGAGCTCTTCCTCGATGACGCGGTCGCGCATCGTGCGCAGGTCGCCTTCTTCGCGTGCGGTGCGGTGAGCGATCTCCATCTCGATAATGGCGTCGATCATGTCGCGGCCGGTCGGGAAGCCAGCCTGCTCCGCGACCGTGTCGGGGTGGATGCCGCCATTCTTCATCACCGGCCGGCCCCCGCGCGGAAGCATCACGGCCGCTTCGTCGCCCATGTAGTCAACGACCCAGCGCCGGTCGATCGGGGTATCGCGCATCGCGGTGATGGCGAGGAACACCGGCCGCTCGGAAACGCTCGCCTCGATCTCGTCGCGGAGCTCGGCAGCGATATCCTTATAGCGCTTCGTGTTGCGGGCCCGAATATCGCGCACCGTCCTGTCGAGCAGCTGACCGCGGGCCTCGATTCGGGCGTCGGCCGTCAGACGCTGGTAAGCCTCGAACTCCGCAGCGGTCATATCGGTGCCGTCGGTCAGGAGCGGCGCGACGCTCTGTTCGCGGCTGGCGAGGGCAATATCGTCGTCGGTGGCGATGAGCCGGTCCATCACGCGCCGGATCTCCGGTGTCAGCGGCGAGCGGAGCGCCTTCACGCTGCGATAGATGCTGACCAGCCAGGCGCGGAACTGCTCGAAGACGCTGCGCAGCGCCGGAACGGGGGCCTTGCCCTCCATGAGGTATTGCTCGACGCCCCGCGCCCACATCTCGTGCGCATCGACGGGGATAACGCCGTTCTCGATCGGGTGGCCGTTCGCCGCAAACCACTCCTCGACCTGGCCCCAGTCGTCGCGCAGGCGATTGGTCGCCTCTTCCGACAATGCATCGGCGCGAAGCTCCTCAAGCCACAGGTGACCGGTTTCGTGAAGGAAGGTCGACAGGTTGCGCGACTTGAACAGCTCGATGATCGCGGCGCCGGTGAATTCTTCGCTCGGAAAGATGATCCGGCCGCGCGGCGATGCCGGATCACCGCTCTGTTCAAGGTCCCGCGGTTTGCCTTCGGAGCCCAGCGAGAGTATGGGTCGAGACCGCTTCTCCGGCCTAATGCCCGATATTGGTTCGGGATCACGTGCCGGAGGGGCACCCTCGAACACGTCGATGCCCTTCGCCTTCGCATTGGCGATCGCCGCGCGGATCGTGTCGTCACCCGTGACGCTACCGCGACCTTTTTTACCATAGACACTGGTGACCGTGGCGAGCTTTCCGTTCGGCTCGATGACGGCAAGGATGGGATCGCCGCGCGAATCTCGCAGGGGCAGCGCGACAACGACGCGGTTCGAATCCTTCAGCGTCGTGGGATAAATCGCCCAAGGCTGTTCGAGCGCGGCGGAAAGGCCCGCGATATCGCCAACATCGACATCATGCTTGTTCGCGATCGAATGGATCTTGCCGCGACCGATCTGGAGGTTGCCGGCCGGGACGCCATAATCGACCAGCGCCTGCGGGACAGGGCCGAGGTCGATGAAGCCGCGCGTGCGCGTGCCGTCCCATGCCGCTTGGATATCGTCGCGGAGCCCCGCCTGCTGATAACCCCGCCCCTCGGCGGCATTGCGCGAGGAATAGGCGGCCACGGCATTCCGGATCTCGCGGCGCGTGGCGGTGGCTGGATCAAGCCCCTCATTGGCGAGCAGGGTCGCGAGCTCGACCGACGCATCCGACAGCGTCGTGTCGTTTTCGCTGGCGTATCGGGTCTCGCCGCGAAGCTCGGCGCCGATCGCGTCGAGCAGGAGGTTATTGTCGAGCGCATCCTCATAGGTTGTAGCTTCGCGGCCGGCGAGCTCTGGGAAGTACCCCGCGTTGACCGCGGCGTGCAGCACATCCTCGTGCGCCGTATTGCGCTGCTCGCCGCCGATGAAGCTTGCCTGTCCCTTTTCGACCGAGCGCACCAGGCGCTTGCGGAACGGCGCGCCGCGGTGCCACGCATCGCCGCCCATGCTGGCGATATCGCCGCCCGGATCATCGATGCCGCCGCGGCGAGCGATGAACTCGAGGAGCGAGGGGCCTTGCTTCGCGCCGGGCGTCCCGCGCCGCATCGCATTGATGACGCGGTCGAGCCCATCATCCTTTTGGCGCAGCGCCAGCTGCTCGGGCAGGATCTGCACGACGTCGACGTCGGCGAATTCCTTGCCGGTCAGCATCTGGCCCTTGCGCATGGCGCGCGTTTCGTACCGCGCCGCTACGAGCTCGGCCTGCGTTCGCGCGACCGACGGTGTATATCCGGCCGACTGGAGCTTCTCGACCACGTCGGTGATCAGCGCCTCGCGGCCCTCCATCATCTCGCGGTCGAATTCGTCGATCGCGGCGGCCTGCTCTTCCATGGTCTGCCGCAACTCCGCGATTTCCATGTTGAAGCTTTCGGCCTCGAACCGCGACATCCCCCCCGGCGACAGACGCATATGATCGCGCAGCGCGTCCCATGCCGGAGTGCCGGGGAACGCGGACAGCACGCGCTCGACCGGCATGACGACATCGCCGCCCGTCGCCATCGCCTCGAGCGATTGTTCCTCGAACTCGGCCCATGTGTCGGCGTCGAAATCGCCCGACTGCATATATTCCTGAATAGCCTCGGCCGGGATATAGACATCGGTGACGCCGCTATCCTCGGCGAGCTCGCGCATCAGCGTGGCAAAGGCATCCGGGTCGCGTTCGCGCAACTTCGACTTCTCCGCCGCGGCGCCGGCGTTCTCTAGAAGCGCGCCCTCCTGCTGTGCGCGCTGCGCCTCGCCGGAGCGGGCCGCCAGTAGCGCGGCGCCCTCTGTGAACTTCTGCGCGCCCTTCACGGTCAGCGTCGTGGTACCGACGCCGCCGATCGTCGCGAGCAGCGTCTGCCCCGCCGCTGCGGGACGTTCGGCGATGAACTCGCTCATCGTCTTTTCGGGGTTGAGCGTCACCCAGCTGTCGAAGTCCTGAAGCAAGGTGGCTACCTGTTCGCCCGGCACTTCGGCGATCATCTGGTTGAGCAGCATCTTTCCGAACGGGGTGCGGTTGGCGAGGTCGCCGAGCAGTTTCGATGCGGGGATGCGTTCGGTGATCGCCTCGACGAAGCCCTGACGGCCGCCATAGGCGAGGCTAGTGCCGATATCCTTGCCGGCGTCGCGCGCGTCCTGATATTCGCTGGCGCCGACCATTGCGCCCATGATGCCCGACGCGGCCTTCGGGTCGCGGGTCAGAATCGCCATGAGCGAAAGCGGGGTCGATTCGGTACCGCGCAGCAGGTCGCGCGCGATCCAGCTGGTCGACTGCGGACGCCATTCCTCTGTCGCGGCATCGAGCGCAGCACGGCGCGCAGCGCGGGCGTCGACCGAAATCTTGCGCCCCTTCTCCATCGCGAGGTCCCAACGGGGATTATAGCCGAAATAGGTGCCGACCAGGTCGCTGAAGAAACCGGCGATGGCGGGCTTCGGATCGATCGCATCCGCAACGTCCGACACCGCGCCGATCGCGCTCTCCATGCTTTCGCCGAGAGAAAACAGGCCTGCGGCAAGGCTGGGGCCGACGCCGGTCACGGTCTCGCGCGTCGAGCGCCAGGTCTTTCCGAGGAGGGACAGGCTGTCCCAATCGTCCGAGGCCGCAGCGGCGCCGCGCGGCTCGGTGGCGGCCCACTTGCCGATGGCGGGATATCGCTCGGCCACGGTCATGAACCGACGCACGTCGCGGCCGCGCGTCGCGTCGGCCATCCGGTCCTCAACATCGAGCGGAGGGACGCCGATCTCGCGGCTGATCGTCGTTGCGCGCCCGACTGTCTCGGGCGATGTGGTCATCAGGAGGTCGAGGCGCGTGCGTTCGTTGCGCTCACGGCGCATCTCCGCCTCGATAGGATCGATGCTCGCTACCGGCTCATTGTCGGTCTTGCGCTGGCGATATCGCTGATCGTAATAGTCGAGGCCGGGAAGGGTCGGGGGCAATGGGGCACCTCTTCTGTTGCCCCGGAACGCTAGGGATGACGCAAATGCTCTTGAATCGCGCTATTTTCCTGCCGCTTCTCCTCGCCGGTTGCGCCGCCGCGGGCGACAATGCCGAGCAGGAAACGAAGATCGAGGAACTGGAGAACCGCATCACGGATCTCGAAGGGCGCGCCGACACGGTTGACGACAATCAAAAGGCGATCGCGGCCGCAGCCGCCGTCAGCCTGAAGCGCCCCGTTGCAGCGCCTACAGATCTTGGCACCGACCGGGCGTTCGAGCGCATCAAGAAGCTGGAGAGCGCCGAGCAGGAGCGCGGCGTCAAGGAAGCCGAAGCTGCGTTCAAGGATGCTGTCGCGAAATAGCTTTTAGCGGGGTACCCCACGCCCTATAGGGTGCATATCGCACGCGGCCGGCCTCTGTCTTCGGACACGCACACTGGCCGCGTCTTTATTTGGCGTAGTAGCGCCGCCAGTAATCCGCGATCTGATCCTCGGTCGGTTCCTTGCCATTGGTGCGCTTGTACGCCGTGACGATCTTCTCGCGCGTCGCATCGGGGATGTTCGAAGCCCCCATATCATAGACCGGCTTCGACGATGAGCCGCCGTACCAGGTCTTTGTAGGCACCTCGCGCGTCGCGCGCTTGAACAGCTTCTGATAATCGTCCTCGGTGAGCTCTTTCTTGCCGTCATCGCTCAGCCGGCGCGCATCGGTTTCCATGATGCCATAGATCGCGACGCGCTGATCCTCGTTGAATTCGCCGAGGCCGCCGTATTTCTCGCCCCAGCTGATCGCGCCCGTGATGCCGCTGCGCATGCGGACATCCTTCGGCTTCTCGGTGCGCATCTTCGCCTGTTTGGTGGCGAGCGTCTCGAGCTCGGCGCGGGTAACCTTCCCGGCATAGGCGCCGAGCGACATCGACTTGAACCCATCGGGGTCGTAGATCGACATCATGGTGAGCGCGAGCGCGTCGGCGCCGTTCGCTGGCAGTTCCTTCGGCGCGGCGTTGCGCTTTCCCACGTCCATGTAGCGCAGCTGTGCCTCTGGGCCCAGGCGATCGCGGATGCTCGCTGGCATCTGGGAAATGTCGGTGAAGTTGGGATTTTTCAGCACCCAGTCGGACGCATCACGCTCGGCCTGATTTTCTTCGCGGGCCTTCAGCTGCTCGTCGCGCGCGATTTCCTTGTCGGCCCACAGCTTCGACCGCTCGCGCCGTTCGGGCGACCATCCCTCCTTGTCGGCGAGAGTGTCGATCTGACTATAGACCGCGGCCTTGTCCCAAGTGCGCGGCGACTGCTGCGCGCCGCTGCCCCCGCCGATCGCGGCCGTGTTCTTCGCGACATAGTCCCGCGTTTCCTTCGGCAATCGGGCAAGCCAGTCGCCGCCACCGGCGATCGCGTCGTCAACACGGCCGGGCCCGGCATTATAGGCGGCCCACGCCTTTGCCGGATCGCCGCCGTATCTTTTCAGCATCGCGGCGAGATAGTCGCGGCCGACGCGGGTGCGCTCCGCGTCGCTATTATCCTTCGCCGGTTTGACCCCGAAACCCGGATCGGTATTGGTGCCCGGCATGACTTGCATCTTGCCCTGCGCCCCGGCCGGTGAGGTAATGAGACGCCCGGCCGCATCACGTTCCCGATTGCCCGATTCGCTCTTCGCGGTCACCGCAACCATCGCGTCGAAGGTGGTTCCGGCCGGGGCGGCATCCTTGGTGCTCGCCCCCTCGGCGACGGGCATTGTCCCGACGGCGCGGTCGAAATCGCCCTGTGCCTGGCGGGTAAGAAGCGGTTCCTTCATCGCGCCGCGTAGCGCGAGCTCGTCATTGGCGTTCATCTCGTCGGCGTTCGCCTCGAGGTAGATCTGCGCCGCATCGATATCATCCTCGGCGAGGAAGCGGTTGACGACATCCTTGTGCACGGCGCTGACCGCATTCGACTTTTCAAGCCGCACCTGGTTGGCCGACCATCCGTTGAGCTCGCCGAGATCGTCGACGGCCGCCTTCATCGTATCGATGTGGGTGCTCATCAGGTCCGGCCGGTCCCAATTCGCGGCGGCGTCTTCGCCCGATAGCACGACCTGTGCCTTGAGCGTGCCATCCTGCTCGACGCGCAGCTGCCGTGTAGCGTGCTCGCCGATCTTGACCGTGTCGGCACCATATAGCCCCGCGATGCGGTCTTCTGCCATGCGGCGCATGCGGTCGTTCGTTGCGGCGCCGAGCGTTTCCTCGCGCAATTTCGCGAGCGCCTCTTCGGTCGCGGGACGCTTAGTATAAGCGTTGGCGCCCTGCTCAAGCTGGAACTCCGACAGCACCTTCGCGGCGCCGGTCTGGTACCGCTGCGCAGCCTTCCGGCTTTCGGTGTCGTCGAAGCGGAGATTGATATCCTCCTGCGCTTGCGCGTAATCAGCCCCAGCACGGCCGAGGTTGGCTACGCCCTGCGCGATCGCGAGTCCCCCCGCGGCCACGTCGGCAGCACGGTGACGCTCGCGTGTCGTCTCGGCGGGTGCGACCTGGTCGGACTGATAGACCTGGGCGCGCACTATGCCGCCTTCATCTTGCTGTACTGCGTCGCGCCGCCGAGCGCCGTCGCCGCCATGTCGAGCCCGCCCTTGATGAGGGCGCCTTTCGCGGCGAACCGCGAGGCCTTGGCGCTGGAGCGGTAATTGGAGGCCGAAATATCGAACCCGCGGACCTTCTCGGCGCCCTGGTCATAGATGCGCTGCACATCTTCCCGGCCGAGCATGTCGGTGTCGTTCTGCACGTCGACTGCCGAACCGAAATCAAGGCTCACCCCGTTCGCGGCTTGCGCTACACGCTGCTCGCCCTTCAGCTGAGCGATGCGCCGGTAATGCGCCAGCGCCTCGGTCTTCGTGTTTTCGGTTTCGCGGAACGCCGATTCGCTGTCCATCTTGGCATTCTGCGTCGCGACCCGCGCCTCGTACCGCGAGGCGGCAGCGCTTTGCAGTGCGGCATAGCCCTGACCGGCCATCGTCACAGCGGTGGCGGCCAGTACCAGTGTCGTCGGATCACACAAGATCGCGCACCTTCTCAAAGCCGTAGAACGGGACCCCGCCGACGCGGCGGCGATCGTCGCCTACCTGAAAACCCCAGCGCCGCAGCATGCGGATTGCCGCAGCGTTCTCGCAAGAGACATAGCCAGCGAGCGTTTCGCTTGAATCGTGCAGCCGGGCGATCATGGCCGGGCCCATGGAGAGCAGCGCGCGGGCGTGCTGCCAGACGATGTCCGTGCCGAGGAACCAAGGCGCCCCGGCGCCGGTCAACGCGCTGTTGATGACCACGCCGAATATAGCCTCGGGGCGATCGTCGACGAACGCGGTCCATGCTTTGTCGCTGTTGAGGATCGATTCGCGGAGCGCCTGTTTCGGCGTGTGACCGAAGGCCGCACATTCCCGCGCGTCGATATCGCGCATCCGGCGCGCCACCGATCCGACATGCTTGGTGCGGGCGAGCTCCAGCCGAATCCGGCTACTCATTGACGCTCAAGTCCACGAACGCGCCGAGAAGCGTGAAGGGCAGGGGCGCGGTCTGCTGAATATGGACGCAGATCTTGCCCTGCTCGTGATTGCCCGAATTGATGAGGTAATCGCCGGACAGCAGATCGTCGGTTGCGCCATAGGCCTCGGCGATGCGCTGCTTCATATAGACGAGGTTGCTCGCCGCTTCGCCGGCATAGACGCCGGAGGTTTCATAGAGCGACAGCGCGATCGGCCCCGGCTGCTGATTGCGGCCGACATTCCAGCCGCCGCCCGGAATATTGGCGCGCACCGGCAGTGTCTCGATATACACCTCGAAGGGTAGGCCGAACGTCACCTTGCGGCCCGCCGCGATTTCCGCGGGAAGGGTCACCCGTCCGTTCGTCACGGTGAGATTTGCGACCGGTACGCCGTCGACCAGGCCCGCGACGTCGGTGCGGCCTTCGAGATGCCATAGGCCGACGAACTCGCGGCGCGGGATATCGAATTCGCCGCTGACCGCGCAATCCAGAAAGCAGCAATCGGATATCGTGTCCCAGCTATGCGACGCCATGCGCTCGACGAAGAAGCGGGCAGTGGCGCCGATCATGCGCTTGACGATCAGGTAGACGCGATCCTCGCCATCTTCGGTGATCGAGCACACCGAATGCACCTCACCGCTGGTTTCGCAGATGGTCCAGCCCCAGACATTCTGCTCCTGCTCCCATGTGAAGCAAAGCAGCTTGCCGTCGGCGCGCACCGCCCAGATCAGTGACCGCGGCTCCTGCGAATAGCACCACGAGACGATGTCGAACCCGTCGAACAGGTGCGGACTGAAGATGGTGATATCGTTGCTCTTCAGCCCGTCGACCTCGAAACTATAGCCGATGGTGCGGATGCTGTGCCCGGTCGACGTCATATAGAAGACGACGTTGTCGACGATAAGCGGACCGAGGCGCGCGGAACCTCGGCCGATCTGGCGGCGGGGGGCCTGGCTGGTCGCGGTGAGCACCCCGCCACTGCCGTCGCCATCGACACTGAAGATCGCGTCACTGGTCAGCGCGAGCAATGTCGTCGTCGATGCCATCTGCTCGACCGCGTTGACGCGCCCGGCCACGATGCTGAAGGCGAGGCTGTCATCGGCGCGGAGCGGGCGCGAGCGGTCGAAATTCTCGAACTGGCTACCCCCGCTGCGGCTTCCCCAGATACCATTGGGGACATTCTTGGTCCGGCCCATGAGCAGGCGCTGCTCGAACAGCGTCACGGTCGACGGATAATCCCCGGCGCCCGGGAAGGGATTGAACCCCTGCGGCGGCGCCTGGTCGAGCGCGGGCCCGATATTGTCGTCGGTGAAGCTGAGATCCTCGGTCGTGCCGATATAGCCGAAGAACTGGCTGTTATGAGCTTTGTAGACGTTATAGCGGGTCGCGCCGGCGACGGCGCCCCACGTGATCGTATTGATGTTCTTCTTCAGCGTGAGGTCATTGACTGCCGGATCCTCTGCCGATGCGCGGCTTTCCTGCCCCGTGTCGTCGTTGACCGCGGTCACGACATAGCTGTCGGTCTGCGGGAAAAAGGCCGCACCGTCATTTGCTTCATCGGTGTTGGTGACGGTGGGGACGGCGGAGACGCCAGCGGGCGCGGCGATCGCCGGACCGAAGGTGATACTGACGAACTGCCAGTCGGTGTGGCCCGCGCGCAGCAGCTTCGTCGGCGCATGATCGATATGCGCGAGGAACATGGTGTCGGCCGTCTGCTCGAAGTCGAGCTCGGGAAGCTCGACCCCGTTGTACGGGCTGCCCACGACATAGGCGCGCGAAACACCCATCAGGGGATCGGATTCTGATTGTTGCGCGGACCGCCGCCGAAGCCGCCACCGCCGCCACCGCCGACGCCTGGGGGCGGATCCGGATCGACAGGTGGGGGAACGACGGGCGGGTCGGGCGGCGGGTCCGGCGCTTCGGTGCGCGTAATGCCGCCCTCGGCGGCGGTGAATGCCGCAACGCCGCTCGTGTCGGCGTCGATCGTGAACTTGTTGCCGTCGACGACGGACATGACGTCCCAGTACCGGCCGTTGAGCAATTCGCCCATCGGCCCCTCGATGCCGGTCAGGTAGATCTTCTCGCCGACCGCATAGTCGTGGAAGGCCGCTTCAACCTCAGCGTTCGCCGCGTTTGAGATATCGACGATTTCGAGCTCTTCTTCGAGCAGCCGGCCGCCGAGCGCGCAGGGCGACATATAACCCTGCCCCATTTCGAGGGCATAGGTCTGGGTCAGGCTGAATTGGAAGGGGATGATGCGGGTCGGCTCGGCGCCGTCGATCACCTCTGCTACCAGCCGCGTGCCCGGCCGTTTGGTCAGACCGCCATATTTGAGGATCAGGACGTTCTTGCCCTGCTTCAGGCCGGCCGCATAGGCGTCGACGTCGAACCGGCCGTGAAGGTGCGGCGCCAGTATGCCGCGGCTGAAATTCGGTTGCCCGGCGCGGAACATCAAAATTCGTCCAGGATGCCGGCGCGAGCATATTCCGCATCGCTGATATAGCGCGGCGCCGACCGGGGCGACTTGTTCCGCTCGTCGGCGATCGCGTCGGCCTTCTTGAAGGCCGCCTCCTGCATCAGGTCCGCCTTCAGCTTCTTGTCCTTCTTGATGGCGAAGCAGGTCCGGGCCGCGAGTTCGAGGACATAGGCGCGCGCGACGAGCGGTGGCAGCTGGAAGGCGCCGTTGCGATGGTACACCAGCGTTGCGGTTGCGACGTTCGTATAGACCTTGCCGTCGGCCACGATGAATGCGAGCGGCATGGCATTCTGGTGCGGGAAGGTGGCCGGCCCGCCGAGCGGAAGCGACGTGGCCGCTGCTTCAACGCCGCGCACCGCGATCGCCGTCGCGCAATCAGCGGGCAGGGCATAGCAGAACAGCCATTCGGCGGGCCGGTCGTTCCCGATCTGCGCCAGCACCTGATAGGTTTCGGTCCACTGCCATTCGGTCCAGTCGAGCAGTTCGTCCATGATGACGAACGCGACCGCGGCGCACGCGCGCGCTTCGTTCGACGGCTCATTGAGCGACTGGATCGGCGGCGCGGCGAGATCGATCAAAGCCTGATTGCAGAGCGCGACGGTGGTCATGATCGGGCAGTAAGACGGCGCGCAGCGCGCTTGAATCGGCGCCGCTCAGCGGCACCGGGAGAAAGTTCACGGGCGCCCACTGACAGTAGAGGACAACGAAAAGGGCGCCGAGTTGCCCCGGCGCCCTTCTGCTGTGCGACCCAGCCGGATCAGATATTACGGGCGGCGCCGAAGCGCGGTACGCCCTTTTCGTGCCGAAGCGATTCGAGCAGCGAGCGGGCGAGTGGTTCGCGACTGATCGTGCGGTCGAAGCTCGGCCCGTCGATAGCAACGCGCGGCGCGCCCATCTTGAAAGCCGAAACGATGAACTCGACACATCGATCGACGAAGCCGTCGATGGCCGAGATGACGGTGTCTGTGGCGCGCGCGGCGACTGCGAACAGCGACGCGGCGACAATGGTAATTCGGTAGCGTGAAAGGATCATGATCATTCTCCCTATGTTCGGAGGTGCACCCAAATGGCCGGATGCGGCCGACCGCACATTGCTAGCCCGTCCTGCGCGGGCTTGAATCGCCCACGAAAAAGGGCCGAGAGGTTGCGCTCTCGACCCTTCCCCCTTCCGCCCGCAGGCGTATCAGTCTGCGATAGCCGCTTCGATCAGCTGCTCGCGCGTGGCATCGGCGGCCGGTTCCGCCTTCGTCTTGTCCGTGACGAACTTGCGGAGCTCGTCGTCGGTCAGGGCTTCGAGCAGGTTCCGCTTTTCATCACCAGCTGCGGGCGCCGCGGCAGCAGCCTTGCCTGCCGGTTTGGCTGCGGCGGCAGCCTTGCCCGTTGCAGGCTTCGCTGCGGTGGGTTTCGCCGGTGCAGCGGTGCCCTTGGCAGCCAGCTGATTCTTGAGCGCGGCAATCTCGTCGTCTTTATCCGAGAGTGCCTTCTTCAGCTTCTCGGCCGCCGCGGCGCTGACGACATCGACGTCGGCCTTGAGATCGACTTCGCCGAGCTCCGGCGTGTGCTTCGGCCGCTCGACGACATTGCCGTCCTTGTCGAGCAGGTCCATCCAGCTGCCCTGCGGAATGTTCGTGGTGAACACTTCGCCTTCGACGCGGACCTTGTCGCCGTCGAAGCCCTCGGCGTTGGCGCGGAACGTCTTGAATTCGTCCGACATCTTACTGGCCTCCCACGAAGTTAGTGTGACGGGCAGCAACGACACCCGCGGTGATTTTCCCGGTGGTCGGCGCGGTGCCGGTCACGTCGTAGAAGAGCCGCATGTTGCGCTCATTGGTGCCCTCCGGGATGTAATCCGGGAACGGGAGCTGCTTGCCGATGGTGAGCTCGGCGAGCAGATAGCTCGCCTTCGCCACCGTCTTCGGCGAGCCAAAAGCGGGATCGGCGTCGACCTGCAGCGACACCTCCAGAGAGGTGAGGTTGTTGAACGTCTCGGTCACGCTGATCGAGAGCGGCACATGGCAGCCCTTGCCGATATCGCGGACGAGCGCGGCGGATGCACCGAACGGGGTGCCGGTGGCGCCGAGGTCGATGCTGTTCGTCGAAGCGGCATCGGCCGTGATGGCCTGATCCTCGCCGAACAGATTGGTGATGTCGAAAATGCTCATCTGTCTTCTCCTGGAAGACCGGAGGCGACGCGCCGAAGCAACGCCGCCCCGGTACGTTAAGCGACCGCAGCCTCGGTGTTGAGGATGTTGTCGGTGTCGCGGATCGGCATGCCGCGCCACGTCAGCACCTCTTCGCCCTGGATCTCGCGCCGGGTGAGACGGACGAAGTTGTCCGACGAGCCGGCGTTCGTGCCCTCGGCGTCGAGCGCTTCGAGCAGGGTGCGGTTCATGTAGATCACGGTTCGCGTGGCACCGATGATGCCGCCCTGATTTTCCATGCCGTAGTTGCGGCGGCCCTGAAGCTTGTAGAACAGCTTGCGGAGCAGCGGGTTCACCGCCTTGGTGCCGGCGATGACATCGGACACGTCGATATTCGCGACGCGGCCGCTATAGCGCCAGTCCTTGTTGGTGAAGCCGAGGTGCTGCGTGAAGAGCTCGTCCTTGGCGTAGTAGGGATCGCCATTGGCATCGAGGACGCGGTGCTCGCCCTTGTCTTCGCGATCGACACCAGCCGACATGCCGCTCGGCGTGATGATCGAGGCGGCCTGGTCGCCCCAGGTGATCATCGCGATCGAGGTATTGTCCGAGCCAACACCGCCGCCGCTGATGACGTTGGGGTTGGCGAGACTGTTATAGCGCGCGAAGAAGCCGTGAAACTTGCGCGGCGCCGAACCGATGTTGGTGTACCAGAAGGTCTTTTCAGCCTCCTGCGCCATCGCTTCGAGGAACGCGGTCGATTCCGACATGCGGACCTTCGCGGCGTTTTCACCGGCGATCTTGAGCAGGCGGCTGTCGACGGTCGAGAGACCTTCGACGAAGCCGGTGACGTCGTCGACCTGCGTCGTGGTCGACTTCGACTGCTTGATGCCCTCGTAGATCGCGCCCCAGCTGACGCTGGGCAGGCCCGTGCGGATGTTCGACCGATGCTTCGTCCCCATATTGCAGGTGACGACGTTCGCGTCCTTCATGATCGGGTTGAGCGTGTGCAGCGCCTCGACGATTTCGCCGAGCTCGTTGCCATCCTGCTTCATCACGTCGATGAGGCCAAGGTAGGTGTTGCCGATAATAGCCATGGGAATTTCCCCCTAGTTAGTCGTTTGGATAAAGACGCTTCGCAACATCACCTTTCGCGGCAGGCGACGAAGCATCCGCCCGCACGAAATCACCGTCCTCCGACACGAGCTCGCCCAGCTTTGCGCAGAGGCGGATCATGTCGGGGTGATTGCCGAAGCCCGTCGATTCCAGCGCGAGCCGGAAAGGATGAGCCTCGACATTGTTTGCTTTGTCGGCCCTGACGAAGCCGAGGGCATCGAGCCCCTTCGCCGCGGCGTGCATGCTGGCGTCCCACTTGGCGCCGCCGATATCTTCCGCGCCCTTGGCCTCATCGAGCCACGCCTTGCGCTGAGCGTTGCCGCGAGCGACGATGTCGTTGACCGTCGCATCGACAGCGCGGTCCATCATCTTCGCCGCGATCGGCACCAGCGTCTTCGCTTGGTCGTTGGACAGGTTGAGCTCGCGCAGGATCGGCTCGGCCTCGCCCAACACTTCGGGATCGAGCTCGACGCCTTCGGTCGTGAGGTCATAGGCTTCGGGCGCGCCTTCGGACTGGTCACCTTCGCCGTCTCCGGCATCGCCATCATCGCCGTCGTCATCACCAGCACCGTCGCCCAGCGCGGTACCGCCATCGTCGCCGTCTCCGGCGTCGCCAGCATCTCCGGCACCCGCATCGCCAGCACTGGCGTCACCGCCGTCGCCCGCGCCTGCGTCACCAGCGCCCTGATCGCCAGCACCGGCGCCTGCGCCTTCGCCGCCGCCGCCCGCGTCGCCGTGATCGTCGGGCGCACGCATAAAGCGGCCCATGGCGCGCTCCACGGGGGACATGAACGCTGCGGAGGCCAGAAGGCCGGCGCGAAGGGCGGTCGATTTAGTCGGGAATATCGTCATAGCGGTCCGCACGTGGTTTCTCCTCGGGTTTCGAAGGGGTGTTGAGGGCTGTCAGGATGATTGCGTTGATGGTCGCCAGCGCCTCGGGAGTGCGCAGGGCCTTCGGCTGGCCGCGATCGGCCAATTGCAGCAAATCCAGCCCCAGGCTTCGACGTCCCTCGGCAAAAGCGAGATCACGTGGGTCATGCCCATTGGCTGGCACCCAGATGCCAGCGAGTTGAATCGCCTCAAAGAGGAATTCTTTGAACAAGGGACTGTCGAGCAGCGCCGTACGATCGCGGTCGGTCATCATGCGCCGAGCAACGTATCGAGGAGTGGCGCGCCGCCGACGTCGGTCTCGCTGAGCAGGCGGGCCGCATCAGCGCCCTGATTGAGCGCGGGCGCGGCTTCCATCATCTTTGACTGTTGCTGCTCTGCGGCGCGCGCCTGGCGGCGCTTGTTCGCATCGGCCGTCGACCGGATGATCTTCGACGGTGTGCCGGCGCGCTGCGCATATTCGTCGATCGTCTGATCGATATCGATCTTGTCGGCCGCTTCGGGAAAGGCGCCAGCGAGGTTGCCGACGAACGACACGCTGCGCTCGATCTGGCCAATGCCGACCATGCGCTGCATCTGGGTCAGGATCGATACGAACTCGACTTTCACGTCGGTTTGACGAAGCGCGGGCGGTGCGGGCGGGAGCAGACGGCCCCGTTCCATCAGGCTGAAGACGCGGGCAATGACGATGGTCAGCTTCTCGGTGCTGACCCGCTCGATCACCGGGCCTAGCTGGGTCAGCTTCTCTTCATTGCGCTTGGCGATCTCCTCCATGTTGCGGGGCTGGACGCCGCGCATGTTGGTGATCGCGTTGAACAGGTCGGCATAGAACAGCGAATCGATCTGCTCTTTGCACTTATCGGCCGACACCTCGATCGCCTGCACCGCCTGATACGGCATCTGATACGGCACGACGATATTGTCTTTCTGGACGCCATTGCCGGTGACGATCGACCGCGGCTGCCCGGTCAGGCGCAGATGCGGCGGCACAACCTTCTCGGGATGCACCATGAGGTCGATCGCCTCGTTGCGCCGCTTGGTCTGAAGCTGGAGCTCCCGAAGCGCAGGCAATGCTTCCATGCCGGGCGAGGTGCCGTAGACGTCGCCGCCCGCGACATCCCAGCGCGGCGCCCAGAATGGCTGCTCGGTATAGCCGGTGATGCGCAGCGTCGCGTCGTTGCGCTGGTCGGTGGCGTCCCAATAGACGCTGCGATAGTTGAAGCGGCCGGCCGTATCGGGCTCGATCGCCTGATAGATCTCGACGTCCTTCTCGTAATCGCTGCGGTCATAGGCGGTGCGGACCCACGGCTGCACCTTCTCGCCGAACGACATCACCGCCTGGCGCACCGTCATGGGGCAGAGGCGATAGAGCGTGTCGGGGCGCATCGCGTCGGACAGCGCGACCCAATATTCGCCAAAGGTCAGGCTGTGGCAGACGCCGCCGTGCACCTGGTGCTCGACCATGACGGTCGCCTCGGTGCCGAACAGGCCGGTTTCGCCATAGCCGGTCTTCGCCGCGCTGTAGAAGTTGGTGGCGGCAAGGAACGCGTACATGCGCTTCTCGACGTCGCTCAGCCAGGCGCGCACGCCGTCGGCTTCCAGGAACTCGGCCGCGACGCTCAACGTGAACCAAGGCGTTGACGCCGAGGACAGCCCCGAAGTCATGCCGTTGGTCAGGGTGCGCGAGGCGAGGATGCCGTGAGGATCGAGCAGGCGGCTATTCGCCTGGCGGCGCCGGCTGCCCTTATTCCTCTCGGTCGACAGGAAGCGCGAGCGCGAGGGCTGCGCGAACCGCGCGACGTCGCGAACCTCCGCCTCATAGTCCTGGCGGATGGTCTTCATCCCCGCGAGGCGAGTTTCGCAGTCCTGGCGGATCGATGCCATCTTAGCCGAGCGTCGGGTTGGCGGTCGCGGGACTGCCGAGCGCGCCCTGCGGCGACGTGATAATGCCTGCCATGATGGCGCGGCGGCGTTTCGACGAATCCTGTGTGAGGTCGAGCCCTTCGTCAGGCAGCTTCATCGACTGCCGTTCCGGCTGGGTCGGCATATCGGGGGCTTTGGGGGTGCACATGCCTGCGGCTCTCCTTTGTGAAGAGAGCGTTACGGGCGGCCCCGCGGCCTTTGAATCGGGCTAGATCTCGTCGTAGCGGTCGGGTGGTTTCACGGTGGGCGGGGGCAGCGGGCGCATCGGCGTGAGCGGATCGAGATCATATCGCTGGCGAATGGTCGCGTAATTCTGGCGCACGAAATGCCGGTCGAGGCCGGACAGCTTGCACCAATCGTCGAAGTTCGCGGGCGACGGGGTGTCAGATTTCATCGTATCGATCCATGGCGGGCCGTTGGCCATAATTCTCGGGGTTGAGGTACGAGGGCACCGCGCGTGGCAGCACGGGCTCGGCGAAGGTGCAGGCGAGCGCATCGCCTTCGTCGGGGCTGGCGAGGCCGCGCTTCTTCATGTCCTTCTTGCGCTCGAGCACGATGCTCGTCTCGTCGGCGCCGAAACTATAGAGCGGCCCGACCAGGTCGTCATGCAGCTGCTGATTGTCGGGAATCGCTCCACCGGTGAGCCACGATCGCATGCGGGTCCACATCTGGGTCCGCTTGTTGCCGGTATAGACCGTTACGCCATTGTCGAAGTAGGCCGCGCCGCCTTCGCCGCCAAACCAGACCTCAAAGACATTCTCGACGCCCAGCTGCCGCAGGCGATCGACCACGGCCGCGCCGATGTTGCCTGCGTCGACAAAGATCGCATCCGGCTTCCACCGCATCGCCTCGATCGCGATGTCGCCGGCGAGGAGCATGCTGTCCTGTTTCGCCCACGTCTTCCACGGCCGGGACTTCGCATCGCGGCCGCAGCGGATGGCAAGCACCGACTTGTCATCGCCGAATCGGGCACAGTCGACGCCGAAGATGACGGGATCGGAGCCGAGGCTCTGGAGCTCGCGCTCCTTTGCCGCGTCGACGACGTCGGTGCCGATGAATTGCATTGAGCTTGCAGATGGGAACATACCGCGGACGCGCACCTTTACGATATCGCTGTCTTCACCATAGGTTTTGACGAGCAGGTCGAGGAAAGCCTTGTTCGTGCCCTCGACGGTCCGGCTATCGATCTGGGCCGTGTGCCAGAGATTGCGGTTCTTGCCGAAGCACTGGCGAAATTCGCCGGTATTCTGTGTCGGGTTGCCGAAAGCGATCCAGATAATCTCGGTATCGGCGTCGGTGAGCGCGCCGAGCGTCACTTCCCAGACCTTGTCGGCGATGCCCGAGGCTTCGTCATAGATCACGACGATGCGCTTGCCCTCGTTATGCAGGCCCGCGAACGCCTCGGTGTTGGTCACCGACCAGGTGACGAGATCAAGGCGCCACGACTTATCGCGCCCCGGCAGCGTCGAAACGAGGCTGGTCGCATTGTGCTTGAACCAATCGCGGGTGATGGCGAGCCGCGCCCATTTCCCTATTTCGGGCGACGTCTTTGTCAGCAGCTGCGTTTCGGTGTTGGCGGTGATGACGATGCGCGTGTCGACGCAGGTATCGAGCGCCCACTTCGAGATAATGCCGATCAGCGCCGACTTGCCGATGCCGTGCCCCGACGCCTTCGCGCTGCGATAGGGCATATGGCGCGTTTCCGGATTCTGCAGATGCTCGCCCAGCTGGCGGAGCTCATCCATCTGCCACTTGCGCGGCCCGCTATGCCGTTCGAGGTCGGTGCCAGGCTTGCCCCACGGGAATGCGAAGAGCGTATAGCCGAGCGGGTCCCACCTGAATTCACCGATACGCTCGCCCAGCGCCAGCTGCGTATTAGCCCGCGCCATCCGCTACCCGCTTGTTTCCGGCCTGAAGCGCTGCGACCAGATCGTCGGTCACGTCGTGCTCGAGCTTGTCCTTATACATGCCGAGGTGACGCGCGACCTTGTCGAGCGCGCCCATCTGGTCGTGCACCTTCATCTCGAAGCCCGATTGCGTGATCTTCACCCCGGCATAGAGCAGGCGGGCGTTGCCCTTCAGGGTGCGCGTGTCGTGCGCATAGACATCGGGATTGCCCTCGCCGCGGCACTTCGTACATTTGGGATGCGGCGGATCAGAGCGCACGAATCCGAAACCGCCCGCGTCCGTCGGCAGCGCGATCGACGGGCCGGGCTTTTTCTTCGCCTTCTCGGCCTCATTGGCGAGACGAGCGACCATCAGCGCGCCCGTGAATTCAGCCTCATCGACCCACTGATATTCGAAGTTCTTGCCGTAGCAGTAGCGGCAGCAGATCCGACGAAACTGGATCACGTCGTTCGGGTCGGCCGTCGCGATCTGCCACCAGCGCTCGAGCACCATGTCTTGCGTGATCTCGGTGCGCTCGGCGCGCTTCGCCATCGCGGCCGCGACATAGGCCGCGATCTTAGGATTGCTTAGGAGCTTGTGGGCCTCGACCGCGCAGACGTTGTCGCTGCCCTTATATCCCGCGGCGCGATAGGCGCGCGCGCCGTTCAGGTCGGTAAGATATTCATCGGCGAACACGCGCTGCCGCACCGTGAGGCCGGTTTCAGGGTCGCGCGACGGCGGCGCCGCGCGCTTCCTTGCCGGCGCGGCGGATTTGGCGGGCTTCTTCGCTCCAGTTTTCTTCGAGGCGGGCGCTTTAGCCACCATCACCTCGCGCAACGGGCAGAGCCGAGCCCGTCGGTTTCGCAGCTTGCTTCGCCCGAATCACATCGACCTTCGTCCAGATGCGAGCGAGTTCACGGTCGGCTTCGCCGCTGATCGACAGACCGAACGTGTTGCAGAGTGCCGCGAGCGTCACCATGACGCCGCCGACCTCCTGCCCGCGCTCCCCAACGGCGCGACCGAAAACATAATCGACCAAAGCATGCGCGCGCTCGGCGTTGAAGCCGGACACGGTTTGTGCGAGCTCCAACGCCTCTTCGATGAACCGGTCGCCGCGCTCAAGCATATCGCCTGCGATCTCGGGCCCGAAGCACACCATCATCCAGTCGCCGACTTCCGCCTGGAAACCAGCTCTGCGAGACGCCATGGCGACCTGCCGCTGATACTCGCGTTCGCGCAACAGCGCGTTGGCATGATCCACAAACGCCTCAACGACGCGGAGGAGGTAATGATTATGCATTTCGCCATCGATCGGCGCCGGCGCCACAAACTCACCCACGTTCCATCTCCACTTTCCAACCGACAAAGACGAGATCGGCAAGCGCCTCGCTGAAGCTGACGCCCCGGCCCGCGGCCCACTTCATGATCTCGACGCTGACATCGACGTCGCGGGCCTTGACGATGACGGGCGAGGGCGAAGGCACGTCGCGCGGTCGGTCGCGCCAGTGCGGCGCCTGGTTGAGCGGACGCGCGGTCCACTGCCCCGATTCGACGATCATGATCTGGCGGCTGCGCTGGTACCGGCGCACCTCGATCAGGCCGCGCTGTTCGAGCCGCTGCACCGCTCCGACGGTCGAACTCACCGCGGAATAGCCCGACACCTCGAGCAGGTCATCGCATGTGGGCGCGGGGCGACCGTCCTTCGCCGCTTTATCAAGCGCGCCATAGATCAGCCTGTCCTTCAGCGGCAGGTCACAGATCAACGCGGCGACTTCAGCTTTTTTCATCGACGAAAATTCCCAACAAAACCCATGAACTTGCGCCCGTGCGGCAGGACGGTGATGACCGCGCCGTCACCGCAGATGGCGCGGTGCCCGCTCGGCAGGATGACGGCACCGCCGCCGAGGATGTCGCACGCATCGAAGGCGCGGCCCGTGAGGCGCTCGATGACGATCCGCGCCGGCACCTTCTCGACGCGCTGGCGATATCGCCGGATGGCGTGAAGGGTGACGATCGGGGAAAGGCGGGCATCACGCATCAACCGCAGCCGGCAAGGGCCGCACCCGATAGACACCGTCGTCGTGCCGCCGTAGGAAACCACGCTCCGCAGCAATGTCGCGGAGCGGCAGCGAGAGCGCGTCGATTGCAGCCTGTTCGAGCTCGCGCCTTTCGAGCGCGAGCATCAATTCCGTGAACCGTGCCTGCTTCTCGTGTCGAACATGGGTCACCGCCCAGTCGCGTTCGTGCACCGCCGCGTCGCGCCGCGACCATTGCGCAAGAATATCAAGGCACTGCTTTGGGTTCGGGAACCATTCCAGCGTTGTCAGCACCCGCTCGACCATGAATGCGATGGCTTCCCGAGGGTGGTGACCAATCAGCCGATGATAGATCGAGAGCCGCAGCTTCCCCTTCCTCTCATCATCGCCGCGACTTGGCAGAACCGTGAGCGAGCGCATCAGCTTGATGAACTCCTCGGGATCACAAGCGGGAAGCACCGGCAACGGCGAGTTCGCGACCGTCACCAGATGCGCCAGTTGCCGATCGTCGAGCCTCGCCATCGGTGAGCGCGGCGAGGGCGTCGTCGCAAGCTCGCTCGAACCCGTCTCGGCGATCAACCCCGCCGCGGCTTCCGCTCCGAGCGCTTCGCTGATCGTCACCGTTCCCATTCGCATTGACCGCCGCCTTCATTTCCTCGGTGTCGTAAATCGCGCCCCAGCCCTGCTCCACGCAGGCAACGAAGACCTTGCCGGGCGGCCAGCGGGTGCGCGCGACGGCGGCCGCCATGTCGCGGAGAAGCTTGTTGTGGGCCGAAGCCGTGTTCGGCAGGTCCTTGCGCTTCCGGTTGGTCAGGTAATCGGCCCAGACTTCGGGTTCGGCCCAATACGGTCGAGGGAACGGATGCTTGACCCGCCAGCCCCACCACAGCGCGACATGGGCCTCGGCCTTCACGCGCGGAGTAGTATTCTCGGGGGCAGGGGTAGGGGGGTTAGAATTATTATCATTGGGGGGAAGGGGAAGGGGGTCCAATTCCGCACTTTCCGCCGTTTCCACCGGAGCCGGTGGAATTCCGGTGGAATTCCGCTTGATGTTCCTTTTGCGTTCCCGGTCATAAGCGCGGCGCCGCTCGGCCACCGGATCGACGGCAGCCGGCATCGCCGCTTCCATTTCAGCAACGGCCGCGACGATCGCCTCGTGCGGCATCCCGGCCGCGAGCATGTGTTTCAGGGCTGTGGCGATCGTCGACACGTCAGCGCAGCGCCTCCGGCACTTCCCGGCCGATCTTCGCGCACTGTTCACGGCATTTTTCCCGGACCTTGCGGCGATGATTGGACACGAACCGGCCGTCTTCGTCGCGATCGTCACCAGCGGGCGCCGCTGCGGTGAAGAGAGGCGCGAGCTTGCCCAGTTCCATCATCGGCCAGATGCTTTCAGGTGCGGCAGCGTCGGGGTCGCGGCGACGGAACCGTGCGAGCAGGTTCATGCCGCCTCTCTCATTGGCTGAAGCTGATGGATGTTGGCGAGGATCGGCCGGACGCACTTCACGGCCCAAGCGTTACCCAGCCCCTTGTATCGGGGCCCGTCGGCCGCCGCATTGGTGCGTAGCTTGCCGGTCAGGTTGTCAGCCTCGACGATCACGCCCTTCGCGCGCAGATAATCGGCCATGTCGGGTTCGACGGTGCGGCGACTGCCGAAATCGATCAGCGTGTGGCCGTCGGGATAACCCTGAAGGCGCTCGCATTCTGTGACGGTCAGCCGGCGAACGTGCCATCCATCGATGATGCCATCGAACGAATTGGAGGAGCCTCGCTGGGCTCGCGCCTGCAAGGTCGGGTTGACATCGCTCTCCCAGGCGAAGCCATTACTGTTCTCACTAACTGAGACGGCGACGGCGGGCCCCGGAGATTTGCTGTCCATCGTACCGCTGAGGTCGCCGTAGACACAGGCATCCGACTGCCGCGCGTCGAAAGCGATCGCAACCTGCCCACCCCCATTCTGGTTGCTGTCGCGGCTGTTCATGCTGCGGAGCGTGGGTGCAACGTCGTCGCCGATGTCTTTGCCGCAATCCTTGTGCGAAAAGGCAATGCAAGGCGCGCTACCGGCCGCGCGGTCGCATTGCGCTGTCAGCGTTGCCGAGACGTCCTGCCCGATGTCAACATTCGAACCCGCGCCCTGAAAATGCACGGGCACGAGCGGAATGCCCCGGCCGGTGCCATCCTCACTCGCATCAAAGCCCTCGGCGCGCAGCGTGTGGGCGATCAGCATCGAGCCCGCCGTGTCGGCCGTCGTTCCAGGCTGGCGATCACCGCCCGTCTCATTTCCACCGGCCGGGAGCGTACCGGCCACTTCGGCGATGAAGGTCTCGATCTCGAAATCAATCCGCTGGCCCTTGGCCGTCAAGCAGGCCGCCGCCTCTATGGGGCCGGAGCAGTTGCCCCCCCCGAATCCGACCGGCTGGAGACCGCCGTCGATTTCGAAATCCGTGCCGAGGCCGCCACCGCCTTGAGCGCGCGCGCTAACAGTGCCGGTAGTTCCTTCCCCCGCTTCGCGGCTCGGCGGATGATTCCCAAGCAGGCCTTTGCGCTCAAATAATACTGCCGCGGGATCAGCCCCGTCTCCAAAATCGATGACAACGAACACACGCTCGCGTCGTTGCGCCAGGTCTGCGTATTGAGCATCGAGAACCCGCCAAGCAAGCCGTGCCCTTGGCCCGGAAGCCATACCTGCACTTGGCCAGACGGGAATGTGTCGGGCGTCCAACTCGACCAACTCGATTTCGCTAGGGTCGTATCCGTCGGGCCCGTCGATGAAGACGGGGAGGCCGGCGTCGTCGGGTTCGCGCAATTGCCACGCTTTCCCGGCCGCGCGCCAGCGCCAGCCGGCGTTGGACTTGCCACGGGGCGGCATGGCGCACGGTACGAGGGGACCATCTCCGCCGATAACTGCACCCAAGAAACAGCCGAAGGCATTGTCGGGCGTGTTGAGCCAGCCGCGGACGTTCTCGACGGCGGCATTGCGAGGTCGAATTGCATGAAGCACCTGTACGAACCGGAGGGAAAGGTTGCCGCGCGGGTCGGCCATGGAGAGGCGGGCCCCGGCGACGCTAAAGGCTTGGCACGGCGGCCCGCCGCAGATCAGGTCGAGCGGGCCCAGATCCTGCGCGCGTTCGATGAAGTCGTCGGCGAGGACGTTGCCGAGGTTGACGTGCCCGAACCGCTGTTTGAGTACTGCCGACGGGAATGGCTCAATCTCGGCGCACCACACCCATTCGGCCTCGGGGAGACCGAGCTCGGCACCGCCGATACCAGAAAACATCGAGGCGGCGCGCATCAGGCCGCCTTTTCCATATCGAGCAGGTCGAACAGCGACGGCACAGCGATCTCGCGCTCAGCCTCGCCAAGGTAGATGCAGCTGTGGCGGAAATAGTCCGGGTTGAGCTCGCTGCCCCGGCCGCGCCGCCCCTTCATGATCGCCCGCATCGGCACGGTGCCAAGTCCGCAGAAGGGATCGTAAATCAGGTCGCCCTTCATGCTGAACCGTTCGATCAGCCGGTCGACGATATCGAATTGCAGAGGGCAGACGTGCTTTTCGCGGCCCTTCTGCACCTGCTCGGCGTTGAGCGTCCGCATCCGCACGACATCGTCCCACACATCGGGATGATGGCTGCCAGGCGCGAGCGACATGAAGGTGCGGGGCAGATGGCCCCGGCCGTCATTCTTGTCGCGCGCTTCGATCGTCTCGCCGATCGCAATATGCGCCGCAGCGTCATAGATCAGGTCGCGGCTCTCGGTCATGAACGTCTTGACCAGCGGGCCCACGCCCATTTCCCCGAATCGCTCCCAATTGTCAGCGAGCTCGGCCGGATCGAGCATCCGGTCCCCCGACGATCGCCAGAAGGCGTGCGCGTCGATCTGCCATTGCGCCAGGCTATAATCGTCAGCGCTCTTCGCGACAGGCGTATCGGCATAGCCGCGGCTGCGGTCGCTCTGGGGCTTGCGCATCAGCAGGATATATTCTGGGCTGCCGGCGCCCATCTTGGTGCCGTCCTTCAGCATCTCCGAATAGCTGAGGCGATAGGTCTGGTTGTTCTCGCGCACGACGTCGGTGACGACGGTGATCATCCCCATGAACTGGAAGCCGTGCTGCTGATAGTGGAACAGCGTCTTGGCGTGGAAAGGATTGACCGTCGGCACGCCCTCGCCGGTGACGGCCCCGAACAGGATCCGGTCCTTCACATGGATGCAGGCGAGCCTGCCCGGCCGCAGCGCGCGATAGAGCTCCGGCGTCAGGTAATCCATCTGGGCGAAGAAATGCGCATCGTCGTCGGTGTGGCCGAAGTCGTTATAGCTCGGCGTATATTCGTAGTGGTTGCTGAAGGGGATCGACGTCACGATCATGTCGAGACTGTCGTCGGCAAGCAGCTTCGCCTCTTCGACGCAGTCGTTATGCGCGAGCGTCCAGCCCTCGCCGCTCTGCTCGGCGCGCTCGACGCCCATACTACGGCTCGCAACGTCAGCCGCGGCGTCATGAGTGAGGCCATATTTCCGGATGATCGCGCTCATCTTGGCGGTGAGCTCTTCGTGCAGGGCCCACTTCTCGAGGAGGATGCGGCGCACTTCCTCTTCTGTTTCGGCATAGATCGCGTCGACGATCACCGGCTCGGTCTGCCCGAAGCGCTGGACGCGGAAGATCGCCTGGATGAAGTCGTTGAACTTGTGCCCGATGCCCGCGAAAATCTCGCGGTGGCAGTGTCGCTGCAGGTTGGTACCGGAACCGAGCATCACGGGCTTGGCGGCGAGATCCTTGATCCGGCCGTCACTGAAATCGCCAACGATCGCCTCGCGATCGTCCAGATCCTGCGATCCATATACTGCGGCGATGCGTTCCCGGCCGGGAACATCGAGCGCTTCGATGGCGCGCCGCTCATCCTCGAGGTCGTGCCAGATGATGAAATGGTCGGCAGGATCCGCCGCCATAATATCGGCAACCTTGGCGATGCGCGCATCCATCGTGCGGCGCTTTTCCCGGCTGGCCTCGACGATGCCGACGGCATTGTCGCGGATCAGGCGACCCTGTCCGTTGCTGTCGGCGCCGGCGTCGCTGATATCGGCCTCGACGCAATGCCAGCGCACCTCGATCGGCGGCAGGTCATAGCCCTCATCGCTGAAGCCAAGGTCCGACGGCGTCTGGACGAACACGCCCCAGCTGTTGAGCCAGAGGAAGAACTCGTCTTCCTTGTGGGGATAGAGGTTGAGGTCGTTCGCCTGCTCGCTGTTGCGCTGGAAAAAGCGGGTCAGGGCCTGCCCGGTGTCCATAATGCCAAGGAAGCCGGCATAGTGGATCAATTCCTTGTAGCGGTTCGGCGACGGCGTGGCGGTTGCGACGAAGCGGTACGGGACCGATTCGAAGAGGGGCAGGAACTCCTGAAACGTCTTGCTGCCATAGCTGCGCAGGACCGAGGCTTCGTCCAGGCAGGCGACATTGAACCGGCTGACATCGATCTTGCCCTCGCGGACGCTCTCGTAATTTGTCAGGTGAATGGCGCAGTAATCGCCCTTCGCGTCGATCTCGGCATCGCTCTGGACGAAGTGAACGACGATACCGAGCTTCTTTGCGTCAGCCATGAATTCACGGCGCACGCCCAGTGGGCAGACGATCAGGCCCATATTGGGAAGGCCGGGCGCCCGGTCGGGGTCGGCCTCGAGCTTGCTCAGGATGATGTTGGCGATCAGCAGCTGCTGGATCGACTTGCCGAGGCCGAAGGCTTCGAACAGCGCGCGGCGGCCGCCCTCGACCGCCCAGCGCACGATATGGCGCTGATGATCCTTGAGCGGCCGGCCGTCGCGCAGGTGCGTCGGGACGTCATCAAGCGAGCAGGGCAGGCCCGCGAGCGGGGCGACCGGCATCTTTGCTTCAAGGAAGCTCTGATAGTTCTCTGCGGTCATGGATCATGCCGCCGCAGCGAGCGGCAGGCTCAGCTGCAAACCGACCGCGTTGCAGTAGACCTCGAGCAGCGCATCCATCTCCGCGCGATCGTGCGCGGACATTTTGCGGAGTTTGATGACCTTCTTGACGAGCCGGGTGTCATACCCCTGCGACTTCATCTCGCTAAAGGTGTCGCGAATATCGTCGCCGACGCCCTTCTTTTCCTCTTCGAGCCGCTCCACGCGCTCGATGAAAAGGCGCAGTTGTTCGTCCGAAACCGTGGCTTCGCTCATGGCTTTCGCTCCTGTATCGCCCCCCTCGACGGGAGCAGTTGGTGGACCATCGCGGGGAAATGGACCTGTCAGCGCAGGGCCGAACCGCTCCCCGCGATGGAATTGATGATCGGGCCGAGCGCGAAGGCGTCGTTCGAAAGGCTGGCGAGCTTGACGTGCGACAGGTGCCCGTCTTCGAGCGCCTCGGCGCCGTTCGCGGCGAAGCGCGCGCAGGCCGCGACCGCATGGCGCACCGTGGCAGTGGCCTCGAACTGGAGCGGCGCGGTGACAAAGCCCATGCGGTTTGCGAGGCGCTGGTACGCCGCAGGCGGCAGAACCGAGAAGACGCGCATGCTCACGTCGAGCGGCATCAGCGGGCCGTCGGCCTCGACATAGGACCGCAGCCGGCGCTCCCATGTCTCGACCGTGCCGTCACCGTCGAAAGTGGATTCGGCGAGCGCGGCCCAGCTCATCGTCCGGCCGTGGCCGACGAAGAGGCGAAGGATGTCGCGGACAAGGGCTTTTACAGCCTCGTTGGAAAAACCGGGCGTCATTTCCATTGGATAGGTCGCCGCCGAGCGGCATCTCATCGACCATGGAACGGGATGAAGATCGAAGGCGCGGCGGGTCCGAGGGAGTGGGGGCGACTGGACCCGCCGCGCGCGCCCGGAGTGACGGGGGGGCATTGCACTCCGGGAATGGGGTTGAAGAGCGAACATCAGGCCTGCACCTCGACGGCGTCGGGGAGGAGCAGGTCGGCCTCGGCTACGGCGCCGTTCGACCAGGCAGCGATCTTGACAGCCAGCGGAAGGCTGGGCTGGCGCTGCCGATAGGCAATCTTGCGAATCGTGCTCTCGGCCTCATCGAGCTGCGCCGCAGCTTCTGGCATGGTCAGGCCGAGGTCCTTGATGTGGTCGAGCAGGTTCATGCCCATAACATGCCCAATGTGGGCACCTCATGCAAGGGTAAAAGTGCCCAACCTGTCCTCTATACGAAACCTGCCCAAGGAGGGCACAAGAAGCGCATGGCGAACAACAACATAGCGGCGCTTCGCGAAGAGCGGGGATTGAGCCAGGCCGAGGTCGCCAACGCGATCGGCACGACGGTCAATCATTTCGGCAAGCTCGAACGCGGGCAGCGCACGCTCAATCAAGCGTGGATCGAGAAGATCGCCACCGCGCTCAAGGTCGAGCCCGAGGCCGTCATCCGCAAAACCTACATCATCGACATCGAGCCGCGGCGCATCGGCGCGCCGCTCGACCTGAAGCGCGCGCCCGACCAGATGCCGACGCGCAGCGCCTATGCCGACGCGGGTGCGGTGCAGCTGCGCCGCGTGAACCTCGAGCTCGCGATGGGCGATGGCACCAACCTCGAAGACTGGATCGAGGAAGAGCCCTACGATTTCGACAGGGGCGAATTGCGGTCGATCACGTCAACGCCGCCCGAGCGGCTGCTCCTGGGCAAAGGCATTGGCGACAGTATGGAGCCGACGATCGGCAGCCATGATGATGTGATGATCAACCGCGACGAACAGGAATTGAAGCGGTTCGACGGCATCTATGCCCTGACGATCGACGGCGCCGGCGCGATCAAGCGGCTGTCGCCCGCCGGTGACGGCATGGTCGAGGTGATTTCCGACAATCCGAACCACGCGAACCGCGTCCGCACCTTTCCGCGCAGCGCGATCAAGATCATCGGCCGCATCATATGGTCGGCAAGGAGGCATTGATGTCAGACACCGTCTGGGGAGCTATCTTCATCGCCTACGTCCTCGCATCGTTTCCGATCTGGGGCATGGGGAATGGCACCGCGCAGCGGCCGCAGGGACTGCCGGGCTCAAGCAACGTCGCATCCTATGACGCGCGCGAGCGCCGCTTTTACAAGATCATGGGCCTGTGGATCGCGGGCCTGGTTGCCCTACTGGTGGCTAGGGCATATTTATAGGGCGTGCCTGCCCAGATCACCCTGCCAATCGTCGGCTCCGAACATCCGAACAAGAGCCCGAAGGCGCCGACGCGCCTCTTCGCGATCGGACTTTGCGCGCCGGGCGACAAGGTCACGCTGCGGCTAGAGCCTGACAATCCTTACGACGAGCATGCCATCGCGATCGACAACGCAGCTGGCATGATGATGGGATATGTCCCCGCGAATCGGGCGGTTTACGTCGGCATGCAGATCCGGCGCAGCGAGATGGAAGAGGCGGTCAGCGCGATCTTCCAAGGACGTACCGAGCGCGGGGGTTTCATCCGAATCGCATTCGACGGCGAGGAGCCGGTGCTGCCGCCCGAACCGGCCGACCAGACGCCGGCCGAAGATTGGCACCCAGACCCGGAATATCCTGACGACTGGGGCGCTTAGGGCATATATGCCCGCATAGGGCATTTTCTAGATTGACACATGCCCAAACAGGGCACATTATTCCGGCCGTAGGGCGCATCAGGTGCCCACGCCGGAGGTCACTATGCTGCCTGCTCATGAGCATCCCGATACCGCGGAAGTCGTCGCCGACGTCATCTTCGCGAAGATCGCGATCGCATTCACCTTCCTGACCATCGCGTTGCCGCTGATCGTGTCGGTGCTGCGGTAATGGGCAGCCTGCACACACTGGACGCTTGCATGCGCAGCGCGAGCGAAGGGCTCACCGAGCGGCCCGTCAACGTTGCCAACCTGGCGCACGAGACTGTGACCGCCGTCATCCCCCATCGGGACGGCTATCGGCTTTGCTTCGGCAGCGGCGCGGTGATCCACGTGGAACGGGGGCACACCTTCGACGTCGCCGGCAATCCGGTGATCGAGCCATGATCGATCCTGCCAACCGCCTCTACGCGCTCGACCTGCTCCACCGCGCCGGCACGGCATATGACGCCCGCGACATCAGCGTGATCGCATCGATCCTGCCGCTGATCGAGGCCGACATCGTCGAAACGATCGAGAAGCCTGTCGGCAACGCCACGTCCGGCACGCAGGCGATCGTCGCATCGCGCATCGCCGCTGGCTGCCATCGCCCCAATCCCGACCCCCCCGGCTCCTTGACCTCGCGACCGGGACAACCTGCCGCCGCCCCTGCAACCGTCCACGCAGGCGGCGGCGGCCTTTCAGGAGGAAGACCGTGGCCACCACGCCCGCATCCACAGCCGTGAAGCAGTTCGACGAAGCGCACATGGAGCAGGTCCTCTCGCTCTGTGACGAATTCCGCCAGGTGATCGAACGACGGATGTCGGATTTCCCGCACCCGAGCGACGCGTTCGGCGTCGGCATGGCGGCGGCCGCGACCTTCTCGGGCATGCTCGCCGGTCATCTGACCGTGCTCGGCTGCTATCCCGAAACGCCGGAGCAGCAGCGTCTGTTCGCGCAGATGTTGATGACCAACTTCCCGCAGGGCCTGCAGCTGGGAAAGATCCACGCCGAGCAACAGATCGCCGTCCTCGAGGGACAGGTCAACTGATGCGCCGGTTCAACAACCGTGCGGAGCGGCGCGCCGCGATCGCGGACATGAACGCGCAATGTGCGCAATACCCGGTCGGGCAGTTGGTCGAGATCGCGCGCGAGGACTGGCCCGCCGACGTCACGGCGCCTCCCGGCTTGCAGCGCGTCTGGCGCGATCGGCGCTATCTGGTGCAGCAATACCTCGATGGCGGTACGATTCGGCTCTCCGTGAACATCGTCGCCGCCAAAGCCTCGCTCGAGCGCTGGGTCGACGGCATCCCTTGGGATGAACTCCAGCGCATCAAAAACCAGTGCGGTTACGAAGACCTTTGCGCCGTCGAGCTTTTCCCGCCTGAGGCGAGCGTCATCAACGTCGCCAATATTCGGCACCTATGGCTTCTGCGCGAGCCGCCCACCTTCATGTGGGGTGCGAAGGCCCGCGAGGCGGCATGACCGACCGCACAGCCCTGAAGCTGCGCGAGGCCGAAGACCTGCGCGCGCGCCTCATCAGCGAGGGCCGGCACCGCGATGCGGAGATCGTCCGCAGCCTCGCCGCGACCTATCGCGCCAGCCGCCAGGTAAATGCGCTGCTCCATGCCGACAATCAGGCCCTGAAGGAAGGCAAGCCCGACGGCGGCACGGCCGACATGGACTATCCGGCTCGGTCGCGGGCGAAGATCGCGGAGATCCACGCCGCGCTTCCGGCCGACGCGACCTACAGCATGCGCGTGAGCGCGCTGAAGCGCGGCTACCCCTTCGGCGAGCGCCGGTTCTGGCCCTATCAGGCTTGGCTGATCGAGCGCGCCAAGTATCTGCGCCAGTACGACCCCGAGACACCGCTCGGCCCGCTGCTCGACGGCGTGATCTTTCCCTACCAGGCGAGGGCACAATGACCGTCCGCAGCTTCGGTCACGGCGACCGCGACAACGTCTATCTCGATTTCTTCCTGATCATCGATCCGGGCCAGATCGGGCAATACAACCAGCGTCCGAGCGTGCGCGTCACCGCAGGCGAGCCGAAGCTCGCGCGGGGCGAGAGGTCGATGAACCTCAAGATCACGCTGCCGGCCGCACTGTTCAAGACGCCCACCCTGTCGGCCCGCATCGAGGTCGACAGCCCCACGCAACAGATCGTCATCGACACGACCGCCGTCGCCGAGGCCGTGCGCGGCATCGTCGGCATGGACGTCGACATTCAGGTCAACCGAGGAGAAGAGAATTGAGCGAAGCTCTCCAAAGCGGGCTCCAGATCCGGGAGTTGCCCGCCCCGAAATATTATGAGGTGATCTACACCCAGCGTTTCCAGCACGAGGACGGTGTCCGCTCGTGGAATGAGCGCGCGCTGATCATGATCGACGATGCCAAAGGGCACTTCTCGGTCGAATCTGGTTACGGCAACTTCTCGAACATCTGGGGCGCATCCGGCCGCGGTGGCGAGACGCTGCACGGCTTCCTCTACACCTGCGGCTTTGACTATTTCATGGATAAGGCTTCGACGAAGCCTCACCGCATCCCCGATTACGACGCGACCGTGCTGCAATTGCGCAAGGATCTGCTTGAACGCCGTCGTCAGGCGGGTGGCTGGTCTCGCGATTGGATGACGAAAGAGCGGGCCCGCAGCATGTGGAACGATCTCGAGCGGTTGCAATGGGATCACACCGAAACGATGGTGCGCTCGCTGTTCGAGGACAGCGACTGGTGCCAATTTCTCGATTACAGCGACCCGACATGCACGAAGGAAGATCCGGGCCTCCGCCGCTTCTGGAATGAGCTCTGGCGGCCGTTCGCCGAGAATGTGCTGCGCCACTGGTATCTGATCGACAAGCAGCGCCGTCCGGCTCGCGCGCAGGCCGCGCTCCAGCGTGAGGCCCGCTATCCGATACCGCGCCGCCATGCGCTGAGCGTTGAGGTGGCGGCATGAGCGTTCCTCTCCTGTCCGCGCTCCGCGCGCCGCCCGTCCCCGGTCGCTTCTACATGGTGCCGGTAATCGACTATGAATATTGCGGTCGCAAGGGTCAGTGGCCGACGCTTGGCCCGCTACATCACGATAAGGGCGATGTGGGCTTTGAGCCGGTGCATTTTCACGTCGATTTCCGGTTTCTTACGGCGCGACAAGCAGCGCAACTCGACGGCCATTATTGGGGGCATCCCGCCGAAACCACCGTCGCGGTCTTTCCATTAAACAGCCGCACCGTCGAAGTTCCTCGGAAGGCGTATCTCACGAAGCGGAAATGCCGCGTGTCGGGTTGGCAATATTCGGTCCCGCGTCGCGCGCCGTGGATGGACAAGTTTGACGCGCGCTATGGCAAGGTGGCCGAACCGATCCGAGTGAAGGGCGACCGCCTGCTCTGCCCGCACCGCAAGGTCGACCTCTCTTCGTTGGAACCGGATGCCGACGGCATCGTGACGTGCCCGCTGCACGGCCTGCGTGTCCGCTGCGGGAGCGCCGCCCATGGCTGACTATGTCGATGACGCGACCGTGCTCGCCGACGCTCACCTTGAGAAGTCGATCATCGCCGCGCGCGCGCCTGTCCCGGCCGGTGCGCCGGGCGAGTGCGATCAATGCGGCGAGGATATGCCGCGCCTGGTAAAAGGGCGCTGCGGCTTCTGCCGTGACGGCCGGACCCCGCCGCCCAGCTGGTACGAAGCACGGGAGGCGGCAAATGGCTGACGCGATCGACTTCCCCGGCAGCAACTTCACCTTCTCGGCACCGCCCGAGCGGGATGACATCAGCGACCTGCACACTTTCCGGCAGCACGGCGGCCCCTGCAACGTCAGTTGCTGGCAGCTTCGCCCCGACGAGCTCGACGAGGTTATCCGCACCGGCTGCGTCTGGCAGACGGTGATGAGCGGCTACAGCTTCTATCCCGCCTTCGTGGGGTCGGAGAGCGTCGTCAGGAGCGTTGTCGTAGATTACGGCAAGGTGTGGGACCGCGGGCCGTGGCCGCCTGCCGTAGCGCCAGCGGGCGGAGGTCTGCCGCGTGCGATATTCAGCGCGGGCTTCCACGCGACAGAAGATCCGGCCGTCGTCGATGAGAAATGGAACGAATGGGAAAGCGCGCGCCGCCGCGCCCGGGTCCAGGCCGCGTGCGCGCGGACCTATGCCCTCTCTCCCGAGGCGCTGGAGCGCGCGATCGCGGCGATGACGCCGCACGTCAACAACGACATGGACGAAAATATGCGCCGCGCCTGGCTGACGGACCTCGCGTTCGCAGCGGTCAGCGCCGCTTTGCACAGTGGAGATCCAGCATGACAAAAGCTGTCACCCCCGGTGAGCGGAGGATGATCAACAACGCCCCCCATGTCGCTCGGCTTTTCGCCTATTGCTGCGCGGAAGGTGGCGGCCGCGTCGAAGGCTGCTCGTGCGTAAATCCCAGTCACGATGTTGCTTGGTACCCCGATCCTGACAGAGGGCCCGAGCCCGGCTCCGATGCATGGCTCAAGCTATCGCCGCAATTTCATCCCGGCGATATCGCATGAGGTCGGCCGATATCTGCGAGGCGCTCCGCAAGAAATTCGCCGCGCCGGAATATGCCCTGTTCTTCGAGGTCGGCGACGCCACGGGCGGCCGCGCGCGGCGCTGGGCCGATGCCGTATCTATGAGCCTGTGGCCTTCCCGCGGACTTTCGCTGTCCGGCTACGAGATCAAGGTCGCCCGCAACGACTGGGTCAAGGAAATGAAGCAGCCGGCGAAAGCCGAGGCTATCGCCCAATATTGCACGCAATGGTGGATGGTTACGGCGCCCGGCATCATTCGGGAAGGCGAACTGCCCGAGCTTTGGGGTCATTTCGAACTTCACTCGAACGGGCTGCGTGTGATCAAGCCCGCGCCGATCACCGAGGCGGTGCCTGTGACGCCGCACTTTCTTGCTGCCCTGCTACGCCGCGCGACCGAGCTCGACCGAAAGATCGAGCGCGAGGCGATCGAGAAGGCCGTCGCCCGCGACGAGGCGCAGACGAAGACGCGCATCGAGAATGAAGTCGAGTTCCGCGTCCGCCGTGCCGAGCAAAATGCGAAGGACGCCGAGGAAAAGCTGACGGCGATCTATGATGCTGTCGGCCTGGCGCCGGAGGAGGTCAGGCGCATGTTCGGCGGCGACAACTTCGCGCGTGCCGTCGGCATGGTCCATAGGCTCGGCGTGGCGCAAACCTATGGCGGTCTAGCTGACCTGGCGAAGAAGGTCCGCCCGCTGGCCGATTCGATTGATACATTCATTGCGGCGCTTGCCGAGAGCGAGGAAGCGGCATGACGACCGAGTACGCCATGATCGGCAGCGCAGTCGCGCTGTTCCTCATTTTCGCAGTTATCGCCCTACCGGCGCCGCTGCGCCGCCCGACCCGCACCCATCGCGGCCTTGAGCTCATGGCGAAGAACGGCCGACTTGTGCACGTCCGCGAAACCGAGAGCGAGCGCGAGCTATGAGCATCTATGGTCACGGCCCCACCGTCCGCGAGCAGCAGATCCTCGACCTGCATGAGGCGCGGGTTGCGCCGGCCGACATCGCGGCGACGCTCGACGTGAAGCAAAGCTACGTCAAATATGTCGTCGACTCCCTGTACCTGCCGAACCTCGTCGACTGGCAGAGCCCCGCGCGGGCGGCGAGCGACGGCCTGGTCGCGGCGCTGCGTCGGCATCATCCGGAGAGGTGCGGGGCATGACGAAGGCTCGCTCCCTTTGGCAAGTCGCGCATCCGGACATGCCGTTTCCCGGCCCGATCGGCACGCTCGATCAGGTCCGTGAATGGATCAAACTGCGCAAAGAGCAGAAGGATCACCCGCGCGACGCCAGCCTATATTCGATCGACAGCGTTCCGACCTGCGGCTGTTGCGGCACCGATCGCGGCGTCACTGGCATTCACGTCGGCCGAATCGGCGAGGTGCCCGACGCCTATCGGTGCGAGAAGCACGAGGACCGCAATCCCTGCCTGGTCGAAGGCTGCGGGCGCACCTTCGCCAACGACGGCAACTATCGGATCGAGTTCGTGTGCGGGAAGCATTTCCGCCTGGCGCCGATCGCGGTGCGCCGGGGCATCAAAAACATCGAGCGCCTCGCGAAAAAGCACGGCTGGAAGCTGATCCTTCAAAAGCGACACGAGCAGCTGTGGGCGCGCGCCGTGCGCGGGATCAAGGCTGCGCTCGCAGGCGATATCGACGTCCTCGACATGGCCGAGGTCAATCGCGTGATGGGGTGGGACTAGAGGTGGCGAAGGTCACCTATCACTGCTGCGCTTGCGGATGGTTCGGCCAGCGCAAGGCGCTGAGTATGAAGCCATGTCCCCATTGCGGCTTCAACGTCGCCGAGGGTTGGTCCTATCTATGTTCGGTTTGTTGCCGCCGCGACAGATCGGGATCGAGAATTGAGAAGCCGAAGCCGCCCCGCGAGAGCCCATTTCCCGACGGCCGCGTCCCGCACGTCCTCTATATAAAGACCGTCGACAGCGGCCGGGTGCAGGCGTTCAGCATCCCAAAGGGCGTTCGCCGACGAAAGGGGGCGCGCCGATAATGGGTAAGCACTCCACCCTAGCAGCAATAACGCCCCGCCTGGTCGACGAGGAGACGGCTGCGGCCTATGTCGGGCGCGGTCGCACGAACTTTCGCGAGCAGGTCGAGCAGGGCCTCCTGCCCGCGCACAGCGACGTAAACGGCAACGTAAAGCTCTGGGATATTCACGTCCTCGACCGGCATGTTGACCAGAAGAGCGGATTGGGGGACACCGTGTCCCCATGGGACAGGTGAACATCCCCGGCTGCCAGCGCAAGAAGGGCATCCTATACCGCCGCTTTCGCTACCGCGACGAGCAGGGAAAGCGGAAGGACCTCTATGTCCCAAAGGGCGGGCTGCCCGAACCCACCGATCCGGCCTTTGCGGATGCGCTCGCCAAAGTGAACGCTGAATATGGCAACCCGGCCGCGACCCGCGAGGGCCCGGCCGTGGGCAGCTGGGGTGCGCTCGCGATCGAGTTCCGAATCGCGCTCGGCAACGGCTGGACGAAGAAGAAGCGGAAGAAGGGCGCGAAGCCGCTCGCTCGAAGCACCCTCGACAATTACGGCCGCTACATCGCGATGATCGAGGACGGTGCGATCATTTATGTGAACCCTCGCACCAAGACGCGCACGCCGATGCGCGACCTCGATGTCAAGGGCACCCGCGCCAGCCACCTCTACACGCTGCGCGATGCGATGGCGGATATGCCGGGCAAGGCGAACAACTGGCTCAATGTCGTGAAGCTGATGCTGCTCTACGCGACGCAGCGCGACTGGATCTCGGCAAGCCCTGCCGGCGACATCTCTCCCTTGCCGCTCGGTGAGCACGAACCGTGGCCGGCCGACGTGCTGACGCGCGTCTTGGCCGAGGCGAGCCCGATGCTACGCCTGGCGATCGTCACCGGTCTTTGCAGCGGCCAGCGGATCAGTGATTGCATCAAGATCCAGCATGGCTGGCTGAAGAACGGCATCCTCGAGCTCGCTCAGATCAAGACGGACGTCGACATCGCTATCCCGGTGCACCCGCTGTGGCGCGCGGAGATCGATGCGATCGAGAAGCGGTCGATCACCGTGCTCTATGATCGCACCGGCAAGCCGTTCGGCACCGAGGAAGCGATCCAGTCCAGGCTGCGCACTCTCATGCACACGCTCGGCTACGTCGATGACGACGACCAGCTGCTCTACACCTTCCACGGGCTGCGCAAGAATGCGGCCTGCTACCTCGTCGAGGTGCTCGAAGGCGACGACGCTGTCGGCCGCTTGCTCGGCATGACGGCCGAGACGGTGAGGCACTACACCAAGCGCGTCAGCGCCTACCGAATCGCCCAAGACGTGGCCGATCGCGTGACGGCAATTCCGATGTCGAAAATGGGCCGTTGAGACTGGCTGGGGGAACGTGTGGGGGAACCGCTGGGGGAACCGACGCAATCGGTTTTCCCCCGCTCGGGGAAGAACCGCAGTCTTCCGCCGTTGGTGACCCCTACGGGACTCGAACCCGTGTTTTCGCCGTGAAAGGGCGACGTCCTAGACCGCTAGACGAAGGGGCCGTCATTCGGTGAAGCGGCGCATTAGACTCGCAAAATCATGCGGTCAAGCGAAGTGGCGGGGTTGCGCGTAAAAATGTTGCGCGGGCGCGAATCAATCTGCCTCTAAGTCCCGCCGCGGCCGGCCCTCAATCCGCCCCAAAGGCTGATCGCCGCCGGCCGTCAATCGGCCCATGCGGCGTCTTCCAGATGCAGTTCGGCGGCGGGACGACTGCCCCAGTCGTCGCGCTTCGCGCGGCCCGCGAGCCACAGCTTGCGCCCGCCGCGCGCGTGGAGCAGCGTCTGGCCCAGCTCGGTCTCGGCGCTGCGAAACGCGACCGCCTTGAACCGCGCTCCGTCGTCGCCCGATACGATCAGGCGGACATGGTCGGTGCCGACGATCCCCGATTCGACGATCCGCACCGGCCCGGTCGCGACGCGCGGCGCGGGCCAGCCCGCGCCGTACGGTCCGGCACTTTCGATCGCGTCGCACCACAGCGGCGAGATCCCGCGCGGCGCGAGCACCGCGTCGATCAGCAGCGACTTGTCGCCGCTCGCCCGCTCGACATCGGCGGCGAGCCGGTCGTTGAGATAAGCCCCGAGCGCATCGACCTTGTCGGCCGCGACGGTCAGCCCCGCCGCCATCGCATGCCCGCCGCCCGCGACGAGCAGACCGTTTTCTTTCGCCGCAAGGATCGCGGCGCCCAGGTCGACGCCGCTGATCGAGCGGCCCGACCCTTTGCCGACGCCATCTTCGCCCACCGCGATGACGATCGCGGGGCGATGTAAACGCTCCTTGAGGCGCCCGGCGACGATGCCGATCACGCCCGGATGCCAGCCCTGTCCGGCGACGATCGCCACCGGCGCGTTGCCGCACGCGGCGCTCGCTTCGATCGCCTGTTCGAGCACGCCCGCCTCGATCGCGCGCCGCTCTTCGTTCAGCCGGTTGAGTTCGACCGCGATGTCGGCCGCCTCCTGTGGGTCCGATGTCGTGAGCAGCCGCACGCCAAGATCGGATTTACCCACACGTCCCCCGGCGTTGATCCTGGGGCCGAGCGCAAAACCCATGTCGCTCGCCGTCGGCGGCTTGGTGAGGCGCGCCGCGTCCATCAGCGCCGCCATGCCGGTGTTGCCGCGCCGCGCCATCACCTTCAGCCCCTGCGTGACCAGCGCGCGGTTGAAACCCGTCAGCCGCGCGACATCGGCGACGGTGCCCAGCGCGACAAGGTCGAGCAGGTCGATCAGCGCGGGCTCGTCGCGCGTCGCGAAAAAGCCGCGCGTGCGCAATGTGCGGAGCAACGCCGCGCCGAGCAGGAAGGCGACGCCGACGGCGGCGAGATTGCCGTGGATCGCGGCATCGGGTTCTTCGTCGAGCCGGTTGGGGTTCACCAGGGCAAGGGCGGCGGGCAGCGTCGTCGCGCATTGATGGTGGTCGACGACGATCACCTCGACCCCCGCGGCATTGGCTTCCGCTATGGCTTCAAACGCCTGCGCGCCGCAATCGACGGTCACGACCAGCTTCGACCCCGCCTCGCCGATCTTGACCAGCGCCGCGCCCGAGGGGCCATAGCCTTCCATCAACCGGTCGGGGATATAGGCGCCCGCGGGCAGCCCCAGCCCGCGCAGCAGCCGCACGAGCAGGGCGGCCGAGGTTGCGCCGTCGACGTCATAGTCGCCAAAGATCGTCACCGCTTCCTTGCGCTCGACCGCGTCGGCGAGCCGCGCGGCGGCGGCATCCATGTCGCGGAACAGCGACGGGTCGGGCATGAAACCGCGCAAGGTCGGCGACCGCTGGCGGTCGAGGTCGTCGCGCGTCACCCCGCGCGCCAGCAGCAATTGCGTGACAAGGTCGTCGGGCGCGAGATTCTCGCTGCCCATATCGGCGCTCGCCCTGCGCCAATGCCACGGCTGGCCCATGATCGAGCGCGTGATGCCCAGCGCGGCGTCGGTCATCGCCTTGCCCTCGCGGCAAGGATGCGGTTGCGCAGATCGTGCGCGGTCGCCGCCGGAATCGCCGGAATCTCGTGGCTGGCGAGCGAACTGCCGCCCGGCACCCCGAACACCAGCGTCGCAAGGCCCAGCGGGCGGAGGATGAAGTCGCTCTTCAGGTCGACGCTTTGCACCGACGCGTGCGGCAGCAATGTCATCTTGGGCTTCCACCATCCGCGGCGGATCGCGACCTGCTCGCCCAGGTCGGCCCAGCGATGATATCGCGCCGCCCAGAAGGCGATCAACGCGATCAGTGGCGCCGCGACGAGCGCGAGCCAGCCGACTGCATTGCCGAGATACAGCGCGATGCCGCCAGCAATCGTCGCGCAAACTGCGCCGATGATCGGCCCCAGCGCGACGATACGGTGGCTGTGCTGCCACGCTTGACCGGCATCGGGGCGCCGGATCGCAACCTCGGCCAGCACCGGGTCGATCGCGGGCAGCTTTGCAAAAGGAACGACCTGATGGTCGCGTTCCTTCCCGCCGTCGCTCGCAAGGCTCTGCAGTCGCAGCTCGTGCCAGCCAAAGCGCTGGCGGAACCATCCGGTGACGAGGATCGCCGCCTGAACGCGCTTCACCGGCACCGCAACGTCGGTGCGCGTCGTCAGTCCGCGGGTGCGGCGCAGCGCGCGCGGTTCGCGGGTCAGGCGGAAATCCCAATTGGCGAAAAACATCGTCGCGATCCCGCTCGCGAAACCGATGAACAACAGCGACAGCGCTGCGCCGACCCCCGCGATCCAGCGATGCGCCAGCAGCCACTGGTCGAGCCCATAATCCTCCGCGATATCGATCCAGTCCATCGGGTTGAAGACGTTGAAATCGAACGGCAGCAGCCCGTCGAAAAACTGCATGCCTGCACCGACGACGGCGAGCGCGGCGAGCGAGAAGTTGAACAATCCCGCGATCAGCAATTGCCGCGGCGTCATCGCAAACAGCAGCCGGTCCTCTGCGACTGGCTCCTCCGCAGGCGTATCGGATGCGACGGGGCCCGCCGCCGCTTCACCGCTCCGATGCGCGCGGATCGTCGTGCGCAGCGCCTGCGCAGAATCGAGCGCGATCGCGTCGAGATGCGCGTCATTCTCCTTGCCGCCCGCGCCGGTTTCGAAGCCGACCTTGGCGATGCCGAGCGCGCGCGACACCAGCCCCTGTTCGATGCTGACGTCCTGGATGCGGTCGAAGGGGATCGTGCGGTGCTGGCGGGCGAACACGCCGCTTTCGATCACGACTTCGTCGTCGCCGACGGCAAAGCGGAAGCGCAGCCACTGGAACCAGGCGGCAAGCAGCGAGAACAGCAGGAAGGCGAGGATCGCCGGGACGATATAGACCCAGTTGCCGGTGAAGCCGAGCGCGGCGACCGCTGGCAGGAAGTTGAGGCTGCGGGGCCCTAATTTGACGATAGCGAGCGCCAGCGTCGCGGGGTGCAGCCGCTGCCAATCGGGCTCGCCTTCTATGGCGGGAATCACGGCGGCGGCGTCGTTCATGCGAAATCGGTCTGGATATGCCGGCGGATCGTCTCGCGCATCGCGGCGGCGAGGTCGGCGTGGAGGCCGGGCAGCGTCACCGTGCTGTTATGCGTGCCCGATGTGTGGACGATCAGGTGCGACAGCCCGAACCAGCGTTCGACCGGCCCTTGCCCGACATCGATATGCTGGACGCGCACGAACGGGACGATCGTGTCGGTACGAAACAGCCAGCCGCGCGCGACGCGGAGCTGCCCCTCGCCGATCTTGTACCCCCAGCGCGACACGCGCCGCGACGGGAAGGTGACGATCACGACGATCGCGATCAGCCACGCCGCCGCGGTGATCAACCCATAAGGCCCCTCAAGATGCCGGATCAGCAGCGCGTCGAACACGCTCGCCCCGATCGCGAGCGGGATCAGGTTGAGCGCGGTCGCGATGCGCAGCACCTGTGCATAAGCGGGATCGACCGGGTCGAGCCCCTCGGCCGAATTGAGTGCGTCGGGGTCGAGGGGATCGGTCGGGTGCGCGGCGGGGGTGTCGGTCATATTCCTCCGTTAGTCGTTCGGGCCATCAGGGCACAACCACATTGAAGCGCGGATCGGCGGGCGGGTGCAGCGCGAACCACGACAGGAACGCCACCCGGTCGCCATCGATCTTGATCGCCCCCGACTGGATCAGCGCCGGAAATTGCGCCTGTCCCAGCATCACATCATCAAGCGTCTTGCGGTCGATCGTGATTGTCGCGGTAGGCGCCGCGTCGATCACGCCATAGCGCGGGAACTCCACCCCGCCGCTGACGACGACCGACACCGCTTCCTTGCTGTCGGGCAGAACGAACTGGAAGCTTCCTTCGAGTGCTGCGCCCTTTGCGGCGTCGAAGCGCGTCGCGAGTGCGTCGAAAAAGACCGCGGTCGGGATCGCGCTGACGAACGACCGGCTTTGGCCGTTGCTCGACCCCGCGGCGACCGCGTTGCCGCGCAGGCTCGCGGCGCCGGCGAGATAATAATTTCGCCACGCCCCCGATTCGGCCTGATAACCCATCTGGTCGTACGCCGACGCCAGCGCCGCGCGCGCCGCTTTGTTGTCGGGCTCGGCGAACACCAGCTTGTTCAGAAGCTCGGCGGCCCAGCGATAATCGCCCGCCGCGACCGCCGCCTTGCCCGCGGCGAGCAGCTTGTCGGCGCCGCCCGCAAGCGCGACATATTTGGGCGCGCTTTGCTGGGGCGGCAACGGGTTGAAGTTGGCGGGGTTGCCATCCCACCAGCCGAAATAGCGCTGATAGACCGCCTTCATGTCGTGATTGAGCGTGCCATAATAGCCGCGCGTCGAAAAATCATGCCCCTGCACCGGGGCCTCGGGCGTCTGGTCGGCGAGTTCGTGCAGCGTTGCGCCGCGGTTCGCGAGGAACAGCGTGCGGTCGTGAACATAGCGATACGCGTCGCGTTGATTCTCGAGCAGGCTGCCAACGTCGCCATTGCCCCATGTCGGCCAGTGGTGCGATGCCATCGCGACCTCGGCCGTGCCGCCCCATTTCCGCAGCATCGCGTCGATCACTTTCGACCAGTGCAGCGCATCGCGCACCTGCGCCCCGCGCAGTGTCAGCACATTGTGCAAATTATGGGTGACGACCTCGGTCGTGTGCAAAGCCTTGTACGCGGGGATGTAGAAAACAAACTCCGACGGCGCCTCGGTGCTGCCCGCGTCGAGGAAGTCGAAGGCCAGCCCGTCGATCGTCAGCGTCCCGCCCGTTTCGCCGACACTCTCGGTCGGCTCCATATAGCCGACGGTTCCCGACGACAGCTTCGGTCCCAGCCCGGTATCGACCTGTCCCTTCTCGCCCGGCGGCAGGATCGCACCGAACATATACAGCGCGCGCCGCCCCATCGCGCTGCCCGCGAGGACATTCTCCGACGTCGCTTCCTCCGAAAAACCGTGCGGCGCGATGATGCGGATCTTCTGCGCCTTGACCTGTTCGGGGGTCACGATCCCGCCGACGCCGCCGAAATGGTCGCTGTGGCTGTGCGAAAAGATCACTGCCCTGATCGGCAACTTGCCCGCCTTCGCCTCGACCGTGTCGGCGAATAATTTCCAGCTCGCCGCCGCCGCTTCCTCGGACAGCAGGGGATCGACGATGATCCACCCGCTCTTGCCGCGAATGATCGTCATCACCGAAATATCGTAACCGCGCACCTGCCAGATCTTGCCCGGCACCACCTCGAACAATCCGTGCACGGCGTTCAGCCGCGCCTGCCGCCACAGCGACGGGTTCACCGTGTCGGGCGCGTCCTTCGCCGCCAGAAAGGCATAGGGCCGCCGGTCCCACACGATCTTGCCATCGGCACTCTGGATCACCCCGCCGGGGATTTCGCCAATCTTGCCGCGCATCACATTGGCCTCGTCGCGCGGATCGTCCAGCGGCAGGCGCTCGGCAATCTCCGCCTGCGCGGTTCGTGTTGCCTCGCTCGCGGCGTCCTGCGCGGCGGCGGCGAAGGGCAGGCTGCTCGCGAGAAGCAAGGCGGTCAATCGGCGCATCATATGTCTCCCCCATATTTTGGGGCAGCTTGCGCCGCGCGTTCATGCTTGGCAAGCATCGGCGGATGACCGACGCACCGCATCTGCTGATCGCCTGGCACAGCCGCACCGGCGGCAGCGAAGCGCTCGCCCGCGCCGCGGCCGAAGGGGCGGGGAGTGCAAAACTCGTGGCGGCAAACGACGTCACGCCGGAGGCAATGCTGGCGGCGGGCGGCTATCTTTTCGCGGGGCCCGAAAATCTCGCCGCGCTCTCGGGCGCGATGAAAGAGATGTTCGACCGTTGTTATTACCCCTGTCTCGGCCGGCTGGAGGGGCGTCCCTATGCGACGATCATCTGCGCGGGCTCCGACGGCGAAAATGCCCAGCGCCAGCTCGACCGTATCGCGACCGGCTGGCGGCTGAAGCGCGTCGCCGATCCGCTGATCGTCAACACCGCCGCGCAGACCCCCGACGCGATTATGGCGCCCAAGACCATCGCGCCCCATCGCCTTGCCGAAGCCCGAGATCTCGGCGCGGCGCTCGCCGAGGGGCTGACGGCGGGGATTTTTTGAGGAAAGCATTTTTTCGCCTTGCTGTATTATTTCAATAATACAGCAAGGCGAATGGGTCAATCCTGCCGCCCCATGGCGGCCAAAAGCGAAGAGGGAACGGGCGTCAATGCGGCGCCAGGCCGATTTCCACCCCGGTCTTGTCGTGCAGCGCGAACCTGTCGATAATATCCGCGCTCGCGCGATTATACCCGACCACCTCGACGTTGCGGCCTTCGCGCCGAAGTCTGGCGATGATCTTGTCGAGCGCCCCCACGCCCGAAATATCCCAGAAATGCGCCGCCGAAACGTCGATCAAGACGTCGGTTGCTTCGTCTTCCGATTGGAAGGCGCGCGTGAACCGATCGACCGATGCAAAGAAAATCTGCCCGGTGACGCGGTACGTCGCGGTGATGCCATCCACCGATACCTCGCGATCTACCGCGAACATCCGCCGCACTTTTCCGGCAAAGAATACCCCTGACAGCAGTACGCCGGCGAGCACGCCCAGCGAGAGATCGTGCGTCGCCACGACGACGATCACCGTCGTCAGCATGACGACCGACGAGGTCGGCGGGTGACGGCGCAGGTTGCGAATCGAATTCCAGCTGAATGTCCCGATCGACACCATGATCATCACCGCGACCAGCGCGGGCATCGGCACCTGCCCGACGAACGGACCAAGCACCGCCAGCAGGAACAGCAGAAATGCTCCCGCGGTGAAGGTCGACAGCCGCCCGCGCCCGCCCGACGTCACATTGATCACCGACTGGCCGATCATCGCGCAGCCGCCCATGCCGCCGAACATCGCCGCAACGATATTCGCGCCGCCCTGCCCCGCACATTCGCGCTGCTTGTCGCTGTCGGTATCGGTCATGTCGTCGACGATCTGCGCCGTGAGCAGGCTTTCGAGCAGCCCGACCGCCGCCATGGTGAGCGAATAAGGCAGGATGATCTGAAGCGTTTCCCATGTCAGCGGCACATTCGGCAGCGCCAGACCCGGCAGGCCTTCGGGCAATTTGCCCATGTCGCCCACCGTATTGACCGGCAGGCCGAACCCGATGCTGATCGCCGACAGGATCAGGATTGCGACCAGCGGCGACGGCACGGCCTTGGTCAGGCGCGGCAACAGATAGATGATCGCCAGCCCGCCCGCGACCATCGCATAGGTTTCCCACCCGACGTTGGTAAGTTGCGGCAGCTGCGCCATGAAGATCAGGATCGCCAGTGCGTTGACGAAACCGGTGATCACCGACCGCGAGACGAATTGCATCAGCAGGTCGAGCCGGAGTAGCCCGGCGACGATCTGGATCAGCCCCATCAGGATCGTCGCCGCGAACAGATATTCGACGCCATGGTCGCGCACGAGCGGAATAACCAGAACCGCGACCGCCGCTGTCGCGGCGGAAATCATGCCGGTGCGCCCTCCCGTGAACGCAATGACCATCGCGATCGCGACCGAGGCGTACAACCCGACGCGCGGATCGACCCCTGCAATGATGGAAAAGCCGATTGCCTCGGGGATCAGCGCCAGCGCGACGACGATCCCCGCCAGGATTTCGCGGCGCGCCGAGGCGCCGTCGGCGAACCATTGCCGACGATAGGATGAAAAGCTTTTGAACATAGGATTTCCACAACAAGCCACATGGCGCCAGCGCGGGCGCGAGATATATTCATGTGTGATGTCGTCCGGCGGATCGGCGGCCGGAATAGCCACCCGGATTTTCACCGGGTCCATGCGAGTGCGCGGCGCTTAGCCGGATGCTGCCGCTGACGCAAGCCATCGGCCACCGATGCACGGCGCTATGGTCGGTGCTATATCCAAAGCTCCAGGCACGCGCGCCTTGCCTCAGTGCGAGCGATGCTCGCCCTTCACCCAGCGCACCGTGCCCGACGAGGCGCGCATCACGACGGTCTCGGTGGTCATCACGCCGTCGCGGCGGCGCTTGACGCCGCGCAGCAGCGATCCGTCGGTGACGCCGGTTGCGGCGAAGATCACATCGCCGCTGGCAAGGTCTTCGAGGTCATAGACGCGGTCGAGATCCTCGATGCCCCATTTCTTCGCGCGCAGCCGCTCGTCGTCGTTGCGGAACAGCAACCGGCCCTTGAACTGGCCGCCGACGCAGCGCAGCGCCGCCGCGGCCAGCACACCCTCGGGCGCGCCGCCGCTGCCCATATAGATGTCGACATTGGTGTCGGGGTTCGTCGTCGCGATCACGCCGGCGACGTCGCCATCGGGGATCAGCGCGACGCCGCAGCCGATGGCACGCAGTTCGGCGATGATCGCCTCGTGGCGCGGGCGGTCGAGCACGCAGACAATGATCTGTTCGGGCGGGCAGCCCTTTTCGCGCGCGACGGCTTCGACATTTTCACGCACGCTGTTGTCGAAATTGACGATGTTCGGCGAATAGCCGGCGCCGACCGCCAGCTTGTCCATATAGACATCGGGGGCGTTGAGCAGGCATCCCTCTTCCGCAATCGCCAGAACCGCAAGCGCGTTGGGGCCGGCCTTCGCGGTGATCGTCGTGCCTTCCAGCGGGTCGACCGCGATGTCGATCTTGGGGCCCTTGCCCGGCGCGCTGCCAACCTTTTCGCCGATATACAGCATCGGTGCCTCGTCGCGCTCGCCTTCGCCGATGACGATGGTGCCGTCCATATACAGCGTGTTGAACGCGGCGCGCATTGCTTCGACGGCGGCGGCGTCGGCGGCTTTTTCATCGCCGCGGCCGATGAGCTTCGCGGCGGCAATCGCGGCGGCTTCGGTGACGCGCACCATTTCGAGCACGAGCACCCGGTCGAGGTTGCTGCCGGTATCCGTCATCTCAGCTGATCTCCGTCTTTGGTCTTGCCTTGCCGCCCCGGTCGGGCATGGTGCGCGCCATATGGCCCGCCGCAGCGCTTGTCGAGGATGCTTCGCCCGATTCGGCGCTGCTTTTGCCGTGGCCGGCGTCATCGCCATGACAGTGCCGCCCGCCAGCGCGCAGATGGTCGGTCCCCCCGCGCCGCCGCCGCCCCGGTCGCAAGCCGACGACGCGGTCCGCAAGGCGAAGGAAATGGTCGACCCGATCAAGCGCTGTAAACCCGCCGACGACGGCTCGATCAACGTGTGCGGCTCCGACACCGATCTGCACCGGCTGACACCCGAATTGCGCGCGATCGCGAATGAAGGCCGCGAGGCGCCGCCGAAGCTGCCGCGCGCCGAGGCGCAGATGATGACGCTCGACAAGCTGCCCTATAATTGGATGTCGATGGGTGGCCGGATGAAGCGCGGCCCTGAATATAATGCGCTTTATGAAGCGACAAAGCGCGCGACCGATCCCGAAACCGGCACCCCGGCCCCCCCCGAAGAGGAGCCCTAGGCGAAGACGTCGGCCGCCGCCGCCGCGGGCCGTGCGGCGCGAAGAAATCCGGCGGGGATCAGAATCTGCCCCAGGAAATAGGCGGCGAACAGCAGCAACCAGCCAAAGCTCATCGCCGTCTCTGCGGCGCTGCCGGGCTGGCTGCTCACGATGATCGCGCCGTGCAGCAGCGCCAGCGCGACGACCGGGATCGCGAGGGCGACGCCATAAGCGAAGTAAAAGGCGAACAGGCGTCCTTGTGCCGACCGCGTCAGCCGCCACGATTCGGCAAAGGCGGACAGCGGTTCCAGCTTGCCGCGCGTGCCCATGATCGCGCCCGCCAGGCACAATCGCGCCCCGACCCACGATCCGGCCAGCGATATCAGGAAGCGATAGGCTTCAAATAACGGGCTGCCATTCGTCTCGCCGAATCCATCCAGCCCGACCAGCAGCACGACGGGCAGAATGCTCAGCAGGCCGACGCCGATGGCCAGCAACAGATTGGCCGACAGATAGGCGGCGCCCGCAACCATTCCGTACATGATCTCCGAAATATAGCCTTCGCGTATCTCGGCTCCGATCGCATTCCACGCCGCGAGCAACGCGCCCGCGACGATCACCGATACGATACCGAGCAGATAGAGCGGGCCGGTGATCGATCCGCTGACGCGATAGGTGAACGGATCGGCGACGATCGCCATGACCGTGCGCAGACTGAAGATCGGCTCGCTCGACAGGAGCAGGAAAGGCAGCAGGACGCCAAGGGCGGTATAGGCGAGCAGCGGTCGCCAATGTCCGGCGGCCAGCGCCCCTGCTTCGGCCAGCCCGCGCCGGATTTCGATGTCCATGATTGCCCCCGCAATTCCCTGTTGCAGGGGTAACAAAGGCGCGGACGATTACAAGCGGCTAGAGCGCGAGGATCGGCATGTGCATCGGCGCGCCGACGACATGGTCCGACGCGGCGAGGATCGCCAGCGCCGAATGGATCGTGCTCGCCGGACCTTCGTGGGTGACGAGCACGATCACGACACCGCTTCCATCCTCGCTGCCGCGCTGGATCAGGCTTTCGATCGACACGCCGGCGTCGCGCATCGCCGTGGCGATTTCGGCGAGCACGCCGATCCGGTCTTCGACGATCAGGCGGACATAATGTTTGCCGATCCGCGCGCCGGCATCGGCGACGGGGGCGGCATCGAGCGAGTCGACGGGCATCGCGAACGCCGGGCCATATTCGTCGCGCGCGATATCGATGATGTCGGCGACGATCGCCGACGCGGTCGGCCCCGCGCCCGCGCCCGCGCCTTCGAAGAACAGGCGGCCGACGAAATTGCCCTCGGCCACGACGGCGTTGAGCGCGCCGGGGACATAGGCGAGCGGATGGTCGGCCGGGACGAGGCACGGCTGGACATGCTGATAGAGCCCGTTTTCGTCGCGCTCGGCCATGCCGATCAGGCGGACGCGGTGGCCGAGCGCTTCGGCCTCGCGAATGTCGGCGGCGATCAGGTTCCGGATACCGTTAGCCGTCACCGCGCCGATATCGAGCTTCGTTCCGAAGCAGAGCGCGGCGAGGATCGACAATTTGTGCGCGGCATCGATGCCGTCGACGTCGAACGTCGGGTCGGCCTCGGCATATCCCTCGGCCTGCGCCGCCGCCAAGGCATCGGCAAAGCTTGCGCCGTTCCGCTCCATCTGCGTCAGGATATAATTGCAGGTGCCGTTAAGGATGCCATAGACGCGCGCGATTTCGTTCGCCGACGCACCCTCGCGGATCGCCTTGATGACGGGAATCCCGCCCGCGACCGCGGCTTCATATTTCAGCGGCGTGTCCTTCTCCTCGGCCAGCCGCGCAAGCGCGAGTCCGTGGTGCGCGATCATCGCCTTGTTCGCGGTCACCAGCGCCTTGCCCGCGCCGAGCGTATGGCGCGCGAGCGTCAGCGCCGACCCGTCGGCGCCGCCGATCATTTCGACGACGACATCGACATCGTCCGCCGCAACCAGCGCGTCCATATCGTCTTCCCAGCGATAGGGCGAAAGGTCGATGCCGCGGTCCTTGTGCCGGTCGCGTGCCGACACCGCGACGATCTCGATCGCGCGCCCGGCGCGCCGGGCGATCAGGTCGCGGTTCGTCTCGAGCAGCCGGACGACGCCGCCGCCGACGACGCCAATCCCCGCCAGTGCGACACGCAGCGGCGGGCGGGGGGCAGTCGGGGCGGGATGAGGCGACATGCGGGGAACTCCAATAAGGCGCGGAGCTGCGCCCCGCCGTTGCGAGCGCCCTATCGGCTTTTTGGACGGAAACAAGCCCGGCGCGCCTGGGGCGCGCCAAAGCCGGGCTTTATCCCGCGACCGGCGGCTTGCGCGTGCGCGTGCATTCGCCCAGCGCGCCGAGGATGACAGCATAGTCCGAGGCGGCTTTCCGGCGATCCTCTGGCGCGGTGCCCGCGAGCTTGTTCAGCGGCAGCTGGCGCGGCAGGCCGCACGCGAGTCGATACCAGGCCAGCGTGTTCCGCGCGGGCACGGCGGCCGACCCGTCGACGATCTCGCCGAACGCGGCCGCCCAGCGTCGCGACCCGTCGGCGGTGGTCAGGACCGTCAGCGACACCGGCTCGCCCGTGCGCGTGTCGAGGAACAGCTGCGTCTCGCCTTCGCCGGGAAGCGTGCCCGGAACATGGAAACCATTGGCGATGCCGGTGATCGCGGGCGCGGCGCCGGGCTTGACGAGTTCGGTCAGGATAGCGCGAAGTTGCGCCTCGGTCGCCGGATCCCACGGCAACTGGGCGTCGGGCGCGATCAACCGGACGCTGCCGGTGTTGCTGCTTCCCGCAGCGGCGCCCGCGACGGGACGGGCGAACAGCAGGATCGGCTGCTTCTTTTTCAGCTTTGCCGGTTTGCCTTTTGCGTCGAGCGGCAGGTCTACGAGATAGGAGATACGCGCCGCCAGCGGCCCGCTTCCGCGAATCAGGCTGACCACATCGGCCTCGACATAGAATCGGGCGTAGCCCGCCGCGACACCGGGGGCCTGCGCCGGTTTGAGCGCCGCGGCCTTATATATGCGCGCGTGCAGCGCGATCGGCGCCGCGGTCGCCAGATCGGCGATATCGGCATAGCTATAAGGGCTGGCTGCGGGCGCCGAGACGGGGGCCTGCATCGCAGAAACGCTAGGGATTCCAAGGCTCAAGGTCAAAATGCCGGCGATGGCGGCCGGGTGGGGGAGGCGCATGATCAATAATCTTTCCATCGTTTATGACACCGGTGGCGGCTAACAAAACCCCATCATGGGACAAGCCACATTAACCGCTGATAAAGGGTTTGCGAACTTGCCGCCACCGCGATAGGACGGGCCCCGAAGCGTTCGGCAAAAACATAATAAGCCGAACGTAGCGCCGCCGGGTCTCGCACAACGCATCGGAAATCATCCGGGCATTTGGCAACCGAACCCGTCGGCAGGGAATTGGTGTCAGGATGATCTAGCAAGGAGCGTCGTCCCTGAATGGCTTATGGTGATAATGTCGACCCTAAAAATAGGGTAGTGGCGATTGTCTTGGTTGGTCTGTTTACGGCAGTTCTGGGCTACGGCCTGGTCAACGGCCTGAATATCAGTATCGTCAAATCGATCGCCGAAAAATTGGACGTGGTGGACGTCGAAGAGCCGCCGCCACCGGAAGAACCGCCGCCGCCGCCGCCGCCGGACAATGTGTTGCCGCCGCCGCCGCCGGTCGTGATTCCGCGGCCTCCTGTTGCACTGCCGAGCCCCAATGTGGTCCAGGCCGTGCGCGAAGCTCCGCCGACGCCGCCGCCGCCGGTCTATACGCCGCCGGCACCGCCTGCGCCGCCGCCGACGCCCGATCTCAGTGCCGCCGGTACGCCGCGTGGCAACCCGGGTCGCTGGGCGACGAACGACGATTATCCGGCCCGTGCCATGCGCGAAGAGCGTGAAGGCACCACCGGGTTCCGCGTCACCTATGGTGCCGATGGTCGTATCACGTCGTGCGACGTGACGGCGTCGAGCGGTCACGCCGACCTTGATGCCGAAACCTGCAAGCTCATCCAGCGCCGTGGCCGGTTCAATCCGGGCAAGGACCGCGCGGGCAACCCGCAGGGCGGCACCTACAGCAATCGTATCCGTTGGCAGATTCCGCGCTGATCGCGCGACCGGATCTGTGTTTCGAACTTATCGAATATTTTGAGAGGGATTTTCCAGTATGTTTAATCTGATCGCAAATGCCGCCGCCGCGGCAGCACCGGCCCACGACGCGGGGTTCAGCCTGATGCCCGCATCGATGTGCGTCAAAGAAGAAGGCGCGAGCCCCTACGGCCTCGTTCCCGCGCTGTGCGAAGGCGGCGTCGTCTCGCAGGTTACCTTCCTCGTCCTGCTGATCATGTTCATCGGCACGCTCTACATCCTGTTCACCAAGCTGTTCGAACAGAACAAGGTCATCAACCAGGGCAAAGCTGTCGACACCAATTTCTGGCGCGCGCCGACGCTCGCCGACGGTGCGGCGAAGCTTGAAAAGAACAGCGCCTATCGTCAGGTCGTCGAAGACGGCCTGCGCGCCAACGAAGAGCACAACAAGCTCACCGATCCCGTCGAAGCCCATGACTGGATGCACGGCACGCTCGAGCGTTCGCAGAACCACATCAACTCGAAGCTCAACGGCGGCCTCGCCTTCCTCGCGACCGTGGGTTCGACCGCACCGTTCGTCGGTCTGTTCGGTACCGTTATCGGTATTCTTCGCGCGCTCGTGAAGATCGGTGCATCGGGTCAGGCTTCGATCGACACCGTCGCCGGCCCGGTCGGTGAAGCGCTCATCATGACCGCTATCGGCCTGATCGTCGCGGTTCCCGCGGTGCTCGCCTTCAACTGGCTCCAGAGCCGCAACAAGGCGATCGCCCGCCGTCTGTCGACCTTCTCGAACGACGTTCTCGGCTCGATCATGTCGAACGGCCAGGTGAAGCCGGCGACCGTCGCCGCGAAGGCTGCTGCTCCGGCTGCGGCACCGAAGAAGGCCTGATTGGTCTCCTGGACCCCCGCCCTTCGCCGCGTGGCAAAGGGCGGGGTCCGCTGGACAGGGAGGGCGGACCGAAGGTGCGCCGACCCGTTGTCCGTGACAGTAATTTTGTGACAGGATGCTAATCCTATGTCGATGAGTGTAGGTGACAAGGGCGAAGAAGGCCCAATGTCCGAAATCAACACGACCCCGCTCGTGGATATCATGCTTGTGTTGCTCATCATCTTCCTCATCACGGTTCCCGTGGTGGTGCAGACGGTGAACCTCAAGCTGCCCGACGTGGCGTTCGAGGTGACGACGACGAAGCCTGAGAATGTGCTGCTGTCGATCCGTTCGGCGGACACCGACGGCGATGGCGAGCCCAACGCCGATAGCGCTTCTTGCGAAGTCTATTGGGGGCAAACCCCGATCGATTCGAAACAGCTGCTGGAACGCGGACAGAAGAAACTCGAAGAGTTGATCGCCGATATCGGTGGTCCGGAAAATATCACCGAAGATAATTTTCCCGAAGTCCATATTCGCGGCGACGTTAACACGCCGTATCAGTGCATCGGCGGGGTGATTTACACCATGCAGTTCGCTGGCTTCCAGAAAATCGGGTTCATTTCCGAACCGGCCGCTGGTTCGATCGCGGTGAGCCGCCTGTAAGGGCGCCTCCCGCATAAATAAAAAGGAATAGACCGATGTCCATGGCAGTTGGAGAACGGGACGAAAATGAACCGATGATGGATATGAACACGACGCCGTTGATCGACGTCATGCTCGTGCTCCTCATCATGTTCATCATCACCATCCCGGTCCAGACTCACGCGGTAAAGATCGACCTGCCGATTGCTGACAACAGCACCAGCAATGTCGATCCTGAAAAGAACAAGGTGATGATCGACCCCGCGGGGACGATCACCTGGAACGGAACGCCGATCGATCTGGCGCAGCTGGCGACCTATCTGGAACAGACCAAGTCGCTGCCGGTCGAACCCGAACTGCAGTTCCAGCCTGATCCGTACGCCCGCTATATCGTCGTCGATCGGGTGCTCGCGGTGATCAAGAAATCCAATGTCGGCAAGCTGGGCTTCGTCGGCAACGAGCAATACGCCCGCGTCTTCTGATCTTCGATCAGGGCCGTCAGGCAAAAATATGGGGCCGCGAAGCAATTCGCGGCCCCTTTTTTGTCTTCCTGATCGGCTGGACCTCGTCGCCGACGTTCCATGCCGTCCCCGAAACCGCTACCCTCCATTTATGGATGCCGCGTCCCGCCTAACTTCCATCCTGCGTGCCGACCCGCTTCGTTGGGATCTTCTGGACGTCGTGCGGGCGTTGAATTTGCCGGACTGCTGGGTTGGAGCGGGTTTCGTGCGAAACGCGGTGTGGGACCACCTGCATCGCCGGCCGGCGTCGCTCGCGGGTGATATCGACGTGATCTGGCATGACCCAACCCGAATCGACCCCGCCGAGGACCGGAAACACGAAGCCATGCTGCGAGCGGCGGAGCCGTCGGTCGCGTGGTCGGTGAAGAATCAGGCGCGGATGCACCTTCGCAATGGTGACACGCCTTATGCCTCGTCGCTCGATGCGATGCGCTACTGGCCTGAAACCGCAACGGCGGTTGCCGTCAGGCGGACGGGCCTGGATCGCTCTGAAATCGCCGCGCCATTTGGCCTTGATGATCTGCTGAATCTGGTCTTGCGTCCGACCCCGCATTTTATGGGCGAGAGGCATCGCGTTTACGAACATCGATTGCAGGCCAAATCCTGGCTTGTCGTCTGGCCGTTGCTTCGAAGCGTCGAAGCCTGAACCGGTCTCGGCTCGCAAGCCGACTATCTTCTTGGAACTGACGACGAAACGCGGCATCGTGGCGGAACAGGGATCGCAACGCGCCCTCGCGACGTTCTGATTCAGACCTATCACACACAGGGAGCAGCAAGATGACGATTGGTTCGCGCCGCAAACAGACGATCGCTCAGGGGCTTATCGTCATCGGGGCGCTCGCGCTCGCCGGTTGTGCCAACATGGGCGGCAAGGCCCCGACGAAAAAGCTTCCTGCCCCCGATGCCTATGCCAACCTGACCGACGCGCGCGGCGCCGACCGTGGCCGCGTCGATATCTTCAAGGACGGCAGCGGGCTCCGGCTCGAGGTTGTCGCGCGCGGTTTCGGCGCGGGAACCTATGGCATGCACGTCCATACGGTCGGACAATGCGACGGGCCCAAATATACGACCGCCGGCCCGCACTGGAACCCGACCAATGCACAGCATGGCCGTGAAAATCCAATGGGCGCGCATCATGGCGACCTGCCCAATCTGGTTGTCGAACCCGACACCATCGGGCGCGCGACGTTGCAACTGGTCGGCACGCGGCTGATGGGCGAGGGCGCCGTGCTCGACGCCGATGGCGCGGCCTTCATCATTCACGCCGGGCCCGACGACATGAAAACCGATCCCAGCGGCAACAGCGGCGACCGCATCGCCTGCGGCGTGATCCTGGCGGGCGGGGTTTAAGCGCCCGCCGCGCGCTCCACGATCGTCGCTTCGGCCTGCGGCACGGCGCGATAGGCGTACAGCAGCAGGCCAAGCGCGATCGGCGCGACGCCGATCAGCGACAGGATGCCGGTGCGCAGATCGCCGACCGGTTTGCCGTCGACGATCGTGCCGGCCAGATCCGAAATCTGGCCAACCATATAAGGGCCGAACGACAGTCCGACCAGCGTCGTGCCAAGGAAGAAGGCCGCGGTCGCCGTGCCGCGCATCCGCGGCAGAACCAGATCCTGCGTGGTGGCGGCGGCTGCGCCGAGCGCGGTCGCGCCGAACATCCCGGCGAGGAAGTTCATGATATAGAAGAGCGTCGCATTGTCGGTCGTATAACCGATCCAGATCGGGATGATCGGCGCGACCACCCCGAATATGATCATCAGGATACGCCCCGCGGGATTTTTGGCGCGCAGCGCATCGGCCATCCGGCCGCCGATGATCACCCCGATAAAGCCGCTGACGGCACCGTTCGCGCCCAATATGAACGCCAGTTCCTGCTTGGACAGTCCAAGGATGATCTCGGCATAGGGTGCCGACCAAAAGGCGAGCCCATATGCGGCGAGCGCGACCAGCCCATAACCCAATGTCGTGCAGATAAAGGCCGGCGTGCCCCAGATCAGCCGGAAGGTCGCGGGGTCGTGCGCGCGCAGCGTGCACGCCCACGAAAAGACCGCATAATAGCCAAAGCCGACCGCCGACCATTGCGGGAAATTGCCGGTCAGGGTGATCATCCACCAGGCGAAGGCGGCGATCGCGGCGGCAAAGCCGATGTTGATCGCAAGCGCCGCCGGCCCGCGCTGCCACGCGCCGATCAGCGTGAAGGGCGGGACGATCATCGACAGGTCTTTGACAAACTGGCCGAACGGATTCGGCGCGCTTGGACTGGGAACGCCATCCATCGCGCCGCGCACCGGTTCGCGCAGCGTCGCGACCCACAAGGCGACGATCAGTCCGGGGATGCCGACGGCGAGGAACGCCGCCTGCCAGCCGACAAGCCCCAACGGGCCGCCGGCGGGATAGGCCTCGTTCCACGCCTTGACGATCAGCGCGCCGATGAACAGCGATACGCCGCCGCCCAAATACAGCCCCGACGAATAGATCGCGAGCGCGGTCGCGCGCTGTTTCTTGGGGAAATAGTCGGAAATCAGCGAATAAGCGGTCGGGCTGGCGGTCGCCTCGCCGACGCCGACCCCCATGCGCGCCAAGGTCAGCGTGACCTGATTTTGCGCAAAGCCCGACAGCGCGGTCATCGCCGACCATAATGTCAGCCCGATCGACAGCAGTTTGACCCGGCTCCAATTGTCGGCAAGGCGCCCGAGCGGAATCCCGAACAGCGCATAAAAGACCGCAAAGGCAGCGCCGCCGAGAAAACCCATATCGCCGTCGGTCAGCCCGAGGTCGGCCTTGATATCGACGGCGAGGATGCTGAGGATCTGCCGGTCGATGAAATTGAGGATATAAACGACGACGAGCACCAACAGGACGTACCAGCTGTATCCGCTGGCCACTGGCAGCGGCGCGCGCTCGTACACGGCCTCATTTTCGCTGACGGTCTCGGCCATCTGGCAACCCTCTCCCTGACCCATTATCTGTTATGGCCCATGGCTAGCAGAGCCGCACGAAGGCGCAAGTTGAAAGTCGGTTCACCTTTACGAGGAAACATCAGCGATATGCGCGAAGATAGAAAAGTTGCGAAACCCGCGATCCTCTTTCTCTGCCTCGGCAACATCTGCCGTTCCCCGCTAGCCGAAGGGGCCGCGCGTACCGCCTTTGCGAAAGCGGGGATCGACGCAACGTTCGATTCGGCGGGCACGGGCGACTGGCACGTCGGCCACGCCCCCGACCTTCGCGCGCAAGCCGAGGCACGCCGCCGCGGCACCGACATTTCGGGCCTGCGCGCGCGGCAACTGGTGCCGGGCGATTTCAAGCGCTTCGACCTGATCCTCGCCGCCGACGAAGCGAATCTGCGCGATGCGCATGCGATCCGGCCGGCCGATGCGACCGCTGACCTCAGGCTGATGCTCGACCTCGTGCCCGGGCGCGGCGGCGAAGGCGTCAGCGATCCCTATTATGGCGAGGACGACGGCTTTGCCGCGACGTGGGACGATGTCGATGCGATCGCGGCGGCGCTCGTCGCCGAATTCGCGCCGTCCAGCGGATAACGCGCGACGGGATGATAGCGCGAGCCGCCATGGCCAAGCTCGCTTTCGTACAGCGTGACATGCGCGAAGTCGAAAGCCGGGCTGGCAAGGGCGCTTCCCTGCGCCAGGAAAGATATGACGGAGCCCGATCCCCGATTCAGCCGCGCGAGCGTGACGTGCGGCATAAACGCGCGCGTTTCGGGCGACACACCGACACGTGCGAGCAACTGGTCGATCTTGCGGTGCAGCGCGGTGAGGGCATCGTGCGGCTCGACCCCGGCCCACAGCATGTGCGGCCGGCCCTGCCGTTCGAACATCCCGACCCCGGCGATTCGGGCGCGCACCGACGGCGCGTAAAGCGCGCCGAGCGCCGCCGCGATATCCTCGGCCTTATGACGATCGACCTCGCCGATGAAGCGCAGGGTCAGGTGAAGCTGTTCGTCGTTCTGCCAGCGCGCACCCGAAATGCCGTGCATCGCGGCAATCAATATTTCACGGATCGGTCGCGGCGGGCGCAGCGCGACAAACAGGCGGTGCGTGGACATGGCGGGCAGCATAAGCGGCGGCGGTTCCGATCGCGACCCCTGATCGTCGAAGGGGCAATAATATTGCCCTTGTCCGGTTTCGCTTGAAACAAGAGGGGAAACCCCCGATATTGGCACGTACGGCCGGTATGGGCTGGCCGGTGATGGAGAATGACAATGGCGAATTGGAACGACCCCAATGTGGCGGCTTCCGGTTTTGGTGCCGGCGCGAACGCAATGGACCAGGCCGTCGATGCCGGCCTGCGGTCGTACATGCTGTCGGTTTATAACTATATGGGTTCGGGCGTGCTGCTGACCGGCATCGTCGCGATGCTGGCGTTCAACAGTGGCTTTACTGCATCGTTGATCGGCAGCCCGCTGATGTGGGTCGTGGCGCTGGCGCCGCTGGCCTTCGTGCTGGTGTTGAGCTTCGGCATCAACAAGCTGTCGACAGGCGCCGCGCAGGCCCTGTTCTGGGTTTATGCGGCGGTGATGGGTCTGTCGATGTCGACGATCTTCCTGGCATTTACCGCCTCTTCGATCGCGACGACCTTCTTTGCGACCGCCGCGGCTTTCCTCGGTCTCAGCCTCTATGGCTACACGACCAAGAAGGACCTTTCGGGCTTCGGCACCTTTCTGATCATGGGTGTCGTCGGCATCCTCGTCGCGATGCTGATTAACCTGTTCGTGCAGTCGAGCGCGCTCAGCCTCGCGATCAGCGTCATCGGCGTGCTGCTCTTTGCGGGCCTCACCGCCTATGACACGCAGAAGATCAAGAGCATGTACTTCTATGTCCGCGGGACCGATTTTGTCGGCAAGTCGGTGATTATGGGCGCGCTGACGCTGTATCTCGACTTCGTCAACATGTTCACCTTCCTGCTCAACCTGATGGGCAGCCGCGACTAAGCGGATCGGACACGAACGAAAAAGGAAAGCCCGGCGAAGCGATTCGCCGGGCTTTTTCTTTGAGCGTGAAGGGGAGGGAAATGAAGATATTGCGGAGCGCCGTCGGCGCCGCGGCGCTGTTGGCATCGGTGCCCGCCATCGCGGCCGACTGCGCGGTTGAACGCCCGGCCGACGGAGATCTGAAAGCCTTTGCCGGCCGGTATTTCCCCGCGGCGGGACCGACGGAGATCGACGCGCTGATCGCCTGCCTTGCCGACCCCGACCCTGCGGTGCGCGACGATTTCGCCTTCGTGCTCTGGACCGAAGCGCTGCGTGGCAAACAGCTGAAGCCCGACGAGCTTCGCCATGCGGCGCAGCAACTGGCGGCAATCCTCGCCGAAAAGGATGATGTCACGGGCTTCCGCCGCCCGTTTGCCGCGCTCGCCTTGTCCGAAGTCGCGCGTGCCGATCGGATCGAGCCCTTTCTGAGCGAGGCCGAACTGCATGTGCTTGCCGTGTCGGGTGCCGCCTATCTGCGCGGAGTAACTGACTATCGCGGTTTCGTGACCGGAGAAGGATGGCGCCATGGCGTCGCGCACGGTGCCGACCTGTTGATGCAGCTGGCGCTCAACCCGCGACTGACACGCGCCGATGCCGACCTTTCGCTCGCCGCGGTTGCGGCGCAGGTCGCGCCCAAGGGTTCGCACGCTTATGTGCACGGCGAGGCACGGCGCCTCGCGCGCCCGGTGCTCTTTCTGGCGAAGCGGGCAGACATCGACGATGCTGCATGGGCGGCGTGGTTCCAGGCGCTGCACCCCAAGGACACTGCGCGCTGGAAAGCAGCCTATGCCAGCGAGGCGGGACTCGCGGCGGTGCACAACAGCAGTGCGTTCGGCGACGCCGTCTACGTCGCCGCCAGCGAATCGCAGGATCCCCAAATCCGGCGGCTGGCGCCGCTCGCCGCCGGATTGCTTAAGGCGCTGCCCTAGGCCGGGGCGGAACCAGCCGCCTGTATCTCGGCAATCAGAGCGTTGTCGATGTCCTTGGCGCGTTTGTACGCCGCGCGCTCGCGCAGGGGGGCTACATAGGCTTCGAACGCGGGGCGCGACGCGATGGTCCCGAATTGCAGGCCCCAATCGATCTGGCTGCCGACATAGACGTCTGCGGCACTGAAACGATCGCCCGCGACAAAGGCTTTGCCCGCAACCGCGCTTTCGAGTGCATCGAGTGCCGCCGGGAGCGAACCGAAACCCGCCGACCGCTGCTGGTCGGCATCGGGCTCGACGCCGAAATGCTTCGCGGTGATCGCCTGCTCGACGGGCCCCGAAGTAAAGAACAGCCAGCGATAATAATCGGCGCGGTCGGTCACATCGGGGGCGAGGTCGGCTTCGGGGAAGGCATCGGCCAGATAGGCGCAGATCGCGGCGCACTCAGTGACGATCTTGCCGTCGTGAACGATCGCCGGAACCTTGCCCATGGGATTGACCGCCAGATAAGCGTCGCCTTTCATCGTTGTGCCATAATCGAGGATGCGCGGCTCATAGGGGGCGCCAACCTCCTCGAGCATCCAGCGCGCGATCTGCCCGCGCGACATCGGATTGGTATAGAAAATCAGGTCTTCGGCCATGGCGCTTCTCCATATTTTGCGATTCGCATGGAACATATCAGGAACATCGTTGATATTCCATCGGGCTTGTTTTGTCATCGTTCCGGGCTAAGGCAAAGCGATGAGCGATGAACGCATCTGGACCGCCGCCGTGCTGGTGATCGGCGACGAGATTCTCTCGGGCCGCACACAGGACAAGAATGTGTCGCAGATCGCGACGTGGCTCGAGGTGCAGGGCATTCGCCTGCGCGAGGTGCGGATCGTTCCCGATGTCGAGGACGAGATCGTCGACGCGCTGAACGCGATCCGCGCGCGCTACGACTATGTCTTCACCACCGGCGGCATCGGGCCGACGCATGACGACATCACCGTCGACGCGGTGGCGAAGGCGCTCGGCGTCGGCGTTATCGTCCATCCGGCGGCGCGCGCGATCCTCGAAAATTATTATACCGCGCGCGGCACCGAATTGACCGAGGCGCGGCTGCGCATGGCGCGGGTGCCGGACGGTGCCGATCTGATTCCCAACCGCATGTCGGGCGCGCCCGGCATCCGCATCGGCAATCTCTTCGTGATGGCGGGGGTGCCGCATATCACGGCGGGCATGCTCGACGCGCTGACCGGCGAGCTTGAGGGCGGTGCGCCGCTCGTCGCGCATACGATCGGCGCATGGGCCCCCGAAAGCGAGATCGCTGACCTGCTGCGGCAGGGCGAGAAGGATCATCCGGGCGTTGCGATCGGCAGCTATCCCTTCTTTCGCGAAGGGAAGACCGGCGCCAATTTCGTCATTCGTTCGACTGACGGCGAACAGGTTGCGGCGTGCGTCGCAACGCTCACCGCAGGTTTCGAAGCGCTCGGCTATGCGGTGACCGACGGCGGCATCTGATCGGCTGCCCCATCCTCACTCGTCTGCGTCGCGCGCGGCAGGCGGCGGAGCATGAGGATCGCGAAGAGGCCAAAGATTGCTGCGACGACAAAAGCCGCGCCCGGAAAATGAACCGGCGCGCCGTCCGCTGTAAAATAGGCCATCGTTCCGGTGAGCAGCAGCGGCGCGAACAGCTGACCGAGCCCCATCGCCATCGCCGAAATCCCCTGCACCTCGCCCTGCGTTTCGGCGGTGGCGCGGCGTGACATCATCGCCATCAGCGACGGCTGCACCGGGGCCTGCAGAGCGACCGGGATCAGCAGCAAAAAAGCGCCGATTGTCGAGGTCGTGAACGCATAGCCGACATAGACCAGCACCGCGACGAGGATCCCCAGCGTCGCGGCGTCGCGCTCGCCAAAGCGTGCGACGGCAGGGCCGACGACGAAAACCTGCCCAAGCGCGATCATCACCCCGACTGCGGCCAGGCTTGCGCCGATCATCCCCGGCGTCCAGCCGAGCTGCGCGATGCAGTAAAAGCTCCAGGTCATCGGATAGACGAGGCTGGCGATCTGCCAGAGCACGAGCACCCCCGCAACCCCGTCCATGCCCGGCAGCGCGCGCATCGTCTTCCATGCGCCGAGCGGATTGGCCCGGCGCCAGTCGAAGGCGCGGCGGCGTGCGGGGGGCAGCGTTTCGGGGAAGATGAAATAGCCGTAAAGCATGTTGGCGGCGGCGAGGACCGCGGCGGCGACGAACGGCGCGCGCGGACTGATCTCGCCCAGAAAGCCGCCAAGTGCGGGGCCCGCGACGAAACCGATGCCGAACGCCGCGCCAACGAAGCCGAAGTTTCGCGCGCGTTCCTCGGGCTTGGTGATGTCGGCGATCGCCGCCTGCGCCGCGGCATAACTGCCGCCGAAAATACCCGACAGCGCGCGTGCGACGAACAGCCATGGCAAAGTCTCGACGATCGTCAGCAGGGCATAATCGATCGCCAGCCCGCCGAGCGCCAGCAGCAGCACGCGCCGCCGCCCGAAATGGTCGGACAGATTGCCGAGCACGGGCGAAGCGAGGAAGGTCGCCACCGCCATGACGAGGCCGATCCAGGCGCCGACCTCGATCGCGTGCGGCAGGTCGATGCGTCCGACCTCCATCACGAGCTGAGGCAGCACAGGCATGATGATGCCGAAACCGACCGCGTCCATGAAGATCGTCGCGACGATAAACGGGATGGTACGCGCCGCGGTCACTTGCTCTTTCTTTCTGTCATCCCTAGCGCCACCGATCTCTCCCTCATGCGTTGGCGATAGATGAAACTCGAAATATCCGCCTCCCTAAATTACCGTCTGCCCGAACCGGTCGACCTGATGCTCCAGATCGAGGCAGCGAACGGCCATGGGCAGCGCGTTCTCGGAGCGTCGCTGGATCTTGGCGTGCCCGAACATCTGGCGCGCGTCCCCGCGGCGGGCGGCGTCTGCGAGCCCGTCTGGCTGCGCGCCGAGGGCCGCTTGCGGGCCGAATATCGTGCGGTGGTCGAGATCGATCGGCCCGACATCGATGTTCGCTCGCTTGCCGCGGTGCCGCTCCACCGCCTTCCGGCCGAGGCCGTGCCATATCTCAACGAATCGCGTTACTGCCCGTCGAACAAGTTCCACGCTTTCGTCGAACGCCGATTCGGCGAACATGAAGGCGGAGCGAAGATCGGCCGGATGCGCGACTGGATCGAAAGCCGCTTTACCTATGTTTCGGGGTCCAGCACGTCGGAGACCGGCGCGCTCGACAGCTTCGTCGAGCGGCGGGGTGTGTGCCGCGATTATGCGCATGTCATGATCGCACTGGCACGCGCCGCCCATATTCCAGCGCGAATGGCGAGCGCCTATGCGCTCCGCGTCGCCCCGCAGGACTTTCATGCGGTGGCCGAGGTGTTCCTCGATGGCGACTGGCACCCCGTCGATGCGACGGGCATGGCGCGGGCATCCGAAATGGCGCGTATCTGCGTCGGCCGCGATGCCGCCGACATCTCGTTCCTCACCGCCTATAGCGATATCGCCTTTGTCAGCCAGTCGGTGAAGGTGGAGCGCGTAGAGGATTGAAAGTTTCGTCGTGGCAAAGCCACGCCGTCGCTCCTCGCTTCGCGAGGCCGGCCGAACTTTCGCTCATCGCGATTTAGCTCCCATAAATCTCTGCGAAAGTTGGAGCGGGTGAAGGGAATCGAACCCTCGTCACTTGCTTGGGAAGCAAAAGCTCTACCATTGAGCTACACCCGCACGCGGCTACGCTCTGCCGACAGGCCGCCTTTGCCGCCATCGGCGGCGCGGGTCAATGCTTTGGTGCCAAACCGTCTTCAGCGCGCCGATTCGCAAATCGTCTCCATCGCGACGAAGGTCGATGTGCTCGCAACATGTGGCAGGCTTGAAATCTTTTCGCCCAGCACGATGCGATAGCGGCGGATATCGGGGGTGCGGACCTTGAGCAGATAATCGAAGCTGCTCGCGATCATGTGGCATTCCTCGACCTCGGGAATCTGCCGCACCGCCATGTTGAACTGCTTCAATGCGTCTTCACGCGTATCGGACAGCTTGACCTCGGTAAAGGCGACATGGTCCAGCCCGACCTTGGCCGGATCGACGATCGCGCGAAAGCCGACGATGAGCCCGCTGTCGACAAGGCGTTTGACGCGCTGCTGGCACGGCGTTTTCGACAGCCCGACCTGCAATGCGAGTTCGGTGAAGGTGATCCTGCCATCCCGGCCCAGAATCGCAAGGATCTTGCGGTCGAATTCGTCCAGTTCGACTGCGGATGGGGTATTTTTCATATAAATCGACTAGAATTGATCTAAAGCTTGGTCAAATCATATATGATTAGCACTGAAACAAGTCAGATTGACTATCGTCATTATGGTATCAGATCGCATGACCCAAAGCCCAGATCGCGCGCCCATCCGCGCCCTCGCCCGCCGCAGCGAGTCCGACATCGTCGCCGAGCTGCGTACCGCTCTTGCCACCTCTTCGGCCAGCGTAGATGCCGTAACCCGGCGCGGGCTCGACCTGATCCGCAAGGCGAAGGCCGAGGGCGAACGCGAGACGCTCGTCGCGCAGCTGATGAACCGCTATCGCCTGTCGACCGAGGAAGGCGTCGTGCTGATGTGCCTCGCTGAGGCGCTGCTGCGTGTTCCCGACAATGCGACCGCCAATGCGCTGATCCGCGACAAGATCGCCGGACGCCACTGGAACGACGGCGAGGGTGAGGACAGCCCGCTGATCGTCGCGCTCTCGTCGCGCGGCCTGTCGCTTGGCTCGGCGACGCTGATGCTCGACGCAATGGGCAGCAAGGCGAACCCGCTGACCCTGATCAAATCGATGGTCCGGCGGTCGGGAGAACCGGTCATCCGTCAGGCGGCGCTCGCGGCCATGAAAATGCTCGGCCAGCAGTTCGTGATGGGCGAGACGATCGACGCCGCGGTCAAGCGTGCCGACAAGGAGAAATCCGAACTCGCAAGCTTCGACATGCTCGGCGAAGCCGCGCGCACCGCCGACGATGCCGCGCGCTATTACGACAGCTACGCGAATGCCATTGCGCGTATCGGCAAGTCTGCAAAGCCCGGCGACCCGCACGCCAACCACGGCATTTCGATCAAGCTGTCGGCGCTCCATCCGCGCTATGAATATTTGCAACCGGCCCGTGTCCGCGACGAACTGGTTCCGCGCGTCGTCGAACTCGCCAAGGCCGCGCGTGCGGTCAACATTCCGCTGATGATCGATGCCGAGGAAAGCGACCGCCTCGAACCCCATATGGATGTGTTCGCGGCACTGATCGACGCGGGGATCGGCGACGGCTGGACCGGGCTCGGCATCGTCATCCAATCCTATCAGAAACGCGCGCCGGCAGTGATCGACTGGCTCGCGCACCGGGCTCGCGCACGCGGCGTCAAACTGTCGATGCGCCTCGTCAAAGGCGCCTATTGGGATACCGAGATCAAGCGCGCGCAGACCATGGGCCTCGGCGACTTCCCCGTGTTCACGGCCAAGCTGCACACCGACCTCAACTATATGCGCTGTGCCCAGCTGCTGCGCGATTGCCAGGATTGCATCTATCCGGCTTTCGCGAGCCACAATGCGATGACGCTGGCCTATGTGTCCGAACTATTCGCGGGCGCCGATTACGAGCTCCAGCGGCTGCACGGCATGGGCGAGGGCGCGCATGACGCGCTCGTGGCGCTGTTCCCGCCGCCGCGTCCGGTGCGCGTCTATGCGCCGGTCGGTACGCACCGTGATCTGCTTGCCTATCTCGTCCGCCGCCTGCTCGAAAATGGCGCGAACTCCAGCTTCGTCCACCAGTTTTCGGACCCCGGCGTCACTGCCGAACAGCTCGCGGTCGATCCGCGCAGCGTCGCGAGCGCGGCATCGTCGAAGATCGCGACGGGTCTCGGTCTGTTCGATCCGGCGCGCCGCAATTCGCGCGGCTATGACCTTGGCGAGCCCGGTGTGCCAGAGGCGCTCGTTTCGGCGATCGGCGCTGCGCGGCGGACCGACTTGGTCGCGGCGCCGATCGTCGGCGGTGCCACGCGACAGGGCAAAGCCGAAGCGGTGCGCAATCCCGCGACGGGCGCAGTCATCGGCCAGGTGATCGAGGCCGACGCGGCGACGGTCGCCGAAGCCGTCGTCGCGGCGCAGAAGGCGTACAACGACTGGAGCCTCGCCGGCGGCGCCTTCCGCGCCGAGCGGCTCGAACGCGCTGCCGATCTGCTCGAAGAGCATGACGCGCTTTTCCTCGGCCTTGCAATCGACGAGGCCGGCAAGACGCTCGTCGACGCAATCGCCGAAGTGCGCGAAGCGGTCGATTTTCTGCGTTATTATGCCGCGCAGGCGCGCGCCGACTTCACTTATCCGGTGGCGCTGCCCGGCCCGACTGGCGAGCGCAACGAACTGATGCTCGAAGGCAAGGGCGTGTTCGTCTGCATCAGCCCGTGGAACTTCCCGCTCGCGATCTTCCTGGGTCAGGTGTCGGCGGCGCTGGCCGCGGGCAATGCCGTGCTCGCGAAACCCGCCGAGCAGACGCCGCTAATTGCGCACGCAGCGGTCGAACTGCTGCTGGAGGCCGGCATTCCGGGCGACGTGCTCCATTATCTGCCCGGCCGCGGCGAGACCGTCGGCGCCGCGCTCACCAGCCACGACGACATCATCGGCGTTGCCTTTACCGGCTCGACCGAGGTTGCATGGATGATCAACCGCAGCCTCGCCGGACGCGATGGTCCGATCGCGACGCTGATCGCCGAAACGGGCGGCGCGAATGCGATGATCGTCGATTCGACCGCGCTCCCCGAACAGGTGGCGCGCGACGCGGTCGCCTCGGCTTTCCAGTCGGCGGGCCAGCGCTGCTCGGCGCTACGCCTGCTCTGCGTGCAGGAAGATGTCGCCGATACGATGATCGAAATGGTCGCGGGCGCGATGGCCGAACTCAACGTCGGCGACCCGTCGATCCTCGCCACCGACGTTGGTCCGATTATCGACGAGGATGCGCGCGCGAACATCGCCGCCTATGTCGCTGAAGCGCGCGCCGCGGGGCGCGTGATCGCCGAAGCGGGGCGGACGAACCTGCCCGCGGACGGGCATTTCGTCCCGCCGGTCGCGATCCGCCTCGACCATGTCACCGACCTGAAGCGCGAGATTTTCGGGCCGGTGCTGCACATTGCAACGTGGAAGGGCGGCGAGCTCGACGCACTGATCGATGCGATCAACGCCTCGGGCTATGGTCTGACGCTCGGCGTCCACACGCGCATCGACGGCGTTGCGGCGCATATCGCCGCCCGCGCGCAGGTCGGTAACGTCTATGTGAACCGCAACCAGATCGGCGCGATCGTCGGCTCGCAACCCTTTGGCGGACGCGGTTTGTCGGGCACCGGCCCCAAGGCTGGCGGCCCGCACTATCTGCACCGCTTCGCCGAGGAAAAGTCGATCTCGACCGACATCACCGCGGCGGGCGGCAACGCGGCACTGATGGCGGGTTAAATCCTGCGCTGGCTGTTGTGCGGCGGCTTCGGCAGCGCGCATCAGCTCAGCGGATGGGAAACCACGAGGCCCGATACAGAGTGGACAACTGTCCCGGGCAAATACGTCCGAAAGCGTCTCGCGGCAGTGCGCCGCGGCGACCTTATTTTTTTGGCGCCCCCCGCAGCCCTGACGGCGTACCGCTTTACTGGCGCCGCGCCAATGGAGATTTTACGCTCCCGGTACACCCAGCAGCTGCGCCTGCGCCTTCAATCGGCCTGCCGCCGACGGATTGGCCGCAATCCCGTCCTTCAGCGCCTGCGCCGCCTTCGCGGTTTCGCCCAGCGTCATGCGGCTGCGCATCAGCATGATCCAGCGGTCGACGTCGGCGGGCTTGGCCTTCAGCTTGGCCTCCAGCCCGCTCACCATGCCCTCGATCATCTGGTCCTGCTGGCCTTTGGGCAGCTGCGAGGCGGCCTCCATGTCCGACCGGGTCGGCCCCGGGATCGCGCGCGCGGCGACGGGCATTTCGTTAGCGGTCAGCGGCCGCGCCTGCGTACTCGCAAGTCGCGCGGTGACGTCGATCTTGTGGATCTGTCCGACCTGCTCGATTGTGCGGCGCAGGTCCGCCTCCCACGGCGCGCCTTGCGGTGTGTCGGAAAGCAGCGCGAACCAGTCGTCGATCGCGCCCTTGTGATCGCCGCCGATGTCCTTCTTCACCGCGAGGAAATAGCGTGCGCGCGGATCCTTGGCATCGAGTGCGATCGCCTTGTCGAATGCCGCGAGCGCGGCGGCGGGCATCGGATCGCTGTCGCTTCCCATTACTCGCGCCTCACCCAGCGCCGACCAGAGACCTGCCGATTCGGGCGAAATCGCGGTCGCTTTTTCATAAGCGGCGGCGGCGCCCGAAAAATCGCTCAGGTCGAAACGTGCCGCACCCAGTGCCGTCCACGCGTCGGCGCTGTTCGGCTCGCGCTTGGTGCGCGCCTCCAGCTCGGCGAGTTGATCGGACGGCGCAGCGGCGCTTGGCGCGGTCGGATCGGCCGCCGATGAAGCGGAATCGCGCCAGATTGCATAGCCCACGGCCGCCGCCAGCAGAACAAAGGCCGCGATCAGTATCGCCCGGTTGGTGCCCGTCATGCTGCGGCCTGTTTCGTTGGCCATCTTGTTGCTCTCGCTCATTTTTGCCCCTTTTGTGCGCGCCTCGAAAAAATGTCGCCTGTGCGCGCTGTCATATTGCCTTTGCTTGGCGATGGTGTAGCCTTTGGCACACAAGGTCGGTCAACGATAAAATCGTCAGGGGTCGCACCGGCTTTCCCAGTCATACAGGGGAGGGGTGCAATGGCAGTTTCGGATCACGTCGATTTTTCGACGTTCATGGAAGGCGTGAAAAAGCGCAACCCGGGGCAACCCGAGTTCGTCCAGGCGGTGCAGGAGGTGTCGGAAGACATCTTCGATTTCATCGCCGACAAGGAAGAATATCACGCGCAGCAGATCTTGCGGCGGATCGCCGAACCCGACCGGGTGGTGTCTTTCCGCGTCTGCTGGGAAGACGATAACGGCAACATCCGCGTCCAGCGGGGCTGGCGTGTCCAGAACAACAATGCCATCGGGCCGTACAAGGGCGGCATTCGTTTCCACCCGAGCGTCACCGAATCGGTGCTCAAATTCCTCGCGTTCGAACAGACGTTCAAAAACGCGTTGACCGGGCTGCCGATGGGCGGCGGCAAGGGCGGGTCGAACTTCAATCCCAAGGGCAAGAGCGTGCGCGAGATCATGCGCTTCTGCCAAAGCTTCATGACCGAACTTTATCGCCACATCGGCGCCGACATCGACGTGCCCGCGGGCGACATCGGCGTCGGCGGCCGCGAAATCGGCTTCATGTTCGGGCAATATAAGCGGATCACCAACGAGTTCACCGGGGTGCTCACCGGCAAGGGGCTCGAATGGGGTGGCTCGCTGATCCGCACCGAGGCGACGGGCTATGGCGCGGTTTACTTCCTTGCCAACATGCTGGCCGCCAAGGGGCAGGATCTGGTGGGCAAGACCGCGGTCATCTCGGGCTCGGGCAATGTCGCGACCCACGCGGCGGAAAAGATCGTCCAGCTCGGCGGCAAGGTGCTGACCTTGTCCGATTCGGGCGGCTTCATCCACGACCCCGACGGCATCACGCAGGAAAAGATCGACTGGGTGAAGGCACACAAGACGCACCGCCGTGGCCGGATCGAGGAATATTGCGACGAATTCAAGACCGCGAGCTTCACCGCGGGCAAGACGCCGTGGGGCGTCAAATGCGACGTCGCGCTGCCGTGTGCGACGCAGAACGAATTGCTCGGCGAGGACGCCAGGACGCTTGTCGCCAACGGTTGCATCGCGGTGAGCGAGGGCGCCAATATGCCGACCAACCTTGAGGGCGTGCATGTCTTCAAGGATGCGAAGATCATGTTCGCGCCGGGCAAGGCCGCGAATGCCGGCGGCGTCGCGGTGTCGGGCCTCGAAATGAGTCAGAACAGCGGCCGCCGCAGCTGGAGCGAGCCCGAACTGCAGCAGATGCTCAAGGACATCATGGACGGCATCCACAAAAGCTGCATCACCTATGGCGATCAAGGCGGCGGCTATATCGATTATGTGAAGGGTGCGAACATCGGCGGCTTCAAGAAAGTGGCTGACGCGATGCTGGCATTCGGGGTGGTGTAAATCGGCCCAAGGCGTAAAAGCGCCGGGCTGGGGAAAAGGGGTTCTGCGGATGACAACGCACGCTGGAAAGGGGCGCGGCGATCGGCCATGGGCGGCATTTGCCGCCCTCGTTCGCATGCGTGCGGCATTTGCTGTCCTGGCGCTGATGCTGCTCGCGCTCGCCATCGCGGCGTTCGTCTTCGCACCCCCTGCCCGCTCGCAAGGCGAAAGCGGTGCGCGCTACACCGGCGTCGCATCATGCGCGGGGTCGACCTGCCACGGCCGGATGGAGGCCGACGGCACCGTCGTCCGGCAGGACGAGTTGATGAAGTGGCAGGAGCCTTCGACGCCCGGCGGGGCACACAGCCGGGCGTGGGCGGTGCTCAGCAACAACCGCAGCCAGTTCATCGCGCGCAACCTCGGCATCGGCGACCCCGCCAAGGCGCAGATGTGCCTTGGTTGCCACAGCACCGCGGGGACAGCGCGCGCGGTGCCGGCCGAGGATGGCGTGGGCTGCGAATCATGCCACGGCCCCGCAGGCGGCTGGCTCGCCAGCCATTATGCCGGGGTCGGGACCAACGCCGATCCCGACCGCGAAATGCGCGACAAGCATCTCGCGAACCTGTCGGCGGGGCTCAAGAAGCTTGAGGATCCGGTGGTCCGCGCCGGCGTATGCGTCGATTGCCACTTCGGCTCGGCGGCTGACGGACAGTTTGTCACCCATCGCATCATGGCCGCAGGCCATCCACGCATCGCCTTCGAACTCGACCTCTTCTCCTCGCTGCAGGCGCATCATCAGGAGGATGCCGACTATGGCTGGCGCAAGTTCGGCGCGGCAGGCCGGCGCACCGACCATGTCCAGATGTGGGCGGTCGGACAGGCGACCGCGATCGAACGCAGCCTCGCGTTGTTCCAGACGCGGCGCGGGACCGAGGGCATGTTCCCCGAATTTTATTTCCTCGACTGCCATAGCTGTCATCGCCGTATCTTCGATCAGGCGAAGCCGGTGCGCACGGGCCTCGACAATGCGGGGCGAAATATTCCGGAGGGCATGCCGCCCTATAATGACGAGAATCTGATCATGCTCGCCGCCGCCGCGCGGCTTGCCGCGCCCGCGCTCGCCGACCAGCTCGCGGCGCGTACCGCGGCGTTCCACAAAGCGATGGCGACTGACCGGCCCAGTGCGGTCGCGGCGGCGGCGCAGCTGTCGCAGACGGTCGCGGCGCTCAAAAGCGCCTTCGCGTCGCGCAGTTTCTCGGGTGCTGACGCCTTTGCGATGGTCGATGCAATTTCGGCGAAGGCGATCAGCGACCGCTACACCGACTATTCGGGGTCGCAGCAGGCGGTGATGGGGGTCGACACCCTGCTCAACGCGATGGTGTCGTCAGGCCGCGTCACCGTGGGTGCGGCCGCTGGCATCCGCGGCGACATCGACCGGGCCTATGCGGCGGTGAAAGACCCCAACGCGTACAAACCCTCCGAATTCCAGGCGTCGTTCGGCAGCGCAGTGCGCGCAATCGGGGCGCTGCGGTAAGAACATGCAAAACAAAACGCATCTTTTCCGTTCGGCCGCCTTTGCCGCAATGAGCGCGCTGCTGCTGACATCATGCGGCGGTGGCGGGGGAGGCGGCAGCACCCCAACGCCCACGCCGACCCCAACGCCCACTCCGACGCCGACGACGGTCTACACGCCGCCCGCCGCCGAGGCGCTGACCACCACCGACGTCGAGCGCGTGCTCGCACAATCCATCGCCGAGGCGCAGGCGCGCGGCCTGCCGTCGGTGATCGCGGTGACCGATCGCGTCGGCAATGTGCTCGGCGTGTTCCGCATGAACGGCGCGCGTGCGAACGCGACGACCGCGCCCGCTCCCAATGGCGTCAATATCGACGCGCAGAACGTCACCTTCCCCGCGGAGGGCGGCGCGATCGCGAAGGCGGTGACCGGCGCGTATCTGTCGAGCGGCGGAAACGCCTTCTCGACCCGCACCGCGAGCCAGATCGTTCAGGAACATTTTCCGCCCGCGCCGACCACCGTCGGTCTCGAAAGCGGGCCTTTGTTCGGGGTGCAGTTCAGCCAATTGCCGTGCAGCGATCTGTCGGCGCGCTTCGGCGCCCCGGGCAGCGCGGCGCTGATCGGCCCCAAACGCTCGCCGCTCGGCCTCGCCGCCGATCCGGGCGGGCTACCGCTTTACAAGAATGGCGTGCTCGTCGGCGGCATCGGGGTGATGGGCGACGGCGTCTATGGCAGCGACGCGAACATCCTCGATATCGATAACGACCCCGAGGAGTTCATCGCCCTCGCCGGCACGCGCGGGTTCGAAGCACCGACAACGATCACCGCCGACAAGATTACCGTTGACGGGACATCGCTGCGCTTCTCCGACGCGACCTTTGCCGGGGTGATGAGCAGCGGCGGCGCGAGCTTCGCGAGCCTCAACGGCACCGCGGGCAATCTCGTCGCGGTGATCGGTTATGCCAATGCCGCGGTGACGGCCGGGATCGCCTATGGCAGCGAAGCCTCGGGCATCCGTGCCTCCACCGCCGCCGAATTCTCGAACCGCGACGCCTTTGTGCTCACCGATGGCAGCGGGACCAACCGCTACCCGCTGCGCGCCGGGACGGACGGCGCAACGAACAGCGCACCCCTGACACAGGCCGAGGCGCGCGCCGTGCTCGAGGAAGCCTTTACGGTGATGAGCCGCGCCCGCGCACAGATTCGCCGCCCGCTCGACAGCCGCGCGCAGGTGACGATCAGCATCGTCGACACGCACGGATCGGTGCTCGGCATCGTGCGCTCGCCCGACGCGCCGATCTTCGGCACCGATGTGAGTCTGCAAAAGGCGCGCACCGCGGCCTTCTTCTCGGGCGCGCAGGCGGGAACCGAGCTCAGCGCCAACACCAGCGCCGACGTCCGGCAGTTCGTGACGGCAACGCGAACCTTCCTGAACGATCCCGCCGCGCTGACTGGCACGGTCGCCTTTGCCGACCGGTCTGGCGGCAATCTGTCGCGCCCCTATTTCCCTGATGGCGAAGTCGGGCGGCCGCAAGGGCCGCTGTCGCGCCCGATTGCGCAGTTCAATCCCTTCTCGACCGGGCTGCAATCGGCGCTGATCATCGGCAATCTCGGCCAGCACATCGGCTTCTTGCAGAGTGCGAACCCCGATACGCCCGCGCGTTGCACGACGCTGCCCGACGTCGCGGCGGGACAGAATCGGCTGCAGAACGGCATCCAGATTTTCCCCGGGTCGGTCCCTATCTATCGCGGTAACCAGCTCGTTGGAGCGATTGGCGTGTCGGGTGACGGCATCGACCAGGATGACATGATCAGCTTCCTCGGCCTCCATAATGGCGGTGCGCGCATCGGCGGCATCGGCAACGCACCCAAGGCCATTCGCGCGGACAATATTGTCGTGAACGTCGGCGCGGGGGTTCGCCTGCGCTACATCAGCTGCCCCTTTGCGCCGTTCCTCGACACGGCGAACCAGAATGTCTGTGACGGGCTATAGCCGATGATGACGGGGGGCAGCCTTTGGCCGATCATCGCGACGCTCGCGGCGCAAGGCGCGCCGGGGGCCGATGTCACGCCGCCGCCTCCCGCGCCCGAGGGGCCGCCGATTGCGGGCGACGCGGCGCCTGCGCAGCAGCCCGCCGAAGAGCTTGTTCCGCCCCCGCCGCCGGTCGACTGGCAGCAGATGGTCAAGGACGATCTGGTCACCGAGATGATCGAGGGCCGCCGTCGTCCAGGTTACACGCCCGACCTGCCTGACCAGCTGACCCAGGACAATGTCGGCGCGCTCCGCCCGCCACCGCCGCAGGCGTTTCCGGGGATGGAGGACCAATTGCCGGTCCCCGACCGCTGGCGCCTGATCGAGACGCTGGGCGTGGTCAAGGAACGCTGGTTCGATCCCTATCACCAGAACACGTACAAGGGGGACCGGGCGATCGACCGCAGCAAGGTCAGATGGCTGCCGATCAAGGGCGACGACTGGTTCTTCGTCGGCAGCGCGGTGTCCGACACGGTGTTCGAACCGCGCACCTTCCCGATCCCTGTCGGTGTCCAGACGACCGAGCGGCCGGGCAGCCTCGATGTGTTCGGCAAAGATCGCAGCTTTGTCTTTGCGCAGACCTTCATCGCCGGCGCCGCACTGATCAAGGGTTCGACCGCGTTCAAGCCGCCCGACATCGAATATCGCGTCACGCTCGCCTATCAGGCCAATTATGTCGACGTGCCCGAACGGCGCGTGCTCGACGTGCGGCCGTCGAAGGCGAGCCATCGCTATGACAGTTTCCTCGGAGTGCAGGAGCTGTTCGTCGACAAGCATCTCGGCAACACGTCCGACCGCTTCGACTTCTATTCGATCCGCCTCGGCATCCAGCCGTTCCAGAGCGATTTTCGCGGTTTCCTGTTTAACGACAGCCAGCTCGGCATCCGCCTGTTCGGCAACCGCGACAACAACCGCTTCCAATATAATCTCGCGGCTTTCTGGCGACTCGAAAAGGACACCAACTCGGGTCTGAACGACATCACCCAGACTCCGCGCGACGACTTCGTCTTCACCGGCAACCTCTATCGACAGGATTTCCCGTTCGTCGGGCTGACCAGCCAGGTCAGCGTGACCTATAATATGAACCGCGAAAAGAATGACGTGCAGATCGACCACAACGGCTTCCCGGTGCGGCCGGCGCTGCTCGGCGATTTGCGCGGGCGCGAATATGACGTCGTCTATCTGGGGTATAGCGCCGACGGCCGGATCGGCCGGATCAACGTCACCGCCAGTTTCTACGCCGCGCTGGGCGAGGATCGGAACAGCTTTTTTACCAGCAAACCCGCCGAGATCCGTGCGGGGTTCGGCGCGGTCGAACTCAGCTATGATCACGACTGGATGCGGTTCCGTCTGTCGGGCCTTTATGCGACCGGCGACGGCGATCCGTATAACAACACCGAAGGCGGCTACGACGCGATTTTCGAGAACCCGATCTTCGGCGGCGCGGACACCAGTTACTGGATCCGCCAGACGATCCCCTTCGCGGGCGGCGGGCGCGTCATCGCGATCAGCGGCCGCAACGGCATATTGAATTCGCTGCGCTCGTCGAAGGAAGAGGGGCAGTCGAATTTCAACAACCCCGGCACCGTCTTCATCGGCGCGGGCGCCGATTTCGACCTGACCCCCGAATTTCGCGTCAGCACCAATTTCAATCATCTGTGGTTCGAGAATACGTCGAGCCTGCAGGCGCTGCGCACCGAAGGGTCGATCCCCAAGGATATCGGCTACGACCTTTCGGTCGCGACGATCTGGCGGCCGAAGGCGACGCAGAACATCGTCGGCCGCCTCAGCGCCGCGGTGCTGCTGCCGGGCGAGGGGTTCAAGGATCTGTTCGACAACAAGAAAAAGAACGACGCCTATCTCTCCGTCCTTGCCAATGTGATCGTGAGTTTCTGACCGTGCTGCGCAAACTCTTCGCCTTGCTCGCTTTCGTGACGATGTGCGCCGCTTTCGGCGCGAGCGTCGTTCGCGCGGCCGAAGAGGAAAAGCCGCTCAAGATCGAATATCGCTTCACGCCCCCCGCCCCGCGCGAACAGAGCGATGCCGAGGTCGTTCAGAAATCCGAGGGCTGTTACAGCTGTCACACGCGCACCGATCAGCCGTCGATGCATGCGACCCCCGCGGTCAAACTGGGCTGCACCGACTGCCATGGCGGCGATGCGAGCCAGCGCGGCACCCCCAGCCTCGGCTATCAGCATCCGACCAACAAGGCGGTGATGGCGCTCGCGCATCCGCAGCCGACGCTGCCCGGCGCCTGGCACGACAGCTCGGCAAACCCGCAGCGCAGCTATACGCTGCTCAACAAGGAATCGCCCGAATTCATCCGCTTCGTGAACCCCAGCGATTATCGCGTTGCGCGCGAGGCGTGCGGGTCGTGCCACCTCGAGGTGATCGAGGCGACCGAACGATCGATGATGTCAACCGGCGCGATGCTGTGGGGCGGCGCAGCCTATAACAACGGCATCGTGCCCTATAAAAATTACGTGTTTGGCGAGGCCTATACGCGCAAAGGCGAACCCGCCTGCATCCTCTCGCCCTCGTCGCGACTGACTGCCGAGGAATATAAGGAAGCGTGCAAGCCGGGCTTCGGTTTCGACAAGATCCTGACCGACGAAGAAAAGAAACGCGGCGCGCTCGCTAAAATGTACCCGCTGCCGCGCTGGAGCGTCATCCCGCCGGGCGACGTCTTCCGCGTGTTCGAACGCGGCGGACGCAACATCAACACGCAATTCCCCGAAATCGGCCTGCCGAATCCGACCGGCAGCATCCAGCGGCTCGAGGAGCCTGGGCGTCCCGACCTCAAGCAGTCGAACCGCGGCCCCGGCACCGGCCTGCGCGTCTCGATCCCCGTGCTCAACATCCACAAGACGCGCCTCAACGATCCGCTGTCGTGGTTCATGGGCACCAACGACCAGCCCGGCGACTATCGCCATTCGGGCTGTTCGGGGTGTCACGTCATCTATGCCAACGACCGCGAGCCGCGGCACAGCCTGACCTATGCCAAGTTCGGCCGCGACGGCGAGACCGATACCGTCGATCCGACGATCCGCGAAAAGCTGCGCGCGCCCGAAGGCGGCGACGGTCATGGGGCGGAGAAAAAGCTTGGCGGCGGCGGTCATGCCGATCCCGGACATATGGCGCCGAACGACGATCCGGCGAGCGGCGGGCATGGCGCGCTGATCGATCCGGCGGCGGGCGCGGCTGGCCCGCAGCAACAACCGCCCCGGCCGCGCCGCGAATCGGGCCATCCGATCAGCCATGCGTTCACCCGCGCGATCCCGACGTCGCAGTGCATGTCGTGCCACATGCACCAGCCGAATATCTTCCTGAACTCCTATCTCGGCTACACCATGTGGGATTATGAATCGGACGCGCCGCAGATGTGGCCGGGCCCCGACAACACCGCACCGCGCCCGCCGGGGATGAGCGACGCGGACTATCAGAAGAAATACAAGCAGCAGCGCTATCCGACTGCCGCCGAGGTGCACCAGGTGCTCGAGCGCAATCCCGAAGCTGCGGCGACGCGCGGGCTGTGGGCCGACGTCGAGTTCCTGCGCGACGTCTATGACGTCAACGACAGCAACAAGGATACCCAGTTCGCCGACTATCACGGCCATGGCTGGAACTTCCGCGGTATCTTCAAGCGCGACCGCAATGGCAATCTGCTGGCCGCCGACGGCAATATGGCGACGTACGGCACCGATAGCGCGAACATCATCGACCCGAAGGATCCCGAGAAATGGCGTAAGAGCTGCAGCCACTACACCGATTCGAAGGAGCGCGATCTGTGCCTTTCGAGCGCCGATCCGGGCAAACCCGGCGTCGAGGGCAAATTCGTGCCCCCGGGGCTGAACCCCGGCAAGGCGGTCCATATGATGGACATCCACGCCGAAAAGGGCATGCAATGCGCCGATTGCCACTTCGCGCAGGACAGCCACGGCAACGGCTTCATCCAGGGCGAAGTCGCGAACGCGGTCGAGATCAGCTGTAAGGATTGCCACGGCACCGCCGATGCCTTCCCGAACCTGCTCACCTCGAACGTCGCGGCGCGGCCGCAGGGCAATAATCTCGCGCTGCTCCGCAATCCCGACGGACGCCGCCGCTTTGAATTCCAGTATAATGACGATGCCGAGGTGGTCGGGCTGATCCAGCGCTCAATCGTCGATCCGAAGCTCGAATGGCAGGTCAGCCTGGTCAAACAGGCGGTGACGCCGGGGCCGCATTTCAATGCCAAGGCGGCGCGCGCGAAGCTGATGGCGCGCGCGGGCGCCGACGACGGCAAATTCGAATGGGGCCCGGGGGTCGCGAAGGAAGAGCGCGCACACGGCGATGACAAGATGACCTGTTTCACTTGTCACCTGTCGTGGACGACGAGTTGCGGTGGCTGCCATTTGCCGATCGAGGCGAACTGGAAGACCAAGATGCACCATTTCGAGGGTGAGGAGACGCGCAACTTCGCGACCTACAACCCGCAGGTGGCGCGTGACGAGATGTTCCAGCTCGGCCGCCACCAGCTGACCAAGCCCGGCGAACCCGGTCCGAACGGAGAGGTGCGCGGCATCATCACCCCGGTGCGCTCGACCTCGGCGCTGGTGCTGTCATCGACGAACATCAACCGCGAGCGCATCTATGTGCAGCAGCCGCCGATCTCGTCGGCAGGCTATTCGAGCCAGGCCTTCGCACCGCATTTCCCCCATACGGTGCGGCGCTCGGAAACGAAGCAATGCTCGGACTGCCATCTCTCGGCGGCCGACGATAATAATGCGATCATGGCGCAGTTGAATTTGCTCGGCACCAACTTCGTCAATTTCGTCGGGCTCAATGTCTGGTCGGGTCAGGAAAACAGCTTCCAGGCGACGCGCGTCACCGAATGGGACGAGCCGCAGGCGGTGATCGGCAGCTATCTCCAGAAATACAGCTACCCCGATTATTGGAAGCTGCACGTCGAGCAGAATGGGCGCGAGCTCAAAAATTGGGTGCGCGGCAAGGCCTTCGACAAAAAGGGATCGGGCGAAACCCACGCGCTCGAGGAATTCGCCAATATCGTCCAGGGCACGAGCGGCCGGGTGAACTGCCTGCAGCAGCGCGGTGAATATATGTTCGTCGCCGAAGGGCGCGGCGGTTTCCGGGTCTATGACATCGCCTCGGTCGGCAACAAGGGCTTCTCGGACCGCATCGTCCGCGCGCCCTTCTCGGCGCTCGGTCAGGACACGCATGTGAAGACGAAGAATGCGACCTGCATGGCAATCGCGACGACCCAGCCGATCAGCGTCAGCCGCAACGAGAATATCGTCAAGAATTACCCCGAGAACCACGAACAGGTGATGCACGACATCTATCGCTACGCCGTGATCACCGACAGCGTCGAAGGGCTGGTTCTGGTCGACATCGACACGCTGGCCGACGCCGAGTTCCGTAACAACAAGTTCAGGCGCGCGCTGACCTGGAACGAGGGCAATGTGCTGGCTGGTGCGCGGCATGTAACGCTCGCGGGCAGCATGGCCTATATCACTACCGACGCCGGGCTGGTCGTGCTCGACCTCTCGACGCCGCTCCAGCCCAAGGTCACCGCGCAGCTGCCGCTGACCGATGCGCGGGCGAGCGCGGTGCAGTTCCGCTACCTTTGGGTCACCGATGCCGAGGGTGTGAAACTGTTCGACGTCACCAATCTGGCGCAGCCAGTCGCGGTGCCTGAGGGAACGGTGCGGCTCGCCAATGCGCGCAAAATCTATCTGGCGCGAACCTATATGTATGTCGCGGCGAAGCAGGACGGACTCGTCATCGTCGATGTCACGCGCCCCGCGGCCCCGATCGTGTGGCCCGGGCTGACCTTTGGCGGCAAGCTGACCGATGCCGAGGATGTGATCGTCGCGTCGACCAACGCATCGCTCTTCGGCTATGTCGCCGACGGGCGGAACGGCATCAAGGTGCTCCAGTTGACCAGCCCCGACAATCCGGGCCTCTATGGCTTCTCGCCGAAACCGACCCCCGAGCTGATCGCCTGGGCGAAGACGCCGTCGCCGGCGCTCGCGCTGTCGAAGGGTCTCGATCGCGACCGCGCGGTCGACGAAACGGGCGGGCAGATGGCGGTGTTCGGTCGTCTGGGCTCACGTCCCTTCACGCGGCCCGAGATGGAGAAGCTGTTCCTTAACAGCAGCGGCCTTGTCTATAAGGTCAGCGATTCGGTCGACCAGAACGCCTGGCGGCCGCCGCTGCTATATTCGAACTGAGCCTCCCTATCCCGTTCGCATTGAGCGAAGTCGAGATGCCTGAAAGGCGCGCACGGACGACGGGTGTCTCGACTTCGCTCGACACGAACGGGTCTTGAGGCAGCGCTAAAGCCGCTCGGCCTGCACGACCGTGTCCGACGCACGCAGCGCCGATAATATCCGCATCACATGCTGGACGTCGCGTACCTCGACGACGACGTCATAGGTGTGGAAACCGCCCTCGCGGTTCGACAGGCGCAAATTGGTGATGTTCGCCGAATTGGCGGCGAGGATGCCCGACATTTCGGCGAGCGTGCCCGGTTCATTGAGAATGACGATGCATAGCCGCGCATTGCCGCCCTCGCTGTCTTCCTGCCATCTGAGGTCGATCCAGTCGGCATCGATGCCGTCGGCAAGCTTCGGGCAGTCGATGACATGCACCTCGATGCCCTCGCCCGGCCGCGACAGGCCGACGATGCGGTCGCCGGGGACGGGATGGCAGCAGTCGGCGAGCTGATAGGCGACGCCCGGAGTCAGTCCCGCGATCGACACCGCGGCGCCCTGCACCAGCTTGCCCGGCTTGGTCTTCATCTCCGCGGTGATGCCCGGGACGAGCGCCTCGAGCAGCGCATTGTCGGTGATCCGCTGTTTGGCGATTGCGACATAGAGTGCGGTATCGTCATCGAGCTTCAGCCGCTCGCGCGCCGCGATACGCGCCTTGTCGCCGACCTTGTTCGGCAGGCGGAGGGCGATCTCGTCGTACATCTTGCGACCAAGTGCCGACAGCTCGACCTTTTCCTTCGACCGGACGTGACGACGGATTGCGGCGCGCGCCTTGCCGGTGACCGCAAAACCCAGCCAGGCGGGTTGCGGCGTCTGCTTGTCCGATGACAGGATCTCGACCGTATCGCCATTGTTGAGCTGCGTGCGCAGCGGAACCAGCCGGCCATTGACCTTGGCGCCGACCGTCCGGTCGCCAAGCCCGGTGTGCACCGCATAGGCGAAATCGACTGGCGTCGCGCCCTTGGGCAGCTGGTGCAGGCTGCCCTTGGGGGTGAAGGCAAAGATGCGGTCCTGATACATCGCGATGCGCGTATTTTCGAGGAACTCTTCGGGGTCGTGCGTCTGCTCGAGGATTTCGATCAGGTCGCGGATCCATCCGGCCTGTCCGTCGGGCGCGCTGCCGCCCTGCTTGTACGCCCAATGCGCGGCAAGGCCGAATTCGGACTCCTGATGCATGCCCAGGCTGCGGATCTGGATTTCGATCCGCATATTCTGCTGGTGCATGATCGTCGTGTGCAGCGACTTGTAACCGTTGCGCTTCGGCGTCGAGATATAGTCCTTGAACCGGCCGGGGACCATTTTCCACTTGCGGTGGAGAATGCCGAGCGCGGCGTAGCAATCGGCATCGGTCGGCGTGATGATGCGAAAGGCGATGATGTCGGTCACCTGTTCGAAACTGACGTGCCGCTCCTGCATCTTGCGCCAGATCGAATAGGGATGTTTTTCGCGCCCCGACACATCGGCCTCGATGCCGTTCTTTGCGAGCAGTTCCTTGAACTCGCGGCTGATGCCGGCGACCTTGTCCTTGCCGCCGGCGCTCAGCTTGGCGAGGCGGCCGGTGATCGTCGCATAGGCTTCGGGTTCGAGTTCGCTGAACGCGAGCAACTGCATCTCGCGCATGAATTCATACATGCCGATCCGCTCGGCGAGCGGGGCATAGATATCCATCGTCTCTTTGGCGATACGGCGACGCTTTTCGGGACTCTGGATGAAATGCAGCGTCCGCATATTGTGCAGCCGGTCGGCGAGCTTCACCAGCAGCACGCGAATATCGTCTGACATGGCGAGCAGGAATTTGCGCAGATTTTCGGCGGCGCGTTCGTTTTCGGTCTGTGCCTCGATCTTCGACAGCTTGGTGACGCCATCGACCAGCCGGCCGACGTCGGCACCGAACAGGCGCTCGATCTCCTCGGGCGTCGTCAGCGTGTCCTCGAGCGTGTCGTGGAGCAGCGCGGTGACGATCGTTTCGCAGTCGAGGTGAAGGTCGGTCAAAATGCCCGCAACCTCGACCGGATGGCTGAAATAGGGGTCGCCCGACGCGCGCTTCTGGCTGCCATGTTTCTGGACAGTAAACACATAGGCGCGGTTCAGCAGCGCCTCATCGACGTCGGGATCATAAGCGCGCACGCGCTCGACAAGTTCATATTGCCTCAGCATCGCATCCAATGTCGTTCATGCAGACAATATTGCAATGCGAAATTTGCTTGCGCGGAACCGCCAGTGCTCGGCAATTTTGATAAAGGCGATTGGAAGCATCGTTCGCGGTGGGTTGGCCGACCCAAAGGCCGCCGTATCTTTTCTGCAAAACAGGTAGGTACGACGGCCGTTACGGCTATCGGGCGAGAGGCGTGCGGCCTTCCGCCCGTCAGCGCGTCATTTTACAGCGTTGCAGCGCGCCAGTTCTTCGGCGGCGAGCGCCTTGCCACCCGCGGTGAAGCTGGTCACCGGACCCGCCGCTTTGGCGAGCGCCGAGCACATGATCAGCGGACGGCTGGTCCCCTGACCGGCGAGGCAGCTGGAGTCCTTGCAAACCCAGACGACGTCCCGTGCGACGAAACGCGCGGCGGTTGCCGGGCTGGCAAGTTCGGCACGGTAATAGGCACCGCCCGCAGCGGTCGCCGCGGTCGACCCGAATGCGAGGCCGCCGATCAGTGCGGCGCTGGCCAGCGAGAATGTAGAGGCGAGGGGAGAAAGCTTGAAATCGGGCATCTGGACCTCCTGTTTTTGCACAACCAAAAGGTTGCGAAACGCTACCTAGACTTTGAGTTGCGAAATGCAACGGAGGGCCTATATTTTTTTGGCGCATATGCCGATTTTACGTTAGGGCTTGGGTCATGGGAAAATTACGCGAACTGCTGAACGACATGGATGGGGGCAATTGCGCCTTGCCGCTGGCGCTGGAAGCGATGGGCGAGCGATGGTCGTTCATGATCCTTCGGGCGGCCTTCAACGGCGTCCATCATTTCGAGGAATTTCAGCAGGAACTGAACATTGCGCGCAACATCCTGTCGAACCGGCTGTCGCGGCTGGTCGATCATGGTATCATGGCGCGCGAAGTGATGGCCGAGGACCGCCGCAAGGTTCAATATCAGCTCACCGAAAAGGGCATCGAACTGCTTCCTGCGATGATCGCACTGCGCCAATGGGGCGAAAAATGGGGCGCCGGCGTACCCTCGACCCCTGTGCTCGTCGACGCGCGTGACGAACAGCCGATCGGTCCCGTCACGTTGACCGCGCATGACGGCCGGGTGATCGGTTACAAGGAATTGCTGTGGAAGCATCGGGCGGAGCTGCAGCCGCTCGGCCAAGCGCGCGTGCGCGTCGAAAGCGGGCTCGCGCCGGTAGCGGCCGAATGATCGGTAGCGCCGGTTTCCGAGACCGCGTAAGCGGCCGCTGACCATCGCTATTGCACGGACTCCCATGCCGCTGTTTCGACTGACTTCGCCCGGCCCGTTTTTCGACAATAAGGTCCGGGCTTTCTGGAATCTGCAGATATTGGGCTGGGCCGCGTGGCTCGGCCTTCGCGGGGTGTCGGGGCTTGCCAACGGCCAGCCCTTCACCTTCATCATCCCGCAGACGATTTCGGCGATCACCGGCTTCTCGCTCTCGCTGATCCTCTCGGTCTGCTACCGTTCGCTGATCAACCGCCGGCCGCTGCTCATGTGGGGGGTCAGCTTCGGGCTTGCCGGGGTTGCCACCGCGCTATGGGCGTTCATCGATGCGTGGGTTGCGCAGATCCAGAATCCGGCGAGCGAGGCGGGCTTTACCAGCCTGCTGCTCGGCGCGATGTATATCGACGCGACATCGCTCGCGGCGTGGTCGGCGCTCTATTTTGCGATCAACTATTTCCTCCAGCTCGAGGAACAGAATGACCGCGTCATCCGGCTTGAAGCGCAGGCGGCGTCGGCGCAGCTTGCGATGCTGCGCTACCAGCTCAATCCGCATTTCCTGTTCAATACACTCAACAGCATTTCGACGCTGGTTCTGCTCAAACAGTCGGAGCCCGCCAACGCGATGCTGTCGCGGCTGTCGGCGTTCCTTCGATACACACTCGCGAACGAGCCGACCGCGCAGGTGACATTGGCGCAAGAGATCGAGACGCTGAAACTCTATCTCGACATCGAAAAGATGCGCTTCGAAGAGCGATTGCGCCCGCATTTCGCGATCGACCCGGTGGTCGCGCGCGCGCGGTTGCCGTCGCTTCTGCTCCAGCCGCTCGTCGAAAACGCGATCAAATATGCGGTGACGCCGCAGGAAGACGGCGCCGATATCACGATTTCTGCACAGCTGGCCGGTCAAAATGTTCGGATTACCGTGTCCGACACCGGCGCGGGATTGTCAGCCGACGGCACGGACCCCACCACTGGCTTTGCAACGGAATCGACCGGCGTGGGTTTAGCCAATATCAGGGACCGGTTGGCGCAGGCTTTTGGCGACCAGCACCGGTTCGATGTCCATATGGGCGCTGAAGGCGGCTTCACGGTGATTATCGAGTTTCCGTTTCAGCCCGATGGGCAAATGACGATTGGAACCGAGAGAACATGACGATCAGAACCATCCTGGTGGATGATGAAAAACTGGCCACCCAAGGCCTGCAACTGCGGCTGGAGCCGCATACGGATGTCGAAATCGTCGATACCGCGCTCAATGGCCGCGAAGCCATCCGCAAGATCAAGACCCACAAACCCGACCTTGTGTTCCTCGATATCCAGATGCCGGGGTTCGACGGCTTTTCGGTTATTCAGGGGCTGATGGAGGTCGAGCCGCCGCTGGTGGTGTTCGTTACCGCTTATTCGGACCATGCGATCCGCGCGTTCGAAGCGCAGGCGGTCGATTATCTGGTGAAACCGGTCGAGCCCGAGCGGCTTGCCGATGCGCTCGACCGTGTGCGCCAGCGTCTTGCCGAAAAGCGCGGTGTGGCCGAGGTCGAACGCCTGAAAACGGTGCTCGCCGAAGTCGCGCCCGACGCGGTCGACGATTATGACGCCGAGACCCAGCCCGACGCGCATGCTGCCGATCGTTATGAAAAGATGATCAACATCAAGGATCGCGGCCAGATTTTCCGCGTCGACGTCGACAGCATCGAGCGGATCGATGCCGCGGGCGATTATATGTGCATCTATACCGCCGACAACAGCCTGATCCTGCGCGAGACGATGAAGGATCTGGAAAAACGGCTCGACCCGCGCAATTTCCAGCGGGTCCACCGCTCGACGATCGTGAACCTGTCACAGGTCAAACAGGTCAAGCCGCACACCAACGGCGAATGTTTCCTCGTGCTCGGTTCGGGCGCGCAGGTGAAGGTCAGCCGAAGTTATCGCGACGTGGTCGCGCGCTTCGTGCATTGATTTGATGAAGGCGCCGGCATCGTCCGGCGCCTTCATCATTCAGAGCTGGTGCCCCGTCCGGTCACGCTTGGTCGCGAGATATTGCTCGTTATATTTATTGGTCGGCAGCGCGAGCGGTAGGCGTTCGACGACTTCGACGCCTTCTTTTTCCAGCCGGGCGACCTTTTCGGGATTGTTCGTCATCAGCCGGATACGCGGAATGTTCAAAAGTTCGAGCATCCGACCCGCGATCGCGAAGTCGCGCGCCTCGACCGGAAAACCCAGCCGCAAATTGGCGTCGACCGTGTCATATCCCTGATCCTGCAGCGCATAGGCGCGCAGCTTGTTGACGAGGCCGATGCCGCGGCCCTCTTGCCGAAGATAGAGCAGCACCCCCCACGGCGCGTCGGCCATCGCATGCAGCGCCGTATGAAGTTGCGGCCCGCAATCGCATTTGAGGCTGCCGAGCACGTCGCCGGTCAGGCATTCGCTGTGCAGTCGCACCACCGGCGGATTGCCGTCGCGCTTGCCGATCACCAGTGCCACATGGTCCGACGCCTCTTCGGGCGAGCGGAAAGCCACGATCTCTGCGGCTTCACTGGCTTCGACGGGAAGGCGCGCGCGGGCAGCGATCGCGAGTCGTGCAGGGTCGAGCAGCGAGGCGACATCCTCGACGGTGCAGTGGGTCTCGGCGTTTCCCGCCGCTTCGCGCACGAAAAAGGCGGGAAGCAGCCCGGCGTGGCGCGCCATCGTCATCGCGGCGGTTGCCGCCGCTTCTCCTCCGGTCGCGATGGTCCGGAACGGACCTTTCAGCGGATGGGTGAGGTCGAGCGCCGGATCGGCGATCGCAAGCGCTGCGGCGGCCGTATCGGCGGCATTCGCCAATCGAACCGGTCCCGGGGTCGCGGCCACGCGCTGGTTGGTGAGCTTGAGCGTCACTGCGCGCTCGCCCGACAGCAGCACGTCATGGCCGGCGAATTCGGCGAGTGCTTCGTCGCGGACGCTTTCGACCGCCAGCAGGTCGAGCGAACCGTCGGCGCCCTCGACGCGAAACGGCCAGCCGCGGCGCAGCGCGTCGATGGCGCGCGCAGCATCACGGGCGCCCGGATTGTTCAAAAGGCGAACTCGGTGATGAGGGGGATATGGTCCGATGGCCGTTCCCAGCTCCGCGTCGGCTGCACGATGCGATGCGACACCGCTTTGGCCAGGAGGTCGGGTGTTACCCACATATGATCGAGGCGCCGGCCGCGATTCGATGCTTCCCAGTCCTTCGCGCGGTAACTCCACCAGGTATAAAGCCGGGTCGGCGCCGGAATGAAATGGCGGCCGAGATCGACCCAGTTCGATGCCGCCTGGAGCCGCGCGAGGGTCTCGACCTCGATCGGCGTGTGGCTGACCACGTCGAGCAACGCCTTGTGGTTCCACACGTCGCTTTCGAGCGGAGCGACGTTGAAGTCGCCGGTCAGCACGGTCGGCATGCCCGCAAGCGTGGCCGACCATTCGGTCATGCGGCCATAGAAATCGAGCTTCTGGCCGAATTTGGGGTTGAGTTCGCGGTCGGGGATGTCGCCGCCGGCCGGGATATAGACATTGTCGAGCCGCACGCCCGACGGCAGCGTCACGCCGACGTGGCGCGCCTCGCCATTCGCCTGCCAGTCATATTTGCGTACATCGGTCAGCGGCAGCTTGCTCACGATCGCGACACCGTGGTGCATTCGCTGGCCGTGCGTGACGATATGCGTGTAGCCCAGCCGCTTGAACATGTCGGGCGGAAACAGGCCGCATTCTACTTTCGTTTCCTGCAGGCAGAGGACGTCGGGGGCCTCTTCGCGCAGGAATTTTTCGACGATGCCGATGCGGGCGCGGACGCTGTTGATATTCCACGAAGCGATGCTGGTGCGAGTCATGCGGTGGCTCTATCGGCGCGCGGCGTCGTTCGCAATGCGATTGCGGGCTGGTGCCGCATGCCGGGTTAGCGGCAGAAAACAGCACCGGATAAATTAAACCCCCGTTCCAGGGGCGGTGGAACGGGGGTTCAAGGTCAGCGTTCGTCACGCTCTTGAATGAAGGTGCCTGCCAGTCCGGGAGGGGCAACAGGGGGAAACCCAAATCCGGGGGCGATGTTGGCGCCTTCGAGAGATGAAATAGACGGTCTTCCCTGTCGCCAAGCTGAACGAAAATCGGCGGCCATGGGCCAGTTTTGCAGTTCGTCGATGCGCCACGTCGGTTGGTCTGGAAAATGGCCGGAGAATTCTGCCAAAAGTCCTCCGGCCCGAATATTCTTCTTGAACCCGCGTTCAGCGCCCGCGCTTGTTGGGCCGCGGATCGGTCCAGCGGAAAGCCGAATCGGCCACCGCGACATTGAATTTCTGGTTGGTGAGGTCGATCCGCGTGCGGTTGTTCTGCGAATCGAGCGCGACCCAGCCGCGCAGACGCAGGCCGCCGGGCGCCGCGCCGTCGCGGACGAACACCATGGTGATCGTGCCATATTCGGGACGCTTTGGATCCTTGACCTCGACACTCAGCACATCGCCGCTGCCGGTTGGCAGGATTTTGGCATATTTGGTCAGATCGCGGTCGGGATCGAGCAGCGCGCCGAGCGGTGAATTTTTGACTGGCCAGCGCTGGACCTGCCGCACTTCATAATCGATCATCGTCAGCGAACTGCCGTCACCGACGATCAGCAGCGGCACATCCTTTTGGTACTGGAACCGGATCTTGCCCGGGCGCTTCAGGGTGAGCTTGCCGTTCAGCCGCTGTCCGTTGCGGTCGGTCTGCACGAAATCGGCGGTCATCGAACTCGTCGACTTGAGGTGCGACTGCACCGATGCCAGCGTGCCCGACGACTGGGCGATGGCCGGCGCCCCGATTATGAGGCTGGCCGCCGCCAGGGGGGCAAGCGTCCATGCGGCAAGGCGGGTGAGGGAATGGTCGAAGGTCATCTGGCTCTCATTCTGCAATAGGACAGCGGTCCCTCGCAGGTCGGCATTGAACCCGCGCTGAACCCTGCCGTTAGACGCTGTTCAAGTCGCGGCACCGGTAAAGGTTCCTCACCTTTGCTGGCCATATTGATCGGTGAGCACGTCGCGGCGGCCGACATGGTTGGGCGGGCTGACTAGCCCTTCTTCCTCCATCCGCTCGATCAGGCGCGCAGCGCTATTGTAACCGATGCGCAGTTGCCGCTGCAGCCAGCTGGTCGACGCCTTCTGGCTTTCGACGACGATCTGGCACGCCTTCGCGTACATGCGGTCTTCGGCGCTGTCGCCGCCTGCCGGGGCACCCTCCATCGCAAAACCGCCGTCTTCGGGATCCTCGGTGACGCTTTCGATATAGTCGGGGCGGCCCTGGCCTTTCCAATGGTCGGCGACCGCGCGCACCTCGTCGTCGGACACGAACGGGCCGTGGATACGCGTGATCTGCTTGCCGCCGGGGACGTACAGCATGTCGCCCTTGCCCAGCAATTGCTCGGCGCCCGCTTCGCCCAAAATGGTGCGGCTGTCGATTTTCGACGTCACATTAAAGCTGATGCGCGTTGGCAGGTTCGCCTTGATCACGCCCGTGATGACGTCGACCGACGGGCGCTGTGTCGCAAGTATCAAGTGGATACCCGCGGCGCGCGCTTTCTGCGCAAGGCGCTGGATCAGGAATTCGACTTCCTTGCCGGCAGTCATCATCAGATCGGCAAGCTCGTCGACGACGATGACGATCTGCGGCAGCGGCGCATAGTCGAGCGCCTCTTCCTCATAAATCGGCTGGCCCGTTTCGGGGTCGTATCCGGTCTGGACGCGGCGCCCGAGCGACTTGCCCTTGGCGAGCGCACCGCGGACCTTGTCATTATAGCTCGCGAGGTTGCGCACCGACAGCGACGACATCATGCGGTAGCGATCCTCCATCTGCTCGACCGCCCATTTCAAGGCGCGGATCGCCTTCTTGGGCTCGGTGACCACGGGGGCGAGCAGGTGCGGGATATCGTCATAGACGCTGAGTTCCAGCATCTTGGGATCGATCATGATCATCTTCACCTGGTCGGGGCCAAGACGATAGAGAAGCGACAGGATCATCGCATTGAGGCCGACCGACTTACCCGAGCCCGTGGTCCCGGCGATCAGCAGGTGCGGCATGGGGGCGAGATCGGCGATCATCGGATCGCCGCTGATATTCTTGCCGAGGATGATCGGCAGCGCGCCGGTCTGGTCCTGGAACAGTGCGCTGCCGATGATTTCATGGAGCACCACCGACTCGCGGTTCGCATTGGGCAGTTCGATGCCGATCACGGTACGGCCGGGGATCGGCGCGATGCGCGCCGACAGCGCCGACATGTTACGCGCGATATCGTCGGCAAGGTTCGATACACGGCTCGCCTTGGTGCCGGGGGCAGGCTCGAGTTCGTACATGGTGACGACAGGGCCGGGGCGGACTGCCGTCACGACGCCCTTCACTTGGAAATCCTCGAGCACCGATTCGAGCAGACGTGCGTTACGCTCCAGCCCCGCTTTATCGATCTGCCCGGTCGGTCCGGGCGGCGGCGGCGCGAGCAGATCGATCGACGGCAGCTGATAATTGGTGAACAGCTCGGTCTGCGGCTTGGCTTTGGGTTTCGACGGAACGGTACGCTGCGCGGGATCGGCGATCTCGGGCGGCGCGCGGTCGCTCGGTTCGGCGATTGCGCGCGGCCGGACGACGGGCTCGATCAGGGTCGGCGCCCGTGCTCCGTCGGTCGCCACCCTGACAGGTTCGACGACACGGTTGCTCTCGGCCGCCGGCAGCCTGAAGCGCGACGCCCAGCCCTTCTCCAGCCGGAGCGCGCGCCAAGCGAGCCACAGGCCGAGTCCGACGAGCAGCAATATGGTCGCAAAGCGGATCAGCGCGGCGGCGGGCTCGCCCGCCTGTGCAAACAGGGGCGCGATCGCACCGCCGAGCAGCAGCGCGATGATCCCGCCCCAACCCGCGGGCATCGGGGCATTGGTCGCAGGCGACCAGAGTTCGGCGCCGAGGCCAACGAGCAGGATGCCGATGAAGCAATAAGCCAGCTGTCGCGGCCAATAGGGCTGCGGCTCGCCGGTCCACAGCCGCCACGCGATGATGCCGAGCAGCGGCAGCAACAATCCGACGGCCACGCCGCCGATCGACAGGCCGAGGTCGGCGAACCATGCACCCGCGCTGCCCATCCAGTTCGCGGCGGTGCCATGCGCGGCGGTGTTGAGCGCTGCGTCGGTGCTGTCGTAAGTGACCAGCGCGAGGGTCAGAAACAGGGTGAAAAGCCCGAGCGCCACCGCCGCCGCGATCACCAGCGATCGCGCGATGCTTTGGCGGAAAACGGTGCGCCAATCGGCCTTTACGGGTGCGGCCTTGCGGCTAGCCATGCTCTTGTCCGGTCCCTGTCAGTTAACCACGGCGATATGCGCATGGGGCGGACTCGGCGTCAAGCGGGCCGCCGCGGTCGCCCACAGCCTTTCCAACCGCCCTGCCGCACGCTAGGGCGAAGCCATGAGCGAAACGCACCGCAGCGATGTCCTGATTTCGGGTGGCGGCCTTGTCGGCCAGGCGCTGGCTTTGGCCCTCGCCCACCATGGCCTGTCGGTCCAGATCGTCGATCCCGCCGACCCGGTGACGACGATCGCACCGGGCTTCGATGGCCGGGCATCGGCGATCGCGAGTGCGACATGGCAGATGTTCGAGGTGCTGGGCATCGCCGATCGCCTTGCCGGCCACGGGTGCCCGATCCGCGCGATTCAGGTGGGTGACGGGGCGCCCGAAAATGGCCGCGGCGGCGATCTCGACTTCGTCACTGGCGAGGGCGATCCGCCGCTCGGTACGATGATCGAAAATCGCCAGCTTCGCCTCGCGCTTGCGGCGGGGCTTGCCGATGCACCGCTGGTCCGGCTGCGGATGCCGGCGGTGGTCGTGTCGCGCGATATCGACGCGCATGGCGTGACGCTGACGCTCGCCGATGGCACGCGGCTTGCGGCGCCGCTGCTGATCGTCGCCGAAGGGCGCCGCTCGCCGACGCGCGACGCCGCGGGCTTCAGTATCGCAAATTGGTCTTACCATCATCACGCGATGATCGGTGCGGTCGTGCATGAAAAACCGCACGGCAATGTCGCGCACGAAATCTTTTATCCGTCGGGACCGTTCGCGCTGTTGCCGCTCGTCGATGACGAACAGGGGCGCCACCGCTCGGCGTTCGTCTGGACGGTCGCCGAAAAGGACGGACCGGGTTTTGCCAAGCTCGGCGAGCGCGGCTTTGTTGCCGAATTGCAGAAGCGTGCGGGCGGCGTGCTCGGCGCGATGGAGCTGGTCGCGCCGCGGATGACCTATCCGCTCGGCTTTCATCACAGCGCCTCGATCGTCGCCGACCGTATCGCGCTCGTCGGCGACGCGGCGCACGGCATCCACCCGATCGCGGGGCAGGGGCTTAACCTCGGCCTGCGCGATGTCGCGGCGCTGACCGAAGTGCTGGTCGAGGGCGCCCGGCTCGGGCTCGACCTTGGCGACGCCGCGCTGCTCGCGCGCTATCAGCGCTGGCGCGGGCTCGACAATATGATGGTCAGCCTGGCGACCGATGGCCTGACGCGGCTGTTCGGCATCCCCGGTCGCACTGCTGCTGCGGTGCGCCGCACCGGGCTCGGCGCGGTGCAGCGCATGCCGATGCTCAAACGCTTCTTCATGGACGAGGCGCGGGGCGAGGCGGGCGACCTGCCGCGCCTGCTTGCGGGCGCCGAAATCTAGGTATTACTACCTAAGCGCGCGGCAGTCCGCCGCTAATCATGGCCACCTATCCCTATCGGTGCGGCAAACATGCCGCGAGGCGATGGGGGACAGGACCATGTCGGCAAAAAGCGATGCGCTCGAAGCGGCGGTAACAGACTATATTCAGGCGCGGACGGCGCTCGACGCGGCGCCGGGTGCGCGGGCGCGGGCTTTGGCCGATCGCAACTTCGCGCGGCTCGCTATGCTGGCGGCGCCGCGCGTCCGCTATTTCACGCGTACTTATGGGTTGACCGACGTGGCTGAAGACGCGGAGCAGGTATGCGCCATCGCGCTCCACCGCGCCGCCGAACGCTATGATCCGTCGCGCGCGCGCTTCACCACCTATGTGAACTGGCAATTTCGCGCCGAGTTGCAGGCGCTGCGTCACCGCCTCCATGGCGACCAGCGCTGCGCGGGGCGTCGGCATGTCACCGCGACGCTGTCGCTCGACGCGCTGAGCGAAGACGGGGTGGAGAATTGGCTGGTCGATCCCGCTGCCGAAATGGCGACCGAGCAGGGCGCGGCCGATAGCCTTGCCACCCGGCTTGCCGACCGTTTGGTCGGCGATTGGGCGGCGCGCCGCCGCGCCGGATTGTCGATGTCCTGCCGGACCGAAAGCGATCGGATCGAAGCGCGGGTCGCCGCCGAACAGGCGCTTGTCCGGCATCAGCTGATGGTGACCGAAGCGGCCGAGCGGCTACGCGAGAGCGACCGTCATATCCTGCGCCGCGCGCTCGCCGACATGGTCCGTCACGCCGGGCTCAGAAAGCCGAACTGACCGAAGGCCTATTGCAGGGTGACGCGGCCGTCGTCGCCGTCGAAGCGGCCGAAAAACTGCATCAGCTGGACGACAAGTTCGGCGCGCGCATCGATCGGCGTTGCCTCGAGCAGCGCTTGTTTCGCGGCGGCATCGAACGGCGCGACCTGCGCGATGCCGTTGACCAAAGTCGCATCGTCGAGCTGGCCGACCGAATCCCAATCGACGACATAGCCCTGCCGTGCCGCAAAGCGCTTGGCCTCGCGCTCGAGGCTGGCGCGTTCGATGCTCGCCAGCACCGCCTTATCCTCGGCTTCCATCTCGATCTCGGCCTCGACCTGCCGGAACGGTGTCGTGACGTCGAGTTCGCGGCGGACGCGAAAGCGGGCGACGCCCTCAAGAACGAGATTGAAGCGGCCTTCGTCGAGTGCCTCGACATCAATGATGCGCCCGACACAGCCGATGTCGTAGAGCGCCGGGGGCTCGCGATCCTCTTCGCCCGGAAGCTGGCGCGGCTGGATCATCCCGATCTGCCGATCGCGCGCCAGCACCTCCTGCACCATCGCCGAATAGCGCGGCTCGAAGATATGCAGCGGCAGGTGCAGTCCGGGGAACAGCACCGCGCCGGTCAGCGGAAAGATCGCAATCCGCTGGATCGTCAAGGGCGCAGTGTCCCCCATCAACCGAACAGGATCAATGACAGGCGGCGGCGCTGCGCCGCGACCCAGGCATCCTCAAGGCCGACAGCTTCGAACAGCGATAGCAATTTGGCGCGCGCGGCGTCTTCGTTCCACTCGCGGTCGGCGGCGACGATGTGGAGCAGATTGTCGACAGCGGCATCGCGCTGGCCCGTGCCGATCTGGGCACTTGCCAAGTCGAAACGTGCCTGATGGTCATCGGGGTTCGCGGCCACCGCGGTTTCGAACGCGGCGAGTTCGCCCGCGTCGGGGGCGTCGGCCGCCAGCGCAAGCGCGCTTTTCGCCTGCGCGATCGCGGGATCTTCGCCGATCTCGGCCGGCACCATATCGAGCGCGGCCTGTGCGCCTTCGATATCGCCCGCAAAGACGAGCGCGCGGATCAGCCCCCCATGCGCCGTGGCATTGTCGGGCGCCATGTCGAGGATCTGCGCAAAGACGCTTGCGGCGCGCGGCCCGTCGCCTTCGGCCAGAACGCTTTCGCCCATTTCGATCAGCGGCGCGATCTCGACCGCACGCGCGGTCGCCTCGCTCTCGATCGGCAGCTGGGCCAGCAACTGGTCGAGAATCGTCTTCAGCTGGCTTTCGGTGCGCGCGTTGGTCAGGTTGGCGACCGGCTGGCCCTGAAAGATCGCATAGACGGTCGGGATCGACTGCACCTGGAACTGGCCGGCGATAAAGCGATTCGCATCGACGTCGACCTTGACCAGCACGACGCCCTTGTCGGCGTAATCGGCGGCAACCTTCTCGAGCGTGGGGCCGAGCTGTTTGCACGGTCCGCACCATTCGGCCCAGAAATCGAGGATGACGAGACTGGTCATCGACGGCTCGACGACGTCGCGGCGGAAAGCTTCGACGGCTTCTTTTTCGGTGGGGTTCAGACCGAGCGTGGCCACGGTATGGATGCTCCTTATATCGGTTTGAGCGGGCAATGCCGCTTCCGCGTGGGCGGATAGAGAGTCTCTTCTTCACTTATGTGGGATTTGCGGGCGATATGCCAACCCTTCAGCAAAAAACGCAAACAGGGCTTGCCGAGTCAAAAAGCCGGTGCTAATCGCCCGCCTCACCCGCTGGAACCGACCGGTTTCCAGCCGCCAGAGCGGGCGTAGCTCAGGGGTAGAGCACAACCTTGCCAAGGTTGGGGTCGAGGGTTCGAATCCCTTCGCCCGCTCCAGCGCGTCTCTGCGATGCAGAGGCCAAACCTACGCTACTGTGCTATGAAGCCGAGCGTTTTTTCCCGATTGTCTCCAGAAACCCGCAAAATTTGTCTCCAAATTCTGGCGAGGGCCGAAGGTTCGGGTCGAAGGTTCGAATCCGGCATCCCTAGAACCTTCGCCACTAAGTTTTATGGTTGCGCTGGCTGGCTAGCACGGGGCCAGCGGTCATCTCCGGCGGTTTTCGGGCACGACCGCTTTGCGCCTCAACCTCGCCATTCGGCAGCGATTCCTGAGGGCTTGGAAGCGGACATTTAAATCATGACTTTGATCAGGGCAAAGCTGCCGGTTCCCACTAGAGCGCTTTTGCATCGATCGGCCTTGCAGATCGGAATCGCAGGGCGTGCCGGCTGTCCGGGGCATAGATTGCCAGCCAAAAAAGCGGGCCGGCGCGGTTGGAATTGCAGAGATGCTCACGATATTCGCGGCAGGCCTCGACCGCCTCACCAGCACTTGAAAGCAGCTCTTCATGGCAAATCTGAAGTTCCTCGCACCGGCCGAACCGCCAGAGCCGTTTGTGATCGATGATGGCCTCAGCAGCCTCGACTTCATAGACATCATGCAATCGAATGGGCTTTCGACGATCGACGGCCGAGACCCGCGGCATGTCTGCGAAAAATGCCTCACCGATCCCGGCATCCGGCAAGCGATCCAGTTCTTCGCAGCATCGAAGCGCTGCGATTTCTGCAACACGCGCTTTCGTTCCGACAAGACCGCGCCCGTCGAGGAAATCGCCGCCTTCATCATGGGCTGTCTCCTGCAGGACTATGATATCCCCGAGAACACGCTGCTTATCGACAATGAGAGCGAAAATGGCTGGGCAGGGCAGACCTATGACGCCGACGACCTCATCCAGGACTATGTCCATGCCGAGTATGAGGTGATCGAGGCTCTGGTGAACTGCGTCACCACCGACCGCGTCTGGTGCAGGGCCGATCAAGCCGTCCTTTCCCCATCCCGGCGTCTCGAGGTGAGCTGGGAGAGTTTCAGCCGCTATGTGAAGCACCGGTCGCGGTTCATGTTCCTCAGGGACGACGAGCGGCCGCGCGGAATTATGGATTCGCCGGATGATAATTATGTGCCCGCCGCCGCGATGCTCGATCTCGTCGGCGGCGCGGCGCATTCGGAAGGTCTCCTCGTAACGTTGAAGGCCGGGACGCGGGTGTACCGGGCAAGGAAGGTCGACAAGGGCGACGACTGGTATCGCACGGCAGCCGATCTGGGACCGCCGCCCGAAAGCGATGGCGGCCCGCCCGCCGGCCGCATGAACGCCGCCGGCGTGTCCGTCTTTTACGGCGCGCTCGATCCCGACACTCCGATGGCGGAAGCTCTCGGGAGCAACGGTCGGGTTTCGATGGGCGTATTCTCGCCGCTGAGGGACCTCCATGTTCTCGACCTGACGCGCGTCGATACGATCCCGTTCCGCAGCATATTCGAGAATGTTTCGGCGACGGCGCGCGGACTTCGGTTGTTTTTGGCAGCGCTGCGCGACGATGTTGCGAAAGTGTCGGCGCGCGACGGACGCGAGCATATCGATTATGTCCCCGCCCAGATCGTCACCGAATATTTCCGGCGGGTGTTCGAGCTCCCCAATGGTGAGCGCCTCGATGGCATCATCTATCCGAGCACGCGCAATCCCGACGGGCGGAACGTAGCGCTCTTCTTCGATCGGTACGACATCAAGGGCATGCATTGGGGCGGCGACAGCCTTCAGTTCCACCCGCGGCTCGTTCGCCGCTACGGGGTCAACGCCAGACATAAGATTGTGACGTCCTGGAGGCGGGTCTGAGCGCCTTGTTCGGCTGATGCCCGGGCGCCGGTGCTGCCGGCGCGCGGTGCCGCACCGGCGCCGCGAGAGCGAGAGGAGGGCAGGGCGTTCCGTGGCGGATTGAGAGCCGGGAGAGAGTCTCGCGGCGGTCCGCCCTGGAGAAGCCGCCATGGCCAAGGCCAAAACCAACCTCATCCTCAGCCCGTCGCGCGATATTCCGTTCGACCGGCTGGAGCTTTCCCAAGCCAATGTCCGGCGCGTGAAGGCAGGCGTTTCGATCGATACCCTTGCGGGCGATATCGCCCGCAGGACCCTGCTTCAGAGCCTCAACGTCCGGCCCATCCTCGATGAAACGGGCCAGGAAAACCGGCCGGTTCGAAATCCTGGCCGGGGGCCGCCGCTTTCGGGCGCTCGAACTGCTGGTGAGGCAGGGCAAGCTTGCGAAGGATGCGCTTATTCCCTGCGTCGTCCGTTCGGCCGTCAACGATGTTCTCGCCGAGGAAGACGGCCCCGCCGAGAACAGCCAGCGCGAGGCGCTTCATCCGCTCGATGAATTCCGCGCCATGAAGGCGACGGTCGACAAGGGCGCCGGCGAGGAAGAATCGCCGCCCGCTTTCACACCACGCCCGCCGCCGTGCGCCAGCGCCTGAAGCTCGCGAGCGTCTCGACGAAGCTCCACGACCTTTATGCGGACGGGGCGATGACGCTCGACCAGCTGATGGCGTTCACCGTCTAGAATCTGGATCAAAGCTCAAGCAGAGTTCTCACGCCCCGGCACTGCGCGCCTTCGGCCCGGTGCCCCTACAGCATAGCCTGGAAGCGGGGCGGGGCAAGACACCTCCGGGAGAATGATCCATATCGGTAGGGCCTCAAGGGCGCTCCACTTCGAAAATGCGGCTGTTACTGACCGATATGTTTTGGCAATCGGGCGATCATTTGCCTGAAGTTCGCCATTTATTCGATTGTTGAAGTCCAGGTTGATCCGATGCCAACAATAGGCTTCTCTCCCATCTGCGCCGTAAAAATCTTTTAGGCGGCACAATTGACCTTGACTCAGGTTGACTATACTCACCCCGTCGGAGGGGCGCAGATGGCTATTCAACTTTTTCATGCCGCTGAGGTGGCCAACGCCGCCGGGATTTCGAAGCCGACGTTGCTTCGATGGATCAAGAGCGGGCGTATCGCGGATGCCTCAAAGCGCGACCGAAATGGGTGGCGTGTTTTCAATTCCGCGGAAGTCGAAAAGATAAAAAGGGTCGCAAGTGCCGCCAAGAGAGCTCCCCGATGAACGGTGCCGATATGCCTGAGCGCCAAGAGGACGTCGCCGCCATTTCGCCAACATTTTTGGCCGTGGATTTCTTCTGCGGCGCCGGCGGGACGACCCGTGGCCTGATCGATTCCGGCGGTTACGTCATCGCAGGCATCGACAAAGATGGGCGGTGTGAGGAGACCTACGTCGAGAATAATGCCAACCGAACGCTTGACGGAAAGAAGGTAAAGTTTCTCAATCGCGACATTTTCCCTGCGACCGAAGAATATGCTGATGGCGAGCAACAGCAGCTCGAGACGGAATTGCAGGACCTTATAACGGACCGACGGCGCCATGCGCCCGGCGTGCCATTGCTTTTCGCGATCTGTGCTCCGTGTCAGCCATTTACCAAGCTGTCCAAGAAAGAGCTTTCGGACGATCGCAAGGCAGGTCGGGAACGTGACAGCAATCTTCTGCAGGAGGCGGCAAAGTTCGTTGCCCGCTTCCGTCCCGAGATGGTCCTGTCGGAGAATGTGCGCGGAATACGCGATCCGAAATACGGCGGGGTTTGGAACGAGTTTAAGGAGAAGCTGGAGTCATTGGGATATGTTGCCGGGTCGCGAGTGGTCTGCACCTCGAATTTCGGGGTTCCTCAGTTCCGACGTCGTTCGATTCTCGTTGCCGTCCGGAAGGAACTGATCAGGGAAGAATTCCTGTCGGAAGACGGCGAGCTCATTGTTCCTGAAAGAGACCCCGACGCCCAGACTGTGACCGTGCGACAGGCGATTGGAAGCTTGCCCGCCATGTTGGCCGGTGCTCAGCACCCGACAATCCCGAACCACAAGACGCGTACACTTTCGGAACTGAACTTGAAGCGAATAGCCGCAGCGCTGCCCGGGAAACCGAATTCCTACATGGAGAATACGGAGCATGGGGATCTGTCGCTCGCTTGCCATCGCAAGGTGAACGCAAAGCTCAAAGTCCGGTGCTTCACCGACGTATATACGCGGATGAGCCCGGATCGGCCGTCTCCTACGATCACGACGAAGTGCCATAGCATTTCGAACGGACGGTTCGGTCACTATGATACAAAGCAGCTAAGGGGCATCTCTCTCCGCGAGGCTGCCATCCTCCAGTCGTTTCCGCGGGACTATATTTTTTATCCGAAGCACTCCATCGACCCAGTCGCTCGGATGATCGGGAACGCGGTGCCGCCACGGCTCGCCAAGTATTTTTCGGATTATCTCGTCGGCTCTTTGACCGTTGCCGAGGAGGCGAGGTGACCGAGCAGGTCTTGGATGCCTTGCGCCAAGTCGCACTCCCAGATCGTCAACGGGGACCAACCCGCTGCAATGAGAGCGTCATGCGAACGGTTGTCACGCGCAATATTAGCCGCGACCTTTCTCGACCAGAACTCCGTGTTCGACGCCGGCAATTTGCCGCGTCTGCAACTATGGCCATGCCAAAAGCACCCGTGAACGAATACGGAGGTGCGATGACGCGGCAGAACGATGTCGGGGTTACCAGGAAGGTCTCGTCGATGAAGGCGAAATCTGTGGCCCGCGTGGTGGAGAGCGGATCGAACAGCCAGCTCGGGAGCCGTATGCTTCGATCGCACGCGCGACATCAGTTTCGATCGCTGATCTGGGGTAAGGGTGTCCGCCACGACCGGAATATAGGCTCATCGCAAGGCTGCCGCCATGACTGAGAAGAAAAATGCTGACGCCGGGCAGCTCGATGTCAGTTTCAAAACGCGCGCCCGTACCGTTGACCATCTGGGCCGAGGACAGATTGCCGATGCGCCGACGGCCGTCAGCGAGCTGTGGAAAAATGCTTGGGACGCCTATTCATCTTCCGTGTCCCTGAATATCTTCGACGGCGATCCGATTGTGGCGGCGATTTTCGACACCGGAGTCGGCATGACTGCTTCGGATTTTGTCGATCGCTGGCTTGTTATCGGAACCGAGTCGAAGATTGAAGGCCCGCCTCCGCCCCCTCCGCCGTTCTACAAAGGCAAACCACGTGCGCGGCAGGGCGAAAAAGGCATCGGCCGTCTCTCGACTGCGTTTCTCGCTCCCGCTGCCCTCGTCGTCTCTCTGCAGGAGGCCGGCGAGTTCGCCGCAGTTCTCGTCGATTGGCGGCTATTCGAGAATCCGTTCTTGTCGATCGACGAAATAACGCTCCCGGTGCGGAAATTTCAGGCGCGATCCGACATTTTGGCCGGGTTGCCGGAAATGGCATCCGCGTTGTTGAAAAACGTCGGCGCGCAAGGCAAGGATGGAGCGTGGGACCTCAAGCCGGCTTGGAACCGGGACCCCGATTCCAACCCGGTTCCCACAACCGACCCGACGCGGATTATCGATTTTTGGAAAGAGCTGCCTGTCCAGCAGCGCCATCTGAATGAGTGGTTGGTCTACGCCGGATTGGAAGAGCACGGCACCGCTTTGTTCCTCCTCGGGGCGCACCACGAGCTGTCAGTCTGGCTCCATGCGTCGCATCAGGACGACGAAGCGGAAGCGGCAAAACAGCGCCTGCTGGATATTTTGACGGGCTTTACGGACTCGCTGACCGACGACCCAGTGGAATTTGACTACGAAGTTCTTCTGTACCGCGGTGCGGGATCTCGCCGCGCGCTCTCTTCAACGGATGTATTTGATATTTCGGACTTTCGCGATCTCGAGCATTCGGTCGAGGGCCGGTTCGACGAGAAGGGCGTGTTCCGGGGGAAGGTCAAGGCATTCGGGATTGATCTGGGAGAGCGGGAGATCGCTCCCACGAGGCCGATACCCGCAGCAGCCCGGCCGGGTCCTTTTGATTTCGCGATCGGGACGTTCGAGCAAGTGCAGACCAGTTCAACGCATGTTGCGAAACGACACCGAGATTTGCTCGAGCAGGCAACGCGATATGGCGGCGTCCGCGTGTATCGGGACGGTCTTCGCGTAATGCCGTACGGTTCGACCGACGCCGACTTTTTTGGCTTGGAGGAGCAGCGCCAAAAGCACGCCGGTCGTTACTTTTGGGCTCATCGGCGCAGTTTTGGACGTCTCGCGTTCACGCGCGACGGCAATCCGGAACTGCGTGACAAGGCTGGTCGTGAGGGTCTGGTCGAGAACCAGGCGAGCCGTCAGCTCAGATTGTTGGTTCAGAGCCTGCTATTGCGGCTCGCACTGGAATACTTCGGCACGGACTCGCCTGACCGCGCCGAGAAGATTGCGGAGACACGAAAGCGCAACCAGAAGGGTCACAAGGCGGCGGATCAGGCACGTAAGCGGAGACGAGCCGCCTTCCGGGCTTACTTGAATGACGCCGTTGAACGCATGCCTGCGTTAACCAGTAATGTGGAGGCGATCGGGGCTCGACTATCTAAAGACGCGTCTCTTGATCGAGATGCGCTCTCGCTGTTGAGAGGCGACGTCGAGAGGGCCCGCGCGGAATTCGTCGCGTTGTCGCCCGCCGAGGTTCCAAACGTTCTGGGCGATCTTGAGCTGAAATATCGTGGGTTCCGGGACGACCTCGACGAGGCGGGAGAACTGCTCGCCGTGTCGGAGGATGTGCTCCGGGCGCTTGAAGCCGAGGCTGGGAAGTCGTCTGTTCGCGAAGTTGCGACCGCAGCTCAAATGCACCACAGAAAAGCTCTCGAAGAGATGCTGGACGACTATCACTTCCAGATCCGGGAGGGGATCAAAGGTCTGACCGGAAACTGGACGTCAACGATCGCGGATGACCGTGAGCGATACGATCGCGCAACGGCGCCGCTGATGAAAGGGTTGGGCAAGGACACCGATCTCGCGGATCTCCTCGCTTTACTGGACGGAACCCGGGCTGAGCTCGAAGAAGAGTTTACCGACCGTTACAGATCCGTCGTACAAAACATGTCCGCGATTATCGACGGCCTCGATGCGCAGACGGCGCTGGCAATGGTCGACGATGACCGCGAAGACCTTGACCGGAAGGTGCGCGACCTCAACGCCGTCGCTCAGCTTGGGATTACCGTCGAAATCATCGGTCACGAACTGGAAGATCTCGACAGCGAGGTCTCTCGGAGTTTGGAAAAACTGCCGGCAGAAGCGCGTTCGGCCCCTTCGTTCCGTAGAGCGCTAGATGCGCATCGCGCATTGACCGAAAAGCTCCGGTTCCTTGCTCCTCTTCAACTGGCGGGTGCCCGTATACGCGAGACGATCTCCGGGCAGTCAGTGTATGAGTATGTCCGGGACTTTTTCGGTAATCTTTTCGAGGATAACGGCGTGGCGTTCGACGCGACCGACCGTTTCAAGGCGATCAAGTTCACCGAGTTGCGGTCCAGAATATACCCGGTGTTTATCAACTTGACGAACAATGCCCTCTACTGGGTCGCAAACTCACCGGAAAAAACAATCCGTTTTGACTACATCGACGGGAAAATTGTCGTTGGAGATAGCGGGCCTGGCGTCGATAAAGACGACGTGTGGAGGCTCTTCGAGCTATTCTATACGAAGCGGACTTCCGGAAGGGGCGTCGGATTGTATCTCTGTCGCGTAAATCTTGAGGCGGGACGCCACGCAATTCGTTACGCAGAAGACGAGGATCCGCATATTCTTCCCGGTGCGAACTTTGTGATTGAGTTGCGAGGTCTCGGCAATGACCGCTGAAGTCTACGCCGCTAGCTATGCCGACGCGATCGAGCGTAGTTTTCGTGACGATGCAATTCGCACGGCGATGCTGATCGATGATCAATTTCCCAATTATCTGCAGATGCAGGCCGCGAACGATAAGGATTACAAGGATCTCGATCGGGCGCGAAGCCTCTACCGTTCGCTGCACGCCCGCGGCTTGTTGTGCGATATCGTCAATTGGCGCGCCCAAAAGGAAACGGAGTTTGTCTCACTCGACAAGGTTCGGAAAAGCGATCTCGTCGTTCTCGATTATCAACTAGGTCATGGCCCTGAATCGGCGTTAAAAATCCTGCGCCACTTGGCTGTGTCGCCCCACTTTAATCTAGTCGTTCTATACACGTCGGACCCATTGAAGGGGGTAGCACTTGCGGCGGCTGCAGCGATGCGCGGAGTTATACCGCCTGCCGCCCAGCTGAAGCCGTCCGAAGAAGTGCTCGACGAGGCGCGCGACCTACTTTCTCAGGAAGATTATTCTGAAATCGATCATGACGGTTTGATCGACTACCTCATCGCTGGGAAGACGCCGTGGATTGTCGGCCTGCGGAAGTCTCTAGAAGAAGCCGAGATCGATTTGGCCAACCTCAAAGCGTTGGCGGATCATATCCCTCGTGCTTGGATCGCCAAGCTGCATGGAGATTATCCCGCCGAGGGTCCGATACTTGATATCGAGGCGGATGTTGCTGACGAGGCTTGCCTCTGGATCCGATGCGGGAGCTGTTTCGTCGCTATCGTCGGCAAGGGAACGGCGGGAGAGGGAGAAGACGAGGGCGAGTTTGTGTGGCGACGGCTCGGCCACGCGCTTCGAGCATGGCGACCGAACGTTTATAGGTTAATCCTGTCGGAGGTTCAGAACGCCCTCGAACTCGAAGCTATCGTCGATCACGAATCGTGGCTCGACGACAATTTATGTCTCGGGCTCGGCATGTACTTGCTTGAAACCGAAGAGACGGCGGCGGCCGAACATTCCCCGGACGATATCAAAGGCTCCGCCCATACTCTGATCGACCGGTTCGTCGATCTCATCCGCCGGCGCCTCGCAACCCAAGAGCGCATCACGGAAACGGCGTCTGCCATGCTCCATGGTCGCCTTAGCCTCCCCGCGGCGGCGGTGGCCGAGGGCGAGGGCGTTCGGCACACGCGCGCTCGCGAATTTGCACATGTTCCCGCCGACCGGAAAGTGAACTGGGCGCGCAAGGTTTTGCCCTCGGTGAACGCGTTCATGGTTTCGGATACCTTTCGGGGCTCGCACATTACGACCGGGAGCGTGCTTCGCGACTCTCGCGGCGATTACTGGCTAAGCATGTCGCCGGCGTGTGATCTAGTTCCACGCGAGCCGGGATTGGTCGGCCTCCAGATTATGCAGCTTACGGTGGAGAAGGAAGGCGATGCCTTCACGCAGGGCGATAAGGTAGTGATCGTGACGGACCGCGGCCCTGTGATCCTGCGCGCTTTGAATGCAAAAACCAGGCAACCCAACCTGTCGATGCTTCTCCTGCCCGACGGATCGCGCGTTACTCCGGGGGAAGAGGGAGCTCCGCCAACGATCCGCGGGTGGTTTGCCAACCACCTTCCTCTGGCGAAATCCAAGCCAAAGCCGTGGAAGCTTTCGGTGGTGTCCCAATTACGCGGCAGCTTTGCCACTCGCTTTTTGATGGTTACCGGCCAGCATCTCTCGCGCGTGGGTGTAGATTTCGTCGATCCCTAAGGCTCGCCCCGATCTCGATCCATGAGAATAGCAGCCGCGATGACGGCTTCTCGCGAACCTTGGCTGCCGTCTGCGAGCATCAACGCGCGACGTAGCGGGCCGTCAACCGAATTGGGCATGCGCCGCTTTCTTGGTTTCGTAAGCTTCTTTATCGCACCGAAATCGACCGCATCCACAAGGGTCCGCATCCCGCCCAGCATTACCTCCGGGTCTTTCGGAGCTGCGTCAAAAACCTCCCTAGGCATTCCGGTCGAGAGGAAGACGTCTCGCAAGTTCAAATTTAGAGCTTCGACACCGGGCGGCGTGAGAGCGCGGTGCGGACATGAGTGGTACGGAAAACTCTCCGCGAATTCTAGAATCAGATTTGCAATCTTTGCGACGTGTTCGGAGCTGCATTCCGCCAAGTCGCGACCGATAAGCTCCTCGGGGACTTTGTATTTGCCGTCGACAAATCGGTACGACCAACCACTTCGCCTAGCGGTGCCTCGATATCCGGCGGTCCTTACACGCCCTTCCTTCTGAGAGTAGTTGCGCTGCAAAAGGAAGAAGCGAGCCGCCTGGTCGGCGCCCAATGCAACTTGCTGCAGCTCGTACCACTCTTTGAATCCGGGCACATCGGACATCTCTTTCTGTAGCATGAAGGTGACTGCGCGTGCCGCGCTGAGAAACGCATTGAGCAAATAGGGTAGCTCGTGCGGCAAGGCCCGCCTTAAGGTGCGCGAAAAATAGTCGGCTTCGAGCAGTCTTTCTTCGACCAACAAGAGGCTGGTGAGTGTGCGTTTTTCGGTCACGTTTTCGAAAGGCCTTGGTCTGCGATCACCTTGACTAGAGCGACCGCGAACGAGTGAAGGTGCGGGATGGTCGTAGCAAAAATCTCTATGTGACCGTCGTTATTCAGGAGGCCCGTGTCGGAGATCTCGGCAGCTCTCAATATCGGCGAAAACTTTGCCGGCTCGATGGAAAATAGGACGTGCGGCACGTCCGACGCATGGGACTGCCCACCAAGCAGCCCGCCGTTGCAACTCGTTATCGGAGTGGCCCCAGCTGCGGAAAGAGCGTAGATGGCGCCCGCCGTGCCGATATCAAACCCGCTAAGCTCACTGCAATCTTCTATCAGACCGTCCAAAAGCGCATCTACCTTGTCATCGTTTTCTCCCGCCCCCTCAAGGTCGCGCAAGAGTTCGGATTCTTCGCGAACTATGGCTTCAGCTTCGGCGAGCGAATATCCTCGCATGTCGATATATGCATGATTCAGCAGAATGCCGTCTTGCGCATCTGCGTTTTCGAACGGGCCTATCGCGCCAAGCGCGACGTCCCTTACGATCTCAACTTCTACGCTGTTCCACATGGTGCCGACTCCCAGAACGCGAGATATTATTTTGTGTGTTCATCGCGCTGTGCGTGCTCTGTCTCGCCTTCACCCTCAAGCAGGGCCTGCAGCTTCGCAGAGGCATATTTCGGATAGGGTGGCATGCCCCACGGCCGATCGGGGATCGGTGCGTGCAGCAGCCAATCCTCCAGATCCTGGTAGATGCTCGACAATTGCTCGTCGACCATTCGGAACTGCTCCGCGAAGTCGGCAGCAAGCCGCGGGTCCTGCGTGATCGGGAGTGCCGGCACGACCTTCGCCCCCCAAGCTCCGGTTTCCGGGTCGAACATCGTAATGCCAAATATCATGTGAGCGGCAAGATTTCGGCCGGTCGACGCCTTGTCCAGCTTTCTGAAAATCTTCTCCAGATCCTTCAGGCTGTCGTCGTTAAGTTCGACCGCTTTGGCAACATCCCTGATGAGGCGTCGCTGCGCGCTGTCGGACCGCGGACTGAAGAATATGGCTTCGGCCAGCGGGGACTCGATCCCGGTGAGGTGCCCGAAAATACGCAAAAGCTGGTGAACGGTACGGTTCCATGACAAGGTGACGTGTCCGACGAGCGTTGCATGCTCTTGCCATTCCTGAGCGCCTAATACCGCCATATTCAACGTCCTTCCGTTTCGGCCGTCGCGATCATGGTTCGACCGCCAGTATCATCTGGATCCCCATCGCCCAAAGCTCGACCCCAACGGCTGCAGCCAAGGCGTGTTCGGGCGATTTTGCTCTTTCTCTGAGCGCGCGATAACGCCGCCGCCGCTGCGCGCGGATATAATTGCTGGTGGCTCGCAGCCCGACGTCGTCAGACGTTTGAGCAAATTTTTCAACCTCGGAAAGAGGGTTGTCCTGCCGGATCGACGAGCGGTCGTCGAAACCGTCAAACAGTGCTTTTAGAACAGCCGCGGCAGGCTGACGCCTCTCTCTAATCTCGAGCGCAATCTTGCGGACGGCGTCTTCAGGCTCGACCTCGGGTATCTGAACCGGCTTCGAGCAGACATGGACGCGGTAACAATCATAGACAATGCGGTGCGGTCCATCGGCTGCCGCTTTTCGATCAAGTGCGCTGCGGATGTCGGCTGGCCGGATAATAAGCGACCGTTCCAGGATTTCTTCGCGATCAAACAGCTGGGCGTAGTGGGGCCAATCGGCGAAGCGCGGAGCGGTATAATAGACCTCCGCGCCGTCCGTCTCGGCTTTCAGCAGCGTTTCGAACTGACCGTCGGGCTCGGCGGTGTTGATCGAAAATCGCCAGAAGGGCCGGTCCAGCGGCGGCGCCGGGACGGTCAGATCGGACCGGACAAAGCGGGTCAAGGACTGCCCGAGCTTGAACTGAAGCAGCAACGGCGCGCCGGGGCGGTCGAATGCCACATCGAAGCCGAGGTCAGCCTCGTGAAGCAGGCTCGGAAGGAATGGGACGGGCCTGATTCCGATTTGCCGCAGCAGGTTTTCGGTCTCCCGCGTAACGCCGTAGCCATAGGAAAATTCCGACAGGCGTTCCCGCAATTCGATCGCCACTTAGTGCCCCCCTCCTGAAATCCTGTTTCGGCCGCTTCTTCCAGTTCCCGAGTAATGCTCGCTTCGGCATGCTATCCGGCATCGATACTTAGCGGATTCGACTATAAGCGGTTAGCCAGCGATACCATCGCATCCAACGCTTTGAAGGACAGGAAATGGACTTCTCGTCACAAAATGTCTTCGAGATGTTTGTCCGCAATGGGAACGAAACAGGCTTCTGGATCAAGCGGACGACGTGGGGCAACACCTGCGCCAAGGTGGTCTTGGTCGGTGAGCTCAAGGGGCCCCCGCCCTATTTCGGCAATCCGAAGGTCTTCGCGGAAATCTACAATCTCGACACGGGGGCACTGATCGACCCGAACGGCAAAATATCCGTTCCTGGTACCTACAAGACTTGGCGCCGGATCGATCCGCCGGAGTGGGCAACCAAGGACTGACGGGCGAGCGCGCCGCCGGGTGTTGAGAACAAGCTTGAGAGGGGCGGGCTTTGTCGGTCGCGGTCGACAATCGAAATGCATCTATGCTCCGGTCTTGATAAAGCCGGGGCGATGAGAACGAACCTCAACCTGACGGCTCAACCGGGCCGTCTTCATCGCCGCTTGACTCGCCTTGGTGGAGCCTTGTCATGAGCGACGCGACTGGCGACGAACGGCCTCGCGGCTCCGACCGGCGCATCGCCCTGCTGATCGATGCCGACAATGTATCGCACGCAAAGATGGGCGCGATCGTGGCCGAACTCTCGAAATATGGCACCGCGAACATTCGCCGGGCCTATGGCGACTGGACGAGCCCAGGCCTCAAGCCGTGGAAAGACCGGCTGCACGAACTTGCGATCCGGCCGATCCAGCAGTTCAACTATTCCGCGGGCAAGAATGCGACCGACATTGCGCTCGTGATCGATGCGATGGAATTGCTCTACACGCAGGACCTCGACGCCTTCGCTTTGGTGTCGAGCGATGCCGACTTCACGCCGCTCGTGATGCAGCTGCGCGGCAACGGGCATGATGTGTTCGGCTTTGGCGAGCGGAAGACGCCGGCGCCCTTCGCGGCTGCGTGCACCACCTTCCTCTATCTGGACAGTCTGGGCGATCTTGCCGGCCCGGCTCCCAAGGCGGCCGCGAAGGCTGCGCCCGCCGAGGAAGCGGCCGGAAAGGAAGAGGCGAGGGCGCCGCTGGCGCAGGATACGAAGCTGGTGACCCAGCTTCGCGGTGCTGTGGCCGCGGCGGCGCGCGACGATGGATGGGCGCTGCTCGCCGCCGCCGGCAGCGCGGCGAAACGGTCGGGTCCGATCGATCACCGCAACTATGGCGTACGCAATTTCTCGGCGCTGTTCGAGGCGACCGGCTTGTTCGAACTATACAAGGCCGAGGGCGGGCACATTTGGATCGCCGACAAGCGGAACAAGGAGCGTTCGGCGGAACCGGCTGGAGCGCGAAAGGACTGAAAGCACGTAAGAATAGTCGGCTAGAAATCGTCGAAACTCTGGATTTTGCTCAGCGCGGAAACTTCGTTGAGATGCGTTCCGATGGCATGGACCTCTTCGTCCCACACGGCGAACAACTGCTTGTCTCCTTCGTTCTCATATGAGTTCAGATGGAAATCATAGGTGTCCAAGAAGAGTTGCTCGTAATATTTCGACAGGCGGTTCTCGATCTTCGTGAAGGTCGCGTACATCCGGATTCCGTCGGGCCATTTTTCCTTGATGTGGATGGGAATCCTTTTGTCCGCCAAGCCTTTGCCAACATAGACGCAAAGCATGGTGTTTGTGCGGTGATCGTCGCACTCATCATGGTCGATCCACAGGTGATACAGGCCGAATTGCCCCTTGATGCCCTTCAGGTACATCTTGTAATCCACATCGCCCATTATGAGATCGGGATCTATCGGCAGTTCGGTGCAGAACAGGCTCTCGTTGATTATCTCCGCAGCGGACATCGGCGCATGCAGTTCTGCGCCAGCCACTCGGTCAAACTCTTCATATTCTGGCGCTTGGCATAGAAAATCTTGGTCGATGCATTTCGTAGTCACTGAAATTACCTCTCTCATCTCGATTGTATTTCGCTGGCTGCCGCCAGCGCCGCTGCCGATGCTTTCGGCGTCATCCTACCTTTGTAAGGATGATTGAGGCGGCAGGCAGCGCGAGGGCAAGAAGGGTCGGGAGCCGATAGTGGGCGCGCTTCGGGTCGCACCGGAGCGACCAGATCACCGCGGTACTGCCCATCATGGCGAGGAGGAGGGTGGCGCCGATAGCGAGGATGATCTGGGCAGCGGGATCCATCACTCGGACTCCTCGATGATGCGCCTGATGGCGGCCGCGCTATGGCCTTCGGCCTGCAGCTCACGAACGCGCGCCAGGCGTTTCCGGTGCGCGATCTGCACGTCGGACGGCGGCAGTTCGTGAATGAGAATGGGCTGGAGACTTTCGCCCCAGACATTGGCGAAGATCGCCTCGGGCGCGAGGAAGAGCCCGCTTCGGATCCTGTCCTCATTGCTGCCTAGGATGGCATCTTGGCCCAATACGAAAGCAAAGTGGAGACCGCCGTTCTCGAGCGGGATCACGACCCATTCCCGACTGCCCCAAGTGCCGATACGCCCGTCGTATACATATCGATATGCGCTCTGGTTGAGGTCGATGAACAACTGGAGCGGGAGGCGGTCCTCCTCCTCAAGACGCGCGGCAAACGCCGTGATATTTAAGGCTTCATCATGAAAATTGTGGACGTCGAAGACTGCCGCATCGAGGATGTCCTGTTCCGACGTCGCGATCCGGTCCGGCTTTTTGACCGCGTCGCGCGTGCCGAAGCGCTCGTCCCAGCTCTGCGTTCGCACCTCGACGTCTCGCCCGGCGCGGTAGTGCTGGAGATCGGAATGCACGGTGAGCGCGTCGTACAGGCCGAGGAAGTTGCACTCCGCTCCAAGCGCAAGCTCGGTACCGCGTTGCAGAAGGGCGGCCATCTCGCGAAGAACGGCGATGTTGACGCCGAAGCGTCGCATCTCGAACAGCACCGCAGCGATGTTGACCTGGAAGATGTCGAACTTGCGATGGCGGCCTTTGCCGGTACCGCCGCGCGACGGGACCAGAAGCCCGCTTTTGAGCCAGAAGCTCATCACGTCGTCGCTGGCGCCGATGCGCTCGGCGATCTGTTGGCGAGTGAAGTCGATCTGGGGATATTGCATGGGGCCTCTGGAACGTCGATACAGGTTCATAGGTCCTTTGTAAAGGACCATCGATCCTTTGTCGGTCGGGGGGGAGGGGGGGCGGGTGGTAAGATGGGTGGTCAAGCCATCGGGCAAATTGTGCGGCGGCCTGCTGCGGCGCGTGGGATCCCTTTGGCCATATCGCGCTCAGACCCGTCGTCGCCACGTCGGAGGCGAGGGCAGCTTGTACTGCGCGCTGTCGGGCTTGCATCGCACCGACCAGATGATGGCGGGCAGCGAGCGCACCAGTTCGCGGATGGCGAGGCATCCCATAATCAGCAGCAGTTCGGTCATGGGCGGCTCCTGAAACAATCCGGGCGCAGTGTCATCTGTCACCGACGCGCGCATTACCGGCGTCAGATAGCCGAATTTTCGGGGCGGGATCCCGTCCGCCAGCGGACGCTATCGACGGAATCGCGTCTAATGACATGGCGACTTTGGTGCCGTGCCTAGCGTCTTGCGATCGCGCTCTTGAATCGGTTTCGGCGATCGGCCCGTTCTTCCAAGTTCCTTCGGCCATGTGCGCCATCTCTCCCATACCCTGCGCCGCGATCGGCTGCTGTCGGGCCTCTTACCCGATTGCCCCACCGCCAATCCACGGCATTGCGGCCCGATTTTCCGCTTCGTGTATCGTAAGAGGCAGGCCCTATCACGCTGCCGCCGGACAGGTCTGTCCTGAGAGGCCGCGATGAACGGTCAAGTCTGTCCGCCTGAGATTGGCTTGCGGCGCTCGCTGATCCTGTCGAGGTGCGAACATGAACCGGATCGACGATGTTCAATATCGACGGCGCGGTCGGATCGTCCTGATTGCGGCGTGCATGGCCGGATGCCACCGTGCGCGCCGAGGTTGCCGGCCCATCGTCGAACGGGAATATGCGCTGGCCGAGACGGCGCGCGAGGGGGGAGCTGATCTGCAAATCACAGGTCTGGCGGCGCGCATGACCTGGCGATGCGAAAGTTTTTGCCGCGAACGTCTGCTTCTTCAGATCGGTGCCCAAAAGCGGCCTGGCCGCCATCGGCCATCTTGCGTACCGACATAGTTTGGATCGCGACAAGTGCTCCCAACGCGTCGTTCGAGTTTAATGACACTCGGCGCTCCCTAATGACCCTGAAGATGGATTTATGACGCCGCGACAGTCGCGTGGGCAAAGTCCGCTGGGGCGAACATGGCCATGACGTTGGGAAGTGACCTCGCCGACAGGCGCTCTCAATTATCGGAAGAGGCTTGGGATTTTGTTCGGTCATATTGAAAAGGTGGCGCGGTCAGCCGTGTCTTGTACCTTCACTCTGCAAAATCGCCGCCGAACCGTTGCTGGGTATCGCCAGCGAATGCGGGCGGTGAAGCAGGCGGTCAGTCGACAACGAATTTGCTGATCGCATCGAGCGCTTCAGGCGCGCGCACAATCTTATTGTGCCCGTAGCCGCTGGTCTTAACGCCGACAGCACCCGGCCAATGCGCAAGCAGTCGGCCAAAGTCGGTGTGACGGACGCGTTCATCGTCGCGGTCGTAAATGGCGAGCAACGGCGTCCCGTGCTCGGGCTCGTAGGCGCCCCCGCTGGCGAGGTGCGACCAGCTCGTGCGGAACTGGTCCGCGAGGATCGCCTTGATATGCCCCAAAGCATCATCGGTCGCTCCGTTTTTGCGCATCGTTTCGAGCGGAACATAAGGGTAGAAGGGGGCCGCGATCACCGCATATTTCTTCGCTCGGACGCCGTGGATGTCGCGCGCGCGCATCATCGCGAGACCGCCAGCCGAATGGCCGATCATTGCGTGCAGGTCTTCACCCAGATACTCAGCGGCCACGCGCGTGTCTTCAATGAAGGTGAAGAAGCCGATCTTCTCTGCGCGCGACGCGCCATGGCCGCCGGCATCGAAGAAGACGGCGCGAAATCCCCGTTTTGCGAGGGTGTGGGCGAGCGGTGCCATCTGAACCCCGCGCCCTGAATAGCCATGGACCAGCAGCACAAGTGGCCCCGCACCGATCGACCAGCCGATGCGGCTGTTATCTGGGCCGAACCAGAATGTGTCGAGATCGGTAAGAAGTGCTTCATCCTGCGGTCGCATCGCCAAAGGCGTCGAAGCGCCAAGACCGGCGGCGAGCATACCGGCAAGCTCAAGGCCGGGGTCGGAGAAGGCATAATCCATCATGTCATCCTTTGGCTGTGGAAGACATTGCAATCCTGATTTGATTTAGACCAGTCAATATAATATGTAGAATGGGTTTTAGGGAGATTCACATTGGCACCGCCCCAAAAGCATCGCCAGCCGATCATCGAGGCGGCAGTGCGCCTGTTTCGTCAAAGCGGGTACAGCGCCACGGGGGTCAACGACATCGTTGACCAGAGCGGAGCACCCAAGGGTTCGCTCTATTATCATTTTCCACACGGCAAGCCGTCGATCGCGGCTGCCGCGATCGAAGAAGCCGGACGCCGGGCCGCTGTGACGCTCGAAGAGCTCGCCGGCGGGTCGGCTGCTCCGGCCGCGATCATCAAGGACCACGCCGCGCTGCTTGGGCAATGGATGGCGAAGTCCAACTATCGTGACGGCTGCCCGATGACCACCGTGCTGCTCGAACTCGCACCGCAGGACCGCGCGATCGCCGAGGCTGGGCGCAAGGCTTATCGCGCGCGCAACGCCGTGCTTGAGGCGGCGCTGAGCGATGCAGGATTTGCGCCGTCGCGGGCCCGCAGTCTCGCGATTCTTGTGACCTCGGCCTTGCAGGGCGCGCTCATCCAGGCGCGCGTGGAACGAAGCGCGGAGCCGCTGCAAAAAGCTGCCGAGGAGCTCGCCCGCTATGTCGAAAGTGAGGCCGCCCGCTAGCAGGCGCGACATCGCTCGCGAGCTTGCGCTCGTCGCGAATGAAGTGAAAACGGGATGCTCCCTGAGGCACGCCGCTGGCAATTATCGAGGTGAGACCCGACAAAAAACTCTCGTTCCCAAAACGTTGTTCTGGCGTGCCGATCGCGCTGCGCCGCGCACCGTCCATTAGTTGGCCGTGGACCAAGTTGACAGGATGATCTCGCGGTCTGCGCGATCCTTGCTTTGGAATCTCACGGTCCAGTTGCCCTTGGTGATTGCCCGGTCGACGAATATGGACCGGAAAATCTGCCTTGCCTCGGGCGTGTCGCTCAGGTTGGTGCCGACCACCGCGCCCGTGCCATCGATCAGCGTCACCGAGACCGTGCTCGCGGCCACGAAGGTCAAGCCGAAGTTTTTGGCATCGTTTACCGGGATCGAGACATTCAGCGTTTGACCCGGAGCGATCATCACGACCTTGGAAACGTCGGGCATGACGGAGACGACGTCATCGGGCTCTTCGACACCCAATATCATGAGGCGTGCTGGCGCATGCGCGCTCCCGCCTGACGATGACGGTTCGCCTGCCGTCTGTTTGCCCGGCCCGAGTGCTACGCGCGGCTTCACGAAAGAGCCGAAAGGCTCGGTACCGGTCATGCTGGTATGCAGGATCGATTGTGTTTCATTGTCCGTGATCGTCCATTTTGCAGAGGGCTCGGCGACCACGCCGTCGTTGCGGCTCAGCATCCGGCATACGGGCGGCAGCGGGTTTCCGGCAAGGATCGAGAAAGGCACTCCCTTGCTGTTGCTGTTCTCGGCGTTGAACCTCAGAACGTTGATCGGCCGAAGCTCGCGCAGCGCTTCCATCGACCGGCCGGCGAGTTCCAGCGGGACGCTGATCAGGTCAGCGCAGCTGCTACCCTTGTTGGGCGTGCCCAGCATGACCAGATGCGACACCTGAGGCTTGCCATCGGGGTAGGTCGGCATCGTCGCATGGATGTAGCGCCGGCTGATCAGCCCGCCCATTGAGTGCGCGACGAGATCGACATGCCATGCATTGCGGTCCTTTTGGGCATAACGGACATAATTGCCGAGCTCGACGGCATTTTGCGCGATCGTGTTTGTCGGCCCGAAATTGCCCATCTCCTCGCCGGTGTTCATCCGGCCATGTTCGGGCTTCTCGCCGACGGGGAAGGCTTTCCAGTCATAGCTGTGGCTGGTGGTCAGGATGTTCTGCCAAGGCTCCCACGCGCGCCAGTTCGACCAGAGACCGTGCACGAGCACGAGCGGCTTCGGCGCGACCTTCAGGCTGCGCGTCATGTCGTCGACCTTCTTGCCCTTGTCCTCGACCTCGGCCTTGATGCGCTGCATGATCCGCGGCCGGCCGTCGTCGAACCAAGCATAGCCCGAGCTGTCCCATTTGAACTGCACTTCGCGCTGCTCGCCCGCGGGCACGGTGACCGAGACCTCGCCGAGCAGCCCGTCGGGCTTGGCGCCGTCCCATTTGTCGCCCTTGTACGTGTCGCGGAACTTCACCGTCGCCGCTTTCGCATCGGGGCTGTCGTTTGCGACGACGGCGGTCAGGCGCACGATATTGCCATCGATCGTGCCGACCTGCTCAACGATCTCTTTCCAGGCGTCCCAGGTTGGGAAACGCATGTCCTCGAACTTCACATCGACGAGGCGCAGGTCGCCGCCGCAGCGACGCAGGTTCCAGCGCAGCGTTTCGGTCACGCCGAACGAAGTAACCGAATGGGCGCCCGACAGTTGGTTGGGGTTGGATGGTTGCATCCGGTCTTCGCCGCTGCTCGAGAAGTGCATCGCGTCGACCGTTGTAGGCATATCGGAAACCTGCTGGTTCGTGGCATCCTTGCGCTTGCACTGGCCGCTGTAGCTCGCGGAATTTGATCCCGAGGCGGTTCCTTGTACCTCCGGTAGTCGGACGCTGACCGTATAGGTGCCGCCGGTGTCGGTCGTGATGTCGACACCCGCCTCTAGCCCGCTTGCATTCGCCCGTGTCTGGCTCTTGCTGACGGAGTTGCCCGACATCTGGCGCATCGTGCGCTCATGGGGGCAAATCATCTGGTCGTTCGAGTTTATCGTCTCGGTCGAGACCGAGCTCAGGTTGATATTCGCCAGGCCAAGACTGTATTCAGCGCCAGGCGCCGGCCGGACCGCGATCTGGGCCGTATAGTCATAGTTCATCGACCAATCGGTCGTCTGAGTTCCCTTGCCGGAGACGCGGGTCACGGTCTTGGAATTGCTGTTGGCCTGGTGCCGCGCATATTCGACCGTTCCCGACCAGCCACCCGTGCATTGGGCGGCCGCGGAGACTGCGACGGGAGTTGCCGCGCCGGACAGCATCAATCCGGCCGCGAGTGCCTGCAAGGTGCGCAAGCTTGTCATGGAGATATCCTTTGGTTGCTGCTGCGCCGTTCGCTGGCGGCGTGGGCCGGTCAGTAGACCTCGTTCCACCCCTCGGACCCGGCGAATTGATTGGCGTAACCCCAGCACAGCAGACCCGGCCTTTCTGCCGAGGCGCTTCCCTTGGTGAGCCGATAGAGGAGTTGACGGCATCGGAAGCCAGCAACCGGCTCTTCGCTTACGATGGTCAGCGATCCCTGCGCTTCGACGCCCTGCCAGCGATGGACATGGCCAATCGGAAATTCGCCGAGAATATGCTTCGAGCCGTTAGAAGGTCGCGGAGTTTCATCGCGTGGAAATTTGGGCCAGCTGTCGTGGGCAAAGCCGCCTTCACAGCTTGTGCAGCGAACTTTCCCAAAGTCAGTATAGGCTTTTCTCACGGCATCGAAGTCGGCCGGACGCGGCAGTTCGCTTGGGTAAGTTGCTTTGGGCGACGATGCTTTTTTGGCAGTGGCAGGAGCATTTGCAGGCGCCGTTTTTTCGGCGACCTTCTGCGGCGCCTCGACAATGTGATCGGCCAGACGCTTGAGGAAGCCCTGCCCGAGGGCCGGCGAAGGCAGTGCGAGGAGAAGCGCGGCACAGCTGGCCGCCGGGATCAGGGTTCGCATGTCAGTCCCTTTTTGTGTTCATTGGAAGTCCAGAAGTGGGCGAACTCGCGCACCCGGAGGATGCCCGCGCTCAACATGTGTTGCGCGCGGGCGGGGCGTGCCGGCGGAGGGGGGGGATTCTGCCGGCACTCCTTACCGACGCAATCAGCCTTCGGGCTTCGCTTCGGCTTTTGCGCCGGCTTCGGGTTTGGCTTCAGCCTTGGCGCGCGCCTCGGGCTTCGCCTCCGCTTTTGCCCGCGCTTCGGGCTTGGCCTCGGCCTTTGCGCGGGCTTCCGGCTTGGCTTCGGCCTTTGCCAGTGCGGGCATGGGCAGGCCAAGGGCGATCGCAGCGGCGAGGAAGGGGAGTTTGCTCATGATAAGGCTCCATCGTCGGTGAGGGGAGCAGAGACACCGGCCTCTCGCCGGAGGCGGAGGACAAGGCCGGTCGTCTCTGCGCGGCTCGATGCCGCGACAGTCACGCTATGGGAGTTTGGATGCCAGCGCTCCGCGCTTGCTTCTAAACCAGATCGTCGTGCGACATGGCCGCTGCTGCGTCGACCAAAGCGGACACCGGTGCGACGAAGGCGTCAGGACAGGCCAAGCCGGTCGAGCACGGCCCGGACATAGCTCGGCCCGACCTGCGCGACCGCGCCATCCTCCATTTCGAGCGCTATCAGTCCCTTGCCGAGCCGCTGCACCGCTTTCACCAGCGCGGGCCGGATGAAGGTCGACCGATGTACCCGCATCAAAAGTGACGGATCGAGCAGCTGCTCCAGCGCCGTCATGGAAATGCGGTGGATGTAGCTTCGCGTCGAGGTGTGGAGCAGTACATAGTCGCGCGCCGCCTCGACCCATTCGATCTGCGCGATGGGGAGGCGAAGGTTGCCGCCGGCGACCTGGACCCAGATCGCCTCTTCGCGAATTTCCGCGGGCGGGGCGCCTGCAATCCGGTCGACCGCATCGCGCATCGCCCGCCGCCGGCGCGCCCGCTCGACCGCCTGGCGCAGCCGGTCGAAGCGCACGGGCTTCAGCAGATAGTCGGCGGCATCGACCTCGAAGGCGTCGGGTGCATATTGTTCGAACGCGGTGACGAAGATGATTTCGGGGCGGGGGTCGGCGACGAGATCGGCAGCAACGCGGATGCCGCTCTTCTGCGGCATCGAGATATCGAGCATGACGAGATCGGGCCGAAGCGCCGCGATTTGTTGTTCGGCTTCCTCGCCTGTCGTTGCGGTCCCGACTACCACCACATCGTCGATGTCGCCGAACAGCGTTTCGAGACGCCGAAGCGCCAGCGGCTCATCGTCGACGAGCAGGACGTGCAGCGCGCTCATGCCACCAACTCGTCTCTGCGACGTGTGAGCGGTAGCCGTGCGATCGCAAGAAAACCGCGTTCTCGTTTCAGCGTTTCGAGGCTGCCCCGGTTGCCATAAAGCGTCTTGAGCCGCTGGCGGACATTGGCGATGCCGACGCCCGTGCCCGGCCTTGCGTCCTTTTCCTGTCCGGTGCCGTCATCCTCGACCGAGACGAGCAGCATGTCGTCGTCGCTCGACGCTTCGACCTTGATCGTCACTGGCACGGCGGACGGCGCGAGTGCGTATTTGATCGCATTCTCGATCAAGGGCTGGAGAAGGAAGCCCGGCACCAGCGCGCTGTTGAGCGCGGGCGGGCAGACGAATTCGACCGCGAGCCGCTCGCCGAAGCGGACGCTTTCGATCTCCAGATAATGTTGCAGCGTCGCGAGTTCGTCCTCGAGCGGCAGCAGGGCATCGGGCTGCGACGACAGTGTCGCGCGCAGGAATTCGGACAGCTTGGCGAGCATCGCGTCGGCTGTCCGATATTCTTTCGTGACGATCAACGACGAGATCGCGTTGAGGGTATTGAACAGGAAATGCGGGTTAAGCTGATAGCGTAGAGCCGCAAGGCTGGCGGCGCTCGCGGCCGCCTCGGCGCGGCTTGCCGCCTCGCGCGCCACGGCCAGCTCCAGTTCGCGTTCGCGCGTGAGCTTGTTCGCCTCGATCACTGTGAAGGCGGCGCCAAGCAACGCGAACTGCCAGACGAGTGCGATGAAATTGTTGGTCGCGCGTAGCGCAAAGGGCGCCGATTTCTGAGGCGACACGACGAGCCGCCCGATCCACTCGCCGGTCGCCGCGTCGATGAGCGCGAGCGTGCCGGAGGCAAGGACCACCGCCGCTCCCATCGCGGCGAGGCGCACTGCCATATTGCGGCGTCGCGTCGCTCGCACCGCCCAATAGACGCCCCCCGACAGTAGCGTGCCCATTACGCAGATGTTGATGACCGAGACCGTGACATAGAGGCCGGCGCCGCTGAACACATGATAGGGGATGATGTAGAGCACCCCGGACAAAATCCAGGTCGCGGCGACCAGATAGATGGTCTGACGATGTTCGGGCTTCAGCTGCATGGCAATTCCAATGTGTAGTTCGCGCCAAGCATAAAGGAAGTGCTCGCGGTTGACGCCCTTGCTCGTCGCGCCGGTGTCCGCCTTCGTCGCGCGACAATCGACTCCGGCGAGGCGATATCGGCCTTGGTCGCAGAGGCGTAGAGCCTGCCCCAAACCCGTCATAACCGGTCCCTGTTCGCGGCACCCGCCGCCAGGAGATCGGCCATGGCCCTCACGCGTTATCGTTATAGTCTGGTCGCATTCGGCCTGCTCGGCGCACTGATCGTTGCCGAGCAGGCGCGTGCGACCGCCACCGAACAGCCTGGCGCTGTCGCCGCTCCGTCGGCGGTCATGCAAACGCTCGAAATTCTGCCGTCGGGCCATCCCGTTGTCCAGGTGAGCGTCGACGGCTCGGCGCCGAAACGCTTCGTCATCGACACGGCGGCGAGCAGCACCACGATCATGCCGAAGCTGCGCGCAGAAATGCCCGGGCTGATTACGAAGCTGTCGGACATTCCGCTCAACGGGGCTGCGGGCCGGAGCGACGTCGAAACGACGGTGGTAGGCCAAGTCCAGGTTGCCGGGCACGTCTTTCGTTCGCCCGAACTGATGCTGCTTCCGCCCGGACCGACGGATCATCTCGGCGTCGACGGCATATTGGGCGCCGACATCATTGCCGACTTTGCGGTCGAGTTGGATATGCCGGGCGGCCGCTGGCGCATGACGCCGAAGCTTGAGGTCGGGATGCTCGACGGTCTCACGTCGTCGGTTCCCTTCACACTCGACGACATGCGCGCGCCGCGCCTGACGGTCCGCCTGAACGGCGTCGAAGTGCCTGCGATTCTCGACACGGGAGCGCGCGGCACGATCATCAACTGGGCGGCGGCAAAGGCGATCGGACTATCGCCTGACAGCCCCGGTCTCGCCAAGGCGTCGGACATCAAGGGCGCGACGAACCATGCGACCGCGAGTGTCCAGGCGTCGGTCGACGTGCTGACGATCGGTGAGGCAAGGGTCGAGGGCCGCAAGGTGCGCATCGCCGATCTTTCGGTGTTTAAGGTGCTTGGCTTCACGCTCGAACAGCCCGCGGTGATCCTGGGGATCGACATGTTCGCCGACCGACGCTTCGTGATCGATCATCCGGGGCTGCGCCTCCATATCTCGCCGCCGACCGCGTCGGCACCGAAACAGCCCTGACCAGCGAGGGAGCTCGTACCATGAAGATGATTCTGACCGGCAGCGCCGCGCTCGGCGCACTCGCCATCTCTGCAGCCGCCCTTGCGCAACAGGCGCCCAAGCCCAAGATCGAGGCTGTCTATTGGCTGTCCGCCGAAACCGTTTCAGGCATGGCGACCGGCCGGCCTGCGGGCGTCGAGAAGAATCTGTCGCTCCAGCTCGGCTCGACGCGGAGCAGCACAGCTCCCAGCGCCGAACATCTGCCGCCGCAGGGCCTGCGCGCCGGCGAGCGCCTCCCGCTCGTCTCGCCGAGCAAGGGTGTGCCCAAAGCCGATAGCAAACCCGATTACCGGCCCGGCACGCCGGACAAGCCCAAGGGGCGGATCGAGCTATACTGGGGCTGCGGGGAAACCACTCCCTCGGGACAGCCGGTGGTCATCGACCTTGCGACGATGAAACCCGGCGCGGCGTCGCCTTTCGGCGCGATTCCCGATGTGAAGGCGATGGTGCCGCCGTCGGCGGGGCGCCACGCAACCTATGGTGAATGGCCGGGGGGCAAGAACGGCACCCGCGTGCCCCGCGCGGCCTCGCTCGTCGGCGATCATGTCGTGCAGGGCAATTATTCACCCGAAATGCGCTTCGCCGTTGCCGGCGGAAACGACTTTCTCGCGCCGCTCGCGCCGCAAAGTGCCAAGCTTGCGTCGGGCGCGGTCAAGGTGAGCTGGCCCGTGCTCGCCAATGCCCGCGGCTATATCATGACCGTCACGGGCGCGCGCGATGACGGCACGATCGTCATGTGGACCTCGAGCGCGGTGCGTATGCCCGGCATGGCGCTGCCCGATTACCTCGAGCAGGGCGACATCGCCCGCCTCGTCCAGCAGCGCATGCTGCTCGCCCCCGAGGCCACCGAATGCGTCGTCCCCTCGGCGGTGGGCAAGGCTTCGGAATCGTCGATGCTGATGATGACCGCTTATGGACCCGAGGGAAATTTCGGCTCGCCGCGCGAGGCGCCCGCGGGCTGGGGCGTCAAGCTGCGCACCAAGGCGAGACATATGTCCATGCTCGGTGTCGATGTCGCATCGCTGATGGCTGGCGGCGGCGGTGATGACGCCGAGAGCGACGCGCCTGCGCGCGACGCCAAGCCCAAAAAGAAGCGCGGCCTGCTGCGCGGCGTCATCGGCGGCGCGCTGGGGTTGCCCGGTTGAGGGCCTGCAAACCAAGAAAGTTCGAGCGATGAAAATTACCCTCTTGAAGCTTGCCCTTCTCGGCCTGTTCGCCGCGGCACCCTCCGCTCCCGCAGCGCATGCCGCGGCGGGCGATAGCCGGGCACCGAAGAAATTGATGGAGCGCTGGACGGCCGCAACGCCGAATCCCGGGACCGGTCTGCCCGGATGGTATTCGAAGGCGCCCGACGTCCACGTCCATCAGCCCCGCAATCTCGCGAAGATCCCGATCGCCGAGATCGACCTGCTGCGCCGGCGCGCGACGGTCGCCTTCAATGCGCTTATGCAGCAACCCTCGCTCCGCGACGTTCGGGGAACCAGCCTGCACGCCGATATCAACATCTCCGTCGTGCCGACGCTCGATGGCGTGCGGCTGGTCGGGGCGACCTTCACCCTCCGGGCCAAAAGCGTGATCGATGGCAACCCCGACACGATCCAACGCGACGGGCGCTATCTCACCCCGTCGGAAGAGGGCGCGGTGCTGAGCGTCTTCCTCAATCCTTATGACATGATGGCGCGCCGACAGGTGCAGGCCGAGGGCGTGCAGCGCAGAAGTTTTCAGGTGCGAACCGGGTCCGCCTTCGGAGTGTATGTCGCCGACCGCCTCCCCGATTATGACCCCAATTCGGAATATGCCTGGGGCCCGCGCCCGCTCGCGCTGCAACTGCAGCACGACCGAAGCTGGTATCAGCCGGGCGCTGCGGGCGTGCATCCGCTGCTCGTTCACATGTCGAGCTATTCGCACGAAAATGACGACCTGCGCAGTGACCGGCTGAGCCCCGAGCGCCCCGCCGCGCGCCTCGCCGCGGCGATGTTCATGACCGATTGGGAAGATGTGCAACGCCGCATGAAGGAGATAAATTGATGAGCCGCTTGATCCTCACGACGCTCGGGCTCGCGCTTGCCGCCGCACCGGCCACATCCTTGGCCCAGCGCACCGACGACAATGCGACGACCAGCGCCGAGGATGCCTTCGGCACCTCGATCGGCGGCGAGCAGATCGGCATCTACAACCCGAACTATGTCCGGGGCTTTTCGGCGGCGGAGGCGGGGAACATCCGTCTCGACGGGCTCTACATTGACCAGCAGGCGGCCTTTTCCGATCGGTTGATCGGGGGCTTGCAGATGCGCGTCGGCCTGTCGGCGCAAGGATATCCCTTTCCCGCGCCCACCGGCATCGCCGAATATGAGCTGCGCAAACCCGGCGTAAAACGTCTGCTGAGCGTCAGTGGGCGCCTCGGGCCGTTTGGATCGAAGGTCCTCGAACTCGACGGGCAGTTGCCGGTCACCGACCGGCTGTCGATCGGCGCGGGCTATGGACTCGTGTCCGACCGCAATCATACGGGTGGCGCGGCGGAATTTCGCACGGCCGCGCTAATCGCGCGCTGGGAGCCGGTCGACGGCGTCGAAATCACGCCTTTCTGGAGCCGCGTCGGCATCGCCGACGAGGAACTGCCGCCGCTGCTGCTGACCGCCGGGGACTTTCTGCCGCCGCGGCTCGACCGGGTGAAGCGGATCGGTCAGAAATGGGCGGCCAACGATGGCGAAACGATCAACGCGGGTCTTGCGACCACGGTGAAAAGCGGCGGCTGGACGCTGAAGGCGGGCGCGTTCCGTTCGATCCTCGATCTTGACCGCTCGCACACGCAGCTGTTTCTCAATGTCCGGCCCGACGGCACCGCCGACGAGGTTGTCATCGCGGAGCCTGGGCGGCGTTCGGCCTCGACGAGCGGCGAGGTGCGGCTGTCGCGTCGCGTCGCCGACGGGCCGCGGCTCCACACGCTGCACCTTTCGATCAAGGGACGCGACCGCGCGCGCGCCTATGGCGGCGGCCGCGAAATCTATGTCGGCAATCATCCGCTCGAGGATCCCGTCGACTTCCCCGAGCCCGTTTTGGACTTTGGGCCGCAGACGCGCGATACCGTCCGGCAGTGGACCGCGGGTATCGCCTATGAGGGACGCTGGAAAGATGTCGGCGAAGTCAGCATTGGCTTGCAGAAGACCGACTATAGCAAGCGGGTGTTCGGCCCCGGCCGGCCCGTCATCACGACGAAGGATGCGCCACTGTTACTGAACGCGACCGCGGCCGTCTACGCCTCGCCGTCGCTCGCCTTCTACGGCAGCTACACCGAGGGGCTGGAGGAAAGCCCCGTTGCGCCCGGCCACGCGGTCAACCGCGACGAAGCGCCCCCAGCGATCCGCACGCGCCAGATCGACGCAGGCCTTCGCTGGTCGATCACACCCGCGATTCGTCTGGTGGCGGGCGTGTTCGAGGTGACCAAGCCCTTCTATTCACTCGACGGCGCAAAGCTGTTCCGCCAGCTCGGCGAAGTTCGCCATCGCGGCGCCGAATTCTCGCTTTCGGGTCAGATAGCACCGGGCCTGACCGCCATCGCGGGCACCGCGCTGATCGACGCCACGCTGTCGGGCGATGCCGTCGATAGCGGACTGCTCGGCAAGAAACCGGTCGCGAGCTTCGGAAGGCTTTCGACCGCGGTGCTCGATTACCGGCCGACCTTCGCGCCAGCCATTTCGGTCGATCTCGTCGTCGAAAGCACGTCGGACCGGGTCGCGAGTACCGATGGCAAGCTCGTTATCCCGGCGCGCGCCATTGCGTCGGTCGGGGGCCGCTACCGGTTCAAGCTCGGCAAGGCGCCGGCAACCTTGCGCGTGCAGGTTGCGAACATCGGCAACAAATATGGCTGGGCGAACGGGTCGTCGGGTATCTACCTCTACAACCTCCCGCGTCGGTTGACCGCCACGCTGACGACAGACCTGGGCTGACGTCCTCGCATCGTGAAATTTTCGGAGACCAACATGCAACGCATTTTGTGCGCGGCCCTTGCCGCTCCCGCCCTTCTGATATCGGCCCATGACGCACATGCTCAGGGGTTTCTGAAACGCCTGGCCGATCGCGCCGTTGAAAAGGTGGAGCAGAATGCGGAAAAGCTCGCCGGCGAAGTGATCAATGGATCGGGCAGACCGCGCCAGGATAAGAGCTCGAATGACGAGGCACCTGTCCCTGTTCAAACTTCGCAGGAGCCGGCGTCAGCTCAGCCCGTTCCCGAAGCGCCCGTGTCAAAAGCACGTTACATCGACAGCCTCAAGACGCCACCCGACGTCGAAGCGAAGAAAGCCGAGTATGACAAATTTGGTGAAGTGAGCTGCAACGACTGCGAAGGCGGAATCGAACTCGATGGCCGCCCGACCTTCCAGTTCGACGAGTTCAGCGGGCGATATAATGAGCGCGCCAAGCGCGCGGGCAGTTGGCCTGTTGGCTACATTCACCGTTGGCAGGGGCGCGCTTCCAAGGGCACGTTGACCGTGACGGCCGAAGAACGGGTCGACGGCTTTCAGTGTCGCCGGCTCGAGTATCGGCTGGAGCGAAGCGGTGCGTCGGTCAGCCGGCCCGGTCTGATCTGCCTTGGACTGGCGAACAGCTCGTCGGATGTCGAAAACTGGCATGAGATTTACTGAGCCGCCGGCCTCGACGTCGGGCTAAGTCCTCTCGGAAGGCTGGCTGCAGATGAAAGGATTTTTGATGAATTTTTTCGCCATCCTTGCCGCCGCAACGGCGATCGCGGCGACTTCAATACTCCATGCCCAGCCGGCGCCGGCGAGCGCCGCAGGCCGCTGGACGCAGTCCAGTAGCAGCAAAGAATTGGTACTTGTCCCGCGCATCAAGCTCCAGCCGAACGTCGGCGTGTCCTATGGCACCAGTCTGGGCGGCACAGCCGGCTATGGTTCGCCTACGCGCACCACCATCGTGACCGAACCGGTTATGATGCAGGTGACGCGTTCCATGACGCTTGAAGTCGGAGAGGATGGCCGTTTTACGTGGAGGATCGTCAAACGCCACGCCGAAACGGAAAAATGCTCGACGACCACGACCGAGGTGAAGCAGGGGCTGCTCACTCAAGGAGGTGGTAAGGCAAGTTTCGCGGTCGAGGATGGCACCGAAAGCTTCGTATCGAGCTGTGGCCGTCAAGGCAGTTCCAAGCTCGCGCGAACATCGGAGCAATATGATGCCCAACTTGGGGGTAGCCGGCTGGTGTTGCAAAGCGGTGCGACCCGCTGGACCTTCTCGCGGGCCTAGGTGCGGATCATTCTATGTCCGCTTTTGCGCAGACCAATCCGAAAGCGGTCCGTCTCAAATCGGCCAAAAATGTTGAGAAGTCGGCCGTCGGTAGAAGCTTGAACCATTGGAAAGCTCCACTCGCTGATGTGGACAAAAGCCACTCAGCTTCGATATCGGACGGCAGCAACGAACGCCGCCAGAGCAGGCGATTGCTGGCGCCGGCTCGGATAGTAGAGATGATAGCCGGGGAACGGCGGGCACCAATCTTCCAACACGGGCGCGAGTTCGCCTGCGTCTATGTGAGACTGCAGATAGTCGCGGGGCAGGTAGCATAAGCCGAGACCATCGACTGCCGCCTGGCGGACTACGGCAATGTCGTTCACGACCAGCTGCCCCTCGACGCGAACGTTCACGGCCCGACCGTCCTTTTCCAGATCCCAGACCGAAATCCCACCTTTGGCCTGGTGTCGGAGATTGATGCAGTTGTGGTTGGCGAGGTCGTCGGGCGTTCGCGGCGATCCATGGGTCGCCAAATATCCCGGTGACCCGGTTATCGCCATTCGCATGTCGGGACCGATGCGTACCGCGACCATGTCCTGAGCGAGCGTCTCACCCAGACGGACGCCGGCGTCGAAGCGCTCGGCAACGATATCCACGAAACCATTGTCTACCGTCAAATCGACGATGAGGTCCGGATAGAGCGGCAGCAACTTCGCCAGGGCGGGCAGCAGGATGCTCTCGGCCGGCTGGTCACCGGTCGTGATGCGCAATGTCCCAGCCGGTTTATCGCGCAGCTCGGTCAGCGCTGCGAGTTCATCGGCGACTTCGTCGAAGCGCGGACCGACACGCTCCAGCAGCCGCTCGCCCGGCTCGGTCGTCGAGACGCTGCGGCTGGTGCGCGTCAGCAGACGGACGCCGAGCCGCTCTTCCAGCTTCCGGATCGTATGGCTGAGGGCAGAGGGCGAGACACCCAGCTTGGCGGCTGCACGCGTGAAGCTGCGCTCGCGCGCCACCGCCAGAAAGGCCACAAGATCCGACATGGTTTCGCGTTGCATCGTTGAATCCTGCTCACAGCCGCATGCCGATCATAGCGGGTAATCCGCATGATGTAGATGGCCTAAATGGGCGGAATGGAAACAACCCACTCCCAGATCCCCGCACGAGAACCCGCGATAGAGCCTTCGACAGCTGGCGGTTGGGCGGCGGTGTTCGCGCTGACCCTCTGCGTGTCGACGCTGATCGCGTCGGAGTTCATGCCCGTCAGCCTGCTGACACCGATAGCATCCGGCCTGGCGGTGAGCGAAGGCCAGGCAGGGCAGGCGATCGCGGTCTCGGGCATCTTTGCCGTGATCACCAGCCTCTTCGTCGCTTCGGCCACGCGAGGCCTTGATCGACGCGCTCTTCTCCTGGCCCTCACCGCCTTGATGATCGTCTCGGGCGCCATCGTCACGTTCGCGCCCAATTATGAGATCTTCATGGTGGGCCGAGCGCTGCTCGGCGTGGTGATCGGCGGTTTCTGGTCGATGTCGACCGCAACCGTCATGCGGCTGGTATCGGAGGATGCCGTCCCACGCGCGCTAGCCTTGCTCAACGGAGGCAATGCGCTGGCGACGACCATCGCTGCGCCATTGGGTAGCTATCTGGGTCAATATATCGGCTGGCGCGGCGCGTTCTTCTGCGTTGTGCCTCTCGCGGCGGTGACGCTCGCGTGGCAGTTCATGACCCTGCCGAGCATGCCGAGCCGCGAGCGGGCAAGCGGCGTCGCGGCTTTCAAGGTGCTTCGTCGCCCGCAAGTGCCGCTCGGCATGCTCGCGGTCGCACTCTTTTTCATGGGCCAGTTCGCGCTCTTCACCTACCTGCGGCCGTTCCTGGAGACGGTCACCGCGGTCGACGTGACCACCTTGTCGCTGATGCTGCTTGGCCTCGGTGTTGCAGGCCTCGCCGGAACTTATGCCATCGGGATCGCGCTCAAGCACGCGCTTTTCGGATTGCTGATTTCGATGCCGCTCGCGATGGCCGCGATCGCCGCCGGGCTTGTCGCCGCCGGCGCATCTGCCGTTGGCGTCGCCATCCTGCTTATGATGTGGGGCTTGATCGGCACGGCTGCCCCCGTCGCCTGGTGGACCTGGGTGAGCAGAGCGTTGCCGGACGAAGCGGAGGCCGGCGGCGGGCTCATGGTCGCAGTAGTCCAACTGGCGATCACTCTTGGCGCCGCATTCGGCGGAATATTGTTCGACGCCTGGGGCTACCAGGCCACCTTCCTCGCAAGCGCAGCGCTGCTCATTTCATCCTCGCTCGTCGCGGTCCTTGCCGCGCGGACCTCGCAGGCCGCAATCGATCATTCTGCTCAAGCCGACGCCGCCAATGCGGCTTCCTGAAACCGGAGAAAACGCATGAAACTTTCCCTGATCAATCGCCCGGCGCCGACTCGCCGAAACCTGATGCGAGGCGGCCTGCTGGCGATCTCTGCGCTTTCGTTCGCCATCGCCCAGCCGACGCTGGCGCAATCTGAACCGAGCCAACCCAATGGAGCACGTATGCAACTCACCCAGACCTGGGACAAAATTTTCCCCAAGAGCGACAAGGTCGATCATCAGAAGGTCACCTTCACCAACCGTTACGGCATCACCCTCGTCGGCGATCTCTATCTGCCAAAGAATCGCGGTGATCGCCTTCTGCCCGCGATCGCCGTCGGCGGCCCCTTTGGCGCTGCGAAAGAGCAGTCCTCTGGCCTCTATGCCCAGACAATGGCTGAGCGAGGCTTTGTCGCCTTGGCCTTCGATCCCTCATACACGGGCGAGAGCGGCGGCGCGCCGCGCAATATCGCCTCGCCCGACATCAACACCGAGGACTTCAGTGCGGCGATCGACTATCTCGGGACGCACGCTTCGGTCGATCGCGAGCGGCTCGGTATCCTCGGCATCTGCGGCTGGGGCGGGATGGCGCTCAACGCCGTGGCGGTCGACAAGCGGGTCAAGGCCGTGGCGGTCAGCACGATGTACGACATGACCCGGGTCATGTCGAAGGGCTACAACGATAGGGTGACGCTCGAGCAGCGTACAGAAATGCTTGAGCAGCTCGGCCGCCAACGCTGGGAGGATGCCGAAAAGGGCGTGCCGGGCTATGGGCCGTCGATGAATGAGCTGAAGGGCGGCGAGGCGCAGTTTCTTGTCGACTATCACGACTATTACAAGACGCCGCGCGGCTTCCACAAAAGATCGGTCAACTCGAACGGATCGTGGACGATCACCACCCCGCTGCCGTTCATGAACATGCCGATTCTGAGCTACATCAAGGAAATCTCGCCGCGGCCGATCCTGTTCGTGCACGGCGAGAACGCCCATTCGCGCTATTTCAGCGAGACGGCATACGCCGCGGCCGCCGAGCCGAAGGAGCTGGTGATTATACGCGGCGCGAACCACACCGATCTTTACGATAAGGTCGATGTGATCCCGTTCGACAAGTTCACGACCTTTTTCGAGCAGCACCTGGCTGGAGGCAAATGACGATACTCCTGACGGTAATTGCCTGTACCCTTCCATTGCTGGCGTGCACACCGGAGTCCCAACAAGGCTCGCCCGCACTAAGCGAGGCGACCGATGTGCGTAGCGCTGCCGCCGATGGTGCGGCGATGGAAGTCAGTCGGAGTGCGGCACGCCCGCCCGCCCGCGGGCCGGACGCATGGTTCACGGGCGCCGTCACCATCACCCCGCTGTTCAACCCGAAAGGACAGTCGCAGGTTGGTGCGGCCTTGTGCGCTTCGAGCCGGGCGCCCGGCCCGCGTGGCACAAGCACCCGCTGGGGCAGCGTCTCGTGGTTCTCGAAGGCAACGGGTGGACCCAGGTCGAAGGCGGTCCGATTGAGGCCATCCATGCCGGCGATGTGGTCTGGTGTCCGCCCGGCGTGCGCCATTGGCATGGTGCGACTCCGACCAGCTCGATGGCCCACATCGCGGTACAGGAAGCCGAGAATGGCTCACCCGTAGAATGGATGGAGCATGTGCCTGACAATCACTATGCGACGGGGCCTCAATAATGCGCCGGGCGGCGATCGCGATCGGCGCCTTGATGCTAGGCGCTTGTAGCCCTCCTGCAGCGTCGAACAGTCCGGGTGTCGAGCCTAAGGGCGACAGCCACGGAGCATCTGCCGCGCAAATGGGTTCGCCGCGCGCTGCAACGGAGAAAGGGCTCAGCATGCATCCGATGGAGATACTGATTGCATCCGAAAGCTCTGAGCTGAGTGCCAAATTGGCGGACAACGAGGCGGGGAGGGCGCTCGCAGCGATGCTACCGCTGAAAATTCAGATGCGCGATCATCTTCGCCAGGAGAAGACCGGCGTCCTCCCGTCGGCGCTGCCCGGCGGCCACCGGCAAACCGAATTTTCGGTCGGCACGCTGGGGTTGTGGGGCGACCGGGATTTCGTGATCTACTATCGGGCAGGGCATGTTCCTGCGCCGGGCATCGTCGTCCTTGGGCAGGTGCGGGGCGATCTCTCCCTGTTCAACAATTCTGACGGCGTCACGATTTCGCTTCGGCAAGCCGACTGACGACCGCTTGGCTCGTCACAGCAAATGGCCGCTTCTTTCGATCTGAAACCTGAAAGCTGACCGACCGCAACCGGCCAAATGCGGGCTTAATAGCGAGACCCGATGTAACCTTCCGCAATAGCCCTGGACACTTCGTTGGCGGCAAGCTTGGTCGCATTGTCGATATGAACATATCGCTGCGTGATGCCGCGAGGTGCGTGCCCTAGGAGCACGCAAATTGTCAGCTCGGAGAAGCCCAACTCGCCGGCGATGCTCGCAAAGGTGTGGCGTAGCGTGTGGAGTGTGACCCCTGCGATGCCCGCGGCGATACAAACGCGCTGCAGTATACGGGGCAGGCCAACAAGATGGCCATCGGAGAATTCGCTCGGGAAGACATAGTCGCAGTTGTCGCGCTTCGGTTGAGACTGGATATGGGCCAGTGCGGCGGCGCCGATCGGTCGTACTTGCGGTCCGGTCTTGGTATCGGGGAACCGGACACATCCCGTCATGTCATCGACCCATGCCCATTGCAGGCCAAGGGCTTCCATGCGCCGGAACCCTGTGAGCAGGATCAGCCGGATTGCGGCGACAGCCACCGAACTCTCCGCTTCATGCTGGTTCAGCGCTTTGCCGAAGCGTTTGAGCTCATCGACCGACAGGCGGCGATCGCGTTTCACCTCCATCGATATTTTGCGAACCCCGCGCGCGGGGTTCGCCTCGATCACCTTCCATCGAGCGGCCTGTTCGAAGATCGTATGGAGCATCCCAACGGTCCTGCCGGCGACGCCAGCGCCCCCGCTCGTGATACCGCCACGGCCGTTGCGGTCTTTGGCAGTCTTCCCGTCCTTGATGTCGGCTTGGAAGCGCTCGAGATCGGCGATCGACAGTTTCTCGACGGATCGATTGCCGATGAGCGGTTTGACATGCCGTTCTATCCGGCTGCGATCTAGGGCCAGCGTCGATGAAGCGATAGGCTTCCTTCTGCGCCCGAGAAGACGACCCGCCTCCGCATCTTTCAAATACCAGTCGCACACTTCATTGACTGTCGACCCGCTCGGACGAGCCAAGGCCGGATCCTCGCCGGCAGCCACTACACCCAATCGGACCTTCGCGAGATCGCGCGCCTGCTCGACCGTCATGATACCGAAGCGTCCGAGATTGATCCGGCGTTTTGTTCCTTCGCTATTGCGATACTGGACGACGAAGGTTTTGAGCCCGGACGGCATCACCCGCACGCCGAAGCCCCTGATCTCGCTATCCCACAGGATGATCTGCTTCTCCGCTGGAGGCTCCAGCGTTTCGACCGTTCGCTTGGTCAGTTTCGCCGTTGGCATGTTCCTTTTCTCCGCACACGGGAGACAATTCTATCAAACCGTCTATGTCTCCAAAAAGTCTCCAACTGAAATCGCATTCCAGAAAAAGAGAGGATAGCCACGCGTAGGCTAAAATCAAGAAATATAAAGAAAATAGTATAGGCGGATAGCGTGGGTTAGAATGTCGTAGGCCGCACTATTTATTGCCAAGGTTGGGGTCGAGGGTTCGAATCCCTCGCCCGCTCCAGATTTTACAAGACTTTCGTGACTTAAAGGCCTTCGGGGTACCGCTCGGGTTACAGCGCCCGGATGCTTGCCGACCGGGGCTATGATGCTGACTGGTGCCGCGACGCCTTGCAGGAAAAGGGCATCACACCCTGCATCCCCGGCCGGAAAATACGGAACAAGACCGTCAAATACGACAAGCGCCGCTACAAACGCCGCAACCGCATCGAGTGTTCGATCGCCTCAAGGACTGGCGGCGTGTCGCAACCCGCTACGATCGGTGTCCGAAGGCCTTCTTCTCCGCCGTAGCCCTCGCCGCTACCGTCATCTTCTGGCTCTGATCAATGAGTCCTGACCCTAGGCCCTTGAGCGAATGGCTGAGCGCCGAGGCGCTGACGCCCAGATCAAGCCCGCCACGGCGAAAGTTTCAATGCTTGGCGATCGCGAGGAAGTAGCTGAAATCGGCCAGGTCGAAGCGACTGATCTTCATGAGACGATTGTGTCGCCCCCGACGACCATTGGCAACTCCGTTGAGCCAAGGTCATCATCTGCACGCCATTTGGCGGCGCCGCCGTTTGATTTCCTCGAGCGGACGCTGCTCACCGTGATCAATCGCATGGGGCCGGTGATCACGGCGCTGTGGTCGCTCGCGTCGCTGCAAGACTTGCGGATCGGTCGCCGATGCCGAACGCTGCGAAGCCACTTGTGGAAGATGGCGGCGGGGCGTTAGGGGTGTGCCATGGTTCGCTGCCTCGTTCCCTTCAATTCGATTGCCCCGCGGAGCCGGAGGTGAAAAGGGATCGACGCACAGACGGCGGACGGCCGACGATGGCCGACGTCGCGCGCGAACTGGGCGTGGCCAAGATCACCGTTTCGCGGGCTTTGTCAGACCAGTCGACGGTGAAGGAAAGCACGCGCACACTGATCCGCGAGACCGCCGAGCGCATGGGGTATCGGCTCAACGTCTCGGCGCGCAACCTGCGGCAACAGCGCACGCGCACGATCGCCGTCGTCATCGAGATGACCCCGTCGCACGAACGCCTGATGAGCGAGCCCTATCCGCTGCTGCTGCTCGGCGGCATCCTGCAGGAACTCACCGCGGCGGGGCAGAATATGGTGCTCACCACGATCGACCTCTTCTCCGAAGCGCCGCCGTCGGCCGACGGCGTGATCCTGCTGGGGCAGGGCGTACACGACGATGCCGCTGCGGTGATCGAGGCGACCGCGCTCCCCTATGTGGTCTGGGGCGCCGCGCATGGGCCGCCCGAACGCGTCGTCGTCGGCAGCGACAATCGCGAGGGCGGGCGGCTTGCCGCCGGCTATCTGATCGGCCGCGGCCGCCGCCGCCTCCTGTTTCTTGGCGATGCCGAACATGGCGAGGCCGAGGACCGGCTGCGCGGGTTCGAGGCGGGGCTTGCCGATTCGGGCGCCGCGATTGTCGCGAATATTCCGTGCGCCTTCACGCTCGCTGCCGGCCGCGAGGCGGTCTCGCCGCTGCTCGAAGGCGCAGAACTCGGCTTCGACGGCATTTTCGCAAGCAGCGATGCGATTGCGATGGGCGCGATCGAAGCGCTGCAGGCAAAGGGGCATGATGTGCCCGGCGCGGTGTCGGTCGTCGGGTTCGACGACTCGCCCGGCGCCGCGCTTTTCTCGCCGCGGTTGACGAGCATCCGGCAGGACTGGGGCGTGGGCGGCGAACTGCTCGCGCAAAAAGTGCTCGACATGGTGGCGGGAAAGGCCGTCGCATCGCACGCAATGCCGGTCGCGCTGATTATCCGCGAAAGCTAGCGATACAGCCAGCTTCTCTGGCCGGGGCCGACGGTTTCCCGCAAAATGGTATCGATACCTTGACATCGATACCATTTTGCGGGAAACCGTCGATCGAGAGCGAAGGCCAAGCAGCCTTCGCCGTGGGTGAGGACGGCGTGGCGATTTTCGAACATCCTGCTGAAGCGATGCGGCTTGTCCGCCGTGGGGATGCCGCGACCGGCGCGCAGGCCGCGGCCATCTTCGCCTTGGCGAACGGCCTCGTCGGCGTCGAAGGCGTGATCGACGAACGCGCCACCGCGCCGTGTGCCTATCTGCCCGATGCCTATATCCGGCGGCCGATCGAGTATCATGAAAGCTTCCCCGGCTATGCGACCGCGACCGATACGCGGATCGCGTGCCCCAGCCCGGTCCTGTTGCGGCTGCACATCGACGCCCAGCCCGTCGAATTCGGCGCGGCCGGGCTTGTCGACACCGAGAGTGCGCTTGATTTCGGCGCCGGCGCGCTGCGCCGCGTATCACGGTGGCAGCTCGCCGAAGGGCGCACCCTCGAAATCGCGGTCGAGCGTATCGTTCCGCTCGCGGGCGGGGCGTGTGTCGCCTCGCGCATTCATATCCGGCCGCTTGATTTCGACGGCCGGATCGAGGCGCGGCTGATCTATGGCGCCGCGCGCGAAAGCAGCGGCGGTGCCGCGGCCGACGATCCGCGAATTTCGGCCCGGCTGCGCCCGGCCTGGGCTATCACTCCCCCCCTTCCGGGCGACCCTTCGTCGGTCACCCGTTTCGCGCAGGATGCCGTCGAGCTCGCCTATCGTCAGCATGTCGCCTGTCCCGATGCCGCCGTTGCGGCGGAGGGCGCGGGGCATGTCGTGCGCTGCGAGCTGGTCGCCGGCGGCACCCTGACGATCGACCGGGTGGTTGCGCTCGCTTCGGCGCGCGGCCGCCCGGTCGATCTCTCGGCATTCGAGAGTGTCGCGACCGATTTCGACACGATCCAGCAAAGTCAGCGCGTGGCGGCTGCGGCGCTGTGGGACGGGGCGGCGTTGGCGATCGACGGCGACGAAGCATTGGCCGCGGCGCTTCGTTTCGACCTGTTTCAGCTCCACCAGTCGGCGAGCCGCGATCAAGATCACAGCATCGGCGCGAAAGGGCTGACCGGCGAGGGCTATGAAGGCCATTATTTCTGGGACGCCGAAACCTTCATGCTCCCCGTGCTCGCGTTGCAGGCGCCCGACAGGGCGCGGACCCTGCTCGCCTATCGCCTCGGCAAGCTCGATCGCGCGCGCGCGCATGCCAGGGCGCTCGGCCATGTCCGGGGTGCGCTTTATCCGTGGCGGACGATCGCGGGCGACGAATGTTCGTCGCACTATCCGACGGGGTCGGCGCAATATCATATCAACGGTGACATCGCTTATGCGCTCGCGCTCTATGTCGCGGCGACGGGCGACGAGGCCTTTCGTGCCGATGCGGCAGAAATGCTGTTCGAAACCGCGCGCATGTGGCTGGAGATCGGCGCCTTCGATGATCGGCGCGGCGGCGCCTTCTGCCTCTATGGCGTGACCGGACCCGACGAATATTCGGCGCTTGTCGACAATGACTTTTATACCAATGCGATCGCGCGCCGCCACCTTGCCTATGCCGCGGAAACCGCAGAGTGGCTGCGCGCAACTGCGCATGAGAACTTCGCCGCTCTGGCCGGCGCGATCGATCTCGATGCGGCCGAAATCGCGAATTGGCGCAAGGCGGCGGACCTCATGTGGTTGCCGGTCGATGCGGCGCTCGGCGTCAATCCGCAGGACGATGCGTTTCTCGGTCGCCCCGAAATGCCCGCCCTAGCGTCGCGCGACGGCCATGGCCCGCTGCTCATGCGCTATCACCCGATGATCCTGTTTCGCCATCAGGTCGCGAAACAGGGTAATGTGGTTCAGGCGATGGCGATGGACCTCGTGCCGATGCCCTTGTCGCGGCAGCGGCGGAATTTCGATTATTATGCGCGGGTCACGACGCATGATTCGACGCTGTCATCTGTGTCCTTCGCGATTGCCGCCGCGCGTCTCGGCGATGAAGATGCCGCGCTCGGCTTCCTGCGCGAATGCGCCTTCGTCGATCTCGAGGACCGGCATGGCAACACCTCGCACGGTTTGCATATGGCGGCGCTCGCGGGCAGCTGGCTCGTGCTCGCGCAGGGATGGGGTGGTCTTCGTCTCGACGGCCCGGTGCCATCGTTCCGGCCGCAGCTCCCCGCCGCGTGGAACGGGTACAGCTTTCGCCTGCAATGGCGCGGCAGCGTGATCGAACTCGCGGTCGATGCCGCAGGCTGCACCTATCGCCTGCTGTCGGGCGCGCCGCTCGACATCGTCGATCATGGCCGCGCGCTGCGCATTGGCAAAGAGCCGGTCTTCGTGTCCCGGCCTACGGTAAAGGGCGTGATTTTCGACCTCGATGGCGTGCTTACCGACACCGCCGAAGACCATTATCACGCCTGGCAGGCGCTTGCCGACCGGCACGGCCTGGCGTTCGACCGCGAAACCAATCACCAGCTCAAGGGCGTCGACCGCGCGGGCTCGCTCCGCCTGATCCTCGATCATGCGGGGGCGGACGTCGATCCTGCGGCGTTCGACGCGATGCTCGCCGAAAAGAACGAACTCTATCGCGCCCGGCTGGCGGACTATTCGCCTGCGAATCTCTTCCCCGGCGTCCGCGACCTTTTTGCGGCCTGCCGCGCCGCCGGCCTGAAAATCGGGCTGGCGTCGGCCAGCCGCAATGCACCCGATGTGGTGCGCCTGCTCGGAATCGCGGAGGAATTTGATTTCATCGCCGATGCCGGCGCGGTTCCGAACGCGAAGCCCGCGCCCGACATTTTCCTCGCCTGTGCCGCCGGCATGGGCCTGTCGGGCGAAGATTGTATCGGCGTCGAAGATGCACGCGCCGGAGTTTCGGCCATCCATGCGGCGGGCATGGTGGCTATTGGCGTCGGGTCAGAAGAGGCGCTGCCCGATGCCGACCTGCACGTCCCCGCCATAGGCGATCTCACGCTCGGCCAGATCCTGTCGGCAGAACAGGAGGCGGCGGCGCGTGGACGCCCGTCAATCAGAACAGATAAAGTGGAGGATATGCCATGATGAAAAGGACCTATCTGCTGTCGTCGATCGCGCTCGCTGCGTTGCCGGCCGCGGCTTTCGCCCAGGAAGCGCCTCAGCCCGACGATGCCGCGGCGGCCAATGAAGAAATCATCGTTACCGGCACCGCCGGCGGCGGCGTCAACCGTCAGGATGCGGCGTTTGCGATCACCAGCATCAATTCGGACGCGATCGATCGCGCCGCGCCGAACAGCACCGCCGACCTGTTCAAGGTCATCCCCGGCGTATCGGCCGAAAGCTCGGGCGGCCAGAATGGCGCGAACATCTTCGTGCGCGGCTATCCCTCGGGCGGCGACGCCGAATTCGTCACGCTGACCGTGCAGGGCGTTCCCTTCTTTTCGCCCCCGACGCTGTCGTTCCTCGAAAACACCCAGCTCATCCGCATCGACGAGACGATCGAGCGTGTCGAAGCCGTTCGCGGCGGGACCGGCGCTTTGTTCGGCAACGGCCAGCCGGGCCTCACCGTCAACTTCGTGCAGAAGGAAGGCGGCCGCGATTTCGAAGGCCTCGTGAAGGCGAGCGTCACCGACTATGGCGACCTGCGCGGCGACATGCTGCTGTCGGGTCCGCTCGGCGAAAACACCAGCTTCATGGTCGGCGGCTATTATTCGCGCGGCAACGGCATTCGCGACCCGCGCTTCACCGCCGAAAAGGGCGGCCAGATCACTGGCAATATCCGCCACGATTTCGGCAAGGGATCGATCCTCGTCTTCGCGCGCTACCTCAACGATCGCGGCCAGTGGCTGCTGCCGATCCCGGTGATCCGCGACGGCAGCAAGGTGCGTCAGTTCGGCAATATCGACCCCGGCACCGGCGTGCTTGCCGGCCCCGAAACGCGGTTCAGCACACTGCCCGACGGCACGCGCACCGATCTCGCCGACGGGCGCGGGGCGAAACTGATCAACCTCGGCACCAATTTCGATTACGAGATCGGCGACGGACTTCAGCTGCGCTACCGCGCCAGCTATCTCAAGGGTGACGCCGACACGACTGGCCTCGTCCCGGCGAGCACCGCGACGACCGCCAACGCCTATGCCGCCTCGCTTGGCAGCGCCGTCGGCAGCCTGACCTACGTCAACGGCGGTCAGGCGGTTGCCGGCACCCAGCAGGTGATCCGTGCCGGTACGTGGATCGTGCGCAAGCAGATCGAGGATTTCACCAATGATCTCGCGGTCGAATGGGAAAGCGGGAGCAACAAGTTCACCGTCGGCGCCTATTATTCGGACTTCTCTTCGGACGACCAGTGGAACCTCGGCAACGTGCATCTGCTGACCGCAGAGAATAATGGCCGCCTGCTCAACCTGACCCTCGCCAATGGCCAGATCGCGACCAACCAGGGATATACGCAGGGCAGTTTCTTCAACGTCAACGCCGCCTATGACGGCCGCGAATACGCCTTTTATGCGATCGACGAATTTCAGATCACGCCCGAATTGCGCTTCGATGCGGGGCTGCGTTACCAGAATTACAAAGCGACCGGCTCGATCGAGAACAACAGTTCGGTCGATACCGATAACAACCCCAATACGCTCTACAACAACGGCACCGCGGTTCTGAACGGGACGTTCCGCAATATCGCGTACAAGAAAGGCGCATGGTCGTGGACTGCGGGTCTCAACTACGACTTCTCGTCGTCGGTCGGTGCCTATGTCCGTTACAACCGTGGCAACACCAATCCCTTCTTCGATAATCTGCGCGACGGGATTTTCGTGTCGCCGCGCGTCGACAATTTCGAGGGCGGGGTGAAGGTGCGCACCGATCTCGTGTCGCTCTATGCCACGCTGTTCCACACCAAGTTCAAGGGGCTGGTAACTTCGGTCATCCAGAATGGTGCGCCGCAGGCGTCGATCGGCGGGGCACGGAGCACGGGCCTTGAGCTTGAGGGACAGTTGCGTCCGGTCGACAATTTCACCATCGCTTTCTCCGGCACCTGGCTTGATGCCAAATATCGCGATTTCTTTGCGGGCGGCGGCACGGTCGACCTCAGCGGCAACCGGGTGCAGCGGCAGCCGAAATGGCAGTGGCGCGTGACACCGTCGTACGACATCGAATTTGGCGATAGCAGCAAGGTGTCGCTCTATTCGACCTTCTCCTATGTCGGTGATCGCTTCTCCGACACCGCGAACACCCAGTCGTTGCCGCATTATTTCAGGATCGATGCGGGTGTGACCGTCGACGTGGGCGATGCGCTGACCTTTGCGGTCACCGCCGACAATCTGACCGACAAGGTCGGGCTGACCGAAGGCGATCCGCGCACGCTGGGGCAGGCGGGGGGCGAAGTCGTGAACGCACGACCGATCCTCGGCCGGTCGTTCCGCTTCAGCGCCGCCTATAAATTCTAAAAGGGACATCCCCCCCTTGGGTGGCCGCGGCCTCTTCGCGGCCACCCCTCTTTTTTCTGCTAAGGACGGCCGATGGCGCGCACTCGACTGATCGCAGCACTGATCCTGACCTATGTCGCGTTCGCGATGCTGCTCAACAGCGTCGGGACCGTCATCCTCCAGTCGATTTCCAGCTTTCATGTGACCAAAACGGAAGCGAGCACGCTCGAAGCGTTCAAGGACATCACCATCGCGGTCGTGTCGTTCCTCACCGCAAGCTATCTGTCGCGGCTCGGCCTTCGCAACGCGTTGATCGGCGCGCTCCTCCTCGCGATCGCCGGCTGTCTCGTCATGCCGCTGGCGGCCGGTTTCGGGGCGACGCAGCTCCATTTCGCGATGGTGGGCGCCGCCTTTGCGGTTGCCAAGGTGGTCGTTTATTCGATGATCGGTCTCGTCACCGACAGTCCCCGCAAGCACGCCAGCCTGACCAGCCTGATCGAGGGGATGTTCATGGTCGGCGTCCTGTCATCCTATTGGGTGTTCAGCGCCTTTATCGATCCCGCGGGGCTCCGCTGGCTGAACGCCTATTGGGTGCTCGCCGGGGTCACTGCCCTGGCACTCGCGCTGCTGCTTTCGGCGCCTGTTGACGAGCGGCGCGTGCATGAAGGCGACGACGACGCGACTGAAGCCGACCGCGCGCCGATGCGCGCGATGCTGCGCCTTGCCGCGCTGCCGCTCGTTCTCGTCTTCGTCGTCTGCGCCTTTGTCTTCGTCCTCATCGAGCAGGGCATCGGTACCTGGCTGCCGACCTTCAACAACGAGGTTTTGCATCTGCCGGCGCAGATGAGCGTCCAGGCCGCCAGCCTGTTCGCGGCGTGCATCGCGCTGGGACGGTTCGGTGCCGGCGCGGTGATGGCGCGTTTCGACTGGTATCCGGTGCTCAACATCTGCCTCGCGCTGCTCGCGGCGCTGATCATCCTCGTCCTGCCGCTCGCCGACGGGCTGCGGCCGGGACCGATCGCAAGCTGGGGCGAGGCCCCGGTCGCGGCCTTTCTGTTCCCGCTGATCGGCTTTGCGCTCGCGCCCATCTATCCAACGATCATATCGGTGATGCTGAGCGCGATGCCGGCGCGCAACCATCCGCCACTGATGGGGCTCGTCGTCGTCTTTTCGGCGCTCGGCGGGACGACGGGATCGATCATCACCGGGGCGATCTTCGCTCATCTCGACGGGCGGACGGCTTTCACGCTGATGCTGGTGCCGACCGCGATCCTCGCGGCGGGGTTGTTCCTGCTGCGCCGCCGGATCCAGTCGGCCGGATCGTGACGCGCGGCACGAAGGTCAGCTGGACGAGAAGTTGAGCGTGACGAGAGCGATGACGAAGAGAAGCACCACGGCGGTAAACAAAGCCGTCAGCGCGGTGAACAGGATCGCACTCGAAGGCCGGCGCGCGTAGAGGCCCTCGGTCTCGCCCGCGGGCGCCGTTTCGGCAGCCGGGTCTGCTTCGTCGTCATGATGCGCTTTGAGCAGCGCGGCGCTGATCGCGCTCGCGGGGACGGGCGACAGAAATTCGCACCCGAAGAGCCTTCCATCGTTGCGGACGACGCGCGCAGGGGCGGCGCCGAGTTCGGGCAGGACCAGCAGGAAGGTCTCGCCGACGGCAAAGCCGGCGTCGGTCTCGATCAAAAGGCCCGTCCGCGACAGGTTCCGGATGATGATGGCGGATTCGGCGCTCGAAGAGCGTGCGGCGACGTCGAGGCGGAGCGTGCGACGCGTCGTCCGCCTGCGGTCGGTCGTTTCGATCGGCTCCGCGATATGGGCCAGCAAGGATCTCACCAACGTCTCCCTTGGCAAACAGCCATGGCGCAGCAACCTTAACATTGCATTGTCGCGGCGACGTATCGCCCTTGAAAACAGGGCCCGGTTCGGTTTCGAACCGCCGTGCGAGAGCGGCTTTCCGCGCATTCGGGAATCAGGTCGACCCGCTCTTTCGCCGGTCTCGAAAGCGACGAGCCGTGCCGGGTTGTGGTTCGAATTGGGACGGAAATTCAGTATCGGAGTCCACATCTTCCAACAAAACAGTTATTCTATCTAATTGGATACAGGCATAATTAACTTTGATCTTCGTTCGCCGAACAGATTGAAACTTCGTGCCGATTGGCGCTGCCTAAAAATGTGTTAACGCGCTTGCGGAGTCTCGAGAATCCATGCTTTCCTGATGGATGGGGAATGTCCGAGTCGCTCGGACAGTGGGTCGCACTGAAATTGGTGGAAATTTTGCTGTGCCGTTTTTGCGGCAGGGCGAGGTGCGTTCGAGGGAAATTGACATGGATGCTTTCGACAATCCGGCGCGGAATGGAATGACGGGTCCCGAGCGCGATGGCGCGGCTAACGACCAGTCGACCCGGGCCGTATCGGGCGGCGAGTTTCTGGCTGCCGCAGCGAACGTCACCGCGGCCGCTTCGAGCCTGCCGCTGGCGATCCAGGCCATCCTCGTTCCCGACGCGAGCGGGCGCATCGTCCTGCCCGCCGGCGCATCGATCGACGATATCAGCGTGTCGGGCACCGACCTGATTGTCACGCTTCCGAACGGACAGGTTCTCATCATTCCGAACGGTGCGGTCGATATTCCCGCGATCGTCATCGACGGCGATACGGTGCCCGCCAGCACGGTGGCACAGCTGCTCGAAAATCTGGGCGAGCTGAACCCCGAAGCCGGCGTCCGCAGCTCGGGCGGCAATTTCGCCGACCCCGAAGGCCCGATCCAGGACGCCTATGCGCTCGGCGACCTGCTGCCCTATACCCAGCTTGCCTTCCCGCAGCCCGAAGAGCGCGAACTGCTTCCCAATATTCCCGACGAAGAACCGACGATCACCATCGTCACCCCCGATCAGCCCGCCGGCATCGCCACCGCAACCGCGAGCGTCAACGAGGCCGGGCTTCCCGCGCGCGGCAATGAGCCCGCGGGCAGCAACAGCGCGGCGAGCAGCGAAACGACGACCGGATCGATCGTCTACGACGCCGGCGACGGCCTCGATACGCTGACGATCAACGGCACGGCGATCACCGCCGTCGGCCAGGTCATCACCACGCCGCTTGGCCAGCTGACGATCACCAGCCTGACGCCGGGCAATGTCGGCTACAGCTACACGCTGACCGACAACACCAATGCGAACAACAATCTGACCGACCAATTCACCGTCGTGGTCACCGACAATGACGGCGACACGGCGACCGCGACGCTGACGATCTCGGTCGTCGACGACGTGCCGACGGCGCGCAATGACGCCGACCAGGTTGTGGCGGGCAGCTTTGCGCCCGAGGCGGGCAATGTCCTGACCGGCGCGGGCACGACCAGCGGCGCGGCGGGGGCCGATACCCCGGGCGCCGACGGCGCAAGCCTGACGGGTATCCGCGGACCCGGTGGCGAAGGCGGGTTTTCGGCACCAGGTACGGTCCAGGGACAATATGGCACGCTGACGATCAACGCGCAGGGCGGCTATACCTATGTGCGGAATCCGGGCACGCCCGGCGGCGTCAACGACGTCTTCACCTATCAGATTACAGACGGCGACGGCGATACGTCGACGGCGACCCTTACCATCAGTATCGCCGACGCACCGACCGTCATCACCTTCGTGCCAGGCGACGGCGAGGGTGATGGCGGGACGGTGGTTTATGAAGCCGACCTCGCGGGCCGCGCGGCCGAAACGCCGGGTTCGGCGTTCGACGGCGACGCCGCCGCGACCAGCGGCACGATCACCTTCACCGCAATCGACGGCATCGGCAGCGTGTCGATCGGCGGCGTCGTGGTGACGCCCGGATCGCTGCCGCAGACGATCGCGAGCGACGTGACGGGGACGCTCGTCGTCACCGGCTACAGCTATGATCCCGCGACCGGGCAGGGATCGGTCACCTATGTCTATACGCTGATCGACAACACGCTGGCCGGCGACGGTTCGACAGTCAGCTTCGCCCTCGTCATCACCGATGCCGACGGCGATGCCGCGACGGATGTGCTCGAAATCGATATCATCGACGACGCGCCGACGGCGCGGGCCGATAGCGACAGCGTGACCGAAGATGGGCCCACGGTTGCCAACGGCAATGTGCTGACCGGCGTCGGGGGCAATGATACGAACGCCACCGATGGCGTCGCCGATGTGCAGGGCGCCGACGGCGCCACCGTCACCGCGGTTGCGGGCGGTACCGTCGGCCAGCCGCTTGCGGGCGCCTATGGCTCGCTGACGCTGAACAGCGACGGCAGCTATAGCTATGCTCTCAACAATGTGGCGCAGCCGGTGCAGGGCCTCGCGGCGGGCGAAACGCTGACCGAAACCTTCACCTATACGATCACCGATGGCGACGGCGATACATCGACCACGACGCTGACGATCATAATCAACGGCGCCAACGATGGCGTGACGATCAACGGCCTCGGCGTCGAAGGCGGCGAAGTCGTCGTCAACGAAGACGATCTTGCCGATGGCTCGTCGCCCGACGCGGCGGCCTTGACCCAACCGGGAAGCTTTACGATTTCGACCCCCGACGGGCTCGGCAATGTGACGATCGGCGGGACGCAGGTCGTGACGAACGGCGTGTTCACTGCTGGCACCGCCACGAGTCCGCTCGGGACCGTCAACATCACGGGCTTTACGCCGACCCTCGGCGCCGACGGCTCGGTGATCGGCGGCACCTTCACCTATAATTATGTGCTGGCCGACAACACGCTGACCCACGGCGCGCCGGGCGAGGACAATGTCACCGACAGCTTTGCGGTTGTGGTGACCGACAGCGACGGGTCGACCGGCAACGCCAGCCTCGACGTGCGCATCATCGACGATGTTCCCACCGCGCGGAACGATGTCGACAGCGTGACCGAAGACAGCGGAAACGGGGACAATCCGCCGGCCGCCGACGGCAATGTTTTGACGGGCTTGGGTGGCGGCGACGCCAATGCGACCGACGGGGTCGCCGACACTCAGGGCGCCGATGGCGCGACGGTAACGGCCGTGACGGGTGGGACGTTGGGGCAGGCTTTCGCTGGCGCTTATGGCTCGCTGACGCTCAATGCCGATGGCAGCTATTCCTATGTGCTCAACAATGGCGCGCAGGCGGTGCAGGGTCTGGCTGCGGGCGAAACGCTGACCGAAACCTTCACCTACACGATCACCGACGGTGACGGCGATACGTCGAGCGCGACGCTGACGATCACGATCAACGGCGCCGACGATGGCGTGACGATCAATGGCCTGAATGCCGAAGGCGCCGAAGTCATCGTCAACGAGGACGATCTGTCGGACGGATCGTCGCCGAATGCGGCGGCGCTGACGCAGGCGAACAATTTCACCGTCTCGACCCCCGACGGCCTCGGCAATGTGACGATCGGCGGCGTGCAGGTCGTGACGAATGGCGTGTTCACCGCGGGCACCGCGACGAGCCCGCTCGGGACCGTCAACATCACCGGCTTCACTCCCGTCATCGGCGCCGACGGTTCGGTGATCGGCGGCACCTTCACCTACAATTACGTCCTTGCCGACAACACGCTGACCCATGGCAACCCCGGCGAGGATTTCGTCGGCGACAGCTTCGCCGTCGTCGTGACCGACAGCGACGGGTCGAGCGCCAATGCCAGCCTCGACGTGCGCATTATCGACGATGTGCCGACCGCCGCGAACGACAGCGCGGGTGCGGCCGAAGATGCGCCGGTGATCATCAACGTGCTCGCGAACGACGTCCGCGGCGCCGATGGCGTCGACCCCGCAACCGGCGTCGCGCTCGCGACGGCACCGGCCAAGGGCACGGTCGTCTATAATGGCGACGGCACCTTCACCTACACCCCGACCGCGGGGCAGGAAGGCAGCGACAGCTTTACCTACACGATCACCGATGGCGACGGCGACACCTCGACCGCGACGGTGACGGTGACGCTGGCGCGGGACTCGGTCCCCACAATCAACCTCGGCGCCGACAACAGCGTCGACGAGGCGGGGCTGCCAACCGGATCGAACGCCGCGTCGAACAGCGAAACGACGACGGGCAGCTTCACGCTGACCACGGGCAACGACAGCGTCGCCTCGCTTGTCATCAACGGCATCGACGTGACCGCTGGCGGCACTGTGACGACGCCGCGCGGCGTTCTGACCGTAACGGTCAGCGGCGGCGCATACAGCTACAGCTATACGCTCACCACGAATACGTCGGGCGACAACACGTCGGACAGCTTCACCGCGGTTGTGACCGACAGCGATGGCGACACCGCGACGGACACGCTGGTGATCGACATCGTCGACGACGTGCCCACCGCGCGCCCCGATATCGACAGCGTGACCGAAGACGGCCCGCTGATCGCCAACGGCAACGTCCTGACGGGCGTCGGCGGCAATGATGCGAACGATACCGATGGTGTTGTAGATGTTCGCGGTGCCGACGGCGCGACCGTGACCGGGCTTGCCGGCGGCACCGTGGGCACGCCGCTCGCGGGCGCTTATGGCACGCTGACGCTGAACGCCGACGGCAGCTATTCCTATGTGCTCAACAATGCGGCGCAGCCGGTGCAGGGCCTGTCGGCGGGTCAGACGCTGACCGAGACCTTCACCTACACGATCACCGATGGCGACGGCGATCCGTCGACGACGACGCTGACGATCACGATCAACGGCGCCAATGACGGCGTCACGATCAACGGTCTGAATGCCGAGGGCGCCGAACTGTTCGTCGACGAAGACGATCTGCCGGTGCGCGCCGGTGAAGCCGCCGGTTCGGACACGACCCCCGATGGCGTCACCGACAGCGACAGCTTCACGGTGTCGACCCCCGACGGCATGGGCACGGTCGTATTGAACAGCTTCAACGGCGTGCCGCTCGGCGCCCCGCTGACGCTCGTCGTCGCCAATGGTGCCTTCACGCCGCAGTCGGTCGCGACTGCTTATGGCACGCTCAACATCACCGGATTCGCCGCAGTGACAGGCGCCGACGGGTCGGTGATCGGCGGAACCTTCACTTATAGCTATACGCTGACCGACAACCGCACCGATCATCCGGCGGCGGGTCAGGACAACCGCACCGACAGCGTCGGCGTGGCCGTCACCGAAATCGACGGCTCGACCGCCAGCGCGACGATCGACATCCGCATCACCGACGACGTTCCGACCGCGGTGAACGACGGCGCGACGCAATCGATCGAAAATGCGCCGGTCACGATCAATGTGCTCGCCAACGACGTGCAGGGCGCCGACAGCGTCCAGCCCGCGGCCGTCCAGCTTGTCGGTGGTTCGCTGACCGGCACCGGCACGCTCGTCAACAATGGCGACGGCAGCTTCACCTACACGCCCGGCGCGCAGGAGGTCGGCACCGTCTCCTTCCAGTACCGGATCACCGACGGCGACGGCGACACGTCGGTCGCCACCGCCACGATCACGCTGGTCGCCGATTCGGCGCCGCAGATCCGCACTCCCGTCAATGTGACCGTCGACGAGGATGGCCTCGTCGGCGCGAATATCGACAACGGCCTTGCCGGCGAAGTGACCTCGACCGGCAGCGCGAGCGCGAACGGCACGATCACCGTCGATTTCGGCAGCGACGTTCCCGCGACGCTCGCGGGCTCGCTGGTCCTCAACGACAGCGCGGCGCTCGACACGCATCTGACCGTCGGCGGCGTCGCCGTCACCTTTGCCAAGGTCGGCAATGACCTCGTCGGCTCGGTTGCCGGCAACGAAGTGATCCGCATCAGCCTGACGACCGCGACCGCCGGTCCTGGCGCGACCGAAGTCACCTATGGCTATACGGTCACCCTGTCGCAGGCGATCGATCAGGCGGTTCCGGGCAGCGAAGACAGCGATTTCCTGTCGGGCATCGGCTTCACCGTCACCGACAGCGATGGCACCGCGAGCTCGGGCGCGTTCGGTGTCACGATTGTCGACGATCTGCCGACGCTCAATGTCTCCGACACCCCGACGACCGTTGTCGAAGGCGCGACCGTCAACGGCACATGGACGCTCGATCGCGGCGCCGATGGCGTCGCTTCGGTCAACGTCAGCTTCGGTGCGGGCAACGCAACGCTTTCGCTTGCCCCCGGCAGCAGCGTATCGATAACGCAGCCGACCGGCACGCTGACGGTCAACGCCAACGGCACCTTCAGCTTTGCCGCCGCGGGCAACCAGAACAACACCGCGAATCCGTCGGCCAGCTTCACGCTGTCGGCGGTCGATCGCGACGGCGATCCGACGTCGGACAGCCTGACGATCGCGATCGCCGACGGCGCGAACCCGACGAACGCCGCGCCGATCACGCTGACCGTGAACGAAGCCGCGCTGAACGGCATCGGCAGCGACCCGGCGAGCAACGCCGAAACCACGAGCGGTAACCTCAGCTTCACCGCCGGTTCGGACACATTGTCGGGCTTTGCCTTTACCGGCGTCGCCGGCCTCGTCGCCAATCTCGACGGTGCCGGCACCGACCTTTTCTGGTCGATGGCACCCGGCGGACAGACGATCATCGGCTCGCTGACCCTCGGCGGTCCCGCCGCGATCACGATCAGTCTGACGGCGCCCGCCAGCGTCGGGCCGGGCGCAACCGCTGTTGCGACCGTCACCGTCACGCTCGCCGACAATCTGCCGCATGCGCTTGCCCTTGCGGCGCAGACGCAGGCGCTCGGCAATGTTACCGTGCAGGCGACCGACACCGACGGCGATATCGCGACAGGTGTCGTCACCGTGCAGGTGACCGACGATATCCCGACAGCGCGTCCCGATGCGGACAGCGTGACCGAGGACGGCGCGACGATCGCCAACGGCAACGTCCTGACGGGTTCCGGTGGTAACGATCTGAACAACACTGACGGGGTCGCCGACACGCAGGGCGCCGACGGCGCGACCGTCACCGCACTTCAGGGCGGCACCGTGGGCACACCGCTGGTCAGCACCTATGGCACGCTGACGCTGGGCGCCGATGGCAGCTACAGCTATGTCCTGAACAATGCGAACACCGCCGTACAGGGCCTGTCCGCCGGTCAGACGCTGACCGAAACCTTTACCTACACAATCACCGACAGCGACGGCGATCCGGCGATCACGACGCTGACGATCACGATCAACGGCGCGAACGACCTGGTCACGATCAACGGCCTGAACGTCCCGGGCGGCGAAGAAATCGTCAACGAGGATGATCTCGCCGACGGTTCGTCGCCCAACGCGGCGGCGCTGACCCAGACGGGCAGCTTCACGATCGACGCGCCCGACGGGCTCAACAATGTCACCATCGGCACCGCGCAGGTGATGACGAACGGCGTCTTCACCCCCGGCCTGACGACGACCAGCCTGCTCGGCACCGTCACCATCACCGGCTTCACGCCTGTCCTCGCGGCCGATGGCTCGGTGATCGGCGGCACCTTCAGCTACAGCTATACGCTTGCCGACAATACGCTGACCCATCCGCTGGTCGGCGAAGATACGGTGAGCGACAGCTTTGCCGTCACCGTCACCGACAGCGACGGGTCGATCGCGAATGCCAGCCTCGACATCACCGTCATCGACGATGTGCCGACCGCATCGGCCGAAGCGAACCAGAATGTCGCCGAAGGCGCGACCGTCACTGGCACACTCGATTTCGTCCAGGGCGCCGACGGCGCGACCGTGACCCAGATCAACGGCACGGTGCTGGTCTTCGGCGGCGACGGCTTCTCGCAGGTGCTCGACATTGGCGCGGGCTCGATCAAGGTCAAGGCCGACGGCAGCTACAGCTTCACCGCCGACGCCTCGGTACCCGGCACCGGCACCGCTTCGGCGACGTACACGGTCCGCGACGGCGATGGCGACATCTCGACCGCGCCGATCAGCTTCACGATCACCGATGCCAATGTCCCGACCGCGGGGACGACGCAGGCGTCGGTCGACGACGATGCGCTAGCCGGCGGCAACCCCGCCAGCACGACCGGCGACCTCATCGACCCGAACAGCGACGGCGACAATAATCAGGCGACCTTCACCGGCCTGCTCAACCTCAATTTCGGCGGCGACGGCCCCGGCTCGGTAAGCTTCGCCGCGATGAACGGCCTGTTCGTCAATGTCGGCCAGGAATCGGTCCAGCTGAGCTGGAACGCCCTGACCAACACGCTGACCGGCAGCGGCCTGCGCGGCGCGCTCTTCACTGTCGTGGTGACCGATCCCGCAACCGGCGCCTATAAGGTCACGCTGCTCGACAATGTCCTGCACAGCCCCGGCGCCAACGAAAATGACGCGACGGTTTCTCTGGGCTTCACGGTGACCGACAACGACGGATCGACCGCGAACGGCTCGCTCCAGATCACTTTCGACGACGATGCGCCGACGGTCGTTGCGGATGGCGCGCAGCCGACGCTGACGGTCGATGAATCGGCGTTCGGAACCGACGCATCGGCGAACTTCGCTTCGGTCTTCACCCCGACCTTCGGCGCCGATGGCGCGGCGGCGACCAATTCGACGACCTATGCGCTCGGCATCGCCGTCGGATCGACGGGGCTTGTCGATACGCTGACGAACCAGGCGGTCGTCCTCAGCGTCGTTGGTGGTGTGGTCCAGGGCCGCACCGCGACCTCGAACGACCTCGTCTTCACGCTCAGCGTCGCGGCAAATGGCACGGTCACGCTCGACCAGCTCCGCGCCGTCGTGCACACGCCGAACAGCGGACCCAACCAGTCGGCCGGCCTGTCGGCAGACACTCTGATCACACTGACCGCCACGGTCACCGATGACGACGGCGATACCGCGACTGCCGTCGCCAATATCGGCCAGAACCTCGTCTTCAATGACGATGCGCCGGTGGCGAACGACGATGTCGCGGGCCTCACCGAAGGCGGGCCGAACTTCGTCACCTTCGACGTCGATACTAACGACAGTGACGGCGCCGATGGCTTCGGCAGCCGCACCTTCACCAGCCTGACGGGTACCTATGGCACGATCACCATCAATGGCGACGGCACCCAGACCTATACGCTGACCGCCGCCGGTCAAACGGCGATCAACGCGCTCGCCCCCGGGGCGACGCTGACCGACAGCTTCACCTACACGCTGACCGACAAGGATGGCGACAGCGATCCCGCAACGCTGGTCGTGACGCTGACCGGCACCGACGACGGGGTGACGATCACCAATCTGACGCCGGCCGCCGATGGCGGCGACGCCATGGTCGACGAAGACGACCTGCCCAACGGGTCCGACACGGCAAAGGAATCGCTGACGACCGCCGGCACCTTCAACATCTCGGCGCCCGACGGTGTCGCGAACCTGTCGGTCCATGGCACGCAGGTTATCGCCAACGGCGTCTTTACCCCTGCGACGATCGTCACGCCGCTCGGCAATACGCTGAAGATAACCGCCTATGACGCAGCCAGCGGACAGGTAAGCTACACCTACACGCTGAACGCCGCCGAAACGCACCCGAATGGCGCGGGCGAGAACAGCCTGTTCGAAAATTTCAATGTCTCGCTGACCGACACCGACGGTGACAGCACCACGAATGTGCTGTCGATCAACATCATCGACGATGTGCCGACGGCGCGGGCCGATCCGGCAATCATCGTGGCCGAAGATGCGGCGAACGTGGGCGGCAATTTGCTCGACGACGACACGCAGGGTGCCGACGGCGCCACCGTGACGTCGGTGATGATCGGTGCGACAACCACCGCGATCGCGGCGGTCGGCACCACCACCATTACCACCGCCAACGGCGTCTATACCTTCACCGCGGCGGGCGTCTGGACGTTCAACCCGAACCCGGTCAGCAACGCCGCGGCGGTCGATGCGGGTTTCAGCTACACGATCACCGACAGCGACGGCGACCCCTCGACCTCGACGCAGGCGATCAGCCTGACCGACGGCGCCAACCCCATCGGTGGCGGATCGATCACGCTTGCGCTCGACGACCAGAATCTGGCCGACGGATCGACCCCGGCGGGTCCCGATTTCGTGAACGGCTCGCTCGCCTTCACCCCCGGTTCCGACGCGATCGCATCGATCGTTTTTGCGGCCAGCATCGCCGGCCTCGGCGGCGGCCTGACCTGGGTGCGCGTCTCCGATACGCAGATTACCGGGTCGGACGGCGCGCGACTGGTTGTCACGCTCGATCTGGTGCGCGTCGGCAACAGTGCGACGGTCACCGCAACGCTGAACGACAATTATGACGATCACCCCGGCATCAATCTCGACGATCTCGCCAACCTTGGTTCGGTCGCCGTCGTTGCCACCGATACCGATGGCGATACGGCGACCGGCACGGTTAACGTCACCGTGTCGGACGACTTGCCGACCGCGCGGGCCGACACCGATGCGGTGACCGAAGATACTGCGCTCATTGCGACCGGCAATGTGGTGACCGGCGTCGGTACGACCAACGCGCCGGGCAGCGCCGATACCCAGGGCGCCGATGGTGCGTCGGTGACCGGCGTCGCCGTCGGCACGTCGGCGGTTGCGGTGGCAGGGAACGTCGGTTCGGCACTCGCGGGAACCTATGGCTCGCTGACGCTGGGCGCGAATGGTGGCTACACCTACACGCTGACCAATGGCAATGCGACGGTGCAGGCGCTCGGCGCAGGCGAAACGCTGACCGAAACCTTCTCCTACACGATCACCGATGCCGATGGCGATACGTCGACGACGACGCTGAAGATCACCATTAACGGCTCGAACGATCTGCCCACGATCGGATCGGCGACGACCGCCGTGTCGGACGAAGGCCTGCCGGGCGGATTCCCCGATTCGACTGGTACGGTCGATACCACCAACCTCACGGTCCGGACCGGCACGATCACGGCCACCGACCCCGACGGCGATCCGCTGATCTTCTCGCTTGGCGCACCGGCGACGGCGCTGTCGTCGGGCGGCCAGCCGATCGTCTGGGATACGACCAATCCGCAATTGTTGCTGGGCAAGGTCGGGGCGAACACGATCATCAGCGTTGCGATCAACAACGGCGGCAACTTCACCGTGACGCTGTCGGGCCCGATCGATCACCCCAACACGACGCTCGAAGATGCGCTGTCGCTGGTGGTGCCGGTCAGCGTCAATGACGGCACAACGACGGTCACCAACGCGACCGCGCTGACGATTGGCCTCGAGGATGACTCGCCGGTCGCGATCGCGCCGCTCAACGCATCGCTGATCAACGCGCCGGGATCGTCGGTGTATCAGTCGCTCGATACCGATGGCGACGTCGACAATAATTATGGCGGCGACGGTCCGGGAAGCGTGATCTTCACCGCGGCGACGATCGCGGCGCTCCAGAGCCAGAATCTGACCGCAGGCGGCCAGGCGCTGACCTATGTCATTTCGGCGGGTGGCACCGTTCTGACCGCCGAAAAGCCGAACGGCGACGATGTCTTCATCATTCGCCTCCAGCCCGCCGGCCATGCCGACCAGTATCAGGTCCAGATGGTCCAGAAGCTCGATTCGACCGCGACGGTCGATTTCAACAGCGGCGGCTATAATTTCGTCGGCGGCAATACTGCATGGGTCGGCTTCGTGAAGGCGGGCGACAACAACAGCCAGGATATTCTGGTCACGCCGATGAAGAGCGGCGTCGACGGCGGCACGGTGAACGCCAATGCGACCGAAACGGGCGTCGACAACAACAGTGTCGGGGCGAATGAAGCCATACGCGTCGATTTCGTCATCGACCTGACCGGATCGCCCGCCAACGGCGCCGACTATGGCACGCTGGCGAACCAGAACCACGCCTTCGACTCGCACTATAATGCGAACGGGGCGTCGGCGCTGTTCACGAATATCAACAGCAGCAGCAGCGTCCGCCTCGTCGCGCGCGACGATATCGACACCGACAATGATATCGGCGACGGCGTCAAGGACACGATCAACAAGGTCGCGATCAGCTTCAACAATGCGACGCTCTCGGTGACGGCGAACGGCACCTATAATGTCGGCGGTCAGAACTTTACCGTGACCTTCCTCAACGGCGAGGCAACGGTCACCGGGGTTGTCGCGAACACCGTCATTGCCGGCTTCACCGCCGACGGGTACAACAGCATCGAATTCCACCACGCTGGCGGCGACACGTTCAAGATCGGCGATTTCGGCGCGGTCGTGCAGACCGAGAATCCGGTGAACTTCAACGTTCCGGTCACCATCGTCGACGGCGATGGCGACACCGCGCAGGCGTCGCTGGCGATCACCACCGCTTCGCCCTTGCTGGTCATCGGTTCGGCCACCGGCGATACGGCCGGCGAACCGACCGACCATGTTGTCGCCAATCCGCAAGGTCAGGTCGATGGCGCGATCCAGGGCGGTTCCTTCGACGATACGCTGGTCGGCGACCCGGGGTCGGTGACGATCACCGAGGGGCAACAGGCGAATGTCGTGCTCGTGCTCGACAGTTCGGGCAGCATGACGACCCAGATCAATTTCGGCGGCGGCACCATTTCGCGGATGCAGGCGCTCAAGAATGGCGTGAATGCGCTGATCGACAGCCTTTCGCAGTCGGGTGCGCAAGATGTGCGCATCACGGTAATCGATTTTGACACCAATGGCTCCAATCTGGGGACGTTCAATCTGATCGTGAACGGCGTGGTCCAGACCGCGCAGGTCACGTCGGCGAAGGCGGCCGTCAACGGGATGACGGCCTCCGGCGGCACCAATTATGAAGACGGTCTGCAAGACGCGCTGAGCTGGATCAACGGCGGCAACGGCATCGCGGGCGCCGACATCAACAAGGTGGTGTTCGTCTCGGATGGCAGCCCGACCTATTGGAACAGCGGCGGCACCGGCAATGACGATGCAACCAACGTCCAGAATTCGATGAACCAGGTTCTCGGCTCGGACGGGTCGAATGAACCCCAGCAAATCCTCGCGACGGGCTATTCGATCGACGCCGTCGGGGTAAACGTTGATGGGACGCTGCTTGCCCGCCTGAGCGATGTCGAAGATGGCGTTGCATCGGGCGGGACGGGCAGCGCGACCAACGCGGCATCGGCGGAACAGCTGGCCGCCGTGTTGCAGGTCCTGGGAGGCTCGACCGACCTTGCCGCGGCGGGGAATGACGTCATCAACGGCGGCGACGGCGCCGACGTCATCTTCGGCGACGTCCTTTATACCGACACGCTCGCGACCCAGCTTGGCGTGAATCTGTCTCCGGGCTCGGGCTGGGCCGTGTTCCAGACGCTGGAAGGCCGGCCGACCGCCGAAACGCTCGATCCGGCGGGCAATGGTGCCGATTGGAACCGCCAGGACACCATCGCGTATGTCCGTGCGAATGCCGAGGCGCTCGCAAAGGAAAGCGGCCGGACGAACGGCAACGACACGATCAATGGCGGGGCCGGAAACGACATCATTTATGGTCAGGAAGGCAATGACACGATCAACGGCGGCGACGGCAATGATCTGATTTCGGGCGGGACGGGTCGCGATACGCTGACCGGCGGCACCGGCACGGACACCTTTGTCTTCAACATGGGCGAAAGCCGCGCGACGATCGGTGGCTCGGGCAACGCCGGAACGATTGCCGGGCATGACGTCATCACCGACTTCAACGTTGCGGTCGACATATTGAACCTGCCCGGCACCCCGGCAGCGGCCGGAAACGGCGCGGTGAATGGCACCGATTCGCTGCTGACGATCGGGGGCGCGACGATCAAGTCGCACTCGGTGACCAACGGCGTGATTACGTTCGACGATGCGAACACGTTCTCAACTGCGCTTTCGATCACGACCGACGCGCAGGTGGCGGCGGTCGTCGACTATCTGCAGCGCAACGATCTGGGCGTGACCGGCACGACCGTCGCGTTCGCGGCTGGCGGGCGGACTTTCGTCTACCAGCAGGTCGGAGCGACCCAGAGCCCGGCGAACGACATTCTCGTCGAACTGACCGGGGCGGCCATCGCCAACCTCAACACGCTGATCGGTACGCGGATTACCCCCGTTACGCTCGACCTCGGCGGCGACGGGCTCGACTTTGTCTCGGCCTCGGCCGGTGCCGCCTTCGACTATGACGGCGACGGCGTCCGCGAAGCGACGTCGTGGGTGGGCAGCGGCGACGGCATTCTCGTCCGCGACGCCAATCGCGACGGGATTGCCAACAACGGCAGCGAAATCAGCTTCTCGGTGGGCGGCTCGACCGACCTCGAAGGGCTCCGCCTGCAATATGACAGCAATGGCGACGGCAAGCTCAGCGCCGCGGATGCCGAATTCGCAAGCTTCGGCGTCTGGCAGGACGCCAACGGCAACGGCATCACCGATGCGGGCGAATTCCGCTCGCTGACCGACCTTGGCATCGCCAGCATCGCGCTGACATCCGACGGCCAGGCCTATATCGCCGCAAACGGCGAGGTGATCGTCCATGGCGAAGCGAGCTTTACGCGCACCGATGGCAGCACCGCCGCCGTTGGCGACGTTGCGTTCATCACGCCGCGGCCTGCGAACGATGTCGAACGCGCCGCCAGCAATCAGGCGCTGACCGCCTCGCTGGTCGCCGCCTCGCTGATCGCTGTTCGCGAAGCGCAGCCCGACACCGCGCAGCCGTTGATCGCCGCCGTAGAAGACGAAGCGGCGCCGGTCGTGACCGAAACGGGTGTGGCAACCGGCGCCATCGATGTCGCGGCCGAAACGCCGTCCAGTGTCGGCGGCGAAACGTCCGAGACGGCCGACTCCGCGGTGGCCGCCTCCTCGACGGCGCCGCTGTCCGACGAAGCGGGCGCCGCGTCGTCCGATGGTGTCGGCGATGCCGGCTGGCGCGCCGAATCGGGCGACAATCCCGACACCGCCGAATCGGATTCGCTGTTCGACGCGGTCGCGGATCGCGGATCGTTCGACCCGGGCCTGATGGACGGCCTGCTTTCGCTGGCGGTCGTCCCGCCCGGAACGGCTACGGCGGGCTCCGATGCGACGGCGCATGATCCGGCGGCCGTCGCGGTGCTCGCCGAGGTTCTGGAAAGCGGCAGCAGCGCAGTCGATCAGCTGATCCATGCCGTCGCGGGCGGGCCGGAGACGGTACAGGTCGTGGCGGCCGAAGCGCCCGCTTTCGATCTCGCGCAGTTCCTCGATCAGAAGATTGCGCCCGACGTGGCGTTCCCGACCAGCCAGCCGCTGGAAGTGGACATCCACAATATGGCGGCGGCCTGATCGAGCAATTTAGGACCAGTGGAACAGAAAATAACGGGAGGGCGATAAGAATATGGCACATCAACCGGGAAAATGGATGGCGGGGGCAGTGGCCGCGCTGGCCTTCGCCCAGCCTGGCAGCGCCCAGGCACAGGCTCTTGCCGATCTGCCGATCGATCAGGTGCGAACCGAGGTTCAAACCCGGTATGACGCGGCCCTGGCGCTGACGGTCGACCGTTCGGTCGTCGCCGCCAACAGCAACGTCTATACCTGGGCTTCGGAAGCGAAGGTTCAGTGCGGTATCGCCAAAGGCTTCCTGAAGTCGAACACCAAGGACGCCGAAAGCCTGCGCCGCTGCGATTTTGCTTATGGCATGATGACCCGCCGGCCGCAGCCGACGCCGGAAGCGCCGCTTGTACCGCCGGCGCCGCCGACGGAAAATTGCCCGCCGGAGGTCGCCTCGACCTTCTATTTCGACTGGGATTCGACTGCAGCGCCCGCCGATGCGAGCCAGTCGGTCGCCTTCATGGCCGAAAATCGCATGCGGTGCAGCTGGCGCAGCTTCACGGTCGTTGGCCACACCGACCGGTCGGGCTCGGACAAATATAATGATGGTCTGGCGATGCGCCGGGCGCGCGTCATCGCCGACATGATGGGCGTTGCCGGCATTCCGGCCGATGTCATCGCCGTGTCGGGCATGGGCGAACGCAAACCGCGTGTTCAGACCGTGGATGGCCAGCGTACGCCGGAGAACCGGCGTGTCGAAGTTGAAGTAAATGGGACGGGGGGACAGTGATGAAACCGCAATATAAGCTCGCCGGCTTTGCCTCGGCCATCGCCATATCCCTTTTTGCCAGTTCGGCCTTTGCCGAGCCGACCAGCATGCAGAATGTCATGGCGGTCGCGATCGATTCGAATCCGCAGATCAATCAGGCGGAAATGAACAAGCAGGCGATCGAGTTCGAACTCGAGCAGGCGAAGGGGCTGTATCTGCCGCGCGTCACGCTCGAAATGTCGGCGGGCGTCCGCCGGCTCGAAAATGCGACGCGCCGCAACCTCGGCATCGCCAATCAGGAACTTTATCCGCTCGAAGCGGGGATCCGTGCCGAGCAGACGCTGGTCGATTTCGGCCGGCGCCACGGCGAAAAGCTGCGTCAGGCGGCGCGCGTCGACGGGGCGGCGCTGCGCGTGCTCGAACGGTCCGAGTTCATTGCGCTGCAATCCGCGCGGCAATATCTCGACGTCCTGTTGCAGCAACGCGTCGTTGCCGCGGCCGAAGACAATATGACCTTTCACAACAGTCTGGTTTCGGACCTGTCGAGCGGCGTGACCGCCGGATCGATCAGTGTCGCCGACCTGCAGCAGGCGCAGGAACGCGCCAAGGCGGCAAGCGTGCGTGTGTCCGAAGCCAGGGAAGCACTGCAGAATGCAAAGATCGAACTGCTCGCGCTGAGCGGGCTCGAAGTCGAAGACGTCCAGATGCCGCCGGCGATGGCTGAAAAGCTGCCGGTCAGCCTCAGCGAAGCGGTCGGCCTGACCCGGTCGCGGCACCCCAAGGTGCTCGAGGCGCAGGCCGATGTCGATGCGGCGAATGCCGAGGCGAAGAAGGAAAAGGGCGATCTCTTCCCGACGGTCGGCCTCGAATTTTCGGGCCGGGTTGGCGACGATATCGACGCGTTCCGGGGCGAGACGACCGACCTGCTCGGCCGTGTCGTCCTGCGCTGGGATGTTTTCAACGGTGGGATCAATCAGGCGAAATATCAGGAGATGATACGCCGCGCGAGCGAGAGCCGTTTCCGCCTGCATGAAACCGAACGCAATGCCGAGGCCGATACGCGACGTGCATGGAACAGCCGCGAGACGCAGACCGCGGTGTTCCGCGACCTCGTCGACCAGAGCAAGTCGACCGACGAACTTCTGCTGTCGTACCGCGAACAATTCTCGGTCGGCCGCCGTTCGCTGCTCGATGTGCTCGATGCGCAGAACACGCGGTTCAACGTCCAGGTACGCGCCGAAACCGCGCGTTTCTCGGAGATGTTCGCGGTCTATCAGATCCTCGCATCGACCAATAGCCTGCTCGAGGCATTCAACCTGACCGCACCCGAATCGCGCCGCGTCTATGCGCGCGAAAAGGTCGGTTATGGCCCGCCGGCGCCGGCCGAACTCCAGCGTCGTCATTACCCGCAATAATTTCTTAGTGGATTGATTCTAAGTAGAAAATTTCAATATGGTTCAGAATCAATCCACGATTGCGCGTATCGGTAAAGAGGCGCCAGGCGATCCGCTGATCGCCTGCATCCTCTTTGTCGCGCAGCATTTCGGCCAGAATTTCCAGCGCGGCGCGCTTGTCGCGCTCGCGCGCGATGAAAGGGGCTTCCTCCCCTTTCATCAGGCCGAAGCCGCGCTCGACCTGTGTTTCATCAACCACGAGCGGCTGCCCGCGCGCAAGGTCCGGAACCTTGCGCGCGACCTGCCGGCGATTATCCGCCGCAAGGACGCGTCGTGCGCGGTGCTGATCGAAGCGCGCGACAGTCAGTATCTGGTCTGGGAGCCCGGCGCCGACGCGCCGGTATGGGCCGACGAGGACAGCGTCGAAGAGGGCTATGCCGGACAGGCGGTCGCCGTCGCCGCCGACCCGACCGCGATCCGCGCCGAAGAACGGCCGTGGGACGAACAGGCGAAGCGCCACTGGTTCTGGAGCGAGATCCGGCGGATGCGCCGTTCCTTCTATCCGGTGCTCGGCGCGGCGCTGATGATCAACCTGCTCGGCTTTGCGCTCCCGCTGTTCACGATGAACGTCTATGACCGGGTGATCCCGAACAAGGCGGTGTCGAGCCTGTGGGTCCTCGCCATCGGGGCGCTGCTCGCCTTTGCGGTGGAATTCACGCTCCGTCTTGCGCGCTCGACCTTGCTCGACGATCTCGGGCGCGAGCTCGACGTCAAATTGTCGGAGAAGATTTTCTCGAAGGTGCTGAACATGCCGCTGGCGGACCGCCGTGGCAGCACCGGCATGCTCGCGCGGCGCGTGTCCGAATTCGAATCGGTCCGCGATTTCTTCGCCTCGACGACGATCGTGCTGCTCGTCGATATCCTCTTCCTCGTCCTGTTCCTGGTCATGATCGCGGTGCTCGCGGGCTGGCTCGCGCTCGTCCCGCTGCTGATCATCGTCGCGATGGGTGTCGCGGGCTATTTCCTGCAGCGGCGCATGGTGCAGGCCTCACTCGACAATCAGGCCGACGCCAGCATCCAGCACGCGATGCTGGTCGAAACGATCGGCGGCGCCGAAACGGTCAAGAGCTGCGCGGCCGAGGGTCAGGTGCTCGGCCAGTGGCGCCGCATGGTCGATACCAGCGCGCGGACGCAGGCGACGATGCGCCGGACGGGCGCCGCCGCGATCAATCTCGCGACGCTGGGCCAGCAATTCTCCAGCCTCGCGCTCGTCGTCGGCGGTTTCTATCTGTTCGACGAGGGCAAGATTTCGATGGGCGCGATCATCGCGATCGTCATGCTCGCGGGCCGGTCGATGGCGCCGGTCGGGCAGCTCGCCTTCCTGATGACGCGCGGGCGACAGGCGCTGACGACGATGGCGAGCATCCAGCAGATGATCGAGGCCGACGACGAACGCCGCATGGGCAGCAGCGCGCTGAACCTGACGATCGACACGGGCAATGTCGCCGTCGAAGGCCTGTCCTTCACCTATCCGGGCGCCGCGGCGCCATCGCTGACGGACATCAATCTGAAGATCGATGCCGGCGAGCGGATCGCGATCGTCGGCCGGGTCGCGTCGGGCAAGTCGACGCTCGGGCGCCTGCTCTGCGGGCTTTATGCGCCCGAGGCCGGCAATATCTTCATCGACGGCCTCGACAGCCGCCAGCATTCGCCGATCTATCTGCGTTCGCAATTCCGCTTCGTCGGGCAGGATGCGGTCCTGTTCAGCGGCTCGATCAAGCAGAATATGCAATTTTGCGCGCCCTCGGCGACCGATGCCGAACTGCTCGCGACGCTGCAATCGATCGGTGCCGACCGTTTCATGGGCCGCGACGAAACCGGCCTCGACCGCGGCACCGGCGAACGCGGCGGGCAATTGTCGGGCGGCCAGCGCGGCTTTCTGACCATCGCCCGCGCGCTCGCCTCGCCTTCGCGCCTGCTGTTTCTCGACGAGCCGACCGGCGCGATGGATACGCAGAGCGAACGGCTTTTCATCCAGGCGCTCGATAAGGCCGTCGCGAAATCGCAGACGGTGATCATCGCCACCCACCGCGAGGCGATCCTGCAGATGTGCGACCGCATCATCGTCATCGACGGCGGCCGCATCGTCGCCGACGGCCCGCGCGCCGAGGTGCTCGCGCGCTCGACCAAGGAACCGGCATCATGATCCCTGAACTCAATATCGGGCGCGATGGCGCCGCGGCGACCGACGCACCTTGGGCCGACCCCGATGCGCTTGCGCCCGGCGCGTCGAAGGGCCTGAAGATCGTCCTGCTCGCCTTTGCGCTGGTCGCGGCGGCGATCCTCTTCGCGTCGACCAACGACCGGCTTTCGCGCGTCGTCGAGAATCTGGTCGCCAGCTGGACGACCGACCCCGCGGTGGCGGCGAAGGCCGCGAAGCAAAAGGCGATCGCAAAACTGATTACCGAGACCGAGACCGACTCGGTCGTCCCGACCGCCGAAGGCGCCGATGCGGTGGCGCGTAACGCCTTGCTCCCGGTTTCGGCGCTGCCGGTCGAAGCGGCGCGGCCGTTTATCATGCCGACGCTGACGGTGGTTCAGGCGACCAATGCGCAGCGCTGCCTGACGCAGGCGATCTATTATGAGGCCGCGACCGAGTCCGATGCGGGCAAGGCCGCGGTCGCGCAGGTCATACTCAACCGCATGAAGCATCCCGCCTATCCGAACACCGTCTGCGGCGTGATCTATCAGGGCAGTTCGCGCCCCGGCTGCCAGTTCAGCTTTGCCTGCGACGGATCGATGCGCCGCCCGCCGGTCGCCGCTTTGTGGCGCCGTTCGGCCGAGATCGCGCGCGCCGCGCTGTCGGGGCATGTCGAGGTGAGCGTCGGCATGGCGACGCACTATCACGCCAATTATGTCCTGCCGCGCTGGGCACCCAAGCTGACCAAGATCGAACAGATCGGCGCGCATATCTTCTATCGCTGGCCGGGGTCGTGGGGGAAGCCGGGTGCCTTCTCCGACGCCTATGCCGGGGCGGAGCTGATCCCTGCGTTCAGCCAGCTTTATCAGGGCGGTGCGGCGGCGGCCGATGCGCTGCCCGGTGAAGCGATTGCGGTCGAGGGTGTGCCCCCGCCGCGCGACCCCACCGACCGCCGCACCGACACCGACGTCGGCGGCCGGATCGACGTGACCAAGGGCTGGGTCCCGAATATTCCCGACCCGACGCAAAGCAAGTCGCGGTTCGACAGCCTGACGAGCCAGCAGGGGGCCGAGGCGGCACCCGAGCCCCAGAGTGTTAAGTAGAGGCGCGTTTTCATGGTGAAGTTCTGGCAGCGTTTGCGCGGTAGCGAACAGATCATGGTGGCGGCCGCCGCCGGTTTCGTGCTGTTCCTGCTGTGGGCGAGCATCGCGCGCGTCGACGAGATATCGCGCGGGCAAGGCCGCGTCATCCCCTCGTCGAAGGTCCAGATCATCCAGTCGGCGGAACCGTCGACGATTCGCGAAATCCTCGTCCGTTCGGGACAGACGGTCAAAAAAGGCCAGCTGCTCGTCCGTCTCGACAACACATCGTCGCAGTCCGAACTCGGCCAGCTCGAAACCGAAAACGCCCGGCTGGGCCAGCGCGCGGCGCGGCTCGCCAGCGAAGGCGGCGGAGCGGGGTGCACTGGCGAGAGCTGCGGCGACGAAATGCGGCTGGCGCAGGTACGGCGCTCGTCGCTGCAAAGCCAGCTCGCCGCGTTGTCGGCCAGCGTCGAGCAGCGGCGCCGCGACATGGGCGAAGCGCAGGCGACGGCATCGTCACTCGAAAGCAGCCTGGGCCTCGCGCGCGAACAAGTCGCGATGCTCGCGCCGCTCGCGGCGAAGGGCGTCGTTCCGCAAACCGAATTGCTCACCGCGCAGCGCGAAGTCGTCGATATTCAGGGCCGCCTTGCCGCAGCACGCCAGGCGATTTCGCGTTCGCAGGCCGCGGTACGCGAAGCCGGCGCCGAAGTGTCACGCGCGCGCTTCGACTTCCAGCAGGAAGCGCTCAACGAACGCAGCCAGCTGACGACCAAGATGGCGGTCAATCAGGAAACGATCCGCGGCGCCGAAGGACGGCTGGCGCGATCCGAAATCCGCTCACCGACCCGCGGTGTCGTCAACGATTTGCTCGTGAACACCGTCGGTGGCTATGTGAACGCCGGGGAGAAGATCATGCAAGTCGTCCCGCTGGGCGATAAACTGCTGATCGAAACGCGCGTCACGCCGCGCGATATCGCGTTCATCAAGGTCGGCGACCCCGCAAACGTCAAAGTCACCGCTTATGATTTCTCGATCTATGGCGGCTTGAAGGGACGCGTCGTCCGCGTCTCGGCGGACAGCATCTATGACGAAGTCGAGCGGCAGGCCTATTTCACCGTCGTTGTCGAGACGAGCAATAGCTATCTGATATCGAACGGCCGCCGCCTGCCGATCACCCCCGGCATGCTATGCGATGTCGAGATTGTGACGGGCAAGAAATCGGTTCTGAGTTATTTGCTCAAGCCGGTCTTGAAGGTCAGCGGGTCGGCGCTCACCGAACGCTGATTGTTCAGCGCCAGCGTATAGGATTTTTGCGACGCCGGGATCGCGGTGAGGTTCGGTGACGGCTGCGTGCCGCGATAGGCGTGCACCCAGCGCTGGTTTTCGCTGAACGACAGGACCGGTCGCACGGCATTGGCGCGGCTGCCGTCGTACAGACGGTCGGTGACATTATCGAGCACGAGCTTCCCCGCGTCGGTCTGGACGAGCAGGAAGGCATGGTCGGCGTTCGCGGCCAGATCGCGGAGCAGCACCAGCTTCATCCGCTCGGCATCGACCCCCGCGGCGCGCAGCATCTGCATTTTCAGGATCGCGAAATCCTCGCAATCGCCTTTACCGCGCGCGATCGTCTGCTCGGCGGTCGCCCAGAAATCGCGTTGGCGGTAATTGCGGTCGTCGTTCACATAGGCGATCTCGCGATTGACCCACTGATTGACGCGCGCCAGCAGCTCCTGTTCGCTCAGCCCCGGCACAGCATTCGCGCGGCGCAGCTTGCCTTGCATCAGCCCCGCGGGCGCGGCTCGGCGGACATGATTCCAGCGATCGTCGAACCGCGTCCGTTTGACCGGGATCGCGCGGGTGCCGAGTTCGGCCGTCGCGTCATAGCCCGCGGTTTCGGCGAGCGGAGCAAAGATCGACGGCGCGCCGCAGCTTTCGGCGCCGGGCGGCACAAAGGCGATGGGTGACCGGCTCGCGGGTTCGAGCGTCTGGCGAACCGGGAACGCATCGAGACTGGCAATGACCGGCACGGTGACCGCGGGTTCGGGCGTTTCGGTGCCCTGCTCGGCGCGGATCCGGTCGAGCGCGCTTGGCGCCCCGCCCAAAATGGCGGTGGAGATGTCCACGCGCGCGGCGGGCGCATAATAGGCCGCGACGGGGCACGCCGCCTTGCTGTCTGCCAACATCTTCACGTTGAGCAGCTTGGGCGAGGCATGCGCGGCCGACGACGTCAGCGTCGCAGCGGCAAGGGCGACGGAGACAATGAGCCATCGCGAATCGCCAGCGACAAGATGGGCAGGCTTTCTCATGCGGCCCGATTTGCCCGGGCGACATGAGGATATGCTTCATGACGATAGTAAACGCGCCATTCAGCATGTTTGCCGGGATGGCGGCGGTGCTATGCTTGCGGCTTGAGCGTGAGCGGAAGCCCGGCGGTCAACAGCACGACTTCTCCGGCCGTCGCCGCGACCAGCTGGTTGAGCTGTCCTGCCGCATCGCGAAACCGCCGCGCCAGCGCATTGTCGGGGACGATCCCCAGCCCGACCTCGTTGGCGACGAGAATCAGCGATCCGTCGAACCGCGCGATCGCGTCGCATAATTGCCGCCCCGCGTGCGCGATGTCGGCATCGGCAAGAAGCAGGTTCGACACCCAGAGCGTGAGGCAATCGACGAGCACGACCGAGCTGCCGATGTTCAAAGCGTCGATCGCGGCGGGAAGCGCGCGCGGCGCCTCGACCGTACGCCAGCGCGCATCGCGGTCGGCGCGGTGCCGGGCGATCCGGTCGCGCATTTCGTCGTCGAACGCCTCGGCGGTCGCGACGAAAACCGGCGCGCGCCCCATCGCTTCGGCGCGCGCTTGCGCATAGCGGCTCTTGCCCGATCGCGCGCCGCCCAGCACGAACAGCGCCGATCCCGTCATCCGCCGATCCCCGCGATCCGGAGCAGGGCGTCGATATCGGCATGCGCCGCCAGTTCGGCGGCGATGTCGTCGAGCGCGGCATCGACATCGGCGGCATAATCGCGGCCGCCGCCCGCAACGTCGATCCGGGCGAGCATCGCGCGGCGCAGGTCGGGAGAGGCGAACAGGCCGTGCAGATAGCTGCCGAAGACCGTGTTCGCGGAATTGATCGCGCCGTCGCACGCGCCGTCTTCCAGCCGCGCAAACGGCCGGGCGGTACCCGCACCGCGGGTGTCCCCCATATGCATCTCATACCCCTCCAGCGGCGCACCCAGCGCTTCGCCTTTGACATGGCGCAATATCTTCGCGGGCGAGAGCGTCGTTTCGACGTCGAGCAGGCCAAGCCCTTCGACCTCCGCTGCCGCGCCCTCGATCCCCAGCGGATCGGCAATGCGGCGGCCGAGCATCTGGTATCCGCCGCACAGCCCGACGATCAGCCCGCCGCGCCGGTGATGCGCCCTGATGTCGATATCCCAGCCCTCGGCCCGCAGCGCCGCCATGTCGACGATCGTCGCCTTTGACCCTGGCAGGACGATGATCGCTGCGTCGGCCGGGATCGGCCGGCCCGGCGGCACCATCACCAGCTCGACCCCGGGCTCCAGTTTCAGCGGATCGAGATCGTCGAAATTCGAAATGCGCGGCAGGATCGGGCAGGCGATCAGCTTGCGCCCTTCGCGCGGGTCGGCGGGGCGTTCGAGGATCACGGCATCCTCGCTCGGCAGACGCGCTGCTGCCGATAACCATGGAATGACGCCAAGGCCCGGCCAGCCGCTGCGTCGCTCGATCTCGCGATATCCATCCTCGAACAGGGCGGGATCGCCGCGGAACTTGTTGATCAGGAAGCCGCGGATCATCGCCGCGTCCTCCGCCTCGATCACCGCGCGCGTCCCGACCAATGACGCGATCACGCCGCCGCGGTCGATGTCGCCGATCAGCACGACCGGCACGTTCGCCGCGCGCGCGAACCCCATATTGGCGATGTCGCCCGCGCGCAGGTTGATCTCGGCGGGCGATCCCGCCCCCTCGACGACGACGATATCGCATTGTGCCGACAGCCGGTGATAGCTTTGCATCACCTCGGCCATCAGCGCGCCGCGCGCTTCGCGGAAATTGCCGCTGCCCAGCGTCCCGCGCACCCGGCCATGGACGATCAGCTGCGACGTGCGGTCGGCCTGCGGTTTCAGCAGCACCGGGTTCATGTCGCTGTGCGGGTCGGCGCGGCACGCGATCGCCTGCAACGCCTGCGCGCGGCCGATCTCGCCACCGTCGGCCGTCACCGCGGCATTGTTCGACATATTCTGCGGCTTGAAGGGCAGGACGCGAAGCCCGCGATTGGTGAAAGCGCGGCACAGCCCGGCGACGATCACCGACTTGCCGACGTCGGAGCCCGTGCCCTGCAGCATCAGCGCAGCCATATCGCGCCCCCTGCGATCAGCCACAGCAGCAGGCATGCGCGAACATAGAGCGCGAGCGCGCGGTCGATATCGTCGCCCCCCGCCCCGCTGTCGCCATCTCCGATCCACGCCTTTTCGTGCATGACGCCGTCATAGGCGATCGGACCCGCCAGCCGAAGCCCCAACGCGCCCGCCATCGCCGCCTCGGGCCAGCCGGCATTGGGCGAGGCATGTTTGCGCGCATCGCGCCACAGGACGCGCCATCCGCCACCGCCCGCCACGCAGAGCAGCACGCCGGATAGCCGTGCGGGTATCCAGTTGGCGAGATCGTCCGTGCGCGCCGCCGCCCAGCCGAAAGCGCGCCAGCGGTCCTCGCGGTGGCCGATCAGGCTGTCGGCGGTGTTTGCTGCTTTGTATGCCCACACGCCTGGCAGACCGAGGAGGAGCAGCCAGAAGAGCGGTGCCGCAACGCCGTCGCAAAAGCTTTCGGCGAGGCTTTCGATCGCGGCGCGGGCGATGCCGGCTTCGTCGAGCGCGGCGGTATCGCGGCCGACGATCATGCCGACCGTGCTTTGGGCGCCGGCGAGGTCGCCCGCGTCGATCCTTTCTCCGACCGCGCGGACATGGTCGAACAGGCTGCGCTGCGCGAGCGCGGGCCATGCAAGGATGGCCACGACGATCCAGCCCCAGTCGCCGAGCGATACGAGCAGCAGGCGCTGAAGCGCCCAGCCGGAGCCGGCAACGAAGATAAGCAGGACGAGCAGGGTCAGCACACCGAGCGCGCGCCGGACGCCGAAGCTATGTTCGGGACGGTTCCATCGCGCTTCGCAGCCCTCGATCAAGCGCGCAAACAGCCCGACCGGGTGACCGACGCGGCGATAGAGCGCGCGCGGCCAGCCGAACGCCGCGTCGAGCGCGAGCGCGGTGAGCGCAATTGGCTCAGCCATCGGCGAGTGCCGCTTCGAGCCGCGCGCGCGCGTTGGCATCGGCCGGCAGGCCGATCCGCAGCCAGTGCAGATGATCGGCGAAAGGGCGGGTCAGGATCGCACGCCGCGCGAGCCGCTCGAACTGCGAATGCGCATCGTCGACCTCGATCAGGCGAAAGAGCGGGCAGTCGCCGATCGGTCGATGGCCCTGGCGCGCCAGCAAGGCATCGAGCGCGGTGGCTTCATCCGTCAGCTGGCGCCGCGCGGTGGCAATCCAGTCGTTGTCGGCATAGGCGGCGGTGCCGATCGCAATCGCCGCAGCCGACAAGGGCCATGCGCCGAGCCGCTGGCGCAGCGCCGCGACAATGGCTTGCGGCGCAATCACGAACCCAAGTCGAACCCCCGCGAGCCCGAAAAATTTGCCGAAGGAGCGAAAGACGATCAGCCTTGCCCCGTCATCGACCGACCGTGCGATACTCGCGGCGGGATCCACATCGGCAAAGGCCTCGTCGACCAGCAGCCAGTCATCGGCGCCACGCGCGGTCAGCAGCAGCTGCATCGCCGCGGCGCCCGTTATTCGGCCATCGGGGTTGTTGGGATTGGCGAGGATCAGCGTGCCGTCATGGCCGCGTGCTGCTTCGGGATCGATGGGAGCGCAGCCCGCGATCATTTCGCCGTGGGTGCGATAGCTTGGCGCGATATGCCGCGCGGGGTGGCCTACCAGCGTGCCGGTCAGGCGAAGGCCGATCTCGCTTCCCGGCACCGCGCAGACATGACGCGCATCGACCCCAAAAAAGGACGCCGCACTGGCTTCGAGCCGCGTCAGCGCCTCAGGTTCGGGCAGGCGCTGCCAGTCGAACGCCATCTCGGTGGCACCCGGCCACGGGTGTGGGTTGATTCCGGTCGACAGATCGATCCAGTCGCCCCCATCCTCGTTGGCACCGAAATGACGTCGCGCCGCCTCAAGCTCGCCGCCGTGCCAGGTCCAGCGCGCGCTCATCCCAGATGCGCCAGCAGCAACGCTGCAGCGAGCAGCAGGCTTTCACCGAGTTCGATCCCCGCGCCATGGCCGTCGCCCGAAATCCCGCCCATCTTCTGCAGCAGCCACCAGCCCCAGAGGATGAAGACCAGCGGTGCGACCAGCAGCGAAGGCGACGCCCATGCCGCGGCGACGAGAGCCAAGCTCCAGATGACAAAATCGACTGGCCGCACCGCATTGCGGAAACGCGAACCGAGCCCCGCGTGAAGGTCGGGCAGCGCCCGCGACCAGACCAGCGGGCCGATCCGCGCCGCGAAGGGAGCAAGCGCGATGATGGCGAACATCTGCCGGTCGAGCAGCGCATGGAGCAGCACCAGCTTGGCGACCAATTGGAGCGCGATGGTCACGACCGCGAAGCTGCCGGCGTGCGGGTCCGAAAGCACGGCGAGCAGGCGTTCGCGATCCTTGTGTGCGGCGCCGCTCGCGTCGGCGATATCGCCAAGCCCGTCCAGATGCAGCGCTCCGGTGACCGCGACCCAGACGATGAGCGCGCACAAAGCACCCGTCCACGGATCGATCCGGGCGCCGCCCCAGCCGGCGCCTGCGACGAGTGCGCCGACGATCAGGCCGACCGCGGGAAACCAGCGCATCGACGCCGCGAATTCGTCGCTCGATACCGCGATTTGCGGCGTCGGCAGGCGGGTCAGAAACTGGATCGCGACGACCAGACCCTTCATGGGTAAAGCCCCGCGATCTGTGCGCTCGCTTGCTCGCCCGGCCAGACGCGCAGTGACAGCAGGGCGGAACAGGGCAGATCGAACGCCCAGAGCTGGCGCTGGTCGAAGCCGCAAAGGCTGTGGAGCGCCGCGCGCATGGCGCCGCCATGCGTAACGACGAGCGTCGGAACAGGGGAAAGATCGGCAATCGCCGCCGCGATGCGCGCGACCAGCGCCGACCAGCGTTCGCCGCCGGGTGGTGGATTCGCGTCGGGATCGCCCCAGAAACGACCGAGCGCATCGGGGTCGATCGCATGGCTCGGCTTGCCGTCCCAGTCGCCGAAATCGAGTTCGCGCCAGCGCGGATCGATGACGAGCGGCACCCCTGTCGCCGTGGCGATCGCTTCGCCTGCCCTGCGGCTGCGGCGAAGATCCGAAGCGATCAGGCACTCGATCCCGAGATCACCGGCTTGCGCCACGCACGTCGCGATGCCGTCGCCGGTCGGCGCGCCATCGGTGCGGCCCATCAGCAACCCGGGTGTTTCGGGCGCGCCATGGCGCAGCAGATGGAGCGCGAAGGCGGTCACAGCGACGCCGAAACCTGCGCTTCGGCAAAGGTCGCCATCCGGTCGTGCGCGGCGAGCGCGCTGCGGATGATGTTAGCGGCGACCGCCGCGCCGCTGCCCTCGCCCAGCCGCATGCCCAGCGACAGCAGCGGATCGAGGTCGAGCAAGTCGAGCAGATGCTTGTGACCCGGTTCGGCGGAACAATGGCCCGCAATGCAGTGCGCGGTGATTGCGGGATTGTCGGCCGCGAGCGGCGCGATCGCAGAGGTGCAGATGAAACCGTCGAGCAGCACCGGAACCCCCAGCTGGCGCGCGCGGAGGATCGCGCCCGCAATCGCCGCGATCTCGCGCCCGCCGACACGGCGCAGCGTCTCGAACGCCGATCGCGGCGCATCCATGTGAAAGGCGAGCGCGCGTTCGACCACCGCAGCTTTGCGCGCGACGCCGTGGCCGTCGACGCCGGTGCCGGGACCGACCCATCGCGCCGCGCCGCCGCCGAGGCTGCGCGCACACAGCGCGGCGGCGGCGGTTGAATTGCCGATCCCCATTTCGCCGAGCACGAGCAGGTCGAGATCGGCATCGACTACGGCCGCGCCGCGGTTCAGCGCGTCCAGACATTCGGCTTCGGTCATCGCGGGCGCGACGGTGAAATCGGCGGTCGGCCGGTCGAGGTCGAGCGCCTCTACCTTCAGCTCCAGCCCGGACGCTTGTGACAACGCATTGATCGCCGCGCCGCCGCACGCGAAATTGGCGACCATTTGCGCGGTGACGCCGGGCGGAAAGGCGCTGACGCCATGGACGGTGATGCCATGATTGGCCGCGAAGATGGCCGCGCGCGCACGGTCGATCCGTGGCCGCGCGCGGCCGCGCCAGCCCGCGAAAAAGATCGCCAGCTCCTCGAGCCGGCCGAGCGAGCCGGCGGGTTTGGTCAGTTCGCCCTGCCGCGTGCAGGCATCGGCCGCGGCATCGGGATCGGGTTCGCGCAGGTGGGCGAGGGCGGCTTCGAAGGCCTGGATCGAAGGAAATCTGGTCATTCGGCGACAAATCCTGGTGGGGGTGTGCGGGTAATGAAACGGCCTTTGACGCCTTCGGGCCACAGCGAATAGGCGACGCGGCCGTGGTCGCTGGCGGCATAATGGACGGCATAGTCGAGGATCGCGCGCGCCGATTCCGTGTCGTCGCCAAAGCGGCCGAGGACGTAACCGACCTTGCCCGGCGCGCGCAGGTGAACGGTGATATGGTCCTGACATGCAAAGAGGCACGCCATTTCCTGCACCGCGATGCCGTCGTAGCGCGGGTCGGCGGCTTTGAGATTGTTGAGCGCTTCGACCAGCCGCGCACCGCCGCGCACGCCTGTCGCGTCGTCCCGGGACTCGCGGCTGTGGCGGCAGGTGCTGCACACCACCACCGCCGGGCCCGGGTCGACGCGCGTCAGCATTATGCCGCCGTTGCCGGCTGCGGCGGCGCGGGAACGCCCGCCGCGACCAACAGGCGGTAGAGGGTATAGAGCCCGATCAGGATCGCGCCGTTGCGCACGAATTGCTCGGCGAGCAGATCGGGCGCCATCGCGGTGTGCAGCCCGCCGAGCACGAGCGCCCAAGCGAGGATGATGCCCTTGAAAGCGGTGAAGCCTGCCGCATAGGCGAGGCCAAGCCGCGCGGCGATCGACCTGTAACCCGCGACGTGCAGCGCCGCATAGCTTGCAAGCGCCGATCCCACCGCCGCGGTGCCAAGCCCGGCACCCCACGCCAGCGTGCTTCCGTCGCGCGGATAGCCGAGCAGGAAAAAACCGACGAACTGGCTCGCCGCCCACGCCAGCAGCATCAGTGCGATGCCCTCGCGGCGGCGCATATGCACCGCCGCGAGCGCCGCAAGCGCCGGAAAGGGGGTCGCACAGGCGAGCGCGAGCGTCGTCGCGCTACTCGCCGCGGTGAGCAGCGATACCCAAAGCACCGAAGCGCCGCGATCCGACAGCGCGGCCATCAAAACCGCCCCCGGATGCCGGCGTAGATGCTGCGGCCGAGCGAGCCATAACGGAACGCGGTCATATATTGCGCGTCGAATATATTTTCGGCGCGCGCGAACAGCTTGACCGCATCGGACAGCGCAAATTCGGCGCGCAGGTCGACGAGCGTATAGCCGCCCAGCCGCTGGGCGTTGCTCGCATTGTCATAGCTTTTGCCCGACCAGCGCACCGCCGCGCCGAGTTCGAGCCCGAAATCGAAGCCATAGCTCGCCGACGCATTGGCCGTCTGACGCGGACGGCGCGGCAGCCATTTGCCGAAATTGGCGGTGCCTGCCGAACGGTCCTCGGCGACGATCCAGCTATAATTGCCGTCGAGTGTCAGCCCGCCGAGCGTCAACGCCGCGGTGGCTTCGACGCCATGCGCCTCGCTGCGCGCGACGTTCGAATAATAGCCGAAGCGCCGCGTCGTCGGATTGCCCGGCACGAAACACATCGGGTTGGTCGAGGTGCCCGAACAGCTGTTGTAGATGATCTGGTTCGTCGTCGTGCGCTCGAACCAGGTCGCGCCGACGATCAGCTTGCGGTCGAACAAATGCTGTTCGATGCCGGCTTCCCAGCCATGCGCTTCTTCGGGGTCGAGCCCGACATTCCCATATTCGCTGAACTGCTGGTAGAGCGACGGGGCCTTGAACCCTTCGCCATAGCTGGCGCGCAGCACGGTTCCGGTCGAAAGGCGCCATACGCCGCCCGCCGCGAACAAAGTCTGGCCGCCAAAGCTGTCATGATCGTCATAGCGCACGCCGCCGTTCAGCGTCAGCCCGTCGATCGGCTCGACGCTGAGCTGGCCATAGGCGCTCGTCAGTTCGGCCTTGCCGCGTGCAAAGGCCGGGAGCGGGGTTGCGAGCGAAGCCGAAGGCGAGCGGCTGCGGAAATCGGAGCGCTCATTCTCGACCCCGAAGATCGCGGTGATGCGGTCGGAGAGATCGAAGCTGCCCTGATATTCCCAGCGCTTGTTCTTGCCGTCGGCCTCGAAGCTTTGCGGGCGCGCGCGGTCGGGGTTGAAATTGTCGCGGTTGGTGTCGGTATAGGCAAAAGCGATCCGATTGCGGAAGCGCCCGTCGACGAGGTCGAAATTCAGCCCCGCATAGCCAACGAACTCCTTGTTCTTCCCAACATCATTGCTGTCGACATTGAACCCGTCGAATTCGACCCGGCCGCTCGAATAATAGCCGCGCAGATCGACGCTGACATTGTCGGCGAGCGCCAGTTCGGCGCGGCCCGAAACGCTCTGGTTGCGATAGCCGTCGCGCTCGACCCCGCCGAATGCCTTGGCGTGCGACGAGACGCCGTCGGTGGTGAAACGTTGACCGCCGATGCGCCAGGCGAGGGGACCCGTGCGGCCGCCGATCGCGGCGCGCGCGCTCACGGTCTCGCGCGATCCGGCCTCGAGGTCGAAGCTGCCTTCGAGCGCTTTTTCGGGCGAGGCGGTGACGATGTTGACGACGCCGCCGATCGCCTGGCTGCCCCACAGGATCGACTGCGGCCCACGCAGCACCTCGATGCGATCGATGTCGCCGGCGAGCAGGTTGGTGAAGTTGAAGCCGCCGCCGGTCGACGACGGATCGTTGAGCTTCACCCCGTCGATGACGACGACGCTGTGGTCGGATTCGGCGCCGCGAATGCGCAGCGACGTCGCCGTGCCATAACCGCCATTGCGCGAGATGCTGATCCCCGGCGTGCGGAGCAGCAGTTCGGTGACGCCAATGTCCTGTGCGCGGTCGATCGCCGCCTTGTCGAGCACCGCGATCGACGACGGCACTTCGTCGAGCGTCAGCGGCGCGCGCGTTGCGGTGACGATGATGCTGTCGCCGTCGGCGGCGATGGCATGCGCCGCGTCCTTGGCCGACGCGGCAGAGGAGGCCGCAACGGCAGCGAGGCAGATCGAACTTCGGAAAACAAATTTGAACATATAACCAGCCCATCGACAATGCCGCCCACGCGCGCGGAATCGATGCGGTAGTCCTTTGGGGACGCACGACATCGAGCCCGCGCGCGAGCGCGGCCAGACTTGTCGTCATGCGGGTTCACCCCCGTTCGCCCGGCACACCCTGTCCGGTCGAAAGACGACGGCGACGGGCAGGTCTCCTGGCTTGCGGGTCAGCGCCGGTCGGCCGCCTTCTCAGGATCGAAATCCCAATGGCAAGTGGCCGATGGCTCGCCGCGTACAGTTGCAGGGGCAGCCGGGGTTTTCCCGTTCCCTATTAATCCCCGTTGCCGGGGAACCTGTCGCTGCGCGGCCGTTAGCCCTATTTCCGGGGCGCGGTCAATCGCTGCGATGCGAGCGGCCGGCCGATCAGAACAGCCCCGGCAATTCGCGCTGTGCTGCGCTTGGCCGGTCGGGGATCAGCATTTCGGGTTCGGCGAGGATGCGCGCGCTGCTGCGCTGCGCGCCCGCACCGAAGCCGGCATCGGCAATCCGTGTGGTGCAGGCACCGCCCGAAAGGAAGGTGATCGCGGCGCGGATCGACGCTTCGCGCGGGTCGCCGAGCGGCGCGGTGAGGTCGTCGTTAGCGGCGCAGCTGTTCGCGATTTTCGGCGCCAGCCCGCTGTAATAATCGCTCGCGCCGGTCGAGTTGCCGGTCGCAAAGGCAACGACGCGCATCCGGTCATCGCATTCGGCCTTGTCGAGTGCGATCTGGCCCACGGGCTTGCCATAGGTGTTGCTGCCGACCAGCGTCATATTGGTACCCAGATAGGGCAGCATCGAATTGATCACCAGCTCGCTCGCCGAGGCGGTCGAACCGGTGCCGATGAAGGCGATGCGCGTCGGCGCGATCGATTCGGGCTGCGCGGCAAAGAAATGCCGGTCATTCTCGACCGATTTCGACGGCCGGAAATTGGTCTGCGAAAACATCTCGCCCGAATTCCGGTTCCGGCCGAGCAGGTCGCCCATCAGCTCGGCGGTCGAAACGAGCCCGCCGCCATTATAGCGGAAATCGATGATCACGTCGGTGACGCCCTGATTGCGGAAGTTCAGGAACGCGGCGCGAAGCTGCGGATCCGCCGACGAGATGAAGGTGCGCAGGTTGAGATAGCCATAGCTGCGGCCGCCCTCGGTGATGATCTTCGCGCCATAGCGGTCGGAAATCGGATCAAGCGAATAATCGGCTTTCGCCACCGTGACCTCGCGGGTGCCGGCGGGATCGGTGATGCGCAGCACGCGGCTGACGCCGGGATCGTTGGGGCCAAGCGCATTGGTCAGCCCCGCGGTCCCTTCGGCGCTCACGATATTGGCGACCGTCCGCAAATTGCCGCTGTTCGTCCCGATCGCGACGATCGCCGTACCGCGGTCGATTCCCGCGGCAAAAGCCGGGGCGCCTTCATAGGCTTCGGCGATGACGATGCGCTGGTTTGCCGCGTCATAGGTCAGGCGCACGCCGAAACCCGCGCTCGATCCGCTGGCGTAAAAGGCATTCTCCTCGGCAATCGACGTGATGTAAGTGAAGAAACGATCCTTGTTCAGCGCGCGCGCGGGCGCGACCAGCGCGTCGATGTAGGATTCGACACTGCTGTGGCTCGCGGCATTCACGCCGCTCGCGACGTCGCTCGGGAACAGATACCATTCGTCGATGACCGCCTTGGCAAAGGCCTGCCGCGCGGCGAGCGCGCAACTTGGGGTCGGGGTGGGCGTCGGGGTCGGCGCCACGGTAACCGGACCGCCGCTTCCCCCCGTATTCGATCCCCCGCCCCCGCCGCACGATGCCAGCATCAGCGCGGCGAGCGTTACAGCCGCGACCGACTGCCTCGTCTTACCCATCAATCATTCCCCCCGGCTCATTCAAATCGATTGGCTGTTATTCGGCGTCGGCCTCTTCGACATTTTTACGGCCTTTGAAACCTTGTGCAATAACATAGAGTTCGGGCGATCCCTTGCGGCTTGCCGGCGGCTTCGCGTGCTTGACCGTCGTGAAATGGCGCTTGAGCAGGGTGAGCAAAGTGTGGTCGGCGCCGCCCGCAAACACCTTGGCAATGAATGCGCCGCCGGGCAGCAAATTCTGCACCGCGAAATCGGCGGCGGTTTCGGCCAGGCCGATCGTGCGCAGATGGTCGGTCTGCTGGTGGCCGACGGTGTTCGCTGCCATGTCCGAAATGACCAGGTCGGGGGCGCTGCCGAGCGCCTCGATCAGGGCTTCGGGCGCGGCATCGTCCATAAAATCCATCTCGAGGATCTCGACGCCCTCGATCGGTTCGCATGGCAAAAGGTCGATCCCGGTGACGCGCGCGCGGGGGTTCGTCTTGCGCACGACCTGTGACCAGCCGCCGGGCGTGATGCCAAGGTCGACGACCGCGCGCGATTTTTTGATAAAGCCGAATTTCTCGTCGAGTTCGATCAGCTTGTACGCGGCGCGCGAGCGATAACCCTCGGCCTGTGCGCGGCGGACATAGGGGTCGTTGAGCTGTCGCTGCAGCCAGCGCGTCGATGACACGCTCCGCTTTTTGGCGGTTTTGACCCGCACGTGCAGCCCGCCGCGGCCCCCGGAACCTTTGGCGCCGCCGCCTTTTCCGCCTGCCGCGCTCATTTGCGATACTCACGGCGGGTGACCGGGATGTCGCGCCCCTGCATCGCCAAGGTGCGCAATATGCCCTCGCGAATTCCGCGATCGGCAACCCCGACGCGCGCGGCAGGCCACAGATCGATGATGCTTTCGAGGATCGCGCAGCCCGCAACGACCAGATCGGCGCGCTCGCGGCCGATGCACGCGATTTCGGCGCGATCGGCAATGCTCGCGTCGGCAAGGCGGCGACTGATGTCGCGCATCGCATCGGTCGGAACCACCAGCCCGTCGACAGCACGCCGGTCATATCGCGGCAGATCGAGGAAAACGCTCGCGAGCGTCGTCACGGTGCCGCTGGTGCCGAGCAGGCGCAGATTCTGGCCGGCAAATTGTTCGGCGCGCCCCGCGAAGGCGGAAAAGGCATCGCGCGTCACTTCGCGCATATGCGTGTAAGCGGCCTGGCGCCCCGCGAGGCTGTCTTCGGGAAGCGGCGCATGTTCGGTCAGCGACACGACGCCCCACGGCACGCTGATCCAGTCGTGGATCTTGACGTCGTGATCGGACACATCGACGTGCATCAACTCGGTCGAACCGCCGCCAATGTCGAAAATCAGCGCCGGGCCTTCGCCGGGTTCCATCAGGTTGTGGCAGCCCAGGACCGCGAGCCGCGCTTCTTCGGCGGCCGAAATAATATCGAGGACGATGCCCGTTTCGCGCCGGACGCGGTCGGCGAGTTCCACCCCGTTGGTCGCGCGGCGGCACGCCTCGGTCGCAACCGCGCGCGACAGCGACACATGGCGGCGCCGCAACTTGTCGGCGCAGATCGACAGCGCGGCGACGGTGCGGTCCATCGCCGCCTCGCTGATTTTGCCGCTGCCGTGCAGGCCTTCGCCGAGGCGGACGATGCGTGAAAAAGCATCGATGACGACCAGCTCGCCATTTTGCGGGCGCGCGATCAAAAGCCGGCAATTGTTGGTGCCAAGATCGATGGCGGCATAGCTGCGCTGCCGCGTGATCGGCGTGGGCCGCGCGTCGACGCGCGCATCGCCGCCTGCCTTGGTTCGTCCTTTTACCGCCGGGCCTGGCCGCGGCGGTCGCCCTGATGGCGCTGCCATTTGCCGCATGGCTATTGTAACCTGTTCTGCTCACGCGCCCGCAAAACCGCGGGCGTGCACTTGACGGCAAACCTAGGCTTTCCCGGCCCTTATGGCAAGCTCTCCTCCCGCGCCGCGTCCGCGCAAAGAAAACCCCGCCCGGCACGGGGCCGGACGGGGTGAAGGAGGGAAGGAAATTATTGGGGGTCGGGACTGCCCTTTAACGGCAGCCGTCATTCCCCTTGTCGATTGCGCGGCCGGCAATTGCGCCGACTGCACCGCCGATGATCGTGCCCACGGCGCGGTCGCCGCGACCGGCAATCTCGTGACCGGCAAGGCCGCCCGCAATCGCACCGATCACGGTGCCGCCGGTGCCATTGTCGCACTGGCGGTAGTTGCGGCGATCATTCCGGTAGTTGCGACGATCGTTGCGATAGTCGCGGCGGTTGTCCCGGCGATAATCGCGGCGGTCGTAACGGCGATCGTCGCGGTCGTAGCGAACATATTGGCTCGAATAGCCGCCTTGGTCGTAATAGCCGTTCTGTGCCGCTGCGGGAGCCGCCATGCCCAGCGTCACGGTGGACATCAGGGCGGCGATCGAGAGGGTCACCATCTTTTTCATTGTCGTTCTCCTTCTTCGTCGTTGGGCCCGTCTGGGCGTTGTCTATGAAGGGGTTATGGGCGATTCGCATTGAGCGAAGCCTGAACGCGCTTGTTGGCTAATGTTCAGCTTTCTGCGGTGAACCGCTTTCCTTTCGCTCGCGGCCCCCGTAACCCCGCGGCGATGCGCCGTCTGTTCTTCGCCGCCCTGATCTTTCTTGCGCTCGGCCCGGTCCCCGGGGGCGTGATGCGCTTTCCCGAAACCGACCTGACGCAGAGCGCCGTCGCACGCCCGCTTGCCGTCGCGCCGACGCAGGACGGCCCGATGCGTTTCGTGCGCGGCTGGCATCTGGACAGTCCGCACAGCGGCTTCGGTGGTTTCTCGGCGGTTGCGCGGATCGGGCCGGGCCGGTTCCTGCTCGTCGGCGACAATGGCTATGCAACGCGGCTGACGCTCGATGAACGCGGCGGAGTGGCGGCCGTTCGCATCCGGCCGCTGCCCACGCCCGACGGCCGGCCGGCGCGCAAGTCGATGGTCGATGCCGAGGCGATGCTTGTCGATCCCGCCAGCGGCAAGGCGTGGATCGCCTTGGAAGGGATAAACCAGTTCTGGCGTCTCGACCCCGCGCTGTCGAAAATCGAATCGCGCCGCAAACTGCGCGGCTGGCCGAGGAATCGGGGAGCCGAGGGGATGGCGCGGCTCGCCGACGGGCGCACGGTCGTCTTTTCGGAAGGGGTCGACGAGGATTCGCGCGGCGATGCGGCGTTGATCTATACCGGTGACCCCGCGGCGCCCGGACCGGCTCCGACGCGCTTCTTCTATGATTCGCGCGGAAAGGGGCTGGTCAGCGATGCCGCCGCGCTGCCCGACGGGCGCATCCTGCTCGTGCATCGGCGGCTCGGCTTCGACCCTGTCTTCACGACGATCATCGCGATCGTCGATCCCGCCGACATAAAGAAGGACGCCGTCGTCCGGTCACGAACGATCGGCCGCGTTCCCGTGCGGCTCGCCGAAAATTACGAAGGCGCGGCGATTTCCATCGAGCAGGGACGCACCTGGCTGTGGCTTGTCGCCGACGATAATTTCAATGTCTGGCAGCGCAGCCTGTTGCTGCAGTTCGAACTGGTGGGCCTGCCGCCGCAAGCGAAGCCGGACAGCAAAAAGGCGGCCCGGTAACCCGGCCGCCTGATTGCTTTAGCGAAGTAATGCGACTTAAGCGGCTTTTTCGGCCAGCTTCTTCGTCACTTCCTTCTTCACCTTGCGCGCCGCAGCCGACAGCTGGTCGTCGCCGGCCTTGACCAGCCAATTGTCCAGACCGCCATTATGTTCGACGGTGCGCAGGCCATGGGTCGACACGCGCATCTTGACGCCCTTGCCGAGCGCGTCCGACAGCAACGTCACATTCTGCAGGTTGGGCAGGAAGGTGCGCTTGGTCTTGTTGTTGGCGTGGCTGACATTGTTGCCTACCATACGGCCCTTGCCGGTCAGTTCGCAGATGCGCGACATGATGTTTGTCCTCGTACAAAAATTTCGGTTCGGCGTCCGGGTGCGTCCCGACTGATCGGGGGATGCGGGACCGGAGTGAGCCGGGAAAGGCGCGCGCTTATCGGCTTGCCGCAGATTCGTCAAGCGACTAGCGCATCCAGGTGACCGTTTCGTTCTTCCCCCCGGCCATGCGCCGTGCGCTCGAACTCGCCGCAAAAGCGGGCGATCTGGGCGAAGTGCCCGTTGGCGCGGTCGTCGTCAAGGACGGCGCGATTATCGGCGAGGGCCACAACAATCCCCGCGAATCGCACGACCCGACCGCCCACGCAGAAATCGTTGCGATTCGCGCTGCGGCGAAAATGCTCGCAAACGAACGGCTCGACGGCTGCGATCTGTACGTAACCCTCGAACCTTGCGCGATGTGCGCCGGCGCCATCGCCCATGCCCGAATCGCGCGGCTCTATTATGGTGCCGATGATCCAAAGGGTGGCGCCGTCGTCCATGGCCCTCGCACCTTTGCGCAAACCACCATCCATCACCGGCCCGAAATTTACGACGGCATCGGTGCGAACGAAGCGGGCGCGCTGCTCCGCAATTTCTTCGCCGCGCGGCGCCCCGTTTCGGCAACACCGAAACAAAAGGACTAGCCGAGCATCTCCGCGACCCACTGCGGCACCAGCACGCTCGCCGGCCCATGCCGCGCCTCGGCGAACCAGTAACTGCCCTGGCTCGGCTCCATATTGAGTTCGAGCGTCCGCGCGCCCGACTTGCGCGCCTCGCGCACGAAACCCGCGGCGGGATAGACCGCGCCCGATGTGCCGATCGACACGAACAGGTCGGCGCGGTTCAGCGCATGATAGATTTCGTCCATCTGGTACGGCATCTCGCCGAACCAGACGATATCGGGACGCAATGTGCCGACGGCGCCGCACGCGGGGCAGGCGGGCCGATCGAGCAGCGGCCCCGCCCATGGCACGCGCGCGTCGCACGCGGTGCACCAGGCGTTCAGATGCTCGCCGTGCATGTGGATCAATCGCTTCGCGCCGGCGCGCTCGTGAAGGTCGTCGACATTTTGCGTGACGATCAACAGCTCGCCCCGCCATGCGGCATCGAGCCGCGCGAGCGCGTCATGCGCGGCATTCGGCACCTTGGTCTGGATCGCCTCGCGCCGCATGTCATAGAATCGCAGCACCAGGTCGGGATCGCGGGCGAACGCCTCGGGGGTCGCGACATCCTCGACCCGATGCTGTTCCCACAATCCGCCGCCGTCACGAAAGGTGTCGATGCCGCTTTCCGCCGATACGCCCGCGCCGGTCAGGATCACGATGTTCTGGATGTCGGTCATGCCTCCTCTCTATCCCTTCGTGTCGAGCGAAGTCGAGACGCCGCGACCGATGTCTCGACTTCGCTCGGCACGAGCGGCTAAGGGAGGTTGGCAATCAGGGGACGGACTATGACCAGCATCGGTATCATCGGCAGCGAAGGGCGGATGGGCGTCGCGCTCGCCGCCGCGATTGCCGAAGCGGGGCAGGAGCATCGCGGCGTCGACAAGGGCGGCAATCTGCTGAAGCTCGCCAGCGACAGCGATGTCCTCGTCGACTTTTCCTCACCCGCCGCGCTCGAAGCGACGCTCGACGCCTGCATCGCGGCCGGGACGCCGATCGTCATCGGCACGACCGGGCTCGAGGAGCGTCACCATTATCTGATCGACAATGCGGCGAAGGATATCGCGGTGCTCCAGACGGGCAACACCTCGCTCGGGGTGACGCTGCTCGCGCATCTGGTGCGCGAGGCGGCGACGCGGCTCGACGCCGACTGGGACATCGAAATCCTCGAAATGCACCACGGCAAAAAGGTCGACGCACCAAGCGGCACCGCGCTGCTATTGGGCCAGGCCGCCGCCGAAGGACGCGGAATCGACCTCGCGGCTGCCTCCGAACGCGGCCGCGACGGCGTCACTGGCGCACGCGGTCGCGGCGCTATCGGTTTTGCCAGCCTGCGCGGCGGCACCGTCGCGGGCGATCATGATGTGATCTTCGCCGGGCCGGCGGAGATGATCACGCTCTCACACCGCGCAGAAAACCGCATGATCTTTGCGCGCGGCGCGGTGCGCGCGGCGCTGTGGCTGATCCAGCAGAAGCCCGATCGCTATACCATGCCGCAAGTGTTGGGATTATAACCACTACCGTGGCTGACCTGAGCTTTGACATGGCCGCGTATCATTATGCCGAGGGACTGAAGGCCATCGGCATGATGTACCATGCTGCGAAGGGAACACTGAACGAGCATCGTATCGATCTTGGAGATCGGACTAGAGAATATCGGCGCCATACCGATCACGGCAATGCTCCAATAGGAGAATGGGAAACAGACGGGCATAGGCTGTGGGACCAAGAAGACGTCTATCGCTTGGAGCAGCAGACTGTCGATGATGCGCTCGTCGAACTGAGGGCGGCGATTACCATTGCGATCTACCACCATTGGGAACGAAATATTCCGAACCAGTCCGCTACCCGCTTTCGAAAACATACTGACCTGATCGCGGATGCGATTCGTGAGAGCGTGCCACTTCACGCGGACGTGGACGCGCTTTGCTTTGCTGCCAATTATCTCAAGCACGGCAATGATGGCGGCTGGCTAGAAAAGCTGGCAACGCGTTGGCCTGACCGCTTTGGACAGCATGTTCAGGGACAGTGCTCAAACCCTTCATGGGTCCGCTACCTTACCCTGTCTGATGAAGACGTCAGTTGGCTCATTGAGATTGCTCGCGCGTCTGAACGCGAGGTCATTCGGCATGGAACGCCGAAATGAAGAAAGCCGATATCTTCGAATTCTATCGCCGCCTAGCCGAGCTCAACCCGAGTCCCGAGACCGAGCTGGAATATGGCAACACCTATCAGTTGCTCGTCGCCGTCGTGCTGTCGGCGCAGGCGACCGACGTCGGCGTCAACAAGGCGACGCGGCTGCTCTTTCAAGAGGTGAAGACGCCGCAGCAGATGGTCGACCTTGGCGAAGATGGCCTCAAACAGCACATCAAGACGATCGGGCTGTTCAACGGCAAGGCGAAGAATGTCATCGCGCTCAGCGAAATCCTCGTCCGCGATTTCGGCGGCGAGGTGCCCGCCGACCGCGACACGCTCGTCGAACTCCCCGGGGTCGGGCGCAAGACCGCCAATGTCGTGATGAACTGCGCCTTCGGGGCGGAGACCTTCGCGGTCGACACGCATATCTTCCGCGTCGGCAACCGCACCGGCCTCGCACCCGGAAAGACGGTGCTCGCGGTCGAGAAGCAGCTCGAGAAAAACACGCCGGGGCCCTTCCGCGTCGGTGCACACCATTGGCTGATCCTCCACGGCCGCTACATCTGCAAGGCGCGCACCCCCGAATGCTGGCGCTGCCCGGTCGACGACCTCTGCCGGTACAAGCCGAAGACGCCCGCGCCGAAAGGAAAGAAGGCGGCTGCCTGAAATTCCGCTCGACAAGCGCAGCGCGAACCGATTGAACACAGCCATTCCAAAAAAGAGGGTCGAAGATATGCGCCTTGTTTCCGCTTTTCTTGCTTCCGCCGCGCTGCTCGCAGTTGCACCCGTCCATGCCAAACCGGCCGACACCGAAACCGCCAAGAAAATCCTGAAGGACAGCATCGCAATCCCGACCGTCGAGGGACGCGGACAGGTGCCCAAGCTCGCGGCCTATTATGCCAGCGTGCTGAAAGCCGCGGGCTATGCCGACAGCGATATCGAAATCACGCCCGTAGGCGAAACCGCGACCTTCGCCGCGACGCTCGCCGGAACGGGGAAGGGCAAGCCGATCGTGCTGCTCGGCCATATGGATGTCGTCGAGGCCGATCCGAAGGACTGGACGCGCGATCCGTTCGTGCCGGTCGAGGAACAAGGCTATATTTTCGGCCGCGGGTCGGAGGATAACAAGTTCGACGTCTCGATGATGGTCGCCACGATGGCGCAGCTCAAGAAGGACGGCTTCAAGCCCAGGCGCTCGATCATCCTGCTGCTTTCGGGCGACGAGGAAACCCAGATGCTGACGACGCGCGCGCTCGCCGCCAAATATAAGGGCGCCGAATTCGCGCTGAACGGCGACGGCGGCGGCGGGACGATCGGCGAGGACGGCAAGCCCAAATATTACGGGCTGCAGGCCGGCGAAAAAACCTATGCCGACTTCACGCTCGAAGTCACCAACCCCGGCGGGCACAGCTCGCGCCCCGGTGCGACCAATGCGATCGTCCAGCTGTCGACGGCGCTCGAAAAGGTCGGCGCCTATCGCTTCACGCCGCAACAGAATGAGTTGACGAAAATCGGCATGCCGATCGTCGCCGATCAGGTCGGCGGCGAAATCGGCGCGGCGCTCAAGGCCTTTGCCGCCAACCCGTCGGATGCGAAGGCGATCGCGACGATCCGCGCCGATCCCGAATATGTCGGCCAGATCGGCACCACCTGCGTGCCGACCTTGGTCAAGGGCGGCCATGCCGAGAACGCGCTGCCGCAGCGCGCCACCGCGAACATCAACTGTCGCATCTTTCCCGGCGTTGCCGTCGAAACGGTGCGCGCCGAACTCGAAAAAATCATCGCCGATCCCGCGATCAAGGTGAACACCGATCCCGACGCCAGCGCGAGCGATGCCTCGCCGCTGCGTGCCGACGTCGTGGGCGCGGTGACGAAGGCGGTGCATGCACGCGCGCCGGGGCTGCCGATCATCCCGTCGATGAGCGCGGGCGCGACCGACAGCTATCATTTCCGCATCCAGGGCGTGCCGAGCTATGGTGTCGCGGGCCTCTTCAGCAAGGCGAGCGACAGCTACGCGCACGGCCTCAACGAACGCGTTCCGGTCGATGCGATCGCGCCGGCGCTCGCGCATTGGGACAGCCTGCTGCGCGATCTGTCGAAATAAGCGTCAGGCGAGCGCGGTGACGGCGCGTTCGACCATCTGAACTGCCGCCTCGGCGCCGAAGCTTTCGGCGTCGAGCGACAGTTCGAGCCACAGACCATCGACCATTGCGGTCAGCATGATCGCCAGCCGCCCGGCGTCGGCCGTGCCGCACGCGATCAGCAATTCGCAAAGCCGGGCGCGATAGCCCGCGTAACTTTTCGCGTGAATATCCGCCATCCGCGCATCGCTGCGCGCGAGCGCCCAAAAGGCGGTCCACGCGCCGAGCAGCTCGGGATCGGTCACCGGCGAACGGAAGCTTGCGGTCAGATAGGCCAGAAGCCGCGCGCGCGGATCGGCGCCGGCACCTTCGACCGCGCCCGCAAAGATCGCGTCCATCCGGTCGCTCGTCGCTTCGTACGTTGCCGCGACCAGATCGTCGATGCCGCCGAAATAATGGCGGAGCAGCCCCGGCGACACCCCGGCCTTGGCGCAGATCGCGCGGACGTTGGTGCCAGCAAGGCCATGTTCGGCAAGGCACGCCCCGGTCGCCTCGATCAGGCCGGCGCGGCGGGCATCGGCGCTTTCGCGCGTAAAGGCTTGGCGAGCGGGCTGCATGTTGTTATACGCTTGTACAACAAGGATCGACTCATGGCAACGCTACGCGACACCTTCACCAACATCGACCCGCACGACGGCTGGTCCTTGCCTGCCTGGACCTACAGCGATCCCGATTTCCATGCTGCCGAAATGGAGCGCGTCTTCCGCCCGAGCTGGCAGGTCGTCTGCCACGACAGCGACATCCCGAACGTTGGCGACTGGCACAGCATCGACTATTGCGGCGAAAGCGTCATCGTTGTGCGCGGCACCGACCGCAATGTTCGCGCCTTCACCAATGTCTGCCGTCACCGCGGTTCGCGCCTTGTCGATGGCGCCGCGGGCTGCGCGAAAAAGCTCGTCTGCCCCTATCATGCCTGGACCTATGAACTCGACGGCCGGCTGACCGGCGTCCCCGATTCGGCAAGCTATCCGACGCTCGACAAGGGCAGGGCGGGGCTCGTCCCCGTCGGCCTCGAACAATGGCGTGGCTTCTGGTTCGTGCGGCTCGACGATGATGGCGGCCCGTCGGTCGCGACGATGATGGCGCCCTATGAAGCGCAGGTTGCTCCCTATCGCTTCGAGGAGCTTGGCGCGCTCGGCCGCGTCACACTCCGCCCGCGCGACGTGAACTGGAAGAATGTCGGCGACAATTATTCGGACGGCCTTCACATCCCCGTCGCACACCCCGGCCTCACGCGCCTGTTCGGCAAAAGCTATGGCGTCGAGGCTAAGGATAATGTCGACCGCATGTGGGGCGACCTGATCGACCGGCCGTCGGTCAATTGGTCCGAACGCATGTACCAGCGGCTGCTGCCGCCGGTTCCGCATTTGCCGGCGGACAAGCAGCGCCACTGGCTCTATTTCAAGCTCTGGCCGAACGTCGCGTTCGACATCTACCCCGATCAGGTCGATTTCATGCAGTGGCTGCCGACGGGGCCGACGACGTGCCTGATCCGCGAAATCTCCTATGTGCTCCCCGATGAGCGCCGCGAGATGAAGGCCGCGCGTTATTTGAACTGGCGCATCAACCGCCAGGTCAACGCCGAGGACACCGAGCTGATCACCCGCGTCCAGCAGGGGATGCAGTCGAAAAGCTTCACCATGGGGCCGCTCAGCGACAAGGAGGTGTGCCTCAAGCATTTCTGTTCGCGGATGCGCGACCTGATCCCCGAAGCGCGGCAGGAACAGGCGCCGCCGCCGGGATGGAGCCGCTAGTCGCAACGCACGGGAGGAGGGGAGTATGAGCGATCCAGTTATCATCGTCGGCGGCGGCCCTGCGGGCATGGTCGCGGGCCTGTTGCTCGCACGCGCCGGGGTCCCCGTCACCATCCTCGAAAAGCACGCCGATTTCCTCCGCGATTTTCGCGGCGACACGGTGCATCCCTCGACACTCGAACTGTTCCACGAAATCGGGCTGCTCGATGAACTGCTGAAACTGCCGCACGCAAAGGTCGACACGATGACGCTCGACCTGCTCGGCGGGCGCTATACGATCGCGTCGTTGAAAAACCTGCCCGTCGTCGCGCCCTATGTCGCGATGATGCCGCAATGGGATCTGCTCGACTTCATCGCACGGCAGGGCCGGGCCTATCCGACCTTTGACCTGCGCCTGTCGACCGAAGCGACCGGCCCGACCTTCGACGCCGCGGGCCGGGTGAATGGCGTGACGCTGACCACGGGCGAGACGCTTCCGGCGCGGCTCGTCATCGCCGCCGACGGTCGCCGCTCGGTACTCCGCGACGCAGCCGAACTGCCGCTCGAAGACCTTGGCGCGCCGATGGACGTGCTGTGGTTTCGTATCCCGATGCCCGCCGGTGCTCCGACCGACGTGCCGCTGGGGACCATCGATACGCGCGGCATGGTCGTCGCCATCCCGCGCGGCGATTATTGGCAATGCGCGCGGATCATCGAAAAGGGTGGATTTCCTGCGATCGAAGCCCGCGGGATCGCCGCCTTTCGCGAGGATGTCACGTCGCTCGTCCCCGGCCTTGCCGCGGGCATCGACGCAATTGCCGGCTTCGACGACGTCAAACTGCTCACGGTCGCGCTCGACCGGCTGACGCGCTGGTCGCGTCCCGGGCTGCTTGCGATCGGCGATGCCGCGCACGCGATGTCGCCGGTTGGCGGTGTCGGTATCAACCTTGCGGTGCAAGACGCGGTTGCGACCGCGAATATTCTCGCGGCGCCGCTTGCCGCCGGGGCTGATCCCGATCCGCTCCTGGCCAAGGTGCAGGCGCGCCGCTGGAAACCGACGACGCGGATGCAGGCGATGCAGCGTTTCGCGCATCAGAATATCATCGAACCGATGCTGCGCGGCGAGATCACGCGCGTGCCGTTCGCGGTTCGCCTGCTCAACCGCATTCCGCTGCTGCGCCGTATCCCGGGCCGTATTCTTGGCCTCGGCTTCGGCCGCCAGCATGTCCAATCCCCGCTTGCGAAAGAATTCTCATGACCAAAGCCTATGACGCCCTGATTATCGGCGCCGGCCACAACGGCCTCGTCTGCGCCTTCTATCTTGCCAAGGCGGGGCTGAAGGTCCGCATCGTCGAGGCGCGCGACGTCGTCGGCGGTGCTGCGGTGACCGAGGAATTCGCGCCGGGCTTCCGCAATTCGGTCGCGAGCTACACCGTCAGCCTGCTCCAGCCCAAGGTCATCGCCGACATGAAGCTTGCCGAGCACGGCTATCGCGTCATCGAGCGGCCGATCAGCAATTTCCTGCCGCAGGAAGATGGCGGCTATCTGAAACTTGGTGGTGGGCTGGAACGCACGCAGAAGGAATTCGCGCGCTTCTCGGCCCACGACGCCGCGCGCCTTCCCGAATATTATGACATGCTCGAGGGCGTGGCCGACGTGCTGCGCGACCTCGCGCTCAAATCGCCGCCGAATGTCGGCGATGGCTTCAAGACGCTGATCGACGCGGCGCGGCAGGGGCGCGGGCTGACCAAACTCAGCCTGTCGCAGCAGCGCGACGTGCTCGAACTTTTCACCAAGTCCGCGCGGACCTTCCTTGACAGCTGGTTCGAGAGCGAAGCGGTGAAAGCCGCCTTCGGCTTTGACGCCGTGGTCGGCAACTATGCGTCCCCTGATACACCGGGCAGCGCATACGTCCTCCTCCATCACGTCTTCGGCGAAGTGAACGGCAAGAAGGGCGCATGGGGTCACAGCATCGGCGGCATGGGCGCGATCACCCAGATGATGGCGAAGGTGTGCACCCAGCTCGACGTCGAGATCAGCCTCGAAGCGCCCGTTTCGCGCGTTCTGGTCGATGGCGGCAAGGCGGTCGGGGTCAAGCTGGTCAGCGGCGAGGAAATTGCCGCGGCGCGTGTCATCGCCAATGTCGGGCCAAAGCTGCTCTACGAACGGATGTTCGACGACGGCGATATCGCGCCTGAGTTCCGCCGCCGGATCAAGGCGTTCAAGGCGGGCAGCGGTACCTTCCGCATGAACGTCGCGCTCAGCGAGCTGCCCAGATTCACCTGCCTTCCCGAACCCGGCGAGCATCATCAGTCGGGGATCATCCTCGCCCCGACGCTCGACTATATGGACCGCGCCTTCCTCGACGCGAAACAATATGGCTGGTCGAAGAAGCCGATCGTCGAAATGCTCATCCCCTCGACGATCGACGACAGCCTCGCGCCGCCGGGCCAGCATGTCGCGAGTCTCTTTTGTCAGCAGTTCGCCCCCGAGCTTCCGGACGGACGCGACTGGGATGATGAGGAAGGCAAGGCGGCCGACACGATCATCGACACCGTCGAGGCGCATGCTCCGGGCTTCCGCGCCTCGATTGTCGGACGCCAGATCCTCAGCCCCAAGGGGCTCGAACGCAAGTTCGGCCTCGTCGGCGGCGACATCATGCACGGCAATATGAGCCTTGATCAGCTATGGTCGGCGCGCCCGGTGCTCGGCAACGGCGCCTATCGCGGTCCGCTCAAAGGTCTTTATATGTGCGGTGCGGGCACCCATCCGGGCGGCGGCGTCACGGGCGCGCCGGGGCATAACGCGGCGCAGGTGATCCTACGCGACCGGGGTTTCTTCGCTCCCAAATGGCGCTGAGGTGGGCGCGGACTCGCGCGTCCACCAATAGAGAGGCAAGCCCGCCGCCATCAGGATCAGGCTCAGCGCGCTGACCCATATGCCCGCGCCCCACAACGTCCAGACCGAATAGGCGAGGCCGATCGCGGCGGCGGGTATCGCGACGCGCAGCCGCAGCGCCGCGGCGGCGCACGACAGGTAGAGCCATAACGTCACCGAGGTCGACAGGATCGCCATGAAGGTGAACATCTCGGCGGTCGACTTGTTGCTGTTCAGGATGACGCAGGCGCTCGCGAGGCTGCTTGCGATCAGCAGCGCGGCGACCGGCGTCCCGTGGCGATTGGTGCGTGCGAACCGGGCGGGAAACAGGCCCTGCCGCGCGAGCGTCGCGGGCAGTTCGGCCTGAATCAGCGTGAAGCCGTTGAGCGCCCCGATCGCGCTGATCGCGGCGAAAGCGGCGATGAACAGCGCCGGGCCATGTCCCCAATAGGTCTCGACGAACAGCGCGAAGGGGGCATCCGATCTGGCGACCTCCGCCGCCGGCAGCATCAGCGCGACCGCCGAACAGACGATGAGGTATAGGATGCCCGTCGTCAGCGTCCCGATGATCGTCGCGCGCGGAATCGTCACGACGGGGTCCTTCACCTTGTCGGTCGCGATGCTTGCCGATTCAAAGCCGAGCAGCGCCCACAGCGTGAGGATTGCCGATCCGCTGACCGCGGTGATCGACAGTCCTTCGGCAGGAAAAGGCGTCGTGACGACGGGTGTCGGGCTCCCGAAGGCGAGCGGCACGAGGATCATCACCGTCAGCAAAGGGATCAGCTTGATCAGCAAAGTCACGACCTGAAAGCGGCCTGCGGCCCGCGCGCCGCGCCAGTTGATCGCGGTAACGATCCAGATCAGCGCAAGCGTCGATAGCGCCATATGCTGGCCGAGCGCCGGCACGAACAGGCTGAGGAAACTGACCGCGGCGACCGCAAGCGTTACATTGGCCGTCCACACCGACACCCAATAGGCCCAGCCGATCATGAAGCTGGGGATACGCCCGAAGGCGAGTTGAACGAAGGCGGTCGGGCCGCTTGCCTGCGGGAAGGCGACGGTCAGCCGCGCGAGGACTACCGCCAGTGCGAGTGCGCCCATGATGGTGATCACCCATCCGGCGACCCCGTTCCAGCCGAAAGGCGCGAGGCTGGCGGGGAGCAGGAACACGCCGGAGCCGATCATATTGCCCATGACGAGCGCGACGCACATCGCAAGGCCGAGCTTTTGGGCCGGCCTCACGCGCGCGGTGGTCGTATCTGCCATGTGAAGCCGGCCCCTATCCTACATTTCCCGGTCCGGATCGACCGCAAAGGCTGATACTGCCCGCGATGGGAGCCCGTCGTCTATGCCCCGGCTGGCGGGTGAGAGCCGAGCGCGGCCAGAAACCACGCCGTTCCTTGCCCGATCAGAAATCCTTGCTCACCTTGATGCCGATCAGGCGCGGGCGGATGACGTTGTCATAAAAGACACCGCCATTCGCCGTGTCGCCATCGGCGTCCCCGCACACAGTTTCGCCGCACTGGACCGCGCTGTTGATCACACCGCGGCTGTCGAACAGGTTCGTCGCGAACAATTCGGCATCCCATCCCTCGCCCTTCACGCCGATGCTGAAATCGGCGGTGGTATAGGCTTTGAAATTGCCGACGATGTCATTTTCGAGCGTGCGAAGGTCGGACCGCCGCTTGCCGATATGGTTGACCGCGAACTGGACATGGCCGTCCAGCCCGCTGATCGGGAATTCATAGCGCGCCACGGCATTGCCCTTGAATTTCGCGGTGACCGGCAGACGCGATCCTGACGGCGCGAGCAGGTCGTTACCGGGCGTCGTGCAGTCGAAGGTCGCATTGGCGACAGCGCAGAAATCGCGGCGGATCGTCGCGTCATTATAGCTGCCGCCCGCGCTGAGCGAGAAGCCGCCCGAACGATAGCTGACGTCTGCTTCGACCCCGCGGATACGCGCAATGCCGGCATTGCGCACTTCGCTCAGCCCGTTGGCGCCGAGGAAGGAGAGCTGGATATTTTTCCAATCCTGCTGATAGACTGCGCCGTTGAAGCGGACCGGACCAAAGCTGGTCTTCCACCCCAGTTCATAATTGTCGAGCGTGTCGGAGCCATAGGGCGGCAGCGAACCGCGGCGGTTGATGCCGCCGGGACGGAAGCCGCGCGACCAGGTCGCATACATCATCACATCGTCGGTGAACTTGTAGGTCAGGTTCAGCTTGTGGATGAAGTCGGTCTTTTTTGTCCTCTTGTCGAGGTTGGTGCACGGCGATCCGTTGACGACCGCGGGCCCCTGGCAAGCATAGACCGGATTGGTGCTGTAGCCGGGATTGCTGTAGCCGAAGAAGCCGACGAGGCTGTTGTCGAACTTGTAGAGGCGGCCGCCGCCGGTCAGCGTCAGCTTGTCGGTGATGTCGAAGCTGAGTTCGCCGAACGCGGCATAGTCGCGGTCGACGCGTTGCTGCTTGGTCAGCCAGATATTGTCGACGGTACCCGGCACCTGCAGATCGTCGGACAGATTGTCGATGATATAATGCTGTTCGATATTGTGCGACTGGCGCTGGTAAAACAGCCCGCCGATGAAGCGAATGCGCGCGTCGGCAGGCGACGCGAAGCGGATTTCGCCGAAGTTGCGGCGATAGCGATCGACGCCCTCGATATATTGGTTCGGGCTGATGATATCGCCCGCATTGTCATAGAGGTAGACGCCCGAACCAAAGAGCGCGTCATAGAAATAGGCATAGTCCGAATAATCGCTGTCGGTCAGCGTCTTGCGGCGCAGATGGCCGCCGGTGACGGTCAAATCCCAGTTCCCGATCTTGCCTTCGATCGTCAGCGCGGCCTGGATCCATTTGTCGTCGCCGCGTTCGGGGTTGTACTGCACCGTCTGCAGGCTGCGCGTCACCGCGGACGAACGTTCCTGCGCAAAGCTGCCGTCGGATTTCTGGATCTGGCCCATCAGCGTCGGGCGGATCGTCCAGTCGTCATCGAGCTCGATGCCGAGCGCAAGGCGTGCGCCATAGGTGTCGACGCTGTTGTAATCTTTCTCGACCAGATCGGCGTTGGTCTGCGTCACGCCGCTCGTCGGATAGGTCCGGCTGCCCGCGATATTGTCGATATAGCCCGCATCGTGACGGTACCAGCCGACGAGGCGGAGCGCCGCGCGATCGCTGAGCCGCGCATTGATAAAGCCCTCGGCAACCCCGCCGATGCCGCCGCGCGACACGCTGTTGAGTTCGAGCCCCGCCGAGCCATAGGTGCCGCTGGTATCGGGCTTGTTGGTGACCAGCTTGATCGTGCCCGCCATCGAACTGGCGCCATACAGCGTGCCCTGCGGCCCCGCGAGCGCCTCGACGCGCGCGAAGTCATAGGTGTGGATGTCGAGCGCGCCCTGAATGGTCGTGATCGGCATTTCGTCCAGATAGGTGCCGACGGTCGGCAGCGAGGTCGAATGGTTCGCATTCTCGCCCGACGCAACGCCGCGGAAATAGACCTGGCTGAACCCTGGTGCGAGCGTCTGGATCGTCACCGACGGCAGGAATTTGACGACGTCCTGGAATTCCTTGACCTGCAGCTCGTCGAGCCGCTCGGTGCCGATCGCAGTGATCGCCAGCGGGACGTCCTGCAGATTTTCTTCGCGCTTCGACGCGGTGACCACAATGTCGCGATCGTCATTCGTGTCGGCTTGCTGCGCCAGCGCCGCGCCCGACGTGCACAGGATGGTGCTGCCCAGCAGCATCGCGCCGCCCTTTGCCAGAACCGCGGTGAACTTGCGCATGAGACCCCCCTCAAATGACAGCTATATGACCGGAGCATGACGCAGTGCAGCGTAAGCGCAAGCCTTGTTGATGTGGCTTGCAGGTTGCTGGTCGAAAATGTCGTCCGCTGTTGCCCAAAGGCAACGATTTGCGGCGCAAGGTTCAGGAAAAATGGGCGGGAGCGCCGGGATATGCGTCGAGCACGGGGCCAAGCGCCTTTTTCAGCGGATCCAGCCAGGCTTCATAGGGATGCCATTGCCCGACGCCGTCGCGATTGATCGGTCGGCGAACTTGCTCGCTCGACGCCGTTCGTACGGCCCGCGCATTGCTGTGGAACGCCATGCACGCGTCTTCGAACGGCTGGCCCAGATAGGCGAGCAGCGCACGCACTTCGGCTTCGGGGTCGTCGAGCAAGGCCTCGTGAATCACGCGATGAATGCGGCCCGGCTGCACCGCGTCGATATGCGCCACCAACCGGACATAGTCGCGATAATAGGCGCCCATGTCGGACAGGCCGTAACTGAACGCCTGCCCTTTCGCATAATGCTGGCGGAAATTGGACCAGCAGCAATCGAGCGGATGGCGCCGCGCGTCGATGATCTTGGCATTCGGCAGGATCAGGCGGATGAAGGCGATGTAGAGCCAGTTGTTCGGCAGCTTGTCGATATAAAAGGGCTTGTCGGTCTTGCGCTGCACCGCGGTGCGCTGAAGGAAGGCCGCGCCCAGCTCGGCGAGCCGTTCGGCTGGTGTCTCGGCCAGCGCCTCGATCCAGCGCCGTCCATCATCGTGATTCTCGCGGCCGAGCCCGAGCGCGAGCGCGGGAATGTCGGGAAGCTCCATCGTCCCCTCGATCGCCGAATGGCTCGCGAGGATCTGCTCGATCAACGTCGATCCCGCGCGCGGCATGCCCAGGATGAAGATCGGGTCTGTCGCAGGGTCGCCCGCGCCGGCGCGCGATGCGAAGAAGTCGAGGGTGCAGGCCGCGATGATCGCATCGACCGAGGCGGTCGTGTCGGCGGCGCGATAGCCGAGCTGGCTGGCGCGGATCGCATTGCCTGCAGCATAATGGCGAAATGCGGGCTCATGCTCGGCGGCATCGTCATACGCCTTGCCGAGCGCGAAGTGCAGGTGCAGCCGGTCGTCGGCGCGCGCGTCGCTATCGGGTTCGGCCGCAACCAGCGCCGCTTCCATGGTCACCCGATCATCGGCGTCGAAGCGGATCGTCTTGAGGTTCGCGAGGCTCCACCAGATTTCGCCCAGCCCCGGATCGGCGGCCAGCGCGCGGCGATAGGCCGCGATGCTGTCGTCCTGTCGCCCGACGGTCTTGAGCAGATGGCCATAGCTCATCCACAGCTTGGCATGGTCCGGGAAACGGCGCGTCAGTTCTTCGTAAAGCGCGAGCGCCTCGTCATAACCGCCGATGCGGCCGAGCGCGGCGGCGCGCAGGTTCGCGTGCGCCGGGTTGTCGGGATCGTCGCCAAGCACCGCATCGAGCGTCTCGGCGGCGTCGGCAAAGCGGTTCTGCTTGTAATAGACGGTGGCAAGATTGGCACGCGCGGCGCCGAACCCCGGTGCGAGCTGGAGCGCGCGCGACAGCAATTTTTCGGCGTCCTCATAGCGCCCGATCCGCCCCGCGACCTCGGCGAGCATGCGGATCGCCGCAACGTCAGTCGCGTCGTCGCGCAGCCGCTGGCGCAGCGCGGCTTCGGCATCGGGAAGCCGGTTTTCGGCGAGCGCCAGCGCGGCGCCGACCATCGCCTCATCATGGATCGTTGCGCCGACCGCGGCGAGCGACGCGGCCTGCGCTTCGGCCTCGCGGTTCAGCGCGCGCAGCGCATGGGCGACCAGCCGGTGTGCCGCCGCCGATGTCGGGACCGCCTCGATGATCGCCTGTGCCTGCGCCAGCGCGGCGCCGGGCTGACCGTTCAGAAGCTGGCGGGCGTTGGCGAGCGCCTGATCATGGGTAACGGTCGCCATTCCCGCGCGTCTCAGCTTTTCGCCGCGCGTGCCTTGGCCACCGCCTGCTTCAGCCCGTCATAGCCAATCTGTCCTTGGAACAGCTGGTTGCCGACGATCCAGGTCGGGGTGGCGTTGAGCTGAAGCTGCGTTGCGATCGCGAGGTTGCTGTCGAGTTCGCGCTGGAACAAGGCTTCATTCGCGGTCGCATCGGCGGTGCCGTCGGTGACGACGCCGACCTTCGCGGCGGCGGCGGCAATCGCCGACTTGTCGAGCGATCCGCTTGCGAACATCGCGTGGTGAAAGGCATCATATTTGCCCTGCCGCGCGGCGGCGAGCGCCATCAGCGCGGCGTCACGGCTTTGCGGTGCGATGATCGGCAGCTCGCGGAACACGACCTTGACGCGGCGGTCTTCGCGGATCAGCCGGTCGACGTCGGGCACGCTTGCGCGGCAGAAACCGCACGCATAGTCGGTGAACACCACCAAAGTGACGTCGCCGTCGGCGTTGCCCGCCCATGCACCGGCATAGGGCTTCTCAAGCGCGGGGCGGATCGCGTCGATGGCCTTGGCGATTTCCCGCCCACGCTGCGCTTCGAGCGCCTCGGGAATGATCTGCGGGTTCGCCTTGATATAGTCGGCAACGATGGTTTCGACCTCGCTCTTGCTCATCCCGCCGCCGAGGCGGCCGCCGAGCCAGAAGGCGGCCGCGAGCAGGACTATGCCGCCCAGCGCGAAGCCCCATGTGCGTGTCGAAACGCCGTCCATCCCCATCCCCTTTACCTGCGGCAAACGTTGCGCGGCCATCGCCTTGGTTGCGGGCTTTTTTGGCACCGGCTGGACGAGCGGCGAGCGGTCGTCGCCTTCGACTGCCGCGGGCTTGGCCGCCGCGGCGATCGCGGCGTCGCTTGTGAACAGCGGCAGGTCGGGCGCCCCCGGCTCGGCCTGACGCGCGGCGGCTTCCTCGCGTGCGAGCAATTGTGCGAGGCCCGAAGGGGGCGCCGCCGGCTCTTCGTGCGGCGCGGGGCGCAATTTGGTCGCGGCATCGCCGATGCTGTCGCGAAGGCTTTCCGAACCTGCCTTGGCCATATTGCCAACCCCGGCCCGGGTCTTGTCGGCGACTTCGCCAAGCCCACGCCCGGCGTCGCTCGACAGCTTCCGGGCCTTGTCGCCGAGCGCCATCTTTTCCCATGCCTCGGCGCTGGCCTTGGCGGTGGCGCGTCCGGCCTGCGCCGATCCGCGCCCGGCGGCGCGCGCGGCGCGCGCGGTCAGTGCCCCGGTTCTGGCTGCAAGGTCGCGCGAGCGGCGCGGAATTTCCATGGCTTCGACGCGTGCGGGAATATCGGCGCGGTCGCCGACGCGGATCGTCCAGTCGGCAAAGGATTCGGCGCCATCGCGCAGCGCCCGCCAGAATCCGGCGGCGCCCGCCTTCAGCTGGCCAGACGTGACCGCCGGTTTGCGCACCGGCTTTTCCTCAACCGAATAGCGGGAAAGGTCGATACCAACGGGCGGCGTTTCGCGCGGTTTCGCCAATCCTTCGTCGTGCGACGCGGGCGGCAGCGGGGCTGCACCGGGCGTCGGTGCGGGGTCGCGCAGCCATGGCTGGTAATAATCGTCTTTTTTATCGGTCACTTGTCGCCCTCGAGCATCACGGAATTGCGATGCGTCGCCCCCGTCTTCATCCGAATTCCCGTCTTCACCCGAATCTAACGCCGTTTACGCTCGCGTTCCACCTCGGCGCGAGCCACCAGCGAAATATCCTGTGCACGGATCCAGTCGGGAGACTCTTGGGGCAGGCCCTGCATCGCCATTTCGGCATTACGCAGCGCGAGCGCCGACTGTCCACCCTCCAACTGATATCGTTCCGCCGAGGCGAGCGCGGCGCGCGCCTGATCGCCCTTGTTCGCATAGACGATGCCAAGCTGGTACCAGGCGAAGGGGTTCTGGTTGTCGAGCGCGACCGCGGTTTTCAGCACCTCTTCGGCCTCGGCATAATTTGCCGGATCTTCGGTCGCGATCAGGGCGTGGCCCAGCGTCGCGCTGATCAGCGGCTGCGACCGCGACAGGCTGACTGCCTTGCGCAGCGCCGGGATCGCTTCCTTGGGCCGTCCCGATTCGAGCAGCACCTGGCCTTCGAGTTCGAGGAAATAGGGGTCGTTCGGATTGGTTGTGAGCAACCCCTCGACCTCGGTCAGCGCCTTTTGCGGATAGGCACTTTTGTGCCAGGCGTAGGCGCGGGCATAGCGCGCGGGAATGCTGCTGTTGCTTTCGGGGAATTTGCGCAACGTGCGGTCGGGGTCGGCCATATAGCCCGACAATTTCGCCTTGATCCGCTGGAACCGTAGCTCGATCGCCGGATCGGCTGGTTTCGTCCAGGCCGGATCGATCACATAAACCTCGCGCAGCGATTGGATGCGATCGCCCGACATCGGGTGGGTCCGGCCATAGGCCTGATCGTCGTCCTGCTTGATTCCATAGCGGAACTCGAGATTCTGCAATTTCTTGAAAAAGGCGAGGCTGCCGCGACCGCTGATCCCGGCCTTCGACAGATATTGCGCACCCGCGGCGTCGGCGGTCGATTCCTGGACGCGGCTGAAGGCGAGGAATTTGCCGAGCGCAGCCTGCTGGCCCGCCATCATGACACCCATGCCGGCCTCGCCGGCGCCCGCCGCGATCGCCGCAGCGCCGAGCAGCAGGCTGAGCAGCGAAATGCCCGTCGCCGCCTTGGCGCCTTCGTTGACGCGGATCGCGTGCCCGCCCATCACATGGCCCAGTTCGTGCGCCAGCACGCCCTGTACCTCTTCGGCGCTATCGGCGGCTTCGATCAGCCCGCTGAACACATAAATGTCCTGGCTGCCGGCAACGAACGCGTTGATGCTGCGGTCGCCGAGAAGATGGACGCGCACCTGTCCGGGCTTGAGCCCCGCGGCGACGAGCAGCGGGTCCATCATGTCCTGAAACAGTGCCTCGGTTTCGGCGTCGCGCAGGATCGACTGCGCCATGGCCGGGCGCAGCGCGATCGCGAACATCGCAAGCAATGTCAGGGTGATACGGAAAAACGGACGCCAGGCGCCCGCAGAGAAAGCAATGGGTTTCGGCGGGGTCATCGCCGCGTTTCTTGTCTCGCGCGCCTGAACCTCAACTGAAGCCATCATGGCTTGGTCGGAGCCCAGGCGCGCGGGGACAAAAGATCGGGTCAATTGGTGCCCGACCGGCATGGCCGATTAATTGCCAAATGTGCGCTGCCACCAGCCGCGGCGTGGTTCGCCGTCGGGGCCTTCGCCTTCACCGTCCTCGTCGCCATTGGCGGCGACCGGTTCGGCCTCGCGCGTCGTGGCGGCTTCGGGAGCAGCTTCGGCGGCGACGGCCTTCTTGGCGCGGCTCGCACGTTTTTTCGGTGCAGGCTTGGCCGGTTCGGCTTCGACCTCGGGCTCTGCCTCGGCGACCGCTTCGACAATGGGTGCCTCGACGGCTTCCACTACCGTTTCAGCGGCTTCCGCTTCGGCTGCAGCCTTGGTCTTGCGCGGTACGCGCTTGCGCTTCGGCTTTTCCTCGGCAACCGGGGCTTCCTCGGCTACCGGCTCGGCGGCTTCGATCACCTCTGCCGGTGCAGCGTCGGTCTCAACGACAGCTTCATCACCGGCATCACCCGCATCGACCTTGGGCTTGCGGCCACGGCCGCCACGACGGCGGCGCGGCTTGGCTTCGGTTTCCTCGGCCTCCACCGCTTCGCTTTCGGCGTCTGCCGGTGCAGCTTCGCCTTTGCCTTCGTCGGCAGCTTCGCCGTCGGCGCCTTGATCTTCGGCGCCTTCGGGGATTTCATTGCCATTCTCGTCACGACGGCCGCGACGGCCGCGACGGCGACGGCGACGACGCTTGCGGCCCTCACCATCGGTATCGGCTTCCTCGCTATCGCGTTCGCGCGGCTGGCGGGCAGGACGATCTTCGGTGCCTTCCTCTTCGGCGGCTTCTTCCTCATCCTCGTCCTCGGGATAATCGTCGTCCTCATCCTCGATCGGCGCGATCGGGGCAAAGCTGCGACGCGCGATCGGCGGCGGACCGCTGACCTCGACCGCCATGCGCGCGCCCTCGGTCTCGCCGTCGGGCAGGATCTCGACGGTGACGCCGTAAAGCTCCTCGATCTCGCGCAGTTCGCGGCGCTTTTCGTTGAGGAGGTAGAAGGTCGCTTCCTGGCTCGCGCGCAGCGTGATCTTGTTGCCCTTGCCGCGTGCGGCTTCCTCTTCGATCAGGCGCAGCGCGCTGAGGCCCGCCGACGAGGCGGTACGGACGAGGCCGGTGCCTTCGCAATGCGGGCACGGGCGCGTCGAGGCTTCGAGCACGCCGGTGCGCAGGCGCTGGCGGCTCATTTCCATCAGGCCAAAGCCCGAGATGCGGCCGACCTGAATGCGCGCGCGATCGTTCTTCAGCGCATCCTTCATCGCGCGCTCGACCTTACGGACGTTCGAACCATGATCCATGTCGATGAAGTCGATCACGACCAGCCCGGCCATGTCGCGCAGGCGCAGCTGGCGGGCGATTTCGGCCGCGGCCTCGAGGTTGGTGCTGACCGCGGTCTGCTCGATATTATGCTCGCGCGTCGAACGGCCCGAGTTGATGTCGATCGACACCAAGGCCTCGGTCGGATTGATCACCAGATAGCCGCCCGATTTCAGCTGGACGACCGGATTGAGCATCCCGGCGAGCTGGTCCTCGACGCCATAGCGCTGATAGAGCGAAACCGGGTCGGCATATTGCTTCACGCGCCGCGCGTGGCTCGGCATCAGCAATTTCATGAACTGCTTGGCGGCCTTGTAACCCTCGTCGCCCTCGACCAGCACTTCCTCGATATCCTTGTGATAGATATCGCGGATCGCGCGCTTCACCAGGTCGCTGTCCGAATGGACCAGCGCCGGGGCGCTCGATTCGAGCGTCTTTTGGCGAATTTCGTCCCACAGGCGGGCGAGATAATCGAAGTCGCGCTTTATCTCGACCTTGGTGCGGCTCATCCCGGCGGTGCGGACGATGCAACCCATCGTCGGCGGCAGCGCGAGTTCGTCGATCATCGCCTTCAGCTTGCGGCGATCGGCGCCGTTCGAAATCTTGCGGCTGATCCCGCCGCCATGCATCGTGTTCGGCATCAGCACGCAATAGCGGCCGGCGAGCGACAGATAGGTGGTCAGCGCGGCGCCCTTGTTGCCGCGTTCTTCCTTGACGACCTGGACCAGCATCACCTGACGGCGACGGATGACGTCCTGAATCTTGTAACGACGGCGCAGCGACATGCGGTTTTCGCTGTCTTCGTCGTCGTTGCGGCGGCTGCGACCGCGACCGCCCTTGCGGTTGTTGTTGCCGCGTCCACGTCCACGGCCCCGGCGGTCGCCGCGGCCGTCCTTGTTTTCTTCCGAACCTTCGCCGCCCTCGTCGCCTTCGCCATTTTCGGCGTCGCCATCGTCGTCGCGGTCGTCCCCGTCATCATGGTCGTCCCGATCGTCGCGGTCGTCGTCGCGATCGGCGCGGCTGTCGCCATTGTCGTCTTCGTCGTGATATTCGACGTCGGCGACATCGCCTTCGAGTTCGTCGAGGTCTTCCTCTGCACGCTGCGCGGCGGCGGCGGCGTGCTCGGCCTCTTCGCGCAACAGCGCTTCGCGGTCTTCCTTCGGAATCTGATAATAATCGGGGTGGATTTCGCTGAACGCGAGGAAGCCGTGGCGGTTGCCGCCATATTCGACGAATGCCGCCTGAAGCGACGGTTCGACACGGGTTACCTTGGCCAGATAGATATTGCCCTTGAGCTGCTTGTGCTCAGCGGACTCGAAATCAAACTCCTCGATTCGGTTTCCCTTGGTGACGGCGACCCGGGTTTCTTCCCGGTGCCGCGCGTCGATCAACATGCGCGTGGTCATTAGTTACACTCCAAGCGCGCCTTAGCGCGCCATCAAAAAATCCCGCGACCCTCCCCAAGGGAAAGCCGCGGCGGATACGGGTGAAAAGAAAAAAGACGTTATTGCCGTGGGGGGCCTGCGTCCGGTTCTGGACGCGCATGCGGTCTTCAAATCCGGCGACGGCCGGGGCGAAAGCGCCCGCGTCGGGATTCAAAGAGGGCATGGCAAGCCTCATGCGGCATCAACCTGTTACGGGGTGAGCGGGCGGACGGGGCGGGCATGGTGCGAACGCCCCGGCTGTCCGGTCAACCGGGTGGACTGACGGCAGGTCGCCCTTCCCCGCATGTCCGGCACCAAGGCGGCCATGATCCGCAGATTCGCGGAGCAGGCCTTCCCCTCAAAAGGCCGGACGGCACCGGGAACGACACCGTCAGTGATGGCGTGCTAGCATCGGCATGTGCCCACGGCAACCACAACCACCGCACAAAGATAGGACGGCGGGCATGTGTTGCAAGAAAACCTGCGGCATCGAACATACTGAATCGACTGTTAACCCTGCCGGTTGACGGCCATTTGACCCATGATGGCTAATGCAAGGTTCACGACATTCTGTCGCCGGGGGCCTCATGTTTTTCAATAAGCGCTGGACCATTATGCGCATCGAGCGGCATAGACGCGCCATGAGCCTGCTGCTCGTCCTGCTTGGCATGATCGCATCCCCTTCGGCAGCGCTGGCGGGGCAGATCGGCGCGGTCGAAATTACCGATTCGGACATCATCCTGCGTTTCGACGGCCTCGTTGCCGGTGCGTCGTCCTTCGTTCTTGCGGGCCCCGATCGCATCGCGCTCGACATCGCGGGCGCGCAGGCGGGCGGCTCGCCGCAGGCCGCAAATGCGCGCGCCGGACTGGTGCGCGCGGTGCGGCAGGGGCAGCCGAACGCCGATACCACGCGTATTGTCCTCGATCTGGCGCGCCCCGCCATCGTGTCGGGCGCGCATTTTGCCGCCGACGGACGCAGCCTGACCTTCAACCTGCGTCCGGTGTCCGCGGACGAGTTCGAACGCGCATCGCGCGGACCGCGCGCGCAGTTGCAGCCGCCTGCGGGTTTTCGCGCCAAGCGGCCCGAGAAACGCTACAGCGTGACCGTCCCGATCGGCAAACCGAAGCCCGCGGTCGCGCTGCCGCGGATCGAAGGACCCGGCAACAGCCGCCTGCCGCTCGTCGTGATCGACGCGGGCCACGGCGGGCACGATCCTGGCGCGATCAGCCCGCATAGCGGCAAGCGCGAAAAGGACATCACTCTTGCGCTCGCGCGCGCGATCCGCGCCGATCTGCTCGCTTCGGGCCGCGTGCGCGTTGCGCTGACGCGCGCCGACGATCGCTTCCTCGTGCTCGAAGAACGCTTCGGCATCGCGCGGCGGCTGAAGGCCGATTTGTTCATTTCGGTCCACGCCGACGCCGCCGAGAATGAAACCGCCAACGGCGCGTCTATCTATACCTTGTCCGAAGTCGCCTCCGACCGCGAGGCGGCGCGGCTGGCGGCGCGTGAAAACAAGGCGAATATCATCAATGGTGTCGACCTCGGCGCGCACAACGGCGATGTCTCGGCGATCCTGCTCGACCTCACCCAGCGCGAGACAATGAATGTTGCCTCCGACTTCGCGCGGCTTCTCCAGCGCGAGGCGTCGGGCGACGTCAAATTCCGGACCACCGCGCACCGTTTCGCGTCGTTCATCGTGCTGAAGGCGCCGGACACTCCGTCCGTCCTGTTCGAAACGGGCTTCATTTCGAACAAGAGCGATAGCGAGTTCCTCGCGTCGTCCGCGGGCCAGAAAAAGGTTGCGCGCGGGGTGCGTGACGCGGTGCAGATCCATTTCGCACGGCAGATCGCGGCGCGCTGATAATATAGTCTTGACTAACTTTTCTGTTGCAGACAGCCTTGCCGGGCTGGCTGTGGGAGAGAGGCATGGCGTGGAGCAACTGGTCGGGTAGCGTCAGCGCGAACGCCGCGTTGGCACGGCCGCAAAGCGAGGATGAACTCGCGGCGCTCGTCCGCAGCGCGCACAAGCTGCGCGCCACCGGCGCCGGGCACAGCTTCATGCCGCTCTGCGAATCGGGCGAATTGATCGTGAGCCTCGACGATATCGCGGGCGCGATTCACATTGCCGCGGACCGCCGGACCGCGCGCATCCCTGCGGGCTGGAGCATCCGCCGGCTGACCGCCGCCCTGTGGGAGGAAGGGCTGGCGCTCAGCAATCAGGGCGACGTCAATCCGCAATCACTCGCGGGCGCGATGGCGACCGGCACCCATGGCACAGGCGTCGATCTCGGTTCGCTTTCAACCTTCGCGCGCGGTTTCCGGCTGGTCGGCGCCGACGGAGAGGCACGCTGGTGCGATGCCGACACCAACGCCGACCTGTTCCAGGCGCAGCGCCTGTCGCTCGGCCTGTTCGGTGTCGCGACCGAGATCGAGGTCGCGGTCGTGCCCGCCTTTCACCTCGCCGAGCGGATCGAAAAGCGTCGCTGGGCCGAAGTGCGCGAAAGCTATGACGAGCTGACGCGGCAGCATCGCCATGTCGAATTCTGGTTCTTTCCGCACAGCGACCATGTGATCCTGAAAACGCTCGACCCGTGCGATCCGTGCGACCGGCCGCCAACCACGACCGATATGGAGGAGGCGACCTTTCGCCGCATCCTCGACATCTCGGCGCGCCTTCCCTTTCTCACGCCTCTGTTGCAGCGGCTGATGATGAAAAGCGGCATTTCAGGCCGCCGCCGCGGCCCCGCGCACAGCATCTTTCCCTCCGACCGGACGCTCCGTTTCGAGGAGATGGAATATGAAATGCCGCGCGCCGCCGGACTCGAAGCATTGGAAGAGGTCGTCGGCTGGATCCGGCGCGGGCGTCTGCCCGTCACCTTCCCCTTCGAATATCGCGTCGTCGCGGCCGACGATATCTGGATGAGCCCGATGAACGCCGGACCGGTTGCGGCAATTTCGATGCACCAATATGCCAAAATGCCTTGGCAGAACCTGTTCGCCGACGCCGAGGCGATCTTTCGCGGGGCTGGCGGCCGGCCGCATTGGGCCAAGCGTCATGCCCTGAATCGCGCCGATGTCGCGGCGCTCTATCCGATGGCGGGGCGCTACACCGCGGTGCGCCGCGCCGCCGATCCGCACGGAAAATTTCTCAACCCCCATCTGGAAAGCCTGTTCGCATGACGACCGACCGTGAATTGCACGACCATCTGATCGGCCGGCAGGGATCGCGCGCCGATCTCAACACGCCGGTCCTCGTCCTCGACGTCGACGCGCTCGACCGCAATATCCTGGCGATGGCGGCGCTTGCGGCCGGCCATGGCGTCGCGCTCCGCCCGCATGCGAAAACGCACAAGAGCGTCGATATCGCGCAGCGTCAGAAAGCGGCCGGAGCGGTCGGCATCTGCTGCGCGAAGATCGGGGAGGCCGAGGTGCTGGCCGAGGGCGGCGTCACGGGCATCCTCATCACCTCGCCGGTTGCCGCCCCTGCCGCGATCATGCGCCTCGCCGCGCTCGCGGCCCGGGCCGACGGGCTGATGGCGGTGGTCGATCATCCGGACGTCGCCCGGCGCATCGACGCGGCGCTGGCGGTTAGCGAAACAAGGCTCGATGTGATCATCGATATCGATCCCGGCATCGCGCGCACCGGCGTGGCGTCGGCGGAGGCCGCGGTTGCGCTGGCAAGGGCGATTTCGAAGTCGGCGAACCTCGAATATCGCGGCGTGCAATTCTATTGCGGTTCACAGCAGCACATCGAAAGCTATGCCGATCGCCGGGCCGCGATCGTCGAGCGCACTGCCTATCTACAGCAGGTCATTGCCGCGCTGATCGACGCCGGCTTCGTGCCGGGCATCGTCACCGGATCGGGCACAGGAACGCACCGGATCGACCTTGAACTGGGTGTTTTTACCGAGCTTCAGGCGGGCAGCTATGTCTTTATGGACAAGCAATATCTGGATTGCGACCTTGTTGGCGACGGCGAACCGCCGTTCGAGGTCGCGCTGGCGGTCGACGCGCGCGTCGTCAGCGCCAACCACAGCGGCCTCGTCACCATCGACGCGGGGTATAAATCGCTGTCGACCGACGGCGGCGTTGCGGTGGTTCAGCGCGGCGCGCCCGAAACCGCCTTTTTCGCGTTCATGGGCGACGAGCATGCCGCGCTGATTGCGCCCGAAATCGGAACGCAGCTCCAACCCGGCGATCCGGTCAGCCTGACGGTGCCGCATTGCGACCCGACGGTGAACCTCTACGATCATTATCATATCGTGACGGGTGGCACGCTCGTCGACATCTGGCCGGTCAGCGCCCGCGGTCGCGCGCGGTGACGCTCGCCGCCCGCCGACCGCCGCAGCAGGCGCGCGCGCGCCAGACGCAAGCCCGCCTGCTCGACGTCGCGGGCGATTTGCTGGCAGAGGTCGGAATCGAGCGCATTTCGACCAATATGATCGCGGCGCGCGCCGGGCTGACCCCGCCCGCGCTCTATCGCTATTTCGGCGACAAATATGCGGTGATCGAGGCGCTCGGGCGGCGGATGATGGAGCGCCAGAATGCGGTGCTCGAGGCGTGGATTGCGCGTCATGCGCCGGCCGGAATTGCCGCCATGGCGGACCATATCGGCGACCTGTTGGCTGAAAATGCCGCGGTGACGCGCGCCGAACCGGGGGCGGTGTGGATCTTGCGTGCGCTGCACGCGTCGCCGCAACTCGTTCATGTCCGGCTCGAATCGCATCGCCATGTCACCGGCCGGCTCACCGACGCTTGTGCGCTGCACTTGCCCGCCATCGACCGCGACGCCTTGTGGTCGCGGCTGCGGCTCGCGGTCGAACTCGGCTTCGCGGCCGACGAAATGCTCTATGAGGAAGACCGTGTTTCGGCGGGCGCGGTGCTCGCCGAAGTCGCGTCGATGTTGCGCCTGGCGCTGCTCGACCTGACCGGAAAAGTCTGATCGCGCGCCTCGCCGCAAGCATGCTTCCCTTTCGGCGACACAGGCTTTAGAGGCGGGGCATATGGCCGCTGACAGTCCGCCCGATTTCCGCCTGCGCCTGCGCCTGCGCCGCGACAGCAATGCCGTCATCGCATGGCTGGGCGCTATGTGGACACGGCGCTGGTTCCGCTGGCTCGGTTATGCTGCGCTCGCCGGCATCCTCTTCCTCGCACTGGTCTGGGTGCTGTTCGCACGCAACCTGCCCTCGGTCGACCAGTTGCGCGATTACGAGCCGCCGCTGCCGACGATGGTTCGCGACGGCGAGGGCAAGCCCGTTCACAGCTATGCGCGCGAACGGCGCGTGCAGCTCGAATATAGCGAATATCCGCAGCTGCTCGTCCGCGCCTATCTGGCGGCGGAGGATCGCACCTTCTTCAGCCATGGCGGCATCGACTATCCCGGCATCGTCAGCGCGATCATCACCAACCTCAGCAACAGCGGCCGTCCGATCGGCGCCTCGACGATCACGCAGCAGGTTGCGAAGAATCTGCTGCTGACGAACGAGGTCAGCTATACGCGCAAGATTCGCGAGGCGATCCTGGCGACGCGTATCGAGGATGCGCTGACCAAGGAACAGATTCTCGAGCTCTACCTCAACGAAATCCCGCTCGGCCGCCGCAGCTTCGGGGTGCAAGCCGCGAGCCGCGCCTATTTCGACAAGGACGTCGACCAGCTTCAGCTGCACGAAATGGCGTTCCTCGCGATCCTGCCCAAAGCGCCCGAAACCTATGGCCGCACCCGAAACGCTGAAAAGGCGATCGGGCGGCGCAATTTCGTTCTCGACGAAATGTTTCGCAACGAATGGATCACCGCGGCGCAGCGCGATGCGGCGAAAGCGATGCCGCTCGGTCTCACCGACACCGGCAACCGCGCGATCGCGCAGGTCGGCGGCTATTATATGGAAGAAGTTCGGCGGCAATTGATCGGCCAGTTTGGCGAAACCGCCGACAAGGGGCCGCACAGCGTCTATGCTGGCGGCCTGTGGGTCCGCACCGCCTATGACGGAAAGATGCAGGCGGCGGCGGCCAATTCGCTGCGCCGCGGCCTCATCCGTTACGATGCGGGCAAGGGCTGGTCGGGACCGATCGCGACGATCGAGGCCGACGACCAGTGGCAAAGCCGCCTCGCGTCGAGCTTCATCGGCATCGATTACGACGGCTGGCGGATCGCCGCGGTCATCTCCAAATCGGCGGGCGCGGCGCAGATCGGCTTTGCCGATGGCACGACCGGCACGCTTCCCGCGGGTACTGCGACCTTGATCTATCGCAAGACGGGCGGCAGCGCCTTCTCGGCGATGCGCCCGGGCGACCTGATTGCGGTCAAATCGACCGGCGGCTCGTCCTATGGTCTTCGCAATATTCCCGAGGTGTCGGGCGGCTTCATGGCCGAAAGCCCGCATTCGGGCCGCATCTATGCGATGCAGGGCGGCTTCGATGTGCGCCTGTCGCCATTCAACCGCGCGACGCAGGCCGAACGCCAGCCGGGTTCGACGATCAAGCCCTTCGTTTATGCGACCGCGCTCGACAATGGCATGACGCCTGCGACGATGATCGTCGACGGGCCCTTCTGCGTTTATCAGGGCGCCAGCCTCGGCAACAAATGCTTCCGCAACTTCGGCGGTAGTGGCGGGTCAGGCGAACATACGATGCGCTGGGGCCTCGAACAGTCGCGCAACCTGATGACGGTGCGCACCGCGAGCCAGGTTGGCATGGAACCGATCGTCGAAACGATCCAGACGATGGGGATCGGCAATCACGAGCCCTATCTGTCGACCGCGCTCGGCGCCGGATCGACGACGGTCGAAAAGATGACCAACGCCTTTGCGATGCTCGCGAACCATGGCCGCGAGCTGAAACCGCGCGTGATCGACTATGCGCAGGATCGCCGCGGCAAGGTGATTTTCCCAACGAACTGGAAGCCGTGTGAGGGCTGCAACAAAAAGGATTGGGACGGCCGGCCGATGCCGCGCTTTGCCAAGTCGGGCAAGCAGCTGATGGATCCGATGACCGCCTATCAGGTCGTCCACATGCTCGAAGGCGTCGTCCAGCGCGGCACCGCGGTACGGCTGCGCGATCTGGGCGTGCCGATTTTCGGCAAGACCGGCACGACCTCGGGTCCGAAGGACGCCTGGTTCGTCGGCGGGACGCCCGATGTCGTCGCGGGCGTCTATATCGGCTTCGACCAGCCGCGGAACATGGGCGGCTATGTACAGGGCGGCAGCATGGCCGCGCCGATCTTCAAGCAATTCTTCGAAGAATCGCTCGCCGACAGCCAGCCGATTCCTTTCACGGCGCCGAAGGGCGTGCGCATGGTGCGAATCGATCGCCAGTCGGGGCGCCGCGTCTATGGCAGCTGGCCGGGCAGCGATCCGAAGGCCGCGATTATCTGGGAAGCGTTCAAGCCTGAAAGCGAACCGCGCCGGACGATCCGCGAAGAGGAAATCAAGCCGATCAAGACGCAGCGGCGGGCGACCGGCGGTGCAGCGCAAAAGGGATCGACCGGACGCACCGACAGCGACTTCCTCGACGACCGCGGCGGCATCATCTGACGCCGCGCACCGCCTTCCCCTGCGGCTCGCGAGGCCGTATGGGCGGGATCAACATATTTCAGGAGCAAGGACATGCGCGCCGAAGCGCAGGATCATATCGACAAGATTGGCGCCGCCTTGGCGCTGCTGCGGCGTTTCCTCGACTGGGACCGCGCGGTGCGGCGGCTCGACGAATTGAACGCGAAGGTCGAGGACCCGACTTTGTGGAACGACCCGCGCGCTGCGCAGGAGGTGATGCGCGAGCGTCGCCGCCTCGACGAGGCGATCACCGCGACGCGTTCGATCGAAACCGAATGCGCCGACACCGCCGAACTGATCGAGCTGGCCGAGATGGAAGGCGACGACGCACTGGCCGACGAAGCCGTGGCTTCGCTTGGCGTTCTCGCGGCGCGCGCCGAAGAGGACAAGATCAAGGCCTTGCTCGCGGGTGAGGCCGACGCCAACGACGCCTATATCGAAGTCCATGCGGGCGCCGGCGGCACCGAAAGCCAGGACTGGGCCGAAATGCTCCAGCGCATGTACAGTCGCTGGGCCGAAAAGCGCGGATTCAAGGTCGAGCTGGTCGAATATCAGGCGGGCGAACAGGCGGGCATCAAGTCGGCCACGATGCTGGTCAAGGGCGAGAACGCCTACGGCTATTCGAAGACCGAAAGCGGTGTCCACCGCCTCGTCCGCATTTCGCCCTATGACAGCTCGGCGCGGCGCCACACCAGCTTCTCGTCGGTGTGGGTCTATCCGGTGATCGACGACAATATCGAAATCGACATCAACGAAGGCGACCTCAAGATCGATACCTATCGCGCCTCGGGCGCGGGCGGCCAGCACGTCAACACGACCGATTCGGCGGTGCGCATCACGCACATCCCGACCGGGATCGTCGTCGCCAGTCAGAACGACCGGTCGCAGCACAAGAACCGCGCGACCGCGATGGGGATGCTGAAGGCGCGGATGTACGAGGCCGAGCTGCAAAAGCGCGAAGCCGCGGCGTCGGGCGAATATCAGGCGAAGACCGAGATCGGCTGGGGCCACCAGATCCGCTCCTATGTCCTCCAGCCCTATCAGCTGGTGAAGGATCTGCGCACCGGCGTGACCTCGACCGCACCGTCCGACGTGCTCGACGGCGCGCTCGATCCCTTCATGGCCGCGGCGCTGTCGCAAAAGGTGACCGGCGAAAAGGTCGAAGTGGAAGATATCGACTGATGAAGCGCGCCGCGGTCGTCCTGCTGGCATTTTTGCCGCTGCTGAACGGCTGCGATGCGCCGTGGGACGATGGCAGCGACCGGACCGAAACCGCGCGCGAGTTTCCGCCCGCCGACCGGCCGGTGGCGCCGACCGTCTCGACCAAATGGTCGACCGAGGAAGCGCGCGACCGTGTCAACGAGGCCGAGGATGTCATGGACTCGGCCGACGTGCGTCCGGGGATGACCGTTGCCGATATCGGCGCGGGCGACGGATATTACACCGTGCGCCTCGCACAGCGGGTTGGCGCCGGCGGGCGTGTGCTCGCGCAGGATATCATGCCCGAGGTGATCGAGCGGCTTGCCGACCGCGTCGCGCGCGAACGGCTCGACAATGTCTCGCTGAAACTCGGCGCTGTCGACGATCCGCGCCTGCCCGCGGCGAGTTTCGACCGCGTCTTCATGGTCCATATGTATCACGAGATCGGCGAGCCCTACGCCTTTCTGTGGCGCCTGCGCCCGGCGCTGCGCAAGGGCGGGCAGGTGCTCGTCGTCGATGGCGATCGTCCGATCGCGCAACATGGCACGCCGTTCCGCCTGCTCGTCTGCGAGTTCGAGGCGGTGGGATACAAGCTTGTCTCCTACGACGACAAGCAGCATGCGGGGGGCTATCTGGCGCGCTTTGCGCCCGAGGGCAAACGGCCCGATGCCGACGCGATCAAGGTTTGCGACAATCCGTGATTGCTTACTCCCCATCGCTGCGCGGCAGCGAGGATAAACATATCAATAAACGACCAAACGATCCTCGGCGCCGATATCGGCGAGGAAGCTGACGAGACCCCCGGCACGAACATGGGGCACCAGTTCGGTCGCTGCCATGCCGACGAGCGCCATGCCCGACTGGCAGACGAACAAGGCGATCTCCATCGCGATCGCTTCCTCGACGATCCACGCAAGGTCGGGTTGACCCGCGGCGCGGCGCGCTTCGTCGCCGGCGAAGGACACGGGATCGCGGAGCAGCGCGGCGGCTTCGCCCTGCAAAAAAATGCGCACCGGGCGCCCCAGCGCGGCCATCGCCATCCCCGCCTCAAGCGCCGCGTACAGCCGCCGTCCCTCGGCGACCGCAACGATGATGTTCAGGCTCGACATGTCGGGCATAGCGGGTCCTCGGGCACGCCGACCTCGCGCCAGCGCCGGTCGAGCATATCGACGATTGCAAGGCGCCCGGTCAAGGACGAGCCCCAGCCGGTCAATGCACGGACCGTTTCCAGCGCCGCCATCGTCCCGATCATTCCCGCGAGCGCGCCCATCACGCCGGTTTCGGCGCAGTTAATCCCCTCGCGGTCGGGATCGCTGCCGACGAGGCATGCGTAACAGGCGTGACCCGCGCGCCAGCCGTCGTAAAGCGCAACCTGCCCCTCGAAGGCGCCGATCGCGGCGCTGAGCAGCGGAACCTGTAACGCGACGGCGGCGCGGTTGACCGCAAGCCGCGTGTCGAAATTATCGCATCCGTCGAGGATCAGGTTCGCCCCTGCCAGCAGGGCCTGGGCATTGCCGTCATCGAGGCGCGCGAAAGTCGCAACCGCGTCGACATGCGGATTGATCCGCCGCGCGGCATCCGCCGCCACCTCAGCCTTGCGCGCGCCAATATCGGCATCGGTGAAGAGCGGCTGGCGCTGCAGGTTCGACAGTTCGACGATGTCATGGTCGATGATCGTCAGCTTGCCGACCCCCGCCGCCGCCAGATAGGTGATCGCCGGACAGCCGATGCCCCCCGCGCCGATGATGGCGACGTGCGCGTTCTTCAGCCTGGCCTGACCCGCGCCGCCAAAGGCCGGCAGGATGATCTGGCGGGCGTAGCGATCGAGTTCGGCGTCGCTGAGCATCAGTCGGGACGCCGCATCGCGACTTTGAATTTGAACCGCGTCACGCGCTTCACCGGCTTGAAATAGGACCGCGGCGCGGCCGTCAGCCATTTCCGGACATGGGCGATGCGCTGCCACGCGCAGTCTGGCCCCGCGATCCGGATGTCGCGGGGTTCGCCGGTCGGCGGCAGCGTCATCCCGATTGCAAGATCATATTCGCCGCCCTGGCAGTGTTGATCCTCATGCTCGCCAAGATTGTCGCCCAGTCGTGCGATGAATTTCTCTTGCGTCAGCGCGTTCGTGAACGGTCGCTCCGCTTTGACGGGCGTCGTTCCGGCCAGCAGCAGCAGGGCAAGGCTGGCGGCCACGAACCTATTCGCCCGATCGCCGCGTCTTTATTCCCGAAAGCGACGCCAGGCCGGCCGCGTTCGCGGTCTCGTCGACCGCATCGCTTTCAACCCCGGTCGACCCAAAGCCGCCCGCACCGCGTTCGGTCTCGTCGAGCGTTTCGACCTCGGCAAAGGCCGCGCGCTGAACGGGGGCGGGGACGAGCTGCGCGATCCGGTCGCCGCGCTTGATCTCGAAACTCTCTTCGCCAAGATTGGCGAGAATCACCTTCACCTCGCCGCGATAATCGCTGTCGATCGTGCCGGGCGTGTTGAGGCAGGTAACGCCATGTTTGAGCGCGAGACCCGAGCGCGGGCGCACCTGCACCTCATAACCGACCGGGATCGCCATCGCGAAGCCGGTCGCGACCGCGTAGCGCGTGCCGGGGCGGATCGTCAGCGTCTCGGCCGCGACGACATCCATGCCCGCCGCCCCGTCGCTCGCATAAGCGGGCAGGGGCAGGCCGCCGCCGTTGGGCAGGCGCTGGATGGCGATTTCAATCGCGTTCAAGGGGTGCACGGGTATCGAGCTCATCGGCGATCTTTTCCATCAATTTGTGGGCGACGGCGTTTTTGGGCAGCCGGTCCCAGCTGTCTACCCCGTCTTTGCTAATGATATGCACGCGGTTGCTTTCGCCGCCCATCGGGTCGGCGGCGACGTCGTTGGCGACGATCCAGTCGCATCCCTTGCGCGCGAGCTTTGCCTGCGCATGCGCGAGGACGTCGTTGGTCTCGGCGGCAAAACCGACCAGCAAGGCCGGGCGGTCGGGCGATTTGGCGAGCCCGGCGAGGATGTCGGGGTTTTCGGCGAGCGCGAGCGGGGGGACGACACCACTGCCGTCCTTCTTGATCTTCTGGCCCGCGGGGTCGGCGGCGCGCCAGTCGGCGACCGCCGCGACCATGATCGCGGCATCGACGGGCAGGCCTTTGGCAACCTCGGCCGTCATTTCGACCGCGGTCTCGACATCGACGCGGATCACGCCCGGCGGGGTCGGCAGCGGCACCGGGCCGGCGATCAGCAGCACCTCGGCACCGGCTTCGGCGGCGGCAGCAGCGATCGCAAAGCCCTGCTTCCCGCTCGACCGGTTGGCGATATAGCGCACCGGATCGATCGGCTCGTGCGTCGGACCGGCGGTAATCAGGATGCGGCGCCCAAAGAGCGGGCGATGATTCTCGTCGGCAAAATCGGGCTGACCCGCCAGCGTGGCGGGCGGGGCCAGCGAAACAGGCGTCGGTGCATTGGCGAGCGCGGCGTCGATCGCCGCCTTGATCGCCGCAGGCTCGGGCAGGCGGCCGGGGCCATATTCGCCGCACGCCATCTCGCCCTCGCCGGGCTCCATCACGATGACGCCATCGCCGCGCAGCGTCGCGATATTGCGGCGCGTCGCCGCGTGCAGCCACATGCGGACATTCATCGCCGGCGCGGCGAGTACCGGCTTGTCGGTCGCGAGCAGCAGCGTCGTTGCCAGATCGTCGGCGATGCCCGCCGCCATCTTGGCCAGCAGGTCGGCGGTCGCGGGGGCAACGACGACCAGGTCGGCCTCGCGGCTCAGCTGGATATGCCCCATCTCGACCTCGTCCTTGAGGTCGAAGAGATTGGTATAGACCTTGTTCTCGGAAAGCGCTGCGAGCGTGAGCGGCGTGACGAACTGCTCACCGGCGCGCGTGATGACGCATCGCACGACATAGCCCGCCTTGCGGAGCAGGCGAACCAGCTCGATGCTTTTATAGGCGGCGATGCCGCCGCCGACGATCAGCAGGATACGTGGGGCGGCCATCAGCGGTGGCAGGCCGGCCCGGGACGGGCGGCGATCGACAGGGGTTGTTTCATCGCCGTCTCCTTCGCCCCTCAGTTATGCGCTTCCGGGCGCCAGTTCAAGCCGACGCCTAAACCGCCGCGGCGCGAATCGCGATCCTTGCCGGGCGCAGCGAACAAGCGAGGGCGACGAGTGCGGCGGGTGCGAAGGCTAGGCCGATGAACAGGGTTGGGGTGACGAGCATCGCCCAATAGAAATTGGCGGGGCGCGCAAAGGCCATCAGCAGCGCAGCATAGCCGATCTGGACCAGCAACCCGACGAGCCCGAGCCGCGACCGCCACGCGGCCCAGCCGAGCAGTGCGAGCGGGACGAGCACGGCGCCCACCCAGCCCTCGAAAAACCGGAGCAGCGATGCGGCCTGGACAAAGGACAGATAGGCGGACCAGCCGCCATGCCCGTTCCAGCCCTGGCTTACGGCGTCGGCGGGGGTCGTGACCGCCGCCAGCGCCGCCATATGCGCGAGGATGCCGGCCCCGAAGCACAGGCCGATCGCCAGCCAGCCGGCGACCGCACGCCAGTCGCGGTCGATCAGCGCGAAAAAGCCGAGCAGCATCGCGACGGGCAACATAGTCTCGCGAATCGCCAGCGCGGCGGCGAGGACGGCCATCGTCATCCATGACCGCGACGGCCGGTACAAGGCGAGCGCGAGCGCGAGGAGCACCCCGGCCGCGACTTCGTGAATGAACAGCCACTGGCGCGCGGCAAGCTGCGTCAGGTTCGCCGCGACGAACAGCGCGGCGATCGCGGCGTAGCGGGGCAGGTCGGCGTCGGTCCGGAGCCGGCGGTACCAGGCAAGTATGGCCACCGCGCCGGTAAGGAGGAGCAGGAGCATCGTCTTCTGCTCGCCGAGCGCGGCGACGATATAGGCGAGCGTCGGCAGGCGGACCGTCACAAAGGGGCGCAGCGGATAGTTTCCGCCGCGATGTTCGGCGGCGGCGGTGGCATAATAGGGCTCGCCCGCCGCGACCCGCTGCGCGATGCGGGCATAGAGAGCATGGTCGCCGACAAGCCCGTCGAAGTGCATCGAGGTCGGTTTTGCAACCTCGATATGCGCCGGGCCGGCGCCGCTTGTCATGCCCCACGCCATCAGCAGCGCGAGCAGCGCCAGCACCGCAGCGGCAACCGGACGCGAAACGCCGGCGAAGCGGTTCCAGCCCGGCGCCGCCGTCGTCATTTGCGCCACGTCAGCGCCGACGACATGGCGAAGTTCCAGATTGCGCCAACCAGCACGCCCGCAACCCCGGCGACCCACCAGCGCTCGTCGTGCCCCGCCATCCACGTGCCGATGCCGATGTTGGCGACCGCGCCGAGCGCCGAAATGGTATAAAAGCTGGCAAGGCCACCGAGGAGGCGCCAGCCCTTCAGCTTGCGGTCGGCATAGGTAAAGCTGTTGTTGAGGAAGAAGTTGAAGGCGATGGCGATCATCACCGCGCTGGTCTGCGCCGTGAGAAATGCGCTTCCGGTGCCGAGGATCGTGCGCAGGACGGCAAGGTGGACGAACACGCCGAGCCCGCCGACCATCAGGAATTTGAGCAGGCGGACGGGCACGAAGCGGCCGATCGTCTTGTCGGCGATCAATTCGGCATATTCGGCGATCACGCGCGCGCCGATCTTGCTCTCGCCGGCTTCGCGGGTGCGGAACTGATAGGGGATTTCGGCGACCTTCAGCGGCGTCGGGCTCGATGCCAATATGTCGATCAATATCTTGAAGCCGATCGCCGACAGGCGCGGTAGCGCGCGTTCGAACGCATCGCGGCGAACTGCAAAAAAGCCGCTCATCGGATCCGACACGTCGGTGCCGAGCGCGATCTGTCCGGCGCGGGTGGCAAGGCGGCTCATCCGCGCGCGGTCCTTGTCCCATTCGCCGATCCCGCCGCCCGCGACATAGCGCGTGCCGACCGCGATATCGGCCCCGCCGTCCGCGATCGCATCGATCAGCTGCGGCAAGGCGTCCTCGCTGTGCTGGAGGTCGCCGTCCATGACCGCGACGATCGGCGCGGCGGTGGCCAATATACCCTCAACGACCGCCGACGACAGGCCGCGGCGGCCGACGCGCTGGACGATGCGGACATGCCGCGATCCGCGGCCGATGCGGCGCACCAGCTCGCTCGTTCCGTCGGGCGAATTATCGTCGACGAAAATGACTTCCCAGCCGCGCCCGGCGAGGACGACCGAGAGTTTCGCGATCAATTTCTCGACATTGGCGGCTTCGTTGAGCGTCGGCACCACGACCGCCACCTCGAGAGGCAGCGCATCGACGGGCAAAATGGCGTCGGCAATCAGGGTGTCGTGGCGCATGAAACCTCGGTTTTGTCCGGATTTCACGTCCGGGGTTGGTCGAGGTCAAGCCTTAACGATTTAAGGTAAATGTCCGGTAACCAAGCGTCCGCCGATGGACGCGGCCTTATAAGCATGCAATTTCATGGCGCAGGGGTCGCCTTCGGGCATGGGGGGCTAAATGAACAAGGCTTGGGGCGGGGCATTTGTGCTCGCGACGACGCTTGCGCTTTCGGGGTGCGGTTATGCCAAAAAGGCACCGCAGGATCTTCCGCCAGCGCCGCAGGAAACGGCCTCCACCGCCGACGCCGATCGCGCGGCCGCTTATCGCGCCGCACAGGAGGCGGCGATGGCGCAGCGAGCGGCAAGCGAACAGCAGTCGGCGCGCGCGGAAGCCATGCGCGCCTATGAAGAAGCCAAGGCCGCCGTCGCGCAGGCAAAGAAACAGGTCGAAGCCGCGCGCAAAGGCCATATCAATGTCCCGGCGGCCGGTGCCGGGGCGACGGAGGATGCGCATAGGGTCGCTTCCGCCGCAGGTGCCGCAGGCAATCCGGGTGTCGCCAAGATCGCCTGCCCGCAGCTCGGCGGGCTTACGACCCCCGAAGAATGCGCCAATTATTCGGGCCTGCTGGCGACGATGCAGACCGGCGTTGCGGCCTTCGACCCGCCGCGGCGGATGGACATGGGGCGCGATTATCCGGTGAAGCTGGTAATCGGCGCCAGGGAAGTCTCGGCGCAGGTTGTCGACAGCGCGACCGACGCCGGCGACGTCAAGACCGTCGACATCCGGCTCGGGTCGTGGATCTGTGCCGAGCTGCTCGCATCGCAGTTCGAACTGAACGGCCCGGCGCGCCAGTGCAAGGAGCGCGGGCTGTCGCGGATGCTCTCGTTCGACTGGACCGTCTCGCCGAAACAGGACGGCAAGCTGAAACTCGGGGTGAAGGTCGAAAGCCTCGCCGAGCAGAATGGCAAGCCGCTCGATACGATCGACAGCCGCATGATTGCGGTCGATGTCGAGGCCGATGCGATCGGCCGGTTCGACATGATAGTGTCGCGGCTGACCGACAGCCTTGGCGGCGTGCGCACGATGCTGCTCGCGCTGGTCAGCGCGCTCGGCGTGCTGTCGGTGGTCGTGTGGCGCATCCGCAACCTCGGCAAAAAGCCCGAGAAGGACGCGCTCAAGGATATAACCGCTAGTTGATCCCCAGCGCCCACAGCGCAGCCGCGCCGGCCGCCGCGCCAACGAGCGCGGTGAGCGTATAACGCCACCAGCGCCTTTTCTCGCCCTTCTCCCACATCAGCGGAATCTCGGGCAGCGGCGGCGCGAGGGGCGCTGCGCCCTTCCTCGGCAATTGCGCGTCGAGGCGGCGGATGATGTCGGGGATCAGCGCCAGCGTCTTGCCCTGTTCGCGGATGCCGTCGGCGAGCGCCGCCTCGGGGCCGAGTTCGTCGCGAATCCACTCGCTGACGAAGGGGCCCGACACGTTCCACATATTGATCCTGGGGTTCAGCATCGTCGCGACGCCCTCGACCATCACCATCGTTTTTTGCAGCAGCAGCAGGTGCGGCTGCGTCTGCATGTCGAAATCGCGCGTGATCGCGAACAGCCCGTCGAGCATCTGGCCGACGCTGAGCTCGCTCACCGGCTTGCCGCGCATCGGCTCGCCGACCGCGCGCAGCGCCGTCGCAAACTCCTCGACGCTGTGATAGGCGGGTACATATTGCGCCTCGAAATGGATTTCGGCGACGCGGCGGTAGTTGCCCGTGGTCAGGCCATAGAGGATTTCGGCGAGCCAGTAGCGCGCCTGCCGGTTGATCCGCCCCATGATCCCGAAATCGACCGCGGCGATCGTGCCGTCGGCCTTCACGAACAAATTGCCCTGATGCATGTCGGCGTGGAAAAACCCTTCGGCGATCGCCTGGCGCAGGAAGGCGTTGACGAGGTTCGCCGACAGCGCCTCCATGTCGTGTCCCGCCGCGATCAGCGCATCGCGATGCGAAATCTTGATGCCGTCGATCCAGTCGAGCGTCATTACGCGGCTGGCGGTGCGGTCCCAGTCGATCGCGGGGACTTCATAGGTCGGGACGCCGACCATTGCGTCGGCCAGTTCGGACGCCGACGCGGCTTCGCGGCGAAGGTCGAGCTCGCGCAGCGTCCAGCGGCGGAAATTGGCGATGACCTCCCGCGGGCGCAGGCGCGTCGCTTCGCCGCCCAGCGCCTCGAGATGCGCGGCCGCCCATTCATAGGTTTCGATGTCGCGCGCGAACTGTTTGTCGATGCCGGGACGGCGGACCTTCACCGCGACCTTGCGCCCCTCGATCGTCACCGCGCGGTGGACCTGCGCGATCGATGCCGACCCGACGGGGACGGGATCGAATTCGCGGTAGAGGCTTTCGAGCGGCACTTCGAACGTCGCCTCGATCTCCTGCCGGATCCGCTCGAACGCTACCGGCGCAAGGGCATCTTGCAGGCTCAACAGGTTGCGCGCGGCCTCTTCGCCGACGAGGTCGGGGCGCGTTGCAAGCGTCTGGCCGAGCTTGACCGCGGCGGGGCCGATCGCCTGAAAGGCGGTTGCATAGTCGGGGATCTTCGGCTGGATCGTGCCCAGCCGCGCGATCCGGCACAGCCGCTTGACGCCCGGCGGGGTCGTCGGCGCACTTTCGATCCCGCGCAGCGCGCCGTGGCGCGCAAGGATGCGGCCCCACTTCAGCAGGCGGACGATATGGGTGACGGGTCGGGTCAAGCTTTCCACCCGCTGTGGATCGCGACCAGGCCGCCGAGGATCGGCTCGACCTTCACCGCGGTGAAGCCCGCCTCGCCGATCATCTTCGCGAATGCGGGCATCGGCGGGAAGCGGCGGATCGATTCGATGAGGTAACGATAGCTGTCTTCGTCGTCGGCGATCAGCTTGCCGAGCTTGGGGACGAGGCGGTGCGAGTAAGCGTCATAGGCCTGCGCGAAACCCGGCCATTCGTTGGTCGAAAATTCGAGGCAGAAAAAGCGTCCGCCATAACGCAGAACGCGGTGCGCTTCCTTCAGCGCGGCCGGGATGTCGGTGACGTTGCGGATGCCAAAGGCGATCGTATAGGCGTCGAAGAACTGGTCGGGGAACGACAGCTTCTCGGCATTTTGTTCGGACCAGACAAGGCTGTCGATGCCGCGCTCCGCCGCGCGCTCGACGCCGACGCCGAGCATGTCGGGGTTGATGTCGGCGACCGTGATGCTCGCGCCCGAGGGCTCCATGCGAAAGGCGATGTCGCCGGTGCCGCCCGCCATGTCGAGGATCGCCTCGCCCTCGCGCGGTTTCACGCGGCGGACGAAGCGGTCTTTCCACAGGCGGTGCATGCCCCCCGACATCGCGTCGTTCATGATGTCATATTTGCGCGCGACGCGGCTGAACACTTCGCCGACCATCGCGGTTTTCTCGCCCGCGGGGACCTGTTCATAGCCGAAGCTGACGGTGTCGGGGGTGGCCATGGATCGCGCGCCTTTTGCGGGGAGAGGTAAAGTCGAACGGCCTTTAGCCGGGCCTTGCCGCCCGCGCAAATGGCGCGTAGCCCGATGCGCGATATGCCCGAACTCCCCGAAGTCGAAACCACCGTCCGCGGCCTCGCGCCCTTCCTCGAAGGGCAGCGGCTGACCGCGGTCACGACTTTTCGTCCCGACCTGCGCCGGCCCTTTCCCGTCGATCTCGCGCAGCGGCTGACCGGGGCGACGGTCACGACCCTCTCGCGCCGCGCCAAATATGGCGTGATCTCGACCGACCGCGACGACCATATGATCTTCCATCTCGGCATGTCGGGGCGCTGGCGCACCGAGGGCGGCGAGGCGGGCAAGCACGACCATCTGTTGCTCGAAACCGGCGCGGGGCACCGATTGTTCCTTCACGATCCGCGGCGCTTTGGGTCGGTCGACCTGGTGAGGGGCGATCCGCTGGCGCTTTTCCCGGCGTTCGTGACGCTGGGTCCCGAACCCTTGTCGGACGCTTTCGACGCCGCATATCTGGCGCGGGCGCTTGCCGGGCGCCGGGCGCCGATCAAGGCGATGCTGCTCGACCAGGCCATCGTCGCGGGCCTCGGCAATATCTATGTCTGCGAGGCGCTCAACATGGCGCGCATCGCGCCGACGAAGGCGGCGGCCGACGTGTCGAAGGCGAAGCTGGCGCTGCTCGTGCCCGCGATCAAGGATGTGCTGGCCGCGGCGATCGCGGCGGGCGGTTCGACCTTGCGCGATTTCCTCAGCCCCGAAGGCGACCTTGGCTATTTCGCGAAGGACTGGCGCGTCTATGGGCGCGAAGGCCAGCCCTGCGAATGCGGCGGGACGATCGTGCGGATCGTGCAATCGGGCCGGTCGACCTTTTGCTGCCCCAAATGTCAGCGTTGATCGGGGCAATCGCCCACGAAAACCATTGACCATATGGGCCAAGCTGGCTATGCGCGCACCCTTCGAGCAGGCTCCGGGTTTCCGGAACCGGCCGTATCCGGACATTGATTCGCCTGTTTGCGCGATTCGGCTGCTCCGGTGACGCTGCGCTCCGACTGACTTAGACCGTTTTGAAACCGAGGAATTTATGGCCAATACGCCGCAGGCAAAAAAGCGCATCCGCCGCAACACCGCGCGCACCGTCGTGAACAAGAATCGCGTTTCGCGCATCCGCACGCTGGTGAAGAAGGTCGAAAACGCCATCGTCGCCGGTGACAAGGATGCCGCCGCGACCGCACTGAAGGCTGCGCAGCCCGAAATGGCACGCGGCGTTGCGAAGGGTGTGCTTCACAAGAACACCGTGGCTCGCAAGTTCTCGCGCCTCACCAAGAGCGTGAACGCGATCGCCTGATTCGATCTGTCCCGAAAGGGAACAAAAAGGACCCGCTGGCTTCATGCCCGCGGGTCCTTTTTTGCGTCCGATATTGTGACAGTGCGATGGCAATAGTGTTGCAGCGCGGTAAGTGACGGAATTACTGCGATTCGTTGTTTTGTCTCGGGAATGTCACAAATAAGATACTGAAAATAAACGAAAAAATAGCGTTTCGGCGCGATTCCGGTACCCCTAGTGAGTCAAGATTTTTATTTCAGTATTTTTACACCCCGCGCCCTTGCTCGACTCGGCGCGCCCTGACTAGACAGGGTGCGTCGTCGGCCTTCGCCGGTGGCCGCCACATCGACATGATTCGCACTTCTTCGGGCCGCTGGTCCCGGACAGGATGTCTGCGCCCGGCGCAGGCGACGAATCGGCGTGTGGATGGCCGCCCGATCGTCTGATGATGAGGGGACCTGAGGGGGCGGCACGGCGTGACAGAAAGCGGATATCAGCATGGGAACGACGCAAAGGGCCGGGCGATGAGCGGCGATGCCGCAACGCTCTGGCCGCGCGTTGCCGAAGGGCTGCGCCGCGATCTCGGCGTTCGCACCTTCGACCATTGGCTGAAGCCCGTGCGCTTTGCCGACTATTGCACGCTGTCGGGCGTTGTGACGCTCGAAACCGTCAGCCGCTTTTCGGCGAACTGGATCAACGAGCGCTTTGGCGACCGGCTCGAACTCGCATGGCGGCAGCAAATGCCTGCGGTCCGCGGCGTCACCGTGCGCGGCGGAGCGGCCGCTGACGATCGCGCGACCGCTCTCGCGGCATCGCCGCTGCCGAGCTTCGACGCGCTGCCCGCACCGGCGGCCAATCCCGCTTTGCTCAATTTCGATCCGCGCCTGTCGTTCGACCGCTTTGTCGTTGCGCGCAGCAACATCCTCGCCGCCAACGCCGCGCGCCGTATGGCGATGGTCGAGGCGCCGCAGTTCAACCCGCTCTATCTCTGCTCGGGCACCGGTCAGGGCAAGACGCACCTGCTCCAGGCGATGGCACAGGCCTATGCGGCCGAACATCCGACCGCGAACATCATCCTGATGTCGGCGGAAAAGTTCATGCTCGAATTCGTCGGCGCGATGCGCGGCGGCGACATGATGGCGTTCAAGGCGCGGCTGCGCGCCGCCGACCTGCTGCTCCTCGACGATCTGCAGTTCGTGATCGGCAAGAATTCGACGCAGGAGGAACTGCTCCACACGATCGACGACCTGATGACCGCGGGCAAGCGCCTCGTCGTCACCGCCGACCGTCCGCCGGCGATGCTCGACGGGGTCGAGGCTCGGCTGCTCTCGCGCCTGTCGGGCGGGCTCGTCGCCGACATCGAGGCGCCCGAGGACGATCTGCGCGAACGGATCATCCGCCAGCGGCTCACCGCGATGCCGATGGTCGATGTGCCCGACAATGTCGTCGCCTATCTGGTCAAGCATTTTACCCGCAACATCCGCGAACTCGAAGGCGCGCTCAACAAGCTGCTCGCCTATGCCGCGCTGACCGGCACGACGGTCGATATCGCGCTGGCCGAAGACCGGCTGGCCGAAAATGTCCGCACCGCCCGGCCGCGGATCACGATCGACGAGATCCAGCGCGCGGTGTGCGCCCACTACCGGCTCGACAAGTCCGAAATGTCGTCGAAGCGCCGCGTTCGCGCGGTTGCCCGGCCGCGCCAGGTCGCGATGTATCTCGCGAAGGAACTCACCCCGCGCTCCTATCCCGAAATCGGGCGGCGCTTTGGCGGTCGCGACCATTCGACGGTGATCCACGCAGTGCGCACGGTCGAGGCGCTGCGCGTTGCCGACAGCGAACTCGACGCCGAGATCGCCGCGATCCGGCGCAGTCTCAACAGCTGATCCACAGATTTATACCGCGGTTATCCCCGGGGTTATCGACAACAAAAAGGCCCGCCTTTCGATGAAAGGCGGGCCTTTTTTTGCGTTCGGAACCGGCTCAGCCCTTTTCGGGCGGTGCCACCGTGATTCGTACCCGCTCGCCCGAATTGCCGGGGAAGCCGGTGAACATCGCCTCGACGAGGTTCGGGACGATCGCCTGAAGGTTGTTGTCGCGCGACTGCGCCTCGGCATGGCCTTCGAACAGGCGCGAGCCGTCGGCGGCGCGATTGATCTGCAGGTTCAGGCCGCTGGTATAGACGGTATAGCTGCTGACGTCAGTGCCGCCCCAGCCGGGTCCGAAACCGCCGCCCCACAGGAACGGGTCGCGATAGCCATAGACATAACGGCGTCCGCCGCGGCCGCTGACGATCACCGGGCGATAGAAACCGCGGCCATAGCCGCCATATCCACCGTACCAGGGATCGCCGAAGCCCGGGCTCGACACGACGCGCTCGCGGCCCTTGTCGACGCCATAGTCCATCCGCACGACGAGGTCGGCGCGCTCGCCGCTCGCCGCGGGGCGATAGCCATAACGCGTCAGTTCGCCGGCGACGAGGCCCGCATACTGCCCGAACTCGATCCCGCCTTGCAGCGCGGGGTCGCTGGCCTCGACGGTGAAGCTCTGGCCCTGCGGCGCGGGAAGCTGCGTCTGGAAGCGCGCGACATCCGCCTTGAAAGGCGTTGCGCAGCCGGCGAGCGCCAGCGCCGCGCCGGTCATAGCGGCCAGGCTCAGCCGCCGAAGGTTCATCTTGCTCATCGTCTTGGCTCCGTGATTCGGGTCGCGCACAGGTCGCCCTCTTGTACCATGACTACGCCGACACGACTTAACCTTGGTTGAACTCCGTTCGTCGCACGGCGGTTCCACACATGATATCGGGCCCCGGGGCTGATAAACAAGCCCTTCTAAACGATTAGCGGCAGAGCCCCAAAGCGGCATAGGCCGCATCGAGCGTTGGCCGCGCCAGCGCCGACGCGCGCGCAGCGCCGTTTTCGAGCGCGGCGTCGATCGCCGCCGGATCGGACTTGAGCTGCGTCAGCCGCGTCGCGATTGGGCGCAGCGTCTCGACCAAAAGCTCGCCCAGCGCGGGCTTGAACGAACCGAAACCCTGCCCCGCAAAGCGCGCAAGGACCTGATCGACGCTTTCGTCGGCCATTGCGGCATAGATCGAGACGAGATTCTTCGCCTCCGCCCGGCCATCGAGCCCTGCCGCCTCGGACGGCAGCGGTTCGGCATCGGTCTTCGCTTTGCGGATCTTCGCCATGATCGTGTCGGCATCGTCGACCAGATTGATGCGGCTCGCGTCGCTCGGGTCCGACTTCGACATTTTTGCCGAGCCGTCGCGCAGGCTCATGATTCGCGCTGCCGCTGCCGGAATCGTCGGTTCGGGCAAAGTGAAGGTCTCGGTCCCGGTGTCGAGGTTGAACTTGGTCGCGATGTCGCGCGCCAGCTCGAGATGCTGTTTCTGGTCGTCGCCGACGGGGACATGCGTCGTCTGGTACAGCAGCACGTCGGCCGCCTGCAGCACGGGATAAGCAAAAAGGCCGACGCTCGCGCCCTCGCGGTTCTTGCCCGACTTTTCCTTGAACTGCGTCATGCGGTTCAGCCAGCCGATGCGCGCGGTGCAGAACAGCAACCACGCAAGCTCGGCGTGCGCGGGGACGCGCGCCTGATTGAACAGGATCGCCTTTTCGGGATCAATCCCTGCCGCCATCAGCGCCGCCGCCATCTCGCGCGTGTTCGCGGTCAGCTCGGCGGGGTCGTTATAGACGGTGATCGCGTGGAGGTCGGCGAGGAAATAGAGCTTCTCGCCCGGCATCTCGTCCTGCATGCGCACCCAGTTGCGGATCGCGCCCAGATAATTGCCGAGATGCAAATTTCCGGTGGGCTGGATGCCCGATAGCGTCCGCATGGTTCTTATCCTGTTAGAGTTGACGTCGGCGCAGCTGGCCGATGGTGCCGCGATTGACCACGCCAAAGAGGAAGGCGCAACCAAAGAATATGACCGCGCCCGTCCCGACGATGGCGGCCAGCGCGACGATGCGTTCGATCACCCCGCCGACAAAAGCGTCGCCGGCCAGCGGGATGGCGAAATACAGCGCCGCGGCCATCGCCGCCGCGGCCAGAATGATGCGCGCGATCCGGCTTGCGACCGGTCCGGTCAGGCGGAACAGGCCGCTGCGATGCAGGATGGCGTACAGCATCGCGACATTGCACCACGCGGCGATCGACCCCGCGAGCGCCAGCCCGACGATGCCGAGCGACGGGATCAGAGCGAGGTTGAGGCCGATGTTGATCAGCAACGACACCGCCGCGGTCCACACCGGGGTCCGCGTGTCCTTGCGCGCAAAGAAATTGGGGACCAGCACCTTGACCAGCACATAGGCAGGCAGACCGACGACGAGCCCGCCAACGACGGCGCCGGTCGCCAGGCCGTCGGCGGCGCTATATTGCCCGCCGACGTAAAAGGCGCTGGTGATCGCGGGTCCGGCGACGAACAGCGCGACCGCCGCCGGTACGGTCAGCAGCATCGCCAGCTCGACGGCATTGCTTTGCAGGCGAAAGGCGCCGTCCTTGTCGCCTTGTGCCACAAAGCGTGACAGTGCGGGCAGGATGGCGGTGCCCAGCGCGATGCCGATGATGCCCAGCGGCAGCTGGTTCAACCGATCGGCCATCGCCAGATAGGTAATGCTCTTGTCGGGCAGCATGGCGATGAAGAACAGATCGACGAAGCGGCTGATCTGATAGACTCCGGCGCCGAACACGGCGGGCAGGATCAGCACCCCCATCTCGCGCACCCCCGGCGTCAGCCGCGGCCGCCGCAGCGCGGGCCGGAACCCCGATCGCCGCACCCAGAAAAGCAGCCAGCCCAGCTGAAACAGCCCCGATATCGACACCGATATGGCCAGATACAGCCCCGTCGTCGCCTTCGCCGCTTCGCCGCCATCGCCTGTGAACAGACCGATCAGCAGCGCCGCAACCAGACAGATGTTGAGCAGGATCGGCGCCGCTGCCGCCGCGGCAAAGCGCGACAGGCTGTTCAAAATCGCCGCGAACAGCGTCGCGACGCTCATGAACGCCAGATAGGGAAAGGCGATGCGCGCCATCGCCACGGTCAGGTCGAATTTTTCGCTGTCGGCGCGCAGCGCCTCGCTGGCGAACAGGTGCATGATCCACGGCATCACGATCAGCAGCAACGCCGAAAAGACGATCAGGATCGGGATCAGCACCGCCAGCACGGCATCGGCAAAGGCGCGCGCTTCGCTATGGTCGCCTTCCTTCGTCATCCGCTGGTTGAACAGCGGGACAAAGGCGGCGGCAAAGGCGCCCTCGGCAAACAGGCGGCGAAAGATATTGGGCAGCTGGAACGCCAGCTGCCACGCATCGGCCACTCCGCCCGCGCCGAGGATACGGCTGAGCAGCATGTCGCGGGCGAAACCGAAGATGCGGCTGACCATCGTCAGTCCGCCGATCGTCCCGACATTTTTGATCAGGCTGCTCATTCTATATGAGCTCGCACAGAAGCGAAGCACCGTGTCCCCGCGGAGGCGGGGACCCATCTCCGGCCGGTGCTAATCTGCGCCAGCAGATGATGGACCCCCGTCTTCGTGGAGGCACACCATATCGGAGGCGTTTCAAAGGAAATATAAAGACCTAAGCCTGCCCAACCGTCACATCGCCCGCCTGCTCGGCTTCGACCTGCTGGACCTGCTGCATGAACAGGCCGTGGAAATCGATCGGTTCGAGCAGCAGCGGCGGGAAGCCGCCATCGCGAACCGCATCGGCGACGACACGGCGCGCGAACGGGAACAGGATGCGCGGCGCTTCGGCGAGGAAGAAGGGCTGCAACTGGTCGTCGGGCACGTTGCGCACGCCGAACAGGCCGGCATATTTCAGGTCGATCACAAAGCTGGTGCCCTGATCGGTTTTCGACGTCACGTCGATCTTCAGCGTCACTTCGTACAGGCTGTCGCCAACGCTGTCGGCCGCGATGTTGAACTGCACATCGACCTGCGGCGCGTCCTGCCACTGATAGACGGCGGGGGCGTTCGGATTTTCGAACGACAGATCCTTCACATATTGCGAAATCAGGCCGATCGCCGGGCTCGTGTCTTCGCCATTGGGCTGCAGGGCGGGATTGTTGATGTCGGCGCTGGTCTCGTCAGCCATGATGAAGAAGCTTTCACTGGAAAGATGGAAACAATATCCGCGCTACGGGCCGTGTCCGGACCGCGGTGGACGGTTGCCGCGCCGCTTAGCAGCGCCCGTCAGCGAGCACAATGGGCCCCTGTCTCGCGGTGCAGGAACGGGCGAATCGTTGACCTCGCGCGCGGCAGCGGCCATGGCTATTTGAAACTAGGCCCCGGATCGCCTATGTATCAGCCGAGATGTTTCCATTGCCCGCATTGGACTTTTGCCCGTGACTGCTTTTTCGATCGTCCTGCTCGCCATGATTGCCGCGTTTCTCGGCATGCGGCTTTACTCGGTGCTCGGTAAGCGCACCGGGCATGAGCAGGAGCCCGTGCTCCCGCGTGAGCGGACCGCTACGGCGCCCGCACGGCTGGACGAGACCGATGGTTCGCAGGCGACAACCACCGTGCCGACCGACCCTTCAGGCCTGGTCTATGAGCCCGCTGCCGAGGCCGGGCTGCGCCAGTTGCTCGCGACCGACCGCAATTTCGATGCCGGTCGTTTCATGGAAGGCGCCGAGGCGGCGTACCGCATGATATTGGAGGCCTATTGGGCGGGCGACCGCGATACGCTGCGTGACCTGTGCGACGACGACAGCTACGAAGCCTTTGCCGAAGCGATCGCCGCCCGCGAAACGCGCGGCGAAAAGCTCGACAACCGTCTGATGGTCATCGATTCGGCGAAGATCACCGCGGTCGAACTGAGCCGCGCCGAAGCGCGCATCACCGTGCGCTACCGCGCCGACATCAGCGCAGTCACGCGCGATGCCGATGGCAAGTTGATCGCCGGCTCGATGAGCGACGCGACGCAGACCGACGATTCGTGGACCTTCCGCCGCCAGATCGGCAGCGGCGATCCCAACTGGCTGCTCGACGAAGCCGAATCGGCCTGATCCTGTGATCATGACGGTGGGGGCGCCGCGCGCGCGCGTTTTCGGATTCGCGCTGCTTGCGGCGCTGCCGCTGCTTTCGGGTTGCGCTTCGGTCATTCCCGATACCGCCGGCGCCACCCGCCCGTCCACAACGGCCCCGGCCCCGTCGCGCCCGACGACGACCGCGCCGCGCCCTTATCAACCCCGCCCGTCGGAAGGGACGGGCGCTGCGGCTCAGCCGATCCCTGCCATCCCGCGCGCGGCGCTTTCTGCGCCTGCCGTTCCGGCCGATGCGACGACCGCTGCCTCCAGCGGGGTTGTCGCGGGGCCTGACTTCTCGACGCTTGGCGTGACCGCCGAGAAGGCCACCGCGGCCCTCATTGCTTTCCGCATCAGCTGCCCCTCGGTGCAACGGCGCACCGACACCAGCGGTCTGACGCAGGGCGCCGACTGGACCGAAAGCTGCAACGCGGCGAAAAGCTGGAAGGACAGCGACGCCTCGGCCTTCTTCACCCGCTATTTCGGCACGGTGCAGATTGGCGCGGGCACCGCCTTCGTCACCGGCTATTATGAACCCGAAATCGCCGGCTCGCGCACAAAGCGCCCGGGCTATGACGTCCCCATCTATCGCCGCCCGGCCGACCTGATCGAGGTCGACCTCGGCCAATTCTCCGACGACCTCAAGGGCAAGAAGGTCCGCGGCCGCGTCGATGGCAGCAATTTTGTCCCCTATTATGACCGCACGGCGATCGAGAGCGGCGCGCTCGACGGGCGCGGGCTGGAAATCGCCTGGGCTGCCGACGCCGCCGAATTCTTCTTCCTGCAGATTCAGGGCTCTGGCAGGCTTCGCCTGCCCGACGGCGGGGTCATGCGGATCGGTTACGACACGCAGAACGGCCGCGGCTATGTCGGCATCGGCAAGCTGCTGCTCGATCGCGGCGCGCTTCAGCGCGGGCAGGCGTCGATGCAGGGCATCCTCGATTACCTCCGCGCCGATCCGGTGCGCGGCGCGGCGGTGATGAACGAGAATCCCAGCTGGGTCTTCTTCCGCGAGCTCACCGGCGCCGGACCGCTCGGCGCGCTCGGCGTGCCCGTGACCGGCCGCGCCAGCGTCGCCGCCGACCCCAAATATGTGCCGCTCGGCGCGCCCGTCTTCCTGTCGCTCGACCGTGCCGAGCCCAATGGATTGTGGATCGCACAGGACACCGGCGGCGCGATCAAGGGCGCCAACCGCTTCGACAGCTTCTGGGGCGCTGGCGACGATGCGCGTGCGATCGCCGGCGGCATGTCGGGGCGCGGGTCTGCGCTGCTGCTGCTGCCGCGCGCCAGCATCGCGCGGCTGATCCCGGCGCCTTGACGTGCCGCGGCGCCTCGCCCCCGAGGAAAGCGCGCTGTGGAAAAAGGTCGCAGCGACGGTAAAGCCGCTCGCCAAAGCGAAAGCGCCGCTCGCGCCCGTTGCGCCGCCGACCGTCAAACCGCCGCAGCCGACGCCGCGCAGCACCCCCGCCCCCGCCGCCGCGCCGCGCCCTGCGACGAAGCTTCCGCCGCCACGGCGCACCCATCAGGCGGCGACGCTCGACGGCCATTGGGACCGGCGGCTGCGGAAAGGGCTGGTCCGCCCCGATCTCAGCATCGACCTTCACGGCCATACGCTCGCCTCGGCGCAGGCCTTGCTCGACGAGGCGATCGGGCGCGGGCTGATCCGCGGTGCGCGCGTGTTGCTTGTAGTTGCGGGGCGCCTCCGCCCCGGCGCCGACCGGCTGCCGCAGATGCACGGCGACCCGCGCCCGCGCGGCGCGATCCGCGCGTCGCTGCCCGATTGGCTTGGCTTTTCGCCCTACGCCGACCAGATCGTCGCGCTGCGCCCCGCGCATATCAGCCACGGCGGCGCAGGCGCAGTCTATGTGATCCTGCGCCGCGCCCGCGAGGATTAAAGGAAGGCGCGCATCAGGATGCCGCGATAGATCGCGGTCAGCCTGTGCAGATCCTCGACCGCGACCGCCTCGTCGAGCTTGTGCATCGTCGCATTGGTCAGCCCGAATTCGACCACCGGGCAGAGTGCGTGAAGGAAGCGCGCGTCCGATGTGCCGCCGGTCGTCGACATGTCGGGGGTGATATCGGTCTCGGCATGGATCGCCTCGGCAACCAGCCCCGACAAATCGCCCGGCGGGGTCAGGAACGCCTCACCCGAAATCTTGCCCAGCACTTTCGCATTGGGTTCGACATCGTGCGCAATTCGCTCGATCAGCGCGACGAGGTCGGCGCCGCGGTGCTGGTCGTTGAACCGGATCGACAGCCGCGCGCGCGCCGACGCGGGGATCACATTGGTCGCGCCGTTGCCGACCTCGATATCGGTGAATTCGATATTCGACGGCTGGAACCAGTCGTTGCCCGTATCGAGCACCACCGCGTCGATCGCCGCCAATATCTTGATGAGCTTCGGGATCGGATTGTCGGCGAGGTGGGGATAGGCGACATGGCCCTGCGTCCCCGGCACGTCGATCCAGATATTGACCGACCCGCGCCGGCCGATCTTCACCATGTCGCCCAGCCGGTTCACCGACGTCGGTTCGCCGACGACGATCATGTCGGGGCGGACGCCGCGCGCGTCCATATGCTCCATCAGCGCGCGGGTGCCGAAAATCGCGGGGCCCTCCTCGTCGCCGGTGATGATCAGGCTGATCGTCCCGGCCTCGGCCGGCGTCGCGGCGGCTGCTGCGACGAACGCCGCGATCGATCCCTTCATGTCGACCGCGCCGCGGCCATAGAGCAGGTCGCCCCGGATTTCGGGGGCAAAGGCGTCGCCCGTCCAGCCGACGCCCGGCGGCACGACGTCGAGGTGCCCGGCAAAGCCGAAATGCTTCGGCCCCTTGCCGGTCCGCACTGCGAGCAGATTCTCGACCGGCCCATCGGGTTCGATGCCGTCGATGAAGCGCTCGACGGTGAAGCCGAGCGGCGCCAGCGCCGCCTCGAGCGTGTCGAACACGGCGCCCGTGGCGGGGGTGATGCTCGGCGCGGCGATCAACGCCTTGGCCAGCTCGACGGGATCGACAATCATGCTCATGCCGCCCCCTTACCCGCTCGCCGACACCCAAGTCGAGACTTTGCATGGCGCTGCCTTTGTGCGAAACAAAGACAGAACAAGTCCAAGGACGACTGCCATGCCCAAGCTCGATCTCGCTACGATCCCGCAAACCAACACCACCGGCTATCCGGCACCCTATGACGAACCCGTCCAGGGCCGCTGGTATCGCCGCCTCGCGCCCCCAACGGGGCTCAGCGATTTCGCCGCGAGCCATGTCGTGCTCAAACCCGGCGCCTGGTCGTCGCAGCGCCACTGGCACGACGGTGAGGATGAGATGCTGGTGATGATTTCGGGCGAGGCCGTTCTGGTCGAGGACGACGGCCGCTGGCCGATGCGCCCTGGCGATATCGCGGTCTGGCCCAAGGGCAGCACCAACGGCCACCATCTGATCAATGAATCGGACGCCGACTGCGTCTTTGTCGCGCTGGGCGGCGGCAAGAAATACGACACCGGCGGCGGCTATTCGGACATCGACATGCTGTTCGGCCCCGAGGGCTATTTCCACAAGGACGGCACGCCCTATCCGACGTCGCGGATCCCCTAGAGGATTTGGAAGCTCAGCAGCGTGAAGCGCGCCGGCGCGGTCGCGAATACGCCGTGACCGCGCGCCTCGGTCGACCCGAAGACGAGCCCCAGCTGATCGATATCGGCCAGCGCCGCCTCGATCGCGCCCGGGTTCGATCCGGCGGTGCGGCCCGAAACCGAAATCCAGCGCGGGTCGTCGAACCTGATGCGGATCTCATATTCGCCGGGCGCGATCTGGCGGACGGTTTCGGCCGGGGCGTACCAGCGATACTGGTCGTAGCGGCCTTTTGCCGTCCAGGTGTCGCCGCGGCGCTGGAAATAGACCGACACGGTCGCGGGCACGGTCTGCGTTTCCTGCGGTACGAAGCGCGTGCCGGGCCGGGCATCGACGCGGTAACGCACGACGATGCGCGACTTCGCGGGAACCGGGTTCGAGCGAAAAGTCACATAATGGACGTGCCCCGCTTCGCGGCTGCCGACCGGAAAATCGAAGTACCAGCCGCCATTTCGCGTCGGTCGCGGTTGCAGCGGCATGTTCTGCGAATAATTCTTGCCGCGAATGATCGGACCGATCACCCAGCTCGCGGCGCCGGGCGCCGCGGGGGCGGCCACCGCGGCTGCGGCGGCAAGAAAGCTCAGGGCGACGACAGAGGCGATAAGGGGTCTTTGCATGGCGTCAGACTAAACGGCGGACCTGATCCGGTCCTGAACAACCGACTTGCCGTCAATCGGTGACCGATCCTTCGAATTTCTCGATGATCCAGTCTTCGGCCTGCGCGCCGCCGATCCATTCCTGCATGCACGGATGGCTGATCACCGCCTGCGCATAGGCGGCGGCAAAACGCGGCAGAGGGATCGAATAAGTGATGAAGCGCGTCACCACGGGGGCGAACATGATGTCGGCGGCCGACCAGCTGCCGAAAAGGAAATCGCCTTCACCGCCGAACCGCGCGCGCGCCTCGGCCCAGATCTGAAAGATGCGGATCACATCGGCCTGCACTTCGGGCAACAGCTCGGCCGGCGGGTACATGCGGCGGATGTTCATGCTGTGGTTGCGGCGAAGCGCTGCAAAGCTCGAGTGCATTTCGGCCGCCATCGACCGCGCCATTGCGCGTGCGGCGATATCGTCGGGCCAATAGCCCTTGGTTCCGCCGGTCTTTTCATTGAGATAATCGATGATCGCGAGGCTGTCCCAAACGACGATATCTTCGCCGTCCCACAGGATCGGCACCTTGCCGCCCGATGGCGCAAATTCGTCGCCTTCGCGTCGGTTCGACCAATCCTCGTCATAGAGGGGAACGGTGATTTCCTCGAACGGCAGGCCGCTGTGCTTGACCGCCAGCCAGCCGCGCAGGCTCCAGCTTGAGTAGGCCTTGTTACCGAGGAAGAGTTTCATGCGTCGTCCTTTTGTCCCCCTCCCGCAGGCGGGAGGGGAGGGGAACTAAATCTCGACCGCCTCCAGCACCGCGGTGCGCAGCTCGGCGATCCCCATGCCCTTTTCGCTGCTCGTGACGATCACCTCGGGGTGCGCGGCGGCGTGTTTGCGCGCCTCGACCTCGGTCGCCGCCAGCACGGCCGCCAGCTCGGTCGCCTTCACCTTGTCGGCCTTGGTCAGGACGATGCGATAGCTGACCGCCCCGACGTCGAGCATTTCGAGCACTTCGCGATCGACGTCCTTCATGCCGTGGCGGCTGTCAATCAGCACGAGGGTGCGTTTCAGAACCGCGCGCCCGCGGACATAATCGTTGATCAGATAGCGCCATTTCTTGACGACATCCTTCGGCGCCTTGGCAAAGCCATAGCCGGGCATATCGACCAGCCGGAAGATCAGCGGATCCTCGCCGACGTCGAAATAGTTCAGCTCCTGCGTCCGCCCCGGCGTCACCGAGGTGCGCGCCAGATTGTTGCGGTTGGTCAGCGCATTGAGCAGCGACGACTTGCCGACGTTCGAACGCCCCGCGAACGCGATTTCGGGCACGCTCGGCGCGGGCAGATGCTCGAGCGCGGGCGCCGATTTCAGGAAATTAATCGGCCCTGAAAACAGCTTGCGCGCGCGCTCCGCCCGCTCGGGGTCGGCGCCGGGAGCGAGGTCGGGATCGATGTCGCTCACGTCGTCGGTGCCGCCTTCAGCTGCGGAAACTTGCGATACATCCACTGCTGCTGCGCGATCGACAGCAGGTTGTTGGTGATCCAGTAGAGCAGCAGGCCCGCCGCGAACGGCGCCATGATGAACATGAACAGCCACGGCATGATCTTGAACACCTGTTGCTGCACGGGGTCGGTCGCCTGCGGGTTCAAACGGAACTGCAGGAACATCGTGATGCCCAGGATCACCGCGAGAATGCCGATGCTGAGGATCGACGGCGGGGTGAAGGGCAACAGGCCGAACAGGTTGAGGATGTGCAGCGGATCGGGCGCCGACAGATCCTTGATCCACAGGATGAACGGCTGGTGCCGCATTTCGATCGTCAGCATCAGCACCTTGTAGAGGGCATAGAAGATCGGGATCTGGATGACGATCGGCAGACAGCCCGCGAGCGGGTTGATCTTCTCGTCCTTATAGAGCTTCATCAGCTCCTGCTGCATCTTGGGCTTGTCGTCCTTGTAGCGTTCCTGCAGCACCTTCATCTTGGGCTGGACGAGGCGCATCTGCGCCATCGATCCGAACTGGCGCTGCGCGATCGGGAACATCAGCGCGCGAATGATCAGGGTCAGCACCATGATCGCGACGCCGAAATTGCCGACCTGCTTGAACAGCCAGTCGAGCAGCTTGAAGATCGGAACTTCGAAAAATTCGAACCAGCCCCAGTCGATCGCGTTCGACAGGCGCGTGATGCCCTGATCGTCCTGATAGTGCGAGAGCGTGCTGACTTCCTTGGCGCCGGCAAAGACGCGGCTGGTGGTCGTGATCTGCTTGCCCGGCGCAACCTCGACGAGATCGCGGGCAAAGGCGGCACGGAACGCGCCGCCTGGCAGCGAGTTGAACGCGGCCGAGACTTTTTCGCCGTTCGCCGGAACGACTGCGGCGAGCCAATATTTGTCGGTAAAGCCAAGCCAGCCGGCCGACGTATAGGAAATGGTGTTGCCCGCAGCCTCTTCCAGCTCGTCATAATTGGTGAAGTTCGACTTGCCGTCGAGATAGCCGGTCGGGCCGACGTGGATCGTCCAGCTATCCTGTTCATGCGGGTCGGTCGGCTTGCCGGTGCGGTCGATATAGGTGCCGCTGCGCACCGTGACGGGCGCGGCGCCGGTGTTCGCGATCGTCTGTTTCGCGGTGATCAGATAATCGTCGTCGATGCTGTATTCGATACGGAAAGTCTGTCCGGCGCCGTTCGCCCAGCTCAGCGCGACCGGGGTCGTCGGAGTCAGCTTGGTGCCGGTCGCGGTCCAGACCGTATTGGGGCCGGGAACGATGACGCCCTGCGCCGACCAGCCGATGCTCGCGAAATAGGCGGCCTTGGTTCCGGCGGGTGCGAACAGGCGCACCGGCGGCGAATTTTTCTGGATCGTCTGGCGATATTTGCTGAGCGTGATGTCGTCGACGCGCGCGCCGACAAGGTTGATCGACCCCTTGATCGCGGGCGTTTCGATCGGAATGCGGTTGCCGTCGGCGAGGACCGCTTCGATCGGACGAATGGCCTGCGTGGCGGGCGCGCCGGGCGCGCCGGGCGCGGGCAACGCCGCCGGCTGGCCGGGCACCGCGGCGGGCGCCGCGCCGTTCGGCCCTGCAACCGTCCTGGTCACATCGGGCTTGTCGGGCGTGGGAAAGAATTTCTCGGAAACGAAGTTCCAGCCGATCAGGATCGCCACCGACAGCAGGATGGCCGTGATCATGTTACGCTTGTCGTCCACGCTTTTCGGTCTCTCTTCGTCTCAAAATGTCGGGGATTTGCCGTTCAGGGAACGGGGTCGTGGCCGTGGCCCCCCCAAGGATGGCAGCGCAATAGCCGCTTTGTCGCCAGCCAGCCACCCTTGATCGCACCATGGCGCTGGAGCGCGGTGATCGCGTAGGCGCTGCACGACGGCGAGTAACGGCAGGAGGGTGGCAGGATGCGCGACGGGCCGATCTGCCAGCCGCGCGCGATCAGGATCAGCAGTTTCGCGATCATGCCGGCGGAGCCGTCTTTGCCGCCAGTTTCTTCGCGGCGCGCTGCAGCGCCGAATCAAGATGCTCGCCCAATTCGGCAAACAGAATCTCGTTGCCGCCCGGCCGGCCGATCAGAACATGGTCGGCGCCGGCGATACCCGATTCGGGGAGCGCGGCGCGGCACAGTTCGCGCAACCGGCGTTTCATCCGGTTGCGGGTAACCGAATTGCCGACTTTCTTGCTGACGGTATAGCCAATGCCCAGCGAATCGTCGCCGTCGCCGCGCTGGCGGACGAGCAGGACAAAGCCGGGCATGGGAAAGCGAAGGCCGCGGTTGGCAGCCAGAAATTCGCTACGTTTTGAAAGCGTTCGCACCAGCGTGACTGGCGCAGAAGCGTCTGCGATCAGGCCGACAGCTTCTTGCGGCCCTGGGCGCGACGGTTGGCGAGAATCTTGCGGCCGCCAACCGTTGCCTTGCGGGCGCGGAAACCGTGGCGACGGGCGCGCACGAGGTTGCTCGGTTGAAAGGTACGCTTCATCGCGGTTGTCCCTAAATCTCGTCAAAGGCTCTAACAGAAAAGGGCCGCCAAACGTGGGCGGCCACTGATGGAGGCGCGGATAAGCGAGAGTCGGCGGAAAGTCAATTGTCATCGGCGCGCTTTTCCGGTGCCTTGCCGTGAAAAGCGGCGGCTTTGATCGCCTCCAATGCCGCGCGTTCGCGTTTTCGTGCCGCACTTGCGCGTCGCATCACGCGATCGGTCCATGCGGCATAGCGCGGGTGGCGCCATTTGAACCGTACATAGATGCGCTTCGCCCACGCGCTGTTTTGCAGGCACAGCATCAGGCCCAGCGGGAAGAGGATGATAAAGCCGGGACCGGGCAAGACGCCGATGATCGGCGCGATCGCCATCATCACGACGCCCAGGATGAACAGCGCGAGCCGAACCTGCGCGGTCGATCGCAATCGCTGATAGAGGCTGCGCTTTGCCATGCAGGCGATGTGGGGGAGGCGGCGGCGTGTTACAAGGATAAAGCAGCGCTCGAAGCGCCGCCCCGTCAGTTGAGCGTGACGAACCGCGCCATATCGTTGCGGGTCAGGTACCGGACGTCGTCGAACGGCGTGCTGTTGGTCAGCGCATAGAATTCGCGCGCCTTGGCGTCGTTCAGCCCCATCTCGCGGTAATAGCCCAGATATTCGGCGTGGACCGGATCGTTCGCCGGATAGTCGTTCGCCTCGCGGCCATATTCGTCGGCCCAGCTGTGGACGCCGAATTCGGCGTCGGGTGCGGCGCGGCGGGTGACCCCCGCGAGCCACAGCTCGACCGCGCCCGATCGGATCGAACCGCCCGCCGGAACCACGGTCTCCATGCCTGCACGGCGGATCGCGCGGGCGAGGATCAGATTGGCTTCTTCGTCGAGGCTGCCGGGGCAGTCGACCATCTCGAGCCGCTTGAGCCCCGGAAAGGCCGCGAGCATCGCCGCGAACTGGCGCGGCGTCGCCGAGGTGACGTCGCCCGCCATCCGGACGGTCGCGCCGTCGATCACCGAGAAGGGGCCATATGTCGCCCTGGCATGGCCGAGCGTCGCAAGGGTGGCGGCGGGCGCATAGCGCCGCGTCGCTGCCAAATCGGCGTCTTCGGCAAGCGCCTCGTCATCGAGCAGCGCCGAATCTTCGTCGATATATTCGGCGCCATCGTCATCGCCGGCATCGCCATAGGTCCATGTCACCGTCGTCGTGGTGATCGTCATGACCTGCTGCGCCTGCGCGGGCGCGAACGCCAGCACCGCCGCAAGCGCGGCGACGATGAGCGTACGAAAGAAGGCGGACGGCGAAACCATGCGTCCGCCTTCGCGCGGGGGCGCCTATCAAAGGACGAACAGGCAGCGTCAGCGCCGCGTTAACCCCGATATGGGACGGCGTCCCTCAATCGCGGTCGGGGGCGCCCAGCGGGAAATAGGCACGGTACGGCCGCGCGTCCTCGACGCAGCGCGACACCGTCGGATGCGCGAGCAGCCGCGCGCGATAGGCGCGCAAATTCTCGTATGTCTGCGGTATCTGATAGACCCAGTCGGCGTAGAAGAGCGCCGGTGCCGCGGCGCAATCGGCGAGCGTGAAGCCATAGGGCGTCGCCCAGCCGCCGCCCGCGAGCTCCTTGTCGAGCCAGCCATAGACGGTCTCGAGCTTCGCTCTCGCGCCATCGACGATCGATTGTACATGGCCGCCGGGACCGCGGATTGCGTCGTTCACGACATGCTGCATCTGGCCCATCACATGATGGTCGAAGATGCGGTCGAAGAAACGAACCTTCAGCGCCGCGTTGAAATCCTGCGGGATCAGACGTGGCTCGGGGACGAGATGGTCGAGATATTCGATGATGATCGACGATTCGAACCGGGGCACGCCGTCGTGGACGAGCAGCGGGAACTGCCCGACCGGCCAATGCGCCAGCAGTTCGGGCATATGGTCCGGAAACGCCGGATCGACCGAGCGATAGTCGAATTCGATCCCCTTCTCATAGAGCGCGATCAGCACCTTCCAGGTGTAGGACGAAAAGGGGTGGCCATAAAAAATCAGCATCCCCTCATCCCTTCACCGCGGCCTCGATCGCGGCGACGTCGATCTTGTGCATCGTCATCATCGTCTCGAACGCGCGCTTGCGGACGGCGGCATCGGGGTTCGCCATCGCATCGGTCAGGACGCGCGGGGTGATCTGCCAGTTGAGCCCCCATTTATCCTTGCACCAGCCGCATGCGCTTGTCGCGCCGCCGTTGCCGACGATCGCGTTCCAGTAACGGTCGGTTTCCTCCTGCGTGTCGGTATGGACCTGGAACGAAAAGGCCTCGCTCTGGGGAAAGGCGGGGCCGCCGTTGAGGCCGATGCAGGACACGCCAAGCACGCTGAACTCGACCGTCAGCGCGTCGCCTTCCTTGCCGCCCGGAAAATCGCTCGGCGCATGATAGACGGCCCCGACCTTGCTGTCCGGAAAGGTCGCGGCATAGAATTTCGCGGCTTCTTCGGCGTCCTTGTCGTACCACAGGCACAGGCTGACGGGGTTATTGTTCGCGCTCATTTCGTCTCTCCTTTGATGGGCCCGCCGATCGACCATTGATGGCCGAACGGATCCTTGATCTGGCCGTAGCGATCCCCCCAGAACATATTGTCGAGCGGCATCACCACCGTCGCGCCCGCGGCGACTGCGCGGTCGAACCATGCGTCGGCATCATCGACGTGCAGGTGCAACGTCACCCCGTCGGGGGGACCGCTTTCATTCTCGACATATTCGGGAAATTCGTCGTGCATCATCAGCGATGCGCCGTTGATCGTCAGATGCGCGTGCATCAATCGCACCCCGTCGTCGGCGGGCATGCGCATATTCTCGGTCGCGCCGAACGCCCTGATGTAGAAATCGATCGCCTCGCTCGCGCGTTTGTCGGCGATCGCGATATGCGGGGTCAATCCCGTCGTCGGGCCCTGATTGTCCATCGTGCCTCTCCTTGTCTATTTGCGTGGTGTCTATTTGCGCGGGCCTACGAAGCCGACCGATGCGCCCTGCGGGTCGATCGCGTTCATCGCATATTCGCCGCCGGGAATTTCCATCGGGTCGTTGGTGACGGTGCCGCCATTGGCTTTCACCGCGGCCAGCGCGCGGTCGATATCGTCGACCCCGATATAGAAATTCCACACCGGCACCGGATAGCCTTCCATCAACGGCATCACCGCGCCGATGCCGACGTCGCCGCGCTGGATGAAGCGGTACGCGCCGATCGGGCCCATATCCATCTCGCCCTCCTGTCCCCAGCCGAAATGCTTTTGGTAAAAAGCAATGGCGGCGTCGGGGTCGCTCGTCGCAAGCTCGTTCCAGCGGACGCGCTGCGGCTCGGTTACCGAAAACACGTCGCTCTCGCCGCCACCCTCGGGCGGGACCGGGTCCATGATATAGAAGGGCGCGCCCTGCGGGTCGGTGACCATTGCGATGCGCCCGACGGGGATGTCCATCGCGGGCATCTGCACCGCGCCGCCGTCGGCGGTGATCGCCGCGATCGCCGCATCGACATCGGCGACGTGCAGATAGCCGATCCAGATCGGCCGCGCGCCGCCCGCGAGCATGTCGGCATTGAGCGCCAGCACGCCCCCGGCGTTGCCGCCGTCGCTGCGCCCGATCATGCGATAATCCATGTCGCCAGCCGCCGGGTCACGGTCGGCCGCAATCGTCCAGCCGACGACCGCGCCATAGAATTGCGCCGCGCCCGCGGGGTCGGGGGTCATCAATTCATACCAGATGAAGTTCGATGCTTCGGTCATTGTCTGTCTCCTTGATTGGGGCTCTCGCGGCGTTCGATGGCCTTATTCAACGCCCATATCCCTTCGTCGCTTCGATGGTCGGCGCGCGGAAACCCATCGCGGCCCACGCCGTCAGCAGGCGCCACATGAATTTGCCCGATGGCGACCTGTAATTGGGTATGTCGTCGGGCAATTCGACGCCCTCGGGCCGGTCGCCGACGATCGTCCGCATCTCGGCTGCCGGGCGCTGCCCTTCGGGAATGCGCGCCGAATAGACGCTCAGCCAATGGCCCTTGGTAAATTCGAGCGCGATCGGCGCGTTGCAGCAGCGCGCGACCAACCGCCGCGTCGGCGATTCGGTGGTCAGCCGATGCTCATCGAGCTGGTCCGATCCCGACAGCCATGTCAGGCGATCCTTGCGGACGAGCACATAAGGTGTGCCGCCATCGGCGCCGACCACCGCCGGCGCGCCGGGAAGCGCCTCGAACGCGTGCCCCGCCGCCTGGCAGCTATGGCAATAGCAGGTCGCCGCGACGATCGGCTTGCCGACGAGTTCGAGGCTCACCGTGCCGCATGGGCATGAGGCGGTCCGGTGTTCGGGTTTTTGTATATCGGCCATCGGTTCTCTTCCCTCTGATCCTCCCTGTCGCGAAGCGATGGGGAGGGGGACCATCCGAAGGATGGTGGAGGGGCGGCGACGTCGCGCCATCGCCCCTCCGTCAGCGGCTGCGCCGCTGCCACCTCCCCATGCCTGCGGCACAGGGAGGATCTGGAGCGTTACGCCTCGACGATCGGAGCGAAGCCGCCGTAGATCATGCGCTTGCCGTCGAACGGGTTGGTCTCGGGATCATGCTTCATCCGCTCGTCGGTCATCATCTTTTCCCAGCCGGCGGTGCGCGTTTCCTTGTCGGGCCATTCGACCCAGCTGTAGACGACGGTTTCGCCGTCCTTCTTGTGCGCGGCGCGGGCATAGTCGGTGACCTTGCCGTCGGGCACATCGTCGGCCCACGCCTCGACGACGCGCGTCGCGCCATAGTCGCGGAACACTTCGGACGCCTTCTGCGCCAGCGCGCGATAGGCTTCTTTGTTGCCGTCGGGGACGGGCACGACATAGCCGTCGACATAGCCGGTCTTGCCCTCGCTGCGATCGTCGACGATCGAATCGAAGCCACCGATGATCATCCGTTTCGCATCGAAGGGCATGCTCGCGCCCATGCTCTGCATCCGGGGGTCGCTCATCATTTTCTGGTTCGCGGTGTCGCGTGTCGCCTTGTCGGGATATTCGAACCAGCTGAACACGACGGTCTCGTCGGGTTTCGCCTGCACCGCGCCTTTCAGGTCATTGACCTTGCCATCGGGGACATCGTCGCCCCACGCTTCGACCATCCGGCTCACGCCGAATTCCCTGAACAGCGGCGCGGCATCGGCGGCGTGCTTGCGATAGGCTTCCTTGTTGGCGGTCGGCACCGCCACGACAAATCCTTCTACATAGGTCATCTTGTCTCTCCTAAGGGGGGTGGGAGTTTTCAGGCGGCGGGTGGACCCGCTTCTTCGCTGAAGGCTTTAAGCTGCGCGTCCATCGCGCGCTGGAAGGCGGGGCGGGCGAGGCAGCGGTCGAGATACGCCTGCAACCGCGGCTGCTCGGCGATCAATCCGGCCTCGACGGCTTCGCGCAGCACGGTCGCCATCGCGATGTCGGCGACGCTGAACTCGCCGGTCAGATAATCTTTGTCGCCGATCGCATCGTTCAGGCGGCCAAGGCGGCCCTGGATGAATTCGATCAGGCTCGGACGGCGCAGCTTCGCCCATTCCTCGTCGGCGGCGAAGATATCGACATTGCCCAGTTCGAACAGCATCGGCTCGACGCTGTTATAGGCGGCGAACAGCCAGGCGAGCGTGTTGGCGCGCGCCTGCGCGTCGCGGGGCATCAGCCGCGCATCCTTTTCGGCGAGGTGGAGCAGGATCGCGCCGCTTTCGAACAGGCGGATGCCGCCGTCGTTGAGCACCGGCACCTGTCCCCAGGGCTGGAACAGGAAATGGTCGGCGGGGCGGTTGATCGCGCTGATCAGATGTTCGGCATAGTCGAGCCCGATTTCCTCGCACGCCCAGCGCGGGCGCAGGTCGCGGACATAACCGCGCGCAAAATCGGGGACCCAGTCGAAGGCGGTGACTTCGATGCTGGCATTGGGGTTGACGGGCATGATCCTCTCCTTTGATCGTGTCGGGTGGAATTAAAAGGTCGGCATCGGGGGCGCGGTATCGTCGAGGAACGGCACGACCGTCGCGACGATCGCGGGCACCTCGCTCATGATCCCGATGTGCGATGTCGCGGGCAGGATCGCGAGCCGCGCCTTCGGCGCTTCGGTCATGAAACCCTGCGTCGCCGCGGCAATGTCGCCGCCGCCGCGCAGCTTGAACAAGGCGATCGCATGGTCGAGCGTGACGCCGTCGGCATCGCCGATGATCACCATCGTCTTGCCCGGAATCGCGCGGACCTGCTCGTCGGAATAGGCGAAGGGCGTCGCGTCGAGCGTCTTGATATTCTCGACCAGTTTGGGGAATTTGTCAGGCGTCGGCGACAGGCTCCTGTACCCCGTCTCGATCGGGCTGCCGGCGAATGTCGCGGGGGTCAGCTCTGCGATCCCCGCCAGCACTTCGGGATACCAGCCGTCGAGCCGCGACGTTCCCGACAGGATGACCTGCTTGCCGACCTGCCCGGGGTGGCGGACCGCCAGCGCGATCGCCGTCGATGCGCCCATCGAATAGCCGAGCACGTCGGCCTGTTTCACGCCGAGCTTCGCGAGAACCGCGGCGGCATCGTCGGCCATCTGGTCATAGCTCAGCTTGCCGTCGACCCCGCCCGAACGGCCATGGCCGCGCGCGTCGATTGCGATCACCGGGCGCGTCGCGGCCAGCGGATCGATCAGCGACTTCATCGCATCGCTCGACATGAAGGCGCCGTGGAGCACGAGCAGCGGGGTCTTGCCCGCGGCGAGGTCGCCGTGCAGCTGGTAATGGATACGCGTGCCGTTCACATCGGCGTCGGCGGCCTTGGCCTTCGCCGGCGCGGCGGCCGGGGTGGTCGTGGGTGTCTGCGCCCGCGCCGGCTGCGGCACGGCAGCAACGGTGGTCGCCGCGGCGAGCAGCGCGATCGCAGGCGCAAGGCTCCGGCGGGAGGAGAGATTTGTCATCGGACGTTTCCTCTTATTCTAAGGACGGAGACTAGGACCGTTTGCCTTTGATCCAGGCGACGATCGACATCGCGTGGCCGTGGCCCAGATCATAATCGGCCTTCAGCCAGTCGATGATCGCGCCGGCCTTGATGCCGGGGGCGAGGCCGCTTTGGTCGGCGAGGCCCTTGTCGATCGCGAGGCTCTTCAGCTCTTCGGCCGATTTGCCGGTCTTGCTTTCGACATTGTCGATATAGGCCTGAAAGCTCATGCGCCTGCTCCTGCCCGCAGAGGGATCAGCGCGCGGAGCCGCGGGTCGCGCAGCCACAGACCGCCCCACAGCATCAGGCCGAGGTAGACGCCGAACAGGCAGTGGCTGAACAGCGGGCTGCCGATCCGCACATGGGTGGCGATCGCGCCGCCGAGATAGCCGGTGATCAGGATGGCACCGAGGATCGCGGTGCGCGGCCAGATGTAAAGCAGGGTCGGGATCAGCAGCAGGACGGCGAGCATCGTCATCGTCGGGACGTTGAGCGGCCATCCGAGGCTGGGCGGGGTGTATTTGATCGCCGTTTCGGGCGACACCAGCTTCAGCCCGGCGTCGAAGAGCAGGAAGAGGATCACAAGGCCGCTCAAAACGCGGCCGGCAATCAACGGGCCCTTATTGGGAGCACTATCGGTCATCCTCTTCCTCCTCCCTATGATCTGGTTATGCCGATGCTTCGGCAGGTTCTCCGGCGGGGATCGCGGTCGGGTCCATCCACATCACTTCCCAGATATGACCATCGGGATCCTCGAAGCTGCGGCCGTACATGAAACCATAATCCTGCGTCGGAGTCGGGTCGGCCTTGCCGCCGGCCTTGACCGCCTTGTCGACCTGTCCGTCGACCGCGTCGCGGCTGTCGGCCGACACGCAGATCAGGACCTGCGCGGTCGTGTGCGCGTCGGGGATCGTCTTCGACGTAAAGGTCGCCCATTTTTCATGCGTCAGCAGCATGACGTGAATCGAACCCTCTTCAACCACCATGCACGCGGCGGTTTCGTCGGTGAAGGCGGGGTTGTTCGCCGCGCCGACCGCTTCGTAAAAGGCTTTCGACTTATCGAGGTCGGCGACCGGCAGGTTCACGAAAATCATCTGGGGCATCGTCTTCTCTCCTTTGGGGGTGTTGATTGTTGAAGTCAGCGGGCGCGGCGCGCGGGGGCAATTACGCGCCGCGTCATGACGCTCCTCCGCTGTCGAACAGCATCCGGACATAACGCTTCAAATGGGTGACGGTGCCGCGCGCAATCGCCGGATCGTTCGTCGTTTTCGCCAGAACGAAGGCGCCCTGCAATACCGACTGGACATGCTGCGCCAGACCGATCGCGGTGACGTCCTCGGGCACCCCGTAAACCTCCATCGCCGCGGCAATATCGGGTGCCAGCGCTTCGCAATAGGCGTTGATGCTCGCCTCGCACGCGGCGCGAATGCGGTCGTTGGTCGAATAGGCTTCCTGCACCATCGTCCCGACGAAGCAGGTGTAATCCTCGGTCGGGCCGTCGAGCATCGCCAGGCGGAAATCGATATGGCCGAGCAGGCGGTCGAGCGGGTCTTCGAGCTTCACATGCGGTGCGAGTTCGAACATCGGCCGTGCACGCTCGGTCCAGCCCTCGGCCGCGGCGACCGCCAGCTCTTCCTTCGATGCAAAGTGATGGAAGAAGGCGCCCTTGGTCACCCCTGCCGCCGCGCAGATCTGATCGACCGTCGTCGCTGAATAGCCCTGCTTGCGCACCGTGGCATGGGCTGCGGCAATCAACTTGGCGCGCGCGCTGCCCCGCGGAGCGCGGGTTGGCGAGGTGTCAGGCGAGGTTTGATTCGGCGTCATGCGAATCGACATACCGACTAGTTGGTATGCTGTCAAATCCCGAACATCCTTCGCGATGTGCGCAACGATCGAGAAGTTGCAAAAAGACTCGACCTTCCCGCCGTCTGGCCTAAAGAAGGTTTGGAACAAAGGGGGCACATAGGTGCTGTTCCGGGGGGAACATGGTCGCAGTCGTTTCAACCACTGCCTATCTGGGCATCGACGCGCGCGGGGTCGAGGTACAGTGCCAGATCACGCCGGGCGTGCCGCGCTTCGTCGTCGTCGGCCTGCCCGACAAGGCGGTCGGCGAAAGCCGCGAACGCGTCCGCGCCGCCATCGCCGCGATCGGGCTGTCGCTCCCGCCCAAGGTCATCACCGTCAACCTGTCGCCCGCCGACCTGCCGAAAGAAGGGTCGCATTACGATCTGCCGATAGCACTCGCACTGCTCGGAGCGATGGGGGTGATCGATGCCGAGACACTCGCCTCCTATGTGGTCGTCGGCGAGCTTGGGCTCGACGGGCGCGTTGCGGCGTCGCCCGGGGTCCTGCTCGCGGCGATCCATGCGAGCAGCATCGAGCGCGGGCTGATCTGCCCCGCTGTGCAGGGCCCCGAGGCGGCGTGGGCGGGCAATGTCGAGGTGCTCGGCGCGCCCGATCTCCTCTCGCTGCTCAATCATTTCAAGGGCAATGCCCTACTGTCGCCCCCGGTGCCGGGTGAGGTCGAAATCCCGGCGCGCACGGTCGATCTGCGTCAGGTGAAGGGGCAGGAGACGGCAAAGCGCGCGCTCGAAATTGCCGCGGCGGGCGCACATAATCTGATGATGTCGGGTCCGCCGGGGGCGGGAAAATCGCTGATGGCGTCGTGCATGCCCGGCATCCTCCCCGACCTTACCCCCGCCGAAGCGCTCGAGGTGTCGATGATCGCGTCGGTCGCGGGACAGCTTGAGGGCGGGCGCCTCCTCCGCGCGCGGCCGTTTCGCAGCCCCCATCATTCGGCGTCGATGCCCGCGCTCGTCGGTGGCGGACTGCGGGTGCGCCCGGGCGAGGTCAGCCTCGCGCATCTCGGCGTGCTGTTCCTCGACGAATTGCCCGAATTCCAGCGCGGGGTGCTCGATTCGCTGCGCCAGCCGCTCGAAACCGGCGAGGTCAGCGTCGCACGCGCCAATGCGCATGTGACCTTCCCGGCGCGGGTGCAGCTTGTCGCCGCGATGAACCCATGCCGCTGCGGCCATCTCGGCGACCCCGCGCTCGCGTGCAGCCGCGCGCCGCGCTGCGCCGTCGATTATCAGGCGAAGCTGTCGGGGCCGCTGCTCGACCGTATCGATCTGCATGTCGAGGTGCAGGCGGTGAGCGCCGCCGACCTCGTCCTGCCGCCCCCCGCCGAAGGCAGCGCCGAGGTCGCCGCGCGCGTCGCCGCCGCGCGCGCGATCCAGACCGCGCGCTACGCCGGGCACAAGGCGCGCACCAACGCCGAGATCGATGGCGAACTGCTCGAAGCGGTCGCGACCCCCGACGATGCCGGACGCAAGCTGCTCGCGCAGGCTGCCGAAGCGATGCGGCTGTCGGCGCGCGGCTATACGCGAATCTTGCGCGTGGCGCGCACGATCGCCGACCTTGCGGGCACCGCGGACATCGGGCGCATCCACATCGCCGAAGCGCTGAGCTATCGGCGGCAGGCGCCGAGGAACTGATGGAAGAGGTCGTTTTCGAGGCCGCGATCATCGAATGGCGCGGGCCGGCACCGTTCCTTTTTGCTCGGGTTCCCGACGAGCATGTGGGCGCCATTCGGTATGCCGCGATGACCGAAAGCTATGGCTGGGGCGTCGTGCCGGTGGCGGCGACGGTCGGGAAAACGGTGTTCGCAACATCGCTTTTCCCGCGCGACGGCACCTATTTGCTGCCGATCAAGGTCGCGGTTCAGCGGTCCGAAGCGGTCGGGGTGGGCGACCGGGTCCGGGTCACGATACAGGTCGGCCGCCGTTAACGTCGCGCCACCCGTCCAATGATGCTAAACATTTTCCAACATATTTGTGCGATGGGGCACCGATGACTGTGGCGGGCGATCTTTTTGCGAACCTGTGCGGCCGGCTCGTGCTCGGCTTCGCTCTGCTTGTGCTCGCGCTCTGCGCCGCGCCGGCAGCGGCGATGGCGCTCGACATCGACCGCGACCTTTGTCACGCGCAGAGCGATATTGCGGCGCCCGACGACAGCCTTTCGACGCTTCGTTTCTCATGTCGCGCATCGCCGGCGGACTATCAGCAAGGGAGCCTCTGGCTGCGCGTGCCGATCGACGCTCGCGGCGGCAGGCGCAGCGACATCGCGCTGATGGTTCATCAGTCGCGGTTCGATCGGCTGGCGGTCGCCTTCTCTTATGCCGACGGTGCAACGCGCTGGCAGCAGGTGCGGCAGGGCCGTTACGGGTCGCATTGGCGCGTCGGCGGGCAAATCCTGTTTGAAGCGCCCGAACGCGGGGTGCCGCTGACCGCGGCGACGATGCGCTTCGACCGGCTCGCCAGCCATGTCTTTGTGCGCGCAAGGCTGGTGCCGAAGGCAGAGGCGGCGATGCAGTCGGCCGGCATGGCCGCCGCGGTCGGTGCCGCACTTACGCTTCTGCTCGTCAGCTGTATTTACAGCCTCTCGCTCGCCGTTGCGGTGCGCCGCCAATATCTGGCGTGGCAGGCGGCGTGGTCGGGGACGATGCTGCTTTGGGGCACCTTCTGGTCCCAGATGCATTTGGCGCTCGTGCCGGGAATGGCCGGCACCTTGTCGGCGCAAGTCGGCACCTTCCTCGCGTGTCTCGCGATTGCCGTCGCCACGTTGAGCGCGGTGATGGCCGTCGATCGGGCCATGGTGCCGAAATGGCTCCGGACGATCGCGCTGGCCCTCGGCTTGGGCGTTGGGGTCGCGGGAATTCCGCTGGCATTGATACGCAGCGGCAGCCTAGGGCCGCTTGCCGACATATTGGGGCTGGTCATCATCGCCGATCTTCTGGTGGTCGCCATCTATCTTGGCTGGGCATGGCGGCGCGGATCGGTCGAAGCGCGCGACTTTCTGGCGGCGTGGGGTCTGCCCATGGCGATCCTCGCCTTCATCCACATCGTCGATGTCGAGAATGGTTTCTGGGGTGGCGGATCGAAGCTGCTCGTGCTCGTTGCCGCAACCTGGCAGGCGCTGTGGCTCGCCGCTGCGGCAACGCGCCGGCTCGCGCACCTGCGGATCGAACGCGACCATGCGCGCAGCGGCGAAGCGCAGGCGCAGCAGCTGGCGCGGCGCGATCCGCTGACCGGGCTGCCCAATCGCCGAGGCTTCGTCGAGAGCGTGACGCCGCTGCTCGAACGCGCGCGCGCCGACAATCTTCCAGCGGCGTTGCTGCTCGTCGACATCGACCGTTTCAAGTCGATCAACGATATTTTTGGTCATGACGCGGGCGACGCGGTGCTGTGCGGTATCGCGCGCCGGATCGAGCGCTGGGAAGGGCCGATGTGCACCGTCTCGCGGCTCGGCGGAGAGGAGTTCGGCCTGCTGACGATCGGGATGGAGGGGATCATCCTCAATCGTTTTGCCGAGAGCATCCGCCGCGGCATCGGCGCGTGCGATCATAGCGAAGCGGTCGGCGAAAGATTGGTCACCGCGAGCGTCGGCGTCGCCGAAGTGCGGCCCGCCTGCGATTTCCGGCAGCTATACCGGCTGGCCGACGAAGCACTTTATGATGCGAAACGCGGCGGACGTAACAAGGTTATCGTCCAGCGACACCAAGGCGCCGGTGGACAAACATCCGACCGCGAGGTCGCGATATCGAATTAGAGGCCGGCCGACGCTGACTTGTTCTCGACGATTTCCAGCGGCGGCGGCGCCTTTGCCGCGGCGCCGTGGCGGCGATGGCTCAGCTTGCCTTCGACCTTGCCGCCATTTTCGATCGTGATATTTTCGTAGGTGACGTCGCCGGTGATCCGCGCCGTGGCGTGGACGATCAGCGTCTTGGCCTCGATCGCGCCGTCGAGCAGGCCGGCGATCTTTGCGGTCTCGGCGATAACCGAACCCTTGATTTCGCTTGCCTCGCCCTGGACGAGGTTGGCGCATTTCAGATCGCCGTCGATCTTGCCGTCGACGTGCAGATCAACGCTGGCGGCGACATTGCCGGTGATGACGACGTCGGATCCAAGGATCGAAAAGGTGGTGTGGCGGGCACCGGTCGCCATCTTAGCGGGCACCGCGGACGGCAGCGACGGAACCGACTCGCTGCCTTGCGTCGTCTTTGACTTCGAGAACATCGGCTTTGGCCTCCAGGAAGCGGCGCGGGTTTACCGCGACGCCATTCAAACGGACTTCGAAATGCAGGTGGCTGCCGGTCGAACGGCCGGTCGAGCCCATTTTGGCGATCTGCTGGCCCGCGGCAACCTGCGCACCGACGGTCGATGTGAAGCCCGACAAGTGGGCGTAGCGGGTCAGGATGCCCTGGCCATGATCGACCTCGACGACATTGCCGTACCCGGACTTCTGCCCGACATAGACGACGCGGCCGGGGGCGGCGGCAAGGATCGGGGTGCCCATCGGGCCGGGGAAATCGAGCCCCGAGTGCATCGCCCCGGCGCCGGTGAACGGGTCGCTGCGATAACCGAAGCTCGACGAGAGCATCAGCACATTCGCGGGCTGGCCCGACGGGATCGCAACGAGCGTGCGTTCGAGCACTTCCATGCGGAAGAGCGCACTTTCAAGCGCGGCGAACGACTTGCCGAGCGAACTCGCGCGGCCGGCGCGGCCACGATAGGGGATGAACGGTCCACCTCGGCCGGCCGCGGCGTTGCGAACCAGCGCGGCGGGGTTCATGCCGAGCTTGGCAACGGCGCCTTCGGCCTTTGCCGCGCGTTCGTTGACGGCGGTCAGCAAGCGCGCCGCGAAACCTTCCTGCCGCGCTTCGAGCCGGGCGAGGACTTGCGCTTCGGGGGGCAAATTGGGGTCGATCGTTGCGCTATTTTCAAGTTGGCTGATCTTGAGCGGCGCCTTTTCGGCCGCCGGAGCGGTGCCTTCGGTGCCGATTTCGGGCGTCACCGCCGCGGGCTCGACGCCGAAGTGAACCTTCGACCATTCTTCGAGTTGTTCCTGCCGGTCTTCGAGATCGGCGGCGGTTTCGGCGACATTGTCGCGATATTTGGCGATGCGCGCTTCGGACGCGGCGGCGGCGGCTTGCTGCTGTGCGACCGCGGCACGCTCACCCGACGAGAGCAGCTGATTGACGAGCACCGCCAGCGTGGCGCCGGCCCATGCGAGCAGCACAATCGCGGCGATCAGCGCGACGCGCTTTTGCCAGACCGCGCTGACACGCAGAAAACGGACATGTCCGTGCGTACGAACGAAGATTTCATGGTCTTGAAACAGCGCAGAAAAACGCTGGCGCAAATCGCGCAGACCCAAATTTTTCGATGACAAGTGGCGACCCCATCTTGTTTGTTTTAGGAGCCCTCCGCCCCGATTGATGCGCGCTGTATCAGGCGGACCTTGGCGGCGCGAATCTTTGCGGGGCGACTCGGGCTGAGTCGAAACCAACATGCGGTGAACGGTGTCAAACGGCCGGAACGCGGCCATTTTGGCAGGAAATAGCCTGCGAATCGGCTGATTATATTGACGGCTTGCTTACCATTTTTGGGTAGGGCTAAGCGGGTGAATATCATGGCGAAATCTGCTTCATCCGAGACACACGAATCGGCCAGCCAGCCGGGACCGGTCGCCGTCCGTCCGCGTTCGGCGGTCAGCGCCGGGGTCGGTATCGTCGGGCTCGGGGGACTGGTAAGCTACTTGCTGATCGCGCGTTTCGCGCCCGAGATCGCGGCGTTCCTCGGCGTCGATTGGGGCGATCGCGGGGCTATGAACGGCCCGAACTCGGCGATCGCCAGCGTGCTGGCTTGCGGCGGCCCGATGGTGCTGTGGTCGATCTTCGTCGACAAGGTGCATCGCAATCCGTCGACGGGCATCGACTGGGCGCAGCGCCGTCCGTGGCGGGAGACGCTCGACATCAGCCTGACCAAGCTCGCGGGCATGTGGGCAACCTGGGGGCTGATCGCGCTGATCTATGCGACGATGCGCTATTATTGGGAGGGCAATTACGCCTTTTCGATGAACCTGCTCGAAACCGTCGCGCCGTGGCTGCTGCTCGTTTCGGTGCCCTATATGCTGTGGCTCGACCGACGCATGATCGAGCCGCGCGACGGTTGCTATCAGTTCGGGCGTTGGCTGGTTGCACCCGGGCAACCGGTCGATGGTCGTGCGGTCGGCCACCATCTGCGCGCCTGGGCGGTGAAGGGATTTTTCACCGCCTTCATGCTGTCGATCGTGCCCGGCAATTTTTCGGCGCTGGTCACGGTGCCCATGAGCGAGGTGCTTGCCAATCCCTATATGACCGGGCTCTGGGCAATCAATTTCCTCTATCTGATCGACGTCCATATCGCGACCGTCGGCTATATCCTGACGCTAAAGCCGCTCGACGCGCATATCCGCACCGCGAATCCCTATGGCATGGCTTGGGTCGCGGCGCTGGTCTGCTACCCGCCCTTCATCCTGATGAACGGCGGCCCGCTCGATTATCAGGTGGGCGGCTCGGACTGGGGGTATTGGCTTGCCGGCCATGAGAATTGGCTGATCGTCTGGGGCGTGGTGCTGGTGTTGCTCACGGCGATCTACAGCTGGGCGACGATGGCGTTCGGCATCCGCTTTTCGAACCTGACGCATCGCGGCGTCATCACGCACGGACCTTATGCCTTCACGCGGCACCCGGCCTATATTTCGAAGAATCTCAGCTGGTGGGTCGGGTCGCTCCCCTTCCTCGTCACCGCAGGCGGCTGGGTCGAGGGCGCGCGCAACGTCATCCTGCTCGGGCTGGTCAGCGGCATCTATTACTGGCGTGCCAAGACCGAGGAGAAACATCTCCTCGCCGATCCGGCGTACCAGGCCTATTGGAACTGGGCGCAGGAGCACGCTTTTATACCACGCCTTTTCACGCGGATAACAGGCCGCAAGCGTCCCCTTATACGGCTTGAGCCCGACGAACGCGTCGGGCCAGTCGCTTAATCTTTCACCGCGCCGGCCGCGACGGCGCGCTTGGCCTGCAGCTCGGCATAGGCCGCGTTGATCGCGCGCCATGCCTGCTCGCATTGCTGCTGATCGGAGCGCCGCTTGCTGGCGCACAAGCGGTCGAGCCGTTCCAGAACCGCCTTGGGGCTGTTGTCGCGGCTAAACGGATAGGTTCGGACATTCTCGGAATAGCCCATGACGCCGAACACGGCGGGCGAAGGCATGTCTGCGGCCGATGCGGCGGTGGCGAGGAGGCTGGTGGCAAGAAGGCCCAGGGTCAAACGGCGCATCATCGACTCCCATATTATTACAGGGCAATGATAACATGGAAATAATTGGAACCGAAGCCCGATCCGCGCGGAACGAAATTCCGCGCGGATCGAAAGCTTTTAGAATTTGAAGCCCGCCTCGACGCCAAAGATGCGGGGTTCGTTGACGTAGCTCGTCAGATTGTTGAAATCGATACCGCCGGTCGCCGATTCATCATTGGTGATGTTGCGAACGAAGCCGGCGATGTCGAAGCGGTCGGTCCGATAGCCGACGCGTAGGCCGCCCTCGAGCAGCTTGTCGTCCGAAAATTCGACCGAGCGGTAGAGGAAGAACTCGACCTTCGAACGATAATACCAGTCGGTGAACGCATAGATCGCGCCGTCGCCGACAGGAATTTCATAGCCCGCGGTCCAGTTGAGCGTCCACTTCGGCGACTGCGGCAACTGGTTGCCGTCGATCGAGAAGATGCCCGGGCTGCCGGCGCGCGGCGGGTCTAGCACGGTGCACGGCGTCGCCGAGCCGCAGCCCGCGACAAAGGCGTTGGCATCGTCGATTTTGGCGACGTTCCACGCGCCGCCGATTGAGAAGGTCAGGCCCTTCGCCGGCGCCGCCTGCAATTCGGCCTCGATACCATGGCCCTTGGCGTCGACGTTGAGCAGGCTGGCGACGTTCGATGTGCCGCCGACCGCGGTCAGCTGAAGATCCTTGGTGTCGAAATAATAGCCGGTCAGGTTGAAGCGGACGCGGTTGTCGAGGAAAGCGGTCTTGATCCCGGCTTCGTACGACATCGTCTCTTCCTGATCGGCGGTCGAGATGGTGCGCGAGAAGGTCAGGCGACCCTGCACCGACGGCGCGCGATAGCCGCGTGCGACGCGGGCGTAGAGCGTGAGTGCGTCCGACGCTTCATAGGTTGCGCTGGCGTCCCACGTCAGCAGCTTGCCCTTGACCTTGGCGGCCTGTGGCGGGACCGGGGTGTTCGGGCTTACGACGAAAGCGGGGCGCGTTTCGACCGGACGCGAGGCGACGAAATCGCGCGTGTCATGATTGTAGCGCGCGCCGGCCTGCAGCTTGAAGCCATTGTCGAAGGCGTAATTGACCGAGCCGAACAGGCCGTAGGCTTCGCTGTCCTGACGCTGGATCGCGATCGCCGACGGCGTGGCGTCGGTCGGGCCGCCGAACTCGAAGCTGGAGATATCGAGCTTTTCGTCGAAATAAAAGGCACCGAATTGATAGCCGAGCCCGCCGCTGTTGTTCGACGCGATGCGGATTTCCTGCGTGAACTGGTCGAGGCTGGGGACATTATCCTGGCTCTGCGCCTGGAACGGGATCAGCCCCGGACCCGACACCGGCAGGAACACCGCGCCGAAACCGCCGTCGATGTCGCCGCGGCTGCGGAAATTGCCGTTCCAGTAGGAGGTGACCGAATAGGCCGTCACCGGCCCGAAATCATATTCAAGGTTCAGCCCGGCGTTGTAGGTGTTGAGCTTCTGGAAGTTCAGCCCGTCCTGATAGACTTCGTCGCGCTTGAACTCGGTGCCCGCGCCGCCGAGGCCGACGAGCTTGTTGCTGCCTGGAAGCTGCGTATTGGCGCGGAAGATGATCGCCGAGCCGTCATAGATGCGGACCTGCCCGGTCACGCGGCCGGTGAAGGGGCCGTTCTCATATTGGAGCTGGAGGCGCGCGGCGATGTCGTCATAGCCGCCGAGGTCGTTCTTCTTGGTCGTCGCGACATTGTCGACCCAATTGTCGCGATGCTGGAACAAGGTCGACAGGCGGACCGAGAAACCATTGTCGTCGGCGGCGCCCGCCGCAATCTCAACCTGCGTGGTACCATAGCGGCCATAGCTGGCGCGCGCATAGCCGCCGGTCTTGCCGGGCTTGACGGTGTCGAACTTGACGATGCCTGCCGGCGTGTTGCGGCCGAACAGGGTGCCCTGCGGCCCGCGCAGCACTTCGATGCGGTCGAGGTCGAAGATCGGGAAGCCCTTGAGGATCGGATTTTCGAGGACGACGTCGTCATAGACGACGCTGACCGGCTGCGATGCGTTGAGATCGAAATCGGTGTTGCCGAGCCCGCGGATGTAGAAGCGCGGGAAGGTCCTGCCGAACGAGCTTTCGATGTTGAGGCTGGGCACACGGCCCGCGAGCACGCGCACGTCGGACCCGGTCGAGGTGATCGCATCGAGTGTGTCGCCCGACAACACGCTGACCGAAACCGGCACATCCTGCAGGCTTTCCTCGCGGCGCTGCGCGGTGACGACGATGTCGCCGAGGCCGCTGTCTTCAGCGACGGGAGCCGTATCCTGGGCGGCGGCGGGTGCGGCCCAGGCCGCGGTTGCGAGGGCGACGCTTATAGCAATAGTGGAAGGAAAGTGGCGCATGGCGAGCTTCCTGAAACAGAGGTGAAGATGGGAGAGGCGAAAAACCGATCGCTTCTTGGCTCTCTGAGCGCGCGCGATCAATCGCCGAAGCGCGCACCGCTGACGTTCGTGTCAGCGGTGTTGCGTTTTTGCTGCACTTTCGGGGCGCGAACGTCCCTTAGAAGCTCAGTTCGTCGTAGATCTTCGACAGATCGTGGCCCCACGGACCCTCGTAGCGATCAAGCAGGTCGTGCGCGGGCGATTTGCCGTTCTTGGCGATGCGGCGCAGCGGTTCGAGGAAGCCGACTTCATTGTCGCCCATCGAATTGACCTCGCCGCGCGCCGCAAGGCCCGCTGCTGCGATGTCGAGCACGCGGTGGGCAAGCTCGCCTACCGTGCCGCCGCCGGGGGCGGGGGCGTCGAGGCCTTCGCTCGGGACCGCGTCGCGGAGCGTCTGCTGCTCCTCGATGCTCCAGCCCTTGACGAGATCCCACGCCGCGTCGAGCGCGCCCTGGTCATAGAGGAGGCCGACCCACAGCGCCGGGAGCGCGCAGATGCGGTTCCACGGGCCGCCATCGGCGCCGCGCATTTCGAGGAAGCTCTTCAGGCGCACTTCGGGGAAGGCGGTCGACAGATGGTCGTTCCAGTCGGAGATGCGGGGCTTTTCGCCGGGCAGCGCCGGCAGCTCGCCTTTCAGGAAGTCGCGGAAGCTCTGCCCCGCGGCGTCGATATATTTGCCGTCGCGGAAGACGAAATACATCGGCACGTCGAGCATATAGTCGACATAGCGTTCGTAACCGAAGCCGTCCTCGAACACGAAGGGCAGCATGCCGGTGCGCGCGGGATCGGTGTCGGTCCAGATATGGCTGCGGTACGACATATAACCGTTGGGCTTGCCCTCGGTGAACGGGGAGCTGGCAAACAGCGCGGTCGCGATCGGTTGCAGCGCGAGGGAGACGCGGAATTTCTGCACCATGTCGGCTTCGCTCGAATAATCGAGATTGGTCTGGATCGTGCAGGTGCGCAGCATCATGTCGAGACCCATGCTGCCGACGCGCGGCATATGGTCGAGCATGATCTTGTAGCGCCCCTTGGGCATGATCGGCAGCTCGGCGCGCGTCTTGTCGGGCCACATCCCGAGCCCGAGGAAACCGAGGCCGAGTTCGGCACCGACCTCTTTCACCTGTTTCAGGTGGCGGCCGGTTTCGGCGCAGGTCTGGTGGAGATTTTCGAGCGGGGCGCCGGACAATTCCAATTGCCCCGCGGGTTCGAGGCTGACGGTCCCGTCGCTGCCCGCAAGCGCGATGACCTTGCCGCCTTCGATCACCGGTTCCCAGCCGAAGCGGGTGAGCGCCATCAAAAGGTCGTGAATGCCGCCGGGCTCGTCATAGCTGGGCGCGCGGTGGTCCGCGGTGCGATAGACGAATTTCTCGTGCTCGGTGCCGATCCGCCAGCGGTCCTTGGGTTTTTCGCCCTTGATCATGGGGACCGCGAGCTGGTCGCGGCTTTCGACGATGGGATCGTTGCTGTCCGAGGCGGTGCGCGTGCTCATATCGCGCCATTATACGGTTCGGTACAGAAAGCAATCGACTGTTGGAATGGCCCTATTTGACTAGCGCGCGGAGGTTGATCGTGAAGTTCGATCCCGGCGCCATCGACCCCTTTGGCCGGACGCGGACATGGGTGACGGTCGCATCGACCCCATTGGCGTCGGCGCTCGGGCCATAGGTCCAGCTGGCGCCGCCATTGTTCGAAAACTCGAGATCGTCGGTTGTGCTGGCGAGGCTGGCGAAGCTGTAGGTCAGCGCGCTGCTGCCGGCGGTGAAGCGCACCGGGCCGGGGCCGGGGGCGTAGGTGCCGACGAACAGGCTGAGGTTCGCGGGGATCGCATCGGTGACGATCACGCTGTTGTTCGACGGGCTGGTGCCCGCGGGGGCGGTAATGGTCAGGCTGTAATTGGCAAAGCCGCCGGGGATCAGTTTGGGGTTGGTCAGGCCGTTCACCGGGTCGCTGTAGGCGAGCGATGTCTTCGCGATCGACAGCGGCACGATATAGCTGTTGGTGAAGGTACAGACGATGGCGGTGTCGGCGGGATCGACCGTCAGCACATTGCCCGTAAGCGGCGCCGTATTTCCCGTGCAGGCCAGCGCCTGTGCGTAATTGGCGCCATTGCCGACGGTGAAGGTCTCGGCCAGCGTTGCGCTTTCGGCGGCGTAGACGGTGACCGCGGCATTGGTGTCGGTCTCGTTCGCGCTGTTTGCAACCGACGCGAGGCTGGCGTTGTTGATCAGGCCGCTGGTCGCGACGGTGACGGCGTTGGTCGTCTGGGCGTTGGCCCATGTCTTGCGCACCACCAGCGTCGCCGATTTGCGGCTGTTGGTCCAAGTGCAGGTCAGCGAGGTGCCCGAGGGCATGACGACGGTGCGGCTGAGCCCCGTGCCCGCGGTCGCGACGACGACATTGTCGCTGTTGCGCCGGCATTCGATACTGCCGTTGTAATTGGCGGCGCTGCCCGTCGTGTACGCCTCGGTCAGCGTCAGCGTCGAACCGGGGGTCGCCACGGCCGTCGCGTTGGTCGCGCCCCCGCCAACGGTCGACGTTCCCGCGCTGGGCAGGAGGCCGCCCGAAATCGACAGGCCGACCGCATCGCCCGCAATGCCGTTCGTCCAGTTCTTCGCGAGAACGACGGGCGAGTCATTGTCGGTGATCGTATAGGTGCTCGCCGTCCGCGCCGCGCCACCGCAGCTCGTGGTGCTCGACACGGTGTAGCCCGTGCCGCTGTTCAGCGCGATCTGGATCGTCTCGCTGCTTTCGGTCGCGGCGTCGTCGACGATCTGGATGCCCAGCGGCACGGCGGTGTTCTGGTAAGTGCCCGCGGGGATGGTGACGGTGAAGGTCGCGCCGCCGCCGGGCGTCGTATAGTCGGTGCCGCGCGTCGCGGTGCCGCCGGTGATGCTGACATTGACCGTGCGCGCCGTGAACAGCGTGCCGTTGACAGTGAGCGTCGGAAGATTGGCGGTCGCAAGCGATTCGACCCCCGACGCGCTCGCGGTCGAGAGCTCGATGAACGGGTTCAGCGTGATGCGGATGTCGTCGAGGAAATTGCCGATGCTGCCGGCGTCGGTCGTGATGAACTGGACGCGCTGGATCCCCGAAGCACCGGTGTAGGTCGTTGACCCGGTGTTGACGTTCCACACATTGTTGATCGTCGAAGACTGCGACGCCAGCGCCTGGATCTGCGCGCCCGAACTGTTCGCGATCTGGAACCGCGCGGTCTGCGTCGCGGGGCCGCCCGATCGCGCGCGATGAGCAAAGGTCCAGCCGATCGTCTCGCCGGTGACCATGCAGATATTCTGGTAGAGCGCACCGGGGACATTGGCGTTCATTTCGGCAAACACCGAACCGGCATAGGCGGGGACGCTGTTGAAATTACTGTCCCACAGTTCGATTTCGCCCGACGCCGAATCCCACCCGACGACCGACCCGTTCGAATAGATTTCGTAATTGGCCGCGCCCGGCCCTTGCGGATCGTTGGCCTCGAACGATGGGTTGACGATGACGCGCTGCGCCTGCGCCGGTGCGGCCGCCATCGATCCTGCGATGACGATCAGGGCACACAGTCGCGCTAGGTGGGTTCGAGGGTGCCGGGTCATCAGTTGATCGTCACGTCGAAAGCGACCGCCATCGCGCTTGCTGGCGCCAGTACCGGCGTCACGGCGGCGACGCTGGCGCCGGTGATCGACGCGCCGAACGGGTCGCTTTCGTCCGAGCCGCTGGCATTGTCGTCTTCGACGGTTGTCGCGCCGGAGCAACTCGTGCCGCTGCGCAGCGAACCCGCGACGAAGGTCGTGCTGGCGGGCAGCGCGTCGGCGACGTTGACGCCGGTCGCGGTGCCGCTGCCATTGTTGGTGACGAGGATGCAGTAGCGCATCGTCGCGCCCGGGATTGCCTTGGGATCGGTCGCGCCGTTCACCGGATCGTTCACGACGCTGCTTGTCTTGACGATGGTCAGGTTGGCGGTCGGGCGGCAGAAGGTGACGTCGTGGACCGCCATGCCCTGCTGTCCCGGATCGGTCGGAGCCAGGCTGTGGCTTCCATAGGTGACGATGATCGTGTCGACCGGCGCGGCAAAGGTCACGACGACATTGCCGTTCGCGCTGGCGTCGGCCGATGTCGCGTCGCCATAGGCGCTGTTGCCGACGACATAATTGCTGACCCCGTTGGTCAGGTTGGGGGTGACCGGCGATCCGTTGAAACTGCCGGTCACGGTCACGCGGTCAGCGAACTGGCCCGCGGCATAATCGATATCGAACAGACGGAATTGCGCGCCGGGGACCGCGGTCGGAAGCGTGATCGTCGATGTTATCGTGCCGGCCTGGCTGGTGAAATCGGCGATCTGGAAGATCGAAAATTGAGCGGGCGCGATACCGCCGGTGACGACGTTCTGGCGCGTCGGCGACTGGCCGCCATAGGTCGCATTGTTCAGGAGCGCGCCGCCGCTGATCGCGATATTGAAATTCATCGTCCCGATGCCGGGCAGGGCGTAGCTGCCGCCCGTTGTGCCCGCCGGCCAGCTGATGCCATCCCAGTCGTGGACCGTCGTGCCGACCGGGCAGACGAGCGTTGGCGGGGTTCCGGCGACGCGCGAGCCCGAGACGGTGAAGCTGGCGCTATCAAAATCATCCTCGCCCGCCGTGCCATTGCCCGGGATCGAATCGGGATCGAAGGCTGAGGAGGCGCTGACCTCGGCGATGTTGGCGACGGTCGCGCCCGACGTCGCGGCGACGGTGCCGCTGATCGTCAGGGTGCGCGTCGTGCCGGGGGGAATGCTGCCCACCGTCCATACGCCGGTCGTGCCGTTGTAACTGCCAAAGCCCGACGCGCCGGTGAAATTGAAACCCGCGGGCAGCGTGTCCTGCACCGTCACCCCGGACGCGGTCAGCGTCGATGCGCCCGCGTTGGTCACGCTCAACACATAGTTGATGCTGGCGCCGAACGCCGGCGCGGCATTGCTGACCGACTTGGTCAGCGACAGATCGGCGTAAGGCGCGATCGGCACAGTCGTCAGCGTCAGGTCGGTTCGGGTAAAGTTTCCGGTGTCGCCGTTGAGCGAGTCGCAGATGGTGAGCTGCCAGGTCCCCGCCGACCCCTCGCCATTGATGTTCGCGAGCGACCCTTCGGGGCGGAAGCTGCGCTGATAGGGGGGCGCGGTCGCCGTGCTATCGTTCGTGGTGTGCGCCGTGATGCTGGCGGCCGCACTATCGTCGAACAGGACGTTCAGATTGTCTGCCGACGTGCCGACATTGGTGATCAGGTTGACGACGGTGCCGGCCGGCGAAACGAGCGTCGCGCGAAGGTCGCCGCGATAGCTATGCGCCAGCTGGACTCCTATGTTCACATCGGTGATCTGCGCGTTGGCCGTGACGGTAAAATTGCGCACCATCGGACTGGTGCACGCGGTCGCTGTTTCGCTGATCGTGCCGGTGATTGTGTTGCTGTAAGTGGTCGTCGTCTGCGCCGCGGCCGGACGGAAGGCGAGCGCCCACGCCAGCCCGACGAGCATCAGAAAGGCCCGTACAAACTGCGCGCACTGGCCCCCACGCCAGCAATATCGGCTCTGGTCCTGCCGTTGCATTGGGCCGCTATGCCCGCCCATAGCTAATATGCGGTTAAAATCGGTAGCTTGGCGGCATTTCTGTTCGGTAGCGGGACAGATTTGGCGTCTCAGGCGCGCGCCGACCAATCGCCATGTTGCGCCATCCACAGGCTGACCGCTGCGATGGCTGCGGTTTCGGCGCGAAGAATGCGCGGGCCAAGCGCGATACGGCGGGCGGCGGCATGCGCGATCAGCAATTCGCGTTCGCGCGCGGTAAAGCCGCCTTCGGGCCCGGTGAGGATCGCCGCGGGCGCGGGGGCGTTAATGTCGGCCAGCGGCGCGCCACCCGCCTCGTCGGCGAACAGCAGCACCCGACCCGTCGGCCAGTCCTTCAGCAGCTGCGGCAATTTGACGGGTTCGGCGAGCGTGGGGAGCGCGGTGCGTCCGCATTGCTCGCACGCCTCGATGATCTGCGCTTCCAGCCGCTCGCTTTTGACGCGCTCGACGATCGTGCGTTCGGTGATCACGGGCTGCAGCCGCGCGACCCCCAGTTCGGTCGCCTTTTCGATGATCCAGTCGAGCCGCGCCTTTTTCACCGGCGCAAAACAGAGCCACAGGTCGGGGACTTGTTCGATCGCGCGCATCTGGCGTTCGATGCGCAGCGTCAGCTGCCGTTTCGCCGAATCGGCGACGACCGCGAGCCATTCACCGCTGATATTGTCGAACAGCAGGATCGGATCGCCCGCCTTCATCCGCATCACGTTGAGCAGATAATGCGCGGCGGGGCCGTCGATCATCGGAGCAGCGTCGGGCCCCAGCGGCAGGTCGACGAACAAACGGGGTGTGCTGGCAGGCGGCCAGGCAGGAATCGCGGGCATGGCCAAGTCGATAACAGAAGGCGATATTTTGTGCATCCTTTGCCGTAGGACGAGTGACCCTGTCCCGATCCGGGTCAAAACCGCCACTCCGGCGCAATCCGACCAGCCTCGATTAGCATTTTGGTAAGCAGTCCTCCCCTAGGTGCGAGAGTACCAGCGGCCCATCTAGTGGGGGGCGTCGTTGGTCGAAGAGGGGTTTAGGCCATGCGAGGGACCGTATTCAGCCGGCTGCGGCTCGGCGCCACAAAGCTTTTGCGCGACCAGCGCGGCAATGCGTTCATGCTGACCGCGGCGGCAATCGTGCCGGTCATCGGTATCGTCGGTTCGGCGGTCGATATCGGCCGCGCTTATATGACGCAGCTGCGTTTGCAGCAGGCGTGCGACGCGGGCGTTCTTGCCGGGCGGCGCGCGATGGGCGGGACCGCCTATTCGGATACCTCGAAACTCGAAGCGAGCAAGATGTTCAGCTTCAACTTTCCCGCCGGCAGATATGGTAGCGAGAGCGTTGCCTTTACGTCGTGGGCGGCCGGAGCATCGGATGTTACGGGTCGCGCGACCGCGAACCTGCCCACCGCGCTGATGTATATCTTTGGCAAGGACCGGTTCGCGCTGGCTGCCGATTGCACTGCGAAACTCGAAATCTCGAACGTCGATGTCATGATGGTGCTCGACGTGACCGGATCGATGGCGAGCAAGGCCGAATCGTCCGATACCGACACCAAGATCGTGGCGCTACGCAAAGCGTCGATCGACTTTTTCGATACGCTGACCAACGCTGACGTCGGCGACGGGCGATTGCGGTTCGGGGTCGTTCCCTACAGTTCGTCGGTCAATGTCGGGCATATCCTCTATGCCAAGAATCCCGACTGGCTGGACGACGTGACTTCGCTGCCGTCGCGGACGCCCTATTATCGTACGGAATATAGAAATCCGGAGACGGTACCAAGCACCGAATATACCGACAGCGCGACGACGTTGGACGCAAGCTGGACGAGCAACGGCACGGTTACGGCCAAGGACGAAAATGCATGCAATGCATTGACGCCGCCCGTGAATACGACAGCGTCGCCAAGCGGATCGCCGAATTATAACCAGACCGGCCAATATGAAGACGGCAGCAAGCGCGTCACAACCTACAACACGACGCAACTTTATACCTACCGGACCTACCGCTACAGATGGGCCAGCAAGAAATGCCAAAAAGAATATAAGAACGCGAAATTCACCCGCACCTACGTATCGACGACCACCGAAACCAAGGTCGAAGTGTTCGAAAAATATCTTTATCAGGACCGGGATATTGACACCCGTAAAGCGAAGGCGGGGCAACCTGATGAGGCCGACACCGGTACGTCCGGCACCGGCGTTTCGCTTGCGTGGCAGGGCTGCATCATCGAACGCAAGACCGAGGAGTTCGCGGCGAACGAAACTGCGCCCGCCGACGCCTTCGACATGGACATCGACATGGTGCCAACCAATTTCGGGGAGAATCCCGAAGACACCAAATGGAAATTGTTCCTGCCAGCCGTCGCCTATCCCCGGTCTTCGCCGACGCCTTACTTCGGCACCTCGAGCTCGACCAGCAGCTTCGCGCAGATGGGCGGCGATACTGCGGCCTGTCCGGTTGCGGCAATGAACCTGACCACGATGACCAAGACGGACAAAAATACCTTCTCGACCTATATCAACTCGCTCCAGCCGAAAGGCTTTACTTATCATGATGCTGGCATGGCATGGGGCGCGCGCCTGATCTCGCCTACAGGATTGTTCGCCGCCGAAAACGGGCCGTATAATGGCCGCCCGATCAGCCGCCACATCGTTTTCATGACCGACGGCGACATGCGGACGCCACCCACCAATCTGTCGCACCAGGGCAATGAAAACTCGCTGCCGCGTATCGGCGCGACGGGAAGCACCGCCACGGCCAAGGAAAACAACGCCATCGCGCGGCACAATAATCGCTTCGTGCAATTGTGCCGGTTTGCGCGTCAGCGCGGCGTGACGGTTTGGGTCATCTCCTTCGGCGTCGGCGCCAATACAAACCTCAATACCTGCGCCTCGTCGGGCCAGGCGTTCGAGGCGGAAAATGCCGCGCAGCTCAACCAGCAGTTCCAGTCGATCGCCCGCCAGATTTCGAAACTGAGGCTGGCGCAATGAGCCCTTTCAAAGCCCTGCTACGCCGCCTTCGTCGCCATGAGCGCGGTGTCGCGCTCATCGAATTCGCGATGACCGCGCCCGTATTCCTTCTCATCCTGATGGGAATATTCGACTATTGCTGGCAAATGTACGCGCAGCAAGTGCTGCAGGGCGTCGTCGCCAAGGCGGGCCGCGATGCGACGATCGAAATCTATGCCGACGATCAGTCGAAACTCGACGGACATGTCGCGTCCGAGGTGAAGCGAGTTTTCAGCAGTGCGACCGTCAGTTTCTCGCGCCGCGCCTATGACGATTTCAGCAAGATACAGGAGCCGCGGAAGAATGCCGATGGCTGTATCGAGGATGGCGGCAAAGGCGGCAACGGCGGCGCGGACGATGTGGTTCTGTATCAGGTATCGATGCGCTACAAGCGCGTCCTTCCCGTCTGGAGCATGCTGGGTCAGCCAACTCACACGACGCTGACGTCGACCACGATTCTTCGCAATCAGCCGTTCGCGGCGGGCGGCGAAGTTGCGCCGGAGACTTGCGAATGACCCGGCTCCTCATTCCACGCCGTCTGCGAGGTCTGGCAAAGCGCCTCGCGGGTGCCGATCGCGCGTCCGTTCTGATCGAAATGGCCTTCTCGATACCCCTCCTCGTGCTGGTCGGCTTTGGTGGGCTCGAGATTGCCAATCTGACGCTGATCCATACCCGCGTCAGCCAGTTGGGACTGAACACGGCCGACAATGCGTCGCGCATCGCGGCGGGCAGCAATCTCACGCTGCCGCAAATCCGCGAGATCGACATCAACGAGGTCTTTTCGGGCGCGGAGAAGCAAGCCGCGGGCCTTGATTTCAAGACACGCGGCCGCATCATCCTCTCGAGTCTCGAGCAGAACAGGGATGGCGGCCAGTGGATTCACTGGCAGCGATGCTATGGCGATCTGAGCGTCAGGTCTGCATATGGGCCTGAGGGCACGGGCATCACGGGCGTCGATTTCAAGGGCATGGGCGCGACGGGGCGCGAGGTCACAGCGGCCGGCGGAACCGCGGTGATGTTCGTCGAAGTGACGTATAAATACGAACCTTTGCTCTATGGGAAGTGGCTGGGGGCCAAGACGATCCAATCGGTCGCGGCCTTCAATATTCGCGAGTCGCGCGATCTCTCTGGGGTCAAGGCCCCCGGCGCGGCCGCGACCTGTCCGGCCTGACCGCCACGAACGGCATTTATTCCCCGCATCGAGGCTGCTATCGCCCGCGCATCGATGACTGCCACCCATCCTCCCGATAGCCAGCTCCGCGGATTCCTGGCCTTGCTGCCATCGGCGGCGCGGCCCTATGCGTTGCTCGCGCGGTTCGACCGGCCGATCGGCTGGTGGCTGCTCTATTGGCCCTGCGCTTTTGCGCTCGCGCTGGGCGGCGGAGCGATCAGTCACTGGCCCTTGTTCCTGTGGATGCTCGCCGGCGCGATCGCGATGCGCGGGGCGGGGTGCGTCTATAATGATATCGTCGACCGCGACCTCGACGCCCGGGTCGCGCGCACGGCGTCGCGCCCGGTCGCGAGCGGCGCGGTATCGGTGCGGAGCGCGCTGCTATGGACGGGGCTGCTGTCGCTTGTCGGGCTGATCGTGCTGCTCCAGCTGCCGCGCCCCGCGCAGATTGTCGCGCTCGCCAGCCTGATCCTCGTTGCGGGCTATCCGTTCATGAAACGCATCACCTGGTGGCCGCAGGCGTGGCTGGGCCTTGTGTTCAGCTGGGGCGCCCTTGTCGCCTGGATGGCGGTGGGCGGGGGCGACGGCCTCGCGCTGCCCCTGCTCTATGCCGGATGCATCGCATGGGTGATCGGCTATGACACCATCTATGCGCTGCAGGATATTGAGGACGACATGCTGATCGGCGTGAAGTCCAGCGCGCGCGCGATGGGGCGTCATGTGAAGGGCGGCGTCGCGATGTGCTACGCGGCGGCGCTTGCTTGTTGGGGCGGTGCGCTGTGGGCAATGCGGCCCGATCCGCTGGTCTTGATCGCGCTGCTGCCCGCTGCGGTGCACCTGACGGGGCAGGTGGTGACGCTCGATCCCGCGAATGGCGAGGACGCGCTGGCGAAGTTTCGCAGCAATCGTTTCGCCGGGCTGCTGATCTTCGCGGCGATGCTGGTGGTGGGGACGGCGCCTTAGGGCTTCTTGCCGGTGACGCCCGTTGCGCAGCCGAAGAAGTGGCGGCGGAATTCGACCTCCAGTCCCGCTTCTCGCAACATCATGGCAAAGTGCTGCGCATCGCCGAAATTGGTGCAATAGGTGCCGATCATCGCAAAATCCTGCGCCCCGCGCAGGAAAAGGCGCTCGATCATCGGCAATACGCCCTTCAGGTAAAACAGATAGAGCGGGCGGAGAATCCAGCCCTTCGGGTCCGATGCTTCGATGAAGGAAAAGCGCCCGCCGGATTTCAGCAGACGCGCCGTCAGCACGGCGAGCTGACGAAGCTGATCCGCATTGAAGGTCTTGAGCCCGAAGGTCGACAGAATGAAATCGGCCGATGCCGCGGGCAGATTGCTCGCAAGGACATTGTCCTCGACAAAGGCGATGCGGTGGCTCCTTTCCTTGTGGAGCCGCTCCATCGCCAGACGGTGCATCCCCGACGAAATATCGACCGCGGTGATGTCGCGGACATGCGGGTGGCGGGCGAACAGATGCGGCCAGGCCTCGCCAGTGCCAGCCATCAGGTCGAGCCCTGCCAGCCCCGGTTTATCGGGCAAGTCCAGCCCGTCGACGCATTCGCGGCGCCAGCGTTCGGTGAAACCCATCGAGCAGAAAGTGCTGAACAGGATATAGCGGCGCGAGCAGCGGTCGAAGACCCCCTTTACGAAGGCGGGATCATAGATGTCGGCCGGGCTATCGGTCATTCGGCGGCGAGCAGTTCCTCGGCGCCGCCGAGGTCGACCGACACGAGGCGCGATACGCCGCGCTCGATCATCGTCACCCCGAACAGGCGGTGCATGCGCGCCATCGTCACCGCATTGTGGGTGACGATCAGGTAGCGGGTGTTGGTCTCGCGCGCCATGCGATCGAGCAGGTCGCAGAAACGCTCGATATTCGCGTCGTCCAAAGGCGCGTCGACTTCGTCAAGGACGCAGATCGGTGCGGGATTGGTCAGGAACAGGCCAAAGATCAGCGCGACCGCGGTCAGCGCCTGCTCGCCGCCTGACAGCAGCGTCAGCGTGCCGAGCCGTTTGCCCGGCGGCTGCGCCATGATTTCGAGCCCGGCCTCGAGCGGATCGTCCGAATCGACGAGTTCGAGATGCGCCTGCCCGCCGTTGAACAGCGTCGTGAACAGCCGCTGGAAATGCGTGTTCACCGCCTCGAACGCGGCGAGCAGGCGAACGCGGCCTTCGCGGTTCAGATTGCCGATCGACCCGCGCAGGCGGTGCACCGCCTGCGTCAGTTCCTCGATCTCGGCGGCGTTCTTCTCGCGCTCGGTGTCGAGTTCGATCAGTTCGTCGGCGGCGACGAGGTTGACCGGACCCAGCCGCTCGCGCTCGGCGACAAGCCGGTCGTGCTGCGCCGATTCGGCATTGGCATCGCCGACGCTTTCGCTTTCGAACCCGGCCTTTTGCGGCAGCAGCGGGGGCGGGCATTCGAAGCGTTCGCCCGACAGGCGCCCCAACTCGATCCGCCGCAGCTCGGCATTTTCGGACCGTGCGATGGCACCCGCGCGCGTTTCGCGCGCGGCGGCAACGCGCTCGCGGATCGCGTTGAGCGCCGTTTCGGCCTCGCGCAGCGCGGCCTCGGCGGCGCGTTCCTGCGTTTCGGCGGCCGCGACCTTGTCGCGCAATGCGGCCTGCTGCGCTTCGGCGGCGGCGCGTTGTTCGGCGAGCCGCCCTGGAACGTCGGCGAGCTTCGTTGCCTCGGCGGCCAGCGCGTCGGTACGCTTGTCCATCTCGGTCACGCGGCGCGCGGCCTCCCCCGCGCGCGCTTTCCAGCTCTTGATTTCGGCGCTGACGACCGCCTGCCGTTCGCTCAAGCCCGCGAGCGTGCGTTCGTGAGCGGTCAGCGTGTCGCGTGCGGCGTTGGCGTCAGCGCGTGCGCGCTCGGCGGCCCGATCTTCGGCTTCGAGCGCGGCGCGCGCGATGCTGTCGTCGGGCAGCGCGGCAAGCGCGGCTTCCTGCGCCGCCAGCTGCTCGGCGGCTTCGCTCGCAGCTTCGGCGATTTCGGCAAGGCGGCGGTCGAACAGCGCGGCGGCGTCGCGGTGGCGGTCGATTGCGGCCTGCGCCTGATCGGCGGCGCGCAGCGCGGTGCGGCGGGCCTCGTCGGCCCCGGCGAGCGCCTTTCTGGCAGCGGCCGATGCTTCGGTCAATTCGGTCGCCTTCGCGGCGGCGGCATCGCGGCGATCGCGCAGTTCCTGCACCCCCAGTTCGACCTGCGGACGCTGCGCGGCGAGCGCATCGAGGCGGTTCTGGCGTTGCAGCCGCTCGGTTGCGGTCGCGCCGTCGCCGCGCGTGACGAAACCATCCCAGCGGCGCATCACGCCGCCCAAGGTAACAAGGCGCTGGCCGACCGCGAGCGCTTGTCCGCTGTCGGTGTCGGCCACCGCAACTTGCGCAAGCCGTCTCGCGAGCGCAGCGGGTGCCTTGACGAATTCCGCGAGCGCTGGGGTGTCGGCCGGAAGCGCGGGGTCGCTCTTCCCGCTGGCGACACCGCCCCAGCTGCGCGCCGAATCGGTGTCGGTCCCGGCGTCGAGATCGTCGCCCAGCGCGGCGGCGAGCGCGGCTTCATAACCCGGCGCGACGCGAAGCCGATCGAGGATGCGGCTTTCGTCGCGGCGACCCGCGGCGAGTGCGCGTTCAAGGGTTGTCGCCTCGCCGTCAAGCGCGGCGAGCGCGGCGCGCGCCTCGGCGAGGCCAGCTTCGATGCCTGTGAGGTCGGCAGAGGTCGCCTCGCGATCGGCCTCGGCCTCGTGCAGCGCGGTTTCGGCGGCGGCAATCGCCGCTTCGGCGGCTTCGGCGGCCTTGACGCTTTCGGCATGTCTCGCGCCGAGGGCTTCGCTGTCACCGAGCGAAGCGACCTCTGAATCGACGCGTGCCTTGTCATTTGCGACCCGGCGCACCGCGGCTTCGGCGCTATCGCGTGCCGACACCGCAATGCGCCGGTCGGCGGCTTCGCTCGCGGCCTTGGCGCGGGCCTGCGCCAGCGCGACCTCGGCATCGCGAAGCCGTGCCTGCGCGGCCAGATTGGCGTCGGCGAGCGCGGCCTTGCCCGCGTCATGGCCGGCGATGTCCTGCGCCAGCGACTTGCTTTCGGTATCGAGTGCGGTCAGCGCGCCATGGGCTTCGCGCGCGAGTTCGCTTTCATGGGCGCGATCGTCGGCGAGGCGTCTTTGCTGCGCCGCCAGATCCTCGAGCCGCTGCAATGCGGCGCGCTCCTCGCCCTGCAACCGCACCTGCGTCGCGGTCGCCTCGGCCAATGCCTCGCGCTGCGTCTGCGCATCGCTGCGCGCCGCCGCGACGCGCGTTGCGACCTCGGTCTGCGCCTTGGAGACGGTTTCGAGTTCTTCCTGCGCGGTCTTCACCGCCGCTTCGGCGGCATCGGCGTCGCGGCGCGCCTGATCGGCGGCGGCGGCGGCGTCGCGCCAGCGCGCATAGATCAGCCGCCCCTCGGCGATGCGAATCTCGTCGCTCAGCTTCTTGTACTTCTCCGCGGCGCGCGCCTGCCGTCGCAACGCATTGGCGCGGACTTCCATGTCGGCGACGATTTCGGAGAGGCGGGTCAGGTTGGTTTCGGTCGCGCGCAGCTTTTGCTCGGCGTCCTTGCGGCGGACGTGCAGCCCCGCGATGCCCGCCGCTTCCTCCAGCATCGCGCGGCGATCGGTCGGCTTGGCCGCGATGACGTTGGCGATCTTGCCCTGGCTGACGAGCGCCGGGCTGTGCGCGCCGGTCGCGGCGTCGGCAAAAATCAGCGCGACATCCTTGGCGCGCACGTCACGGCCGTTGGCGCGATAGGCCGATCCCGCGCCGCGCTCGATACGGCGGATAACTTCCAGATCGTCGCCGTCGCTCGAGTCCGACAGGCCGGCGACGAGCGCGCCTTCGGTGTCGCAATGGAGTGCGACCTCGGCGAAATCGCGCGCCGGACGCGACGAGGTGCCCGCGAAGATCACATCTTCCATCCCGCCGCCGCGCATCGATTTGGGGGAGGATTCGCCCATCACCCAGCGGATCGCCTCGAGCAGGTTCGACTTGCCGCAGCCATTGGGCCCGACGACGCCGGTCAGCCCGGGTTCGATGCGCAGTTCGGTAGGTTCGACGAAGCTTTTGAAACCGGTGAGGCGTAACCGCTTTATCTGCACGGGGACGCCCCGTGCAGTTCATCGAATCGGAATCGGTGCAACCTTGATGTCACATATCCCCCTGACGCTGTCATGCCGCGCCCCACGGGGAGTCGCAAGGGGGTAGGGTTCGCGCCTACCCCCAAGCCAAATCAGCGCGCGCCCATCGTGCGCAGGCGGTCACGCAGCGGGCCCCAGCCGTTGATACCTTCGGCAACCTGGCCGTTAATGACGAACGACGGCGTGCTGTTGATCTGATGTTGCTCGACCGCGTTGTTGGTGCCCTTTTCGATCGCCTCGACATTCTCGACCTTGGCGAGGCACTGCTGGATCGTCGCGGCGGGGACGCCGCGCTGCTGATAGAACTGGTCGATGCCCCAGCCCTTGGCGAGCGCGACGAAGCGCTGCGCGGGCGGCAGCTTCATGGCTTCTTCGATCCCCGGTGCCGGCTTCGATGCGCCGGCGATGAACGCCTCATGCTCGAGGAAGGTGGCATCGGCGAGCGGGAAGAAGCGGTCGGGGCCGGTGCATTTGACGATCGCGCCCGAAATCGCATCGACCGGGTGCAGCATGAACGGCGTCAGCTTGTACGAAACGCGGCCCGTGTCGACGAAGTCGCGCTTCAGCTCTTCGTGCGAATCCTTGGCGAACTGCGCGCAGTGACCGCAGGTGAAGGCGCCATATTCTTCGAGTTTGATCGGCGCATCGGGATTGCCCATCACCACGCCATCGCCGTCGACGCGCACGACCTGCGACCAGCTCTTGCCGGCGGGCGGGGCGACCTTGGCGACGACAGCCTGTTCTTTGGAAGGGTCGGTGGCGCCGTCGCCGCAACCGGCGAGGGCGAGCGCGCCGAGTGACGACAAAAGGGCGATACGAAGCGAAGCGGTCATGTCATTCTTTCTCCACAGAACGGGAATGCGGGGCTTTTACGAGGCCTTTAGCGCAAGGTCGAGTTTCGATTTCAACGCGGGCCACGCGGTGACCCCGGCGTTGCGGCCGTTGACGAAAAAGCTCGGCGTGCCTTCGACGCGGTCGGCATTGAGGCCGATGTTGGTCATTCCGGTGAGTTCGGCTTGCGCAACCTCGCTGTCGAGCGCGGCGTCGATCTGCGCCTGCGTATAGCCGCGCGCGCGCATCAGGGCTGTGAGCCCGGTGTCGGCGGCGATCTTGCGCGCGCGCTGGCCGGTCGTGCCTTCGAACCAGTTGGTCTTTTGCGCGTCGGTCGCTTTCTGGATCTTCGCGATCACGGCTGGAAACGCGTTGAAGATCGCCTGATGATTGCCGGGGAACGCCTTCGGGGCGCCACAGCGCGCCAGCAAGGCCGCCGTCATATCGACCGGGTCGCGAACGAGATTGCGATATTCGAACAGGACGAGGCCGCGATCGACATATTGCGTCTTCAGCGGCAGCGACCCCGCTTTGGCGAAATCGGCACAGACGTGGCAGGTGTAGCTGAAATATTCGACCAGCCGGACCTTCGCCGCGGGATTGCCGACGAGAAATGCGCCGATCGGGCTGGTCGTGACGGTCGATGACCAGGCCGGCGCGGGTGTTGCGGCGACCAGGGTCAACGCGGCGCCCGAAAGCGCAAACATCGCGGTGCGGCGATCGAGAAGCGGGTCGTCAAAAGACATCGTCGGCCGTCTTTCCTTCAGCTGATGCGGGGGAGTTTCGGCGCGGTCGCCAATCCCGCTGCCATCCGTTCGAGCACGGTTCGCAGTTCCGGGTCACCGATATCCCGCAAACTGTCCCCCAGTTCGGCGGGTACGGGTTTCAGCATTGCCGGCGGCTGAACAGGCGCGGCGGGGGTAACCTGGCCGTGCGTCATGCGGACCTGCGCAACGGCGGCATAGCCGAAGAAGCGATTGACCGCGCCGATGATGTCGGGCGCGACATGTTGCAGCATCGGGGCGTGCGCGCCGCTGATCGTCAGGTGGAGCGTGCCGCCCGCCTTTTGCCCGGCCGGAAAGCGGATCATCGCGGGCTGGGTTACATCGGCGAGCCGGTCGCCGACGATTTCGCGCCAGCGGCTGACGACCGAGCTTTGGACAAAGCCGAATTTGCGAAAGGCGGCGCGGCCGATTTCGGGCACGAGGTCGGATACCATGCGGGCCTCGCCGCCGCGCGGGCGTTCATAGGCGCGCACGGGCGCCTTGGCGGTTTTCGCCTTTGCTTTCGCCTTTGCCTTTTTGGCCGGCGCATCCTCTCCCGCGTCTTTCGTCATAGCGGGTGCCATGCCATAGGCGGGGGGTGAGCGTCCAGACTTCCCACATTGCAGGCGACATCGTCCGCGACTTCGCCGACCGCCTGCTCGGCTGGTACGATCGCGCCGCGCGGGTGCTGCCGTGGCGCATCGCGCCGAACAGCGGCGGCAAGCCCGATCCCTATCGCATCTGGATGGCCGAGGTGATGCTGCAGCAGACGACGGTGGCGGCAGTGGCGGGTTATTTCGAGCGTTTTATTGCGCGTTGGCCGACAGTTGCCGATCTGGCGGCGGCGGCGGATGCCGATGTCATGGCGGCCTGGGCCGGGCTTGGCTATTACGCCCGCGCGCGAAATTTGCTTGCCTGCGCCCGCGCGGTGGTCGCGGATCATGGCGGGCAGTTTCCCGATAACGAGAGTGGCTTACGCGCGTTGCCGGGGATCGGCGACTATACTGCGGCATCGGTCGCGGCGATCGCCTTTGGCCGGCCGGCTGTCGTTATTGATGCCAATATCGAGCGGGTCATTGCGCGCCACCGCCTGATCGAGACGCCGCTGCCGATGGCGAAGCGCGAGATTCGCGCCGAGCTGGCGCCGCGGGTGCCTGACGATCGGCCGGGGGATTTTGCTCAGGCGCTGATGGATCTTGGTGCGACCATCTGCACGTCGCGTTCGCCTGCCTGCGCGATCTGCCCTTTGATGGCCGACTGCCGCGCGCGGGGGCGGGGAGATCTCGAGCGGCTGCCGGTGAAGCCTCCGAAGAAGGCCAAGCCGCATCGCCACGGTCTGGCGCACTGGATCGAGGCGGAGGGTCGGATCTGGCTCGTCCGCCGCCCGGACAAGGGCATGCTCGGCGGGATGCGCGCGCTGCCCGGCGGCGACTGGACCGATGCGAGACCGCCCGATTCGGGAATCGTCAGTGTCGATCATGGTTTTACCCATTTCGATCTCACGTTGACCTTGGTGCGGCGCGAACCTCCGCCCGAAGGCTCGGATGCCGCAGCGGAAGGCGAATGGTGGCCGATTGCGGGCCTTGACGCCGCCGGGCTGCCGACGCTCTATCGTAAACTGACCGACAAGATGCTGGAGAGAGACGGATGAACATGATGGTGTCGCGCCGCGCGCTGATGGGTGGGATGGCGCTGGCTGGTGCGGGCGCGTTGCTGCCGCGCTCCGCGCTGGCGTGGAAGGTCGACGGCGCGGGGCTTTATCCGGCGACCAATGCGTTCATCAAAGGCTTCGTCGACCGCCGCGAACTCGCCGGCGCGCTCGCCGCGATCGGCAAGGGGCAGGAGGTGCCGGTGTTTTTCGGCGCCGGGGTGCGGTCGAACGATTCGTCGACGCCGGTCGGCCCTGACACGCTGTGGCGCCTCTATTCGATGACCAAGCCCGTTACCGGGATCGCCGCCATGCTGCTGATCGAAGACGGCAAGATGAAGCTCGATCAGCCGATCGCCGACTTCCTGCCGCTCTTCGCAAAGATGAATGTGCAGAATGTGGCCGACGGGTCTATCACCGATGTGCGCCCGGCGAAGGGCCCGATCACGGTGCGCCAGCTGCTCACCCATACCGCGGGGCTCGGCTATAATATCATCCAGAAGGGGCCGATCAAAAAGGCCTATGACGACAATGGTATCGCTGGCGGACAGGCAAGCCGCCTGCCGATTCCGGGTTTCGCGCCGGTGACGCCCGCGCCGAGCCTTGCGGCGATGGCCGACCGGCTCGCGGCGCTGCCGCTCGTCTATGAGCCGGGGACGAAATGGAGCTATTCGATCAGCCTCGACCTGATGGGGCGGTTGATCGAGGTCGTGTCGGGGCAGGCGTTCGATGCGTTCCTTAAGGCGCGGCTGTTCGATCCGCTCGGCATGACGAGCACCGGCTTCATGGTGGCCGCGAAGGATGTCGGGCGCTTCACGAGCAATTATGCGCCCTTCGGCGGCGCGCTGATCCCCTTCGACCCCGCGGCTAGCTCGATTTATCTAGACCCGCCGCCCTATCCGTTTGGCGGCGGCGGGCTCGTGTCGAGCGCGCGCGATTACGACCGCTTCCTTGCGATGCTGCTCGGCGAGGGTGAAACCGGCGGCGTGCGCGTGATGAAGCGTGAAACCGCGCGGCTCGCGATGTCGAACCTCATCGCCGACAGCATCGACCGCAAGGGGACTTTCATCGACGGGCAGGGCTTTGGCGCCGGCGGCCGCGTGTCGCTCCCGACTTCGCCGGGCGGCGAAGGGATTTTCGGCTGGGCGGGCGCGGCGGGGACGATCGGCTTCGTCCATCGCAAACTCGGTTATCGCGTCGGGGGCTACACGCAGATCATGCCGCCCGACGCCGTGTCGTTCCAGGGCAAGTTCGGTGAGACCTTCTTTTCGGACGTCACCCGCTGATGCCGTTGCCACTCGGGTTCACCGGGGCGTGGCTCGATCGCGCCGACCAGTTGCGGACGAATGCGGATGCCTTTGCCGCCGCCACCGCCGATCCGAGAGCGCGCTGCCTCGCGCTTGACGGCATCGACTTCGTGCCGGGCGAGGGCGGCGGGTTGCTGTGGGAGGCGCTGGACCCCGCCGGCGACCGCGCGCTGATGTTGCTCGGAATCGACGATGCGGGGATCCCGCACTTCGTGCGCGAGGCCCCGTCCGGAGTACGGATCGATGCGCGATCGCGCACGGTGATGCGGCTGCTGCCTTTGCTTTCAGGCGAGGATGCGGCGCTGTACGGCGGTGCGCGCAGCCTTGTCGACTGGCATGCGCGGCATCGCTTCTGTGCGGTGTGCGGATCGCCGACCGATCTGTTTCGCGGCGGATGGGGTCGGCGCTGTGGCAGCTGCAACGCCGAACATTTTCCGCGTGTCGATCCCGTCGTGATCATGCTTGCCGAATGCGAGGGGCGGGTGCTCGTCGGGCGGCAGGGCGGGTTTCCACCGGGATTCTTCTCGGCGCTCGCGGGGTTCGTCGAACCCGGCGAATCGCTGGAGGAAGCGGTCGCGCGCGAGTTGTTCGAGGAAGCGGGCATTCGCGTGTCGGATGTCGCTTATGTGGCGAGCCAACCCTGGCCGTTCCCGTCGTCACTGATGATCGGCTGCCGCGCGGTCGCGAAGGATCCCGCGCTGACGCTCGATACGACCGAGATCGAGGCCGCGATGTGGGTGGACAAGGCCGAAGTACGCGCCGCACTCGCGGGAGATATGGGCGCGCCGTTCATGGCGCCGCCGCCACTGGCGATCGCGCGCTACCTGCTGGAAGATTGGGTCGGCTAAAGCCGCTTGCCGGTAATTCGGCTGATTTCCTTCGCCACCATCGCCTCGACGAGCGAGGGCAGGTTGGTGTCTAGCCAGTCCTTGAGCATCGGGCGCAGCGCGTCGAGGACGACGTCCTCCATCGTGCGGCCGGCAACGTTCGGCCCTGCCACTGTCGCCGCGGCAACCGCAGGTGCCACGGCAGCGGTCAATGCTTCGAGCGACTGGCGCGCGGCATCGGCGCTTGCTGCAGAGACAAGCTCTTCGGCCGCAGGCGCCGCTTCGGCGTCTTCTTCTTCGTCCTGAAGGTCTAGAATATCGTCGTTTTCGGCGAGCCGGGCTTCGCGAATACTACCGGGCGCCTCGTCACGAGCGATCACGCGCCGAATCGACGACAATATATCTTCCATCGACGGTTCCCGCGACATATCGCCCATAACCCAACCCCCTAAACCATCACGATTACCGGATGGTTAACAATCCTCTTACCGATTTGGGGCGCGTTTTGCCAAGCGTTATTGTGGTGACAGCGACGGCGGCCCGACGGGAACACTGGCGGTTGCGGCCGGAACGGCGCGCGTGTCGGTCGCGACCTGCTGCGGCGCCGGGTCGTCGGCCCAATCCCAGATCTGGCCCTTCACGCGTCTGTAATTGACTTCGGGATCATACAGCGCGCCGCCCTCGATACCGAGGTCGCGCGCTTCGGCCTTGCCCATCGCGGCGAGGACCGAGAAGGCGGCGACATAGGAGTTGCGCTGCGCCGACACCAGCTGGACCTGCGTGTTCAGATATTCCTGTTCGGCGTTCAAAATGTCGAGGATCGAGCGCGTGCCGACGCTGTTTTCGGCGCGGACGCCCTCGAGCGAGAGGCCGTTGGCGCTCACCGCCTGCTGCGTCGCAGTGATGATACGCTCGTTCGCCTGCCACGCGGCATAAGCGCCGCGGGTCTGCGCGATCACGCTACGTTCGACCTCGACATAATTCTCGATTGCCTGGCTGGTGCGCGACTGCGCCTGGCGCACCTGCGCGGCAGGGCGCCCGCCCTGGAACAATGGTATCGTCAGCGAAAGCCCGGCCTGCGCGCTCTTCGTGACATTTTCCGAGGTGGTGTTCCCCGATGGGACCGAATTCAGATTATTATTGTAACCCGCGCTGCTTGTCGCGGACAGCTTGGGCAGCCGCCCGGCGCGGGCGACGCCGATGTCGGCGCGGCTGGCGCTGACGAGCTGGTTTGCAGCTTCTATATCGGGGTTGCTGGCTAGCGCGATCGCGACCGCATCTTCGGGGGATGCGGGAAGGTTCGGCAATTGCGGCGGCTGTTCAAGGTCGACCGGGGCATCGCCGACGAGGCGAACATAGGATTCACGGCTGGCAATCAGATTGGATTCGGCGGTGCGCAGATCGCCCTCGGCAAGCGCCAGCCGTGCCTCCGACTGGGCGACGTCGGTGCGCGTCAGATCGCCAATCTCGAAGCGGTCGCTCGTTGCCTGCAAATTGGTACGAAGGACCGAGACATTTTTCTGGTTGAGCTGGACGATCGCGGAATCGCGAATAACGTCCATATAGGCGCCAACGGTCTGCGAAAAAATGCTCGCCTCGGTCGCGCGCAGATCGGCCTGTCCAGCCTCGACGCGAAATTTGGCGGCTTTCACTGCGTTGCGTACCGCGCCGCCCTGATAAATGGGTACCGACACCTGTCCGCCGACACTCACGAAGCGCTTGGGCGAAAAGAAGCTGTTGCCCGGCAGCACCAGGTTTTCCTGATAGTCGACGCCGACGCCGACGTTCGGCAGACCTTGCGACTTCTGAATCGGGACATTTTCGTCGTTGGCACGCTGTCCGGCGCGTGCGGCGGTCAGCGTGGGGTTGTTTTCATAGGCCTTGGCCAGTGCATCCTGCAATGTTTCGGCCTGCGCCGCAGGCGCCAGCACCAGCGCGCCGACCGCGAGGCCGGCAAGCCAGCGGGCACGGCGAAGGGGCTGTCTCTTATTGTTATCGTGCATATTGATGTCAGCCTGAAACAAGGGGGGATATGGCCTTAGAACTGAAAACCTGCCGGCGCGGTAAAGCCGGGCAACGGCGCGACGTCCATGTCGGCAAAGCTGCGCAGCGCGATAGTGCCGCCGGTCTTCACACCCTCGACGAGTCGTGTCACCGCGCCCTCGCGCTGCGCCGCGACCAGCCGGCCGCCTTCGGCCAGCTGCGCCACCAGCGCTTCGGGCAGCGTCTCGATCGCGCCTTCGATGATGATGCGGTCGAACGGCGCCGCGTCTGGTGCGCCGGCGGCCAGCGGTCCTTCGACCCAGCGGATCGCGTCATGGGCGGCGGCGGTGCGTGCTACGGCCAACAGTTCGCCCTGTTCCTCGACTGCGTGAACCTCGGCGCCGAGCAGCGCGAGCAGCGCAGCGGTATAGCCCGTCGCGCTACCGATGAGTAGCACGCGCATGCCGGGGCGGATCGCTGCCGCGACGAGCATGCGGCCGGTGACCAGCGGCGCATTGAGCGCGCGGCCGTGGCCCAGCGCAACCGCGCGGTCGGTATAAGCGACACCGGCGAGCGCGGCAGGCACATGCGCCTCGCGCGGTACCGCCGCCATCGCACCGATAATGGCGGGGTCGATGACATCGCTGGTCCTGAGCTGGCTGTCGATCATGGCGGAGCGCATCTCCGCCGCCGTGATTTCGCTAAACTTCGTCGCCATCAGCCTTTTCCGATTCCCTGGAACATGAACCTTTGCGGGGCCGCTTTAGCCGAAGCCATGCTGTATTGCAATGGTAATACAGCCATGCCGCCGCGCGTTGCCGCGCATAGCTGGCAACGGGGGTGCCGCCAACCCCGCATCGTGCGCCCGGCAGCGCCCGCGCGGCGCCATTCGGGCGACTCCTTGACAAGGCGGCGAAAGCCGCTCACTAGCATCGCCGTCCAACACCCGGCCCATCCCAAAGGGGATGCGGCAATTTGGCATGAGGCCCGATGGCGGAGTGGTGACGTAGCGGACTGCAAATCCGCGCACGCCGGTTCGATTCCGGCTCGGGCCTCCAACTTTCCCTGAAATTATGCATTTAAACGCATGCTGCGTCCAAGCTTGGGCCGTTGCGGAAACAACGAAGGGCTGCGCCTTTCGGAGCAGCCCTTCCATTGTCTTGCCTGTCGCGGACAGCTTATGCGAGCTGGACCCCCGCGAAGAAGGTCTTGCTCAAATCTGCCGCATGCGGCGTGTGACAATGAGACATTCGACCACCTCCTTTCGCTTGTTGACGATGACGCGAATGTAGGGCTTTTGACGCTTCGTTCAAGGCAGGATCTCGGGGGCGACGACTGCGCGCGGCGCCGACGGTCGAGGTTTATGCTTGCCGTTTTTGCCGCTGACCGGAATATCGGTTCGATCAGCCCTTCGCCAATAAAGGATAGTCGCATGGCCCATGGCACTGCCCGCATCGGCAACGACCATTACCGCACTGAAATTTCGGTCAGCGGTCATGATCTGGTCGCCGACGAAGGCGCCGCACTTGGCGGAAATAATATGGGGCCGGCGCCCTATGACTTGCTGCTTGCCAGCCTTGGTGCTTGCACCGCTATCACTCTGCGCATGTATGCCGATCGCAAGGGATGGCCGCTGGAGTCGGTCGAGGTCGGTTTGCGGCTGCTGAGCAAGGACGGGCTCCGGGTCGACCGTGCGTTGACGATCGCCGGGCTCGACGACGATCAGAAGGCGCGGCTGGCCGACATTGCCGAGCGCACGCCGGTGACGTTGACGCTTAAGGGCGGGTTGGCGATCGACACGCGACTGGTCTGACCAGCTGCCACTGGACAAGTTGCGATCCGCCACTTATATACCAGCCGTTATGGAAATCGAAACCGCCACCGTTGCCACACCGCATAAGGGCCGTCCGCGCGAATTTTGCGTCGACATGGCCCTCGCGGCGGCGCTGCGTGTCTTCTGGTCGAAGGGCTATGAGGGCGCGTCGATGGCCGACCTGACCGAGGCGATGGGGATTACCAAGCCCAGCCTCTACGCGGCGTTCGGCAACAAAGAAGCGCTCTTCAACAAGGCACTCGACCTTTATGAGCGCGAAAAGGCCGATTATATGCGCGCCGCTCTCGAAGCGCCGACCGCGCGCGGCGTCGCCGAGCGGCTGATGTACGGCGCGCTCGACATGTATACTTGCCCGGAGAATCCGAACGGTTGTCTCGGCGTGATCAGCTCGGTCGCGTGCGGCGCCGAGGCCGAGTGCATTCGCGAGGCCGTCGTCGAGCGCGGTGCTGCGGCGAAGCGCGCGATGCTCGAACGATTTGCGCGCGCCAAGGAGGATGGCGATTTCCCTCCCGACACGGACCCCGACGGGCTCGCGCAGTTCCTGATCGCGGTGAACCAGGGCATGGCCGTACAGGCGGGTTCGGGCGCGACGCGCGCCGAGTTGGAGCGTCTCGTCGAAACCAGCCTGAAGCTGTGGCCGGGACGCTAGAAGAAAAATTTTACTGCCCGGTACAGAATGGCCTTGACGCACCGCAGCAATACTTATATACCACTCGGTATACAAAGATAGGCTCTCCCCCGAGACCGGCCGCCGTGTGGCAAAGATCATGCGGCGGCCGGATTCACCATCCAGATTATTTTCCCGGGAGCGGGTCTTGTTCCGGTCGGTGCCTGTTGGCGCACGTCCGCACGACATAACAGGGAGCCGGCGCGCGCATTCGACATGCGGGTGACCGGAGGGGCGGTCGCCTTCTTCGAAGAGGGCCGTCCAGCAATGAGGATTGTTTCAAGACTGGACCGAAGGCGTGCGCTTTCGGGGCCGCGACCCGCTGCGCTTCGCGCGCAGCCGAACCGAACGAAGAGAAGAAGAGGGCACCCCATGACCGTCCACACCCCGATCGAAAAACTCGACCCCGCCGATGCGACGGTCCGCCGCGAACTCAAGACCTTGCTCTATCCCGGCCGTCGCCGTCGTGCGGCATGGATTGGCGCGTTGCTCGTGCTCGTCGTCGGTGCCTGGTGGTTGCTGCGCGACGGCGCACCGCAGGCAGCCGCGGCGCCCGCGCCCGTCCTCACCGTCGCGGCGCCGATCGCGCGCGACGTCACGCTGTGGGACGAATATATCGGCCGCTTCGAGGCGAGCAAAGCGGTCGAGGTGCGTCCGCGCGTGTCGGGCGCGATCACCGCGATCCACTTTACCGACGGCCAGATCGTCCGTCAGGGCCAGCCGCTCTTCACCATCGATGCGCGCCCGTATCGCGCCGCGCTCGCCGAAGCGCGCGCTTCGGCCGCGAGCGCGCGCAGCGACCTCGCACTCGCGCGGCTTGAACTGGAACGCGCCGGGCGGCTCGTCGATGTCGAGGCGGTGTCGCAGAGCGAGATCGACCGGCTTCGCGCAAGGGTAAACGCTGCGAACGCTGCGCTTGCAGGTGCCGATGCCCGCATCGCGGCGCGCGCGCTCGACGTCGAATTCACCGTGGTTCGCGCGCCGCTCAGCGGCCGCATCTCGGACCGTCAGATCGACGCGGGCAACCTGGTGTCGGCGGGCGACGCCGGTGGCACGCTGCTGACCACGATCAATGCCCTCGATCCCGTATACTTCACCTTCCAGGGATCCGAAGCGCTGTTCCTCAAGACCAAGCGCGAAGGCGGCGACAAGGGTGCGACTGTCGAGGTTCGCTTGCAGGATGAAAGCGATTACCGCTGGAAAGGCCAGCTCGACTTTACCGACAATGGTCTCGACCCGCGCTCGGGCACGATCCGCGCCCGCGCCAGCTTCCGCAACCCGGAAATGTTCCTGACCCCCGGCATGTTCGGCAACATGCGCCTGTCGACCGGCCAGACGGCGCGCGCGCTGCTGGTGCCCGCCGCCGCGGTGCAGACCGATCAGGCGCGCAAGATCGTCTATGTCGTTGGCAAGGACGGAATGGTCGCGGCGAAGCCGGTCGAGCTTGGCCCTGAAGTCGATGGCCTGCGCGTCATCCGATCGGGTCTGACGCCGAACGATCAGGTCGTCATCACCGGTTATCAGTTCGCGCGTCCCGGCACCAAGGCGGTCACCAAGGCCGGGAAGATCGCCGCGATGGCGCCGCCGAAGGATGCCGCCGCCGCGGTCGAACCGGTGTCGGCGCAGGCGACCTTCGCGAAGTGATCTTTCTTCTCCCCTCCCGCTTGCGGGAGGGGTGGGGGAGGGCCCGTGACGTTTCATGGCGCTCCCCGCTGCGACTAGCGAGCAAATCTCGCAGTCTCGCTGCCCCTTCCGCAAGCGGGAGGGGATGACCAGACCATTTTTCAGACAGGGGCTCTCCCATGCGCCTATCCCGCTTTTTCATCGACCGGCCGATCTTTGCCGCCGTGCTCGCTATCATCATCACCATCGTCGGCGCGGTCGCCTATATCGGCCTGCCGGTCTCGCAATATCCCGACATCGTTCCCCCGACAGTGACCGTGACCGCGACCTATCCCGGCGCGTCGGCCGAGACCGTCGCCGAAACGGTGGCGGCGCCGATCGAGCAGGAAATCAACGGCGTCGACAATATGCTCTATATGAGCAGCCAGTCGACCGGCGACGGCGTCGTCACGATCACCGTCACCTTCAAGATCGGCACCGATCTCGATGCCGCGCAGGTGCTGGTGCAGAACCGCGTCGCCATCGCGACCCCGCGCCTGCCCGAAACGGTGCAGCGCCTGGGCGTCGTGACGCGCAAGACCTCGCCGGACTTCCTGTTGATCGTGAACCTGGTGTCACCCGACAAGTCGCTCGATCGCGCCTATATCTCCAACTATGCGCTGACCCAGCTCCGCGACCGCCTCAGCCGTATCGACGGGGTGGGCGACGTCCGCCTGTTCGGCAACCGCGACTATGCGATGCGCGTGTGGATCGATCCCGGCCGCGCCGCCGCGCTCGACCTGACCGCGGGTGAGATCGTCGCCGCTCTCCGCCGCGAAAATGTGCAGGTCGCCGCGGGTTCACTCGGCCAGCCGCCGCATGCCAACGGCAGCAGTTTCCAGCTCAGCGTCGAAACGCAGGGCCGCCTGACCGATCCCAAGGACTTCGCCAACATCGTCATCCGCAGCGATGCCGACGGGCGTCAGGTCCGCGTCTCCGACGTCGCGCGCGTCGAGCTTGGCGCGTCGGACTATAATTCGAACACCTATTTGTCGGGCGACCCGACGGTCATCCTCGCGACCTTCCAGCGTCCGGGTTCGAACGCGCTTGCGGCGGCACAGGCGGTCGAGGCCGAAATGGAAGCCGCATCGAAAAGCTTCCCCAAGGGCCTCGAATATCGCGTCATCTATAACCCCACCGAATTTATCGCCCAGTCGATCGACGCGGTGATGGAAACCCTGTTCGAGGCGGTGATCCTTGTCGTTATCGTCATCCTCGTCTTCCTGCAGAAATGGCGCGCCGCGATCATCCCGGTGCTGGCGATCCCGGTATCGTTGATCGGGACCTTCGTCGTGCTTGCAGCGTTCGGCTACAGCCTCAATAACCTGTCGCTATTCGGGCTGGTGCTCGCGATCGGCATCGTCGTTGATGACGCGATCGTCGTCGTCGAAAATGTCGAACGCAATCTCGAAAAGGGGATGAGCGCGCTCGAAGCGGCGCGGACCTCGATGGACGAAGTATCGGGCGCTCTCGTCGCGATCGTGCTCGTGCTCTGCGCAGTGTTCGTGCCGACCCTGTTCCTCACCGGCCTGTCGGGCGCCTTCTATCAGCAGTTCGCGGTCACCATCTCGACCGCGACGATCATCTCGCTCATCCTCTCGCTCACCCTGTCGCCCGCGCTCGCGGCGATCTTGCTCAAGCCGCATGCGGCACCGCAGAACGAAGGTCGCGGGATGCAGCTCGTCCGCCGCGCTGGCGACAGCTTCAATCGCAATTTCGAGAAGATGAGCGACGGCTATGCGCGCCTGACCGACCGGCTGGTGCGTGCGCCGAAGAAAGTGATGATCACCTATGCCGCGCTGATCGCCGCGACCGCGGGCCTGTTCTGGGCGACGCCGACCGGCTTCATTCCCGCACAGGACCAGGGCTATTTCCTCGTCGTCGCCAAGCTGCCTGCGGGTGCCTCGGTCGAACGCACCGATGCGGTGCTGAAGAAGGTCGCCGGCCGCGTACTGCCGATCAAGGGTGTGCTCGGTTCGGTGATGCTCGCGGGCTTCGACGGCCCGTCGCAGACGCTCGCGCCGAATTCGGCCGCCGCCTATTTCCCGCTCAAATCGTTCGAGGAGCGCGGGAAGCTCGGTGTCAATTTCGAAGACATCATGAATCAGGCGCGCGCGAACACCGCCGATATCACCGAGGCGCAGATCGTGATCATCCCGCCGCCGCTGATCCAGGGGATCGGCTCGGCGGGTGGCTACCGCATGATCGTCCAGGATCGCGGCGGGAACGGCTATGCCGCGCTCGCGAACGAGACGAACAATCTGATCGGCAAGGCGAACCAGACCCCCGGTCTCGCCAATGTCTTCACCTTCTTCGACCCGTCGAACCCGCGCATCTTTGCCGACATCGACCGGGCGAAGGCGAATATGCTCGGCGTGCCGCCCGAGCGCGTGTTCGAAGCGTTGCAGGTCTATCTCGGCTCAGCCTTCGTCAACGACTTCAACCTGCTCGGCCGGACCTATCGTGTGACCGCACAGGCCGACGCGCCCTATCGCCAGACCGTCGCGGACGTTGCGAACCTCCAGACGCGGTCGGACAGCGGCGCGATGGTGCCGATCGGATCGGTCGCCAATTTCGAGGACCGTACGGGGCCGTACCGCGTCACGCGTTACAACCTCTTCCCGGCGGTCGAGATCGACGGCGACACAGCTCCCGGCGCATCCTCGGGCGCGGCGCTGACGACGATGGAAAAGCTCGCGGCGGACTCGCTGCCCGCGGGTTACGGCACCGAATGGACCGGTATCGCTTTCCAGCAAAAGGCGGCGGCGAACACCGCGGGGATCGTCTTCGCGCTCGCGGTGGTCTTCGTCTTCCTCGTGCTCGCGGCACAATATGAAAGCCTGATGCTGCCGCTGGCGATCATTTTCATCGTGCCAATGTGTCTGCTCGCGGCGATGGTCGGCGTGAATTTGCGCGGCATGGACAATAATGTGCTGACGCAGATCGGGCTCGTCGTACTCATCGCGCTTGCGGCGAAGAATGCGATCCTGATCGTCGAATTCGCCAAGCAGGCCGAGGAGCAGGACGGCCTGTCGCCGGTCGAAGCCGCGGTGCGCGCGGCGCGCGACCGTCTGCGCCCGATCCTGATGACCAGTTTCGCCTTCATCCTCGGCGCCGTGCCGCTGCTGATCGCGAGCGGGGCAGGGGCGGAATTGCGCCAGGCGCTCGGCACCGCCGTATTCTTCGGCATGCTCGGCGTGACGGCGTTCGGCCTCATCTTCACCCCGACCTTCTACGTCGTCGCCCGCTCGCTCAGCCTTTGGTCGGCCGAGCGGCGCGCGCGGCGCGGGTCGGACGACCATGGGACGGCGCTGCCGGTTCCGGCGGAATAAGGAACAAGATCATGATCCTTCGCAACATCCTCACCGCCGCCTCGGCGCTGGCGCTCGCCGCCTGCGCGGTCGGCCCCAACTATGCCGAGCCCAAATCTGCGTCGGCGCCCGTCGCGACCGGGCCGTTCGTCTCGGCGAACAGCCCCGCCGTGTCGCTCGCGCCGGTCGCGGGCGACTGGTGGCGCCTCTATGACGATCCCGTCCTCGACGGGCTCGTCGGCGATGCGCTGAGCGCCAACACCGACGTCCGCGTCGCGGTCGCCAACATTGCCCGCGCCCGCGCGTCGCTCCGCGGCGCGCGCGCCGACCGCCTGCCGCAGGGTCAGATCGGCGCGGGCGCCAATTACGGCCGCAGCCCCGAAGGCCAGCGTCTCCCCGGCGCCGACCGCGAAGATTGGGCGGTCGATGTCGGGCTCAACGTCTCGTACGAGGCCGACCTGTTCGGGCGCGTCAGCCGCTCGGTCGAAGCCGCGCGCGGCGACACCGCCGCCGCCGAAGCCAATGCCGATGCGGTGCGCGTGATCGTTGCCGCCGACACGACCCAAGCCTATGCCGACGCCGCCTCGGGCGCAGCACGGCTCGACGTCGCACGCCGCATCGTCGGGCTGCTCGACCAGCAGGTAAAGCTGACCGAACGCCGCAAGGACGTTGGAATGGCGACGGGGCTCGACCTCGCGCGCATCACGACGCTGCGCGACCAGCGGTCGGCCGACATTCCTTCCATCGAAGCTGAACGGCAGGCGGCGTTATTCCGCCTCGCGACTCTGACCGGTCGTGCCCCCGCTGCGCTCCCCGCCATCGCGGCGGACCGCAACATCAGCCTCGAGATCACCGACCCGATCCCAGTCGGTGATGGGGCGGCGCTCCTAAAGCGCCGTCCCGATATTCGCGCCGCCGAGCGCCGCCTCGCCGCCGACACGGCGCGCATCGGCGTTGCGACCGCCGACCTTTATCCGCGCATCACGCTTGGCGGCTCGGCAGGGTCTACGGGTGCGGGCTTTGGCGATGTGTTCGGTGGCGGGCCGATCCGCTGGCTCCTCGGGCCGCTGCTCAACTGGGCCTTCCCCAATCAGGAACCCGCGCGGGCACGGATCGCGGCGGCAGAGGCCGACACACAGGCATCGCTCGCCGAATTCGACGGCACGGTGCTGCGCGCGCTCGAGGAAACCGAGACGGCGCTGTCGTCTTATGCGCGCTCGCTTGAACAAAGGCAGGCGCTCCGCGCCGCGCGCGATCAGGCCGAACGCGCCGCGCGGATCGTGCGTGCCAAGCGGCAGGAGGGCGCGTCCGATTCGCTCGAATGGCTGGATGCGGAGCGAACCTTTGCCGAGACCGAAGCGGTGCTCGCTGCGCAGGACGGGCAGATTTCGCGGCGCCAGATCGCATTGTTCCGCGCGCTCGCGGGGGGCTGGTCGACCTGATCCATACGTCTGCATGATTTGCCAAGTCGAGGATTAACCGGGATAGATGCCTGCCCCGGTTAATCCACGAAGGAATGAAGTCATGCGGATCCTGATGGCCGCTTTTGTGCTGCTCGCCGCAGCCCCGGTTTCGGCACAGCAAGTGCGGCCATCGGAGACGGCGTCCTCACCCGATGGCCATATCGTCCTCACCGTTTCGACCGACAATGACGAGCGTCCGATCTGGTCGCTGTCGCGCAAAGGCAAACTGCTCATCGCGCCGTCAAGCCTCGGCTTTCTGCTTACCGATGGCCCCGCGCTCCAGAGCGGTTTCCGGATCGACGGCGCCGAGAAGGCGAGCGGCGACGCGACATGGGAATTGCCGTGGGGCGAGCGCCGCTTCGTCCGCGATCATCACAATGAATTGCTCGTGCGCTTTCACCAGCATGAAAGCCGCGGCGGGCATCTGATGAACGTCCGTTTTCGCCTGTTCGACGACGGCATCGGCTTTCGGTACGAGCTGCCCGAACAGCCGGGGATGACCACCGCAAAGATCGCCGACGAGGTCACCGAGTTCGACATCGCCTTACCCGGCACCGCCTGGTGGATCACCGGCGGGGAGTGGAATCGCTACGAGCAGATTTACCAGAAGACGCCGATCGACGGCGTCGCGACCGCGCATACGCCGATCACGATGCGCCTCGACGACGGCACGCATCTGGCGTTCCACGAAGCGGCGCTCGTCGATTATTCGGCGATGTGGTTCAAGCGCGCCGAGGGGCGGAAGTTTCGCACGACGCTGTCGCCTTCGTCGCGCGGGCCGCGCGTGACCCGCGATCTGCCCTTCGCAACGCCCTGGCGCACGATCCGCATCGCCGACGATGCAGCGGGGCTTGTGACAAGCGACCTCGAACTCAATCTCAACGAACCGAACAAGCTCGGCGATGTCAGCTGGGTGAAGCCGATGAAATATATCGGCATCTGGTGGGGCATGATCCGCGGGCCGTGGAGTTGGGGCGAGGGGCCGAATCATGGCGCGACCACCGCGCGCGCCAGGCAATATATCGATTTCGCCGCGAAGCATGGTTTCGGCGGCGTGCTCGTCGAGGGGTGGAACACCGGCTGGAACGGCGGGGCGTTCAACTTCACGCAGCCAGCGGCCGACTTCGACCTGAAAGCGGTCACCGACTATGCGCGCAAGAAGGGCGTCACCTTGATCGGCCATCACGAAACCAACGGCAATGTCGCGAATTACGAAACACAGCTTGAGGATGCGATGAAGCTCTACGGCAGCCTCGGCGTCCGGTCGGTCAAGACGGGTTATGTCGCCGACGCGGGCGGGATCGTCACGCCGGGGGCTACCCCGGGCACGACCGCGATGGAGTGGCACGACGGCCAGTGGCAGGTGCGGCACCATCAGCGCGTCGTCGAGACCGCGGCAAAATATCACCTCGCGGTCAACGCGCACGAGCCCGTCAAGGACACCGGCCTCCGCCGGACCTGGCCCAATGCCATCACGCGTGAGGGCGCACGGGGCATGGAATATAACAGCTGGAGCGCGTTCGCGAACGGCGGTCCCGACCATGAACCGACGCTCGTCTATACGCGCATGCTGTCGGGGCCGATGGACTATACACCGGGAGTGCTCAGCCTTGCCGGGTCGAACGAGATGCCGATGGCCTCGACGCTGGCGAAGCAACTCGGCCTCTATCTCGCGATCTATTCGCCGGTCCAGATGGCGGCCGACCGCATCGAGAATCTGGCGGCGCATCCGCGCGAACTCGCTTTCATCGGCCAAGTGCCGACCGACTGGTCCGACAGCCGGCTGCTCGCGGGCGAGGTCGGCGACTATGCGATCTTTGCGCGCAAGGACCGGAAGAGTGCCGACTGGTATGTCGGCGGGGTCAACGACGGCACCGAACGCACGCTGACGCTGACATTCGATTTCCTCGATACGGGCAAGAGCTATACCGCGACAATCTACAAGGACGGAGAGGGCGCGACCTATCTGACCGACGCGCGGCACAAGATCGCCTATGAAACGATCCGGGTGGAAAAAGGCGACGCCTACAAGCTTTGGCTCGCCCCCGGCGGCGGTGCGGCGATGCGTCTCCATCCGGGAAAGTGAGCCGGCGCTAGACGATGTTGCTCGGCGCTCCGCCGGGCGACCAGAGCTGCGCGGCCAGCCGGTGCAGCGCGCGCGAAAGTCCGCGACGGTCGATTGTGCCGCCCAGCGAAATCCGCATCGCCTTGGGCGCCTCGGGGGCGACCGCAAACCGGTCCGACGGCACGCCCGACAGGCCGTCGAGCGCGAGTGCGGCGGCGAGCGTTTCGGGATGGCTGTCGTCGGCCAGCGGCAACCAGAGGTGATAGCCCTGCGGATGCGCGGCATGGCGCGCGTCGCCGAGTATGGTGCGCGCCAGTTTCTGCCGCCACGCCGCTTCCTTGCGCACCGCGTCGACGAGGCGGTCGAACGTCCCGTCGGCGAGCCACAATGATATCATCGCCGCGTTGAGTGGCGGCGCCATCACTGCGCTTTCGTGCTGGCACGAGGCGAGTTGCATGGCCTCGGCCACCCCCGGCGCCCGGACAAAACCGACGCGGAGCGCGGGCGACACGATCTTCGCCATGCTCGCGATGTACCAGCCGATTTCGGGTGCAAAGCTTGTGATCGCGGGGATCGGCACATCGGGCAAAAGGCCATAGGCGTCGTCCTCGATGATCTGGACGCCGGCATCGCGGGCCCATTTGGCGAGGGCTTTGCGCTCCCCGGCCTCGATCGTCGATGCGGTCGGATTATCGTTCGTGGGAACAATATATAGCGCGCGAAGCGGCACGTCGGCGTGCGCCGCTTCCAGCGCGCGCGCGGTTATCGCGGCCAGCGGCACCAGCGAGACGCCCATCCGGCGGGCGATCGCGCGAAATCCGGGATAGACATGATCGCCGCATGCCACGCGATCGCGGGGCTTCAGGATCGTCGATGCAATCGCGTGAAGCCCGTTTTGCGCGCCAGCCGTGACGACGATCTGTTCGGGATCGGACGACAATCCGACACGCCGCAACAGCTCGGCGCCGCTCTCGCGGTCCGCCGCCGCACCGCCGGGGCGCTGATAGTGGAGGCGGGCGATGCCGTCGCCGCGCGCCAGCATGGCGAGCGCCGACGTCATCGCATCGGCAAGATGGCTTTCGGCCGAAACCGGCGGGCTGTTCATCGCGATGTCGTTCTGCGCTGTCGTGGCGATCTCGCCGGTCCGCACCTCGTCGCTGATAAAGCTGCCCGCGCGCCCGCGCGCGACGATCAACCCGCGTTGCCGCGCAAGATCATAGGCTTTTGTGACGGTCGTGAGGTCGATACCGAGCCGCGCGGCCAGGTCGCGCTGGGGCGGCAAACGGTCGCCATGACGCAGCTCGCCGCGCGCGACCGCGGCGGCGATCGCCGCGGTTACCGCCTTATATTTCGGCCCTGCGGCACCTGCGATATCGGGCGCCCATGCGTCACTTGCCATGCCGTTCGTCCGCTTCGTGCTTTTCGCGTGCATTCAGCTTCGCCCACAGATGCTCGGTCCCCGATTCCTGCGCCTTGTTCACATATTGCGAGGCGACCAGCCAGCCCTTGATCGGGCGCAGCGGCAGGATGCATCCGATGACCATGATCGGAATCGAAAAGACCAGGTGCACCCACAGCGGCGGGCTGTAGGCGATCTGCATCCACACGATGACAAAGGTCAGCGGAAAGGCGACGATGCATTGCGAGAAAAAGGCGGGACCGTCGTCGGGCGCGGCAAAGCTGAAATCGAGCCCGCAATTGTCGCAGCGATCGGCGAGCTTCAGCCATGACCGGAACATATGACCCTTGCCGCATTCGGGGCATTTGCCGTGCCAGCCGGACCACAGAATCCAGCGCAGCTTTTCGTTGCCGATATCACCGCTCGCCATGTTCGACTCCATCAGTTGCAGGATAAATACCATGCAAAGTGCATATGGTGCAGAGATGGGCCAATTGAACTCTTTATATAAATCATTGAAATAAATATCATATAATGACTATGATAATATTAGCATGGAGAATATTTCGATATCAGCCATGCACAATAATCCTATATCGATGTGTTTTCGATCATTGGGGTGCTTTTCACCGGACAAACGCCTTCGTTTTATGCCGGGCGTTCAATGTGGGCAGCGAATCGGCGCGCAATTCCACCCTCTTCCCGGCACGGGGCATCATCCCCGCTTCATCGTCCGCGGCGCGCCGCCGAAGCGGTTCGATCTTCCTCCAAATAGGCCAAAGTCCACCGCTCCTGGGTGGTGCGGGCTGTGCCGGCCATCGTTTACGCGGCTTTTACCAGTTCCGGTGCATAACATTTACCAATGTTTGCGACTGGGGATAAATGATGGACAGCATGCGCGGACTGCTTTCGAGCAGCCACGACCAGGAGGACGGAGCGATCGATGCGCCCGCGTCCGTCGGTGTCGACGAACGGCGGATGCAGGTGCGGGCCTATAATTACTGGGCCTCGCTGCTCGCCGACCGCGCTTATCCTTCGGTCGAGGACCTCGATCTCGACCGCGCCGATTTCGGTTCGCATTCGGTGCTGCTCGACTTCACCGCCGGCGTCGAAAACCCGGGGCTCGCTTTCCTCGGCGACAAGCTGCGCGAAGAATCGCAGATCGACGAAGACGTCCATTATATCAGCCAGATTCCGGGGCGTTCGTTGCTGTCACGGCTGACCGATCATTATCTTCAGATTATCGCCAATCGCGCGCCGATCGGCTTCGAGGCCGAATTCGTCAACGATCGCGGCGTGACGATCATGTACCGCGGCATCTTGCTGCCCTTCTCGTCCGACGATGACTCGATCGATTTCATCATGGGCGTGATCAACTGGAAAGAAGCCGTCCCCGCCGACCAGGCCGAGGAATTGCAATTGTCGGTCGAACAGGCGCTGCGCAGCGCGGCGCCGCTGACCGCACCGGTGCCGGTCTGGGCCGACGGCCCCGATTCGGAGCATCTCGACGACGATGTCCCGACCGATGCCACGCCCGGCTTTGCCGCGCTGGGCGACGGCGCGGACCTCTTTTCGGACGCAGATGTCAGGGACGAAGAGCAGGCGCCGGTCGATCCGGGGCACGATGCCGAACTTGCCGACTGGCTCGCGCTTGCGCGCGAAACCGCTGAACGCGCAATCGCCGCCGACAGCCGGAGTCGGGGTGCACTCTATCAGGCGGTCGGCAAGGCGTGGGATTTCGCGCTCGCCGCCGACGAACAGCCCGACGCCTTTGCTGCTTTGCTCGACGATGCCGGGCTGGCGGTACAGGATCGCGCGCCGATGACGCCGGTGGTGAAACTGGTTTTCGGCGCGACCTATGACAAGACGCGGCTTGCCGAATATGCTTGCGTGCTCGGTCACGCGAAGGACGAGGGCGTCGGCCGCGGCGAACTCGCCACCTATCTCGATCGCTATCCGGGCGGGCTCAAGGGGCTGGTCAAGGATGCGCGCGCGCGCCGCAAGCCGGACAATAGCAGCGAGCGGCCGGACGAGAAGCTCGAAGCATTGCGCCGCGCGCACCCGGCGCTCATCCTCGAGCATGACGCCGGAGACGCCGAATTCGTCGTGCTGATCGCGCGCGCGATGCCCGGCGGGCATATCGGGATTGTCGCCAAGGCGGCCGACGATCCGGCGCTGGTGGCGAAGCTGGCGAAGAAAGCCGTTCCGATCACCCAAGGCGGCTAGGAGCCTCTGAGAGCGTTCACGCAACAGACGACCCGAAAATTGAAATTATTTAACGTGGACGCGCGAACGAGGCCTTGAGCCGCGCGCCGCGCAGGCGCATAGGGGGCGGCAGCGAACGGGCCCCCGCCGATCGTCGGCTGGGATCCCCCTCTTTGGTTCGGGATGCTGCACTCTATGTCTCAGAATTTGTCCGACACGCCGGAAACGGACACCACCACCTCCACCGCCAAAATTCCTTCGAAAATCGCCGCTGCCTATCTGGCCGCGCTGCGGGGCAGCGCGCTGCCCGGCGAAGGCGACGATATGGACAAGGCGGCGCTCGCCGACGCGGGCCAGTTCGCTGCGCGTGCCGCGCTTGAGCGCACGGCCGAAACGCCTTCGCTGCTGCTCGAACCGATCGCCGCCGACGGGACCGACCGCCGCATGCGGCTCGCCATCATCAACGACGACATGCCTTTCCTCGTCGATTCGACCTCGCAAGCCGTTGCGGCGCAGGGGCTTGCCGTCCACCGCATCCTGCACCCTGTCGTTGCGGCGAAGCGCGATGCGAAAGGCCACCTGCAGGAAGCCGGCGAAGGCGGCACCCGCGAGTCGGTCATCTATATCGAACTCGAGCGCGGCGATGCGCGCGCGCGCCGGCGCTTGCTCGACGGGCTGGAAGCCGCGCTGCGCGACGTGCGCGCTGCGGTACGCGACTGGCGTGCGATGCGCGCCGCGATGCTCGCCGACGCCGCAATGCGCGTCGAGGGCGAGGCGGCCGAACTGCTGCGCTGGTTCGAGGGTGGGGCGATGACCCAACTTGGCCATGAATGGCGCACGCGCGATGGCAAGATTCAGGATTCGCTGGGGATCAGCGAGAGCGGCGAAAGCCAGCTCCTGTCGCCCGCTGCGCTCGAAGCGGCCTTCGCCTGGTTCGATCAGGGGGGCACCGCGCCGCTGCTGATCAAGTCGAACCGGCTGTCGGCGGTGCACCGCCGCGTGCTGCTGGACCTCGTGATCGTGCCTGAATTCAAGGGCAAGACCGTCGAGCGGCTGTCGATCCATGCCGGCCTGTGGACCAGCGCGGCCTTGTCGGCGGCCCCGGCGAAGGTGCCGGTACTGCGCGCGCAGCTCGAAGCATTGATGGCGAAGTTCGGTTTCGATCCGGCCGGTCACGCAGGCAAGGCGCTCGCGCATGCGCTTACCGCATTGCCGCATGACCTGCTGATCGCCTTCGATGCGGCGGCGCTCGAGGAGTTGGTGCTGACGTCGATGTCGATCACCGATCGCCCGCGGCCAAAGCTGGTGACGGTGCGCAGCGCGCTCGGTCGTCACCTCTTCGTTTTCGTATGGTTGCCGCGCGATGAAGTGTCGGCCGGCCGCCGCCTTGCGGTCGAATCTTTGCTCGTGCGCGAAGCCAGGGCGGGCGTCATCAACTGGACGATGGTGCTCGAAGACGGCGGTGCGGCCCTGCTGCGCTACACGCTCGACCTGCGCAGCGGCGGCGTCGTGCCCGATACCGAGGCACTGAACGCGCAGCTCGAACAGATGGTACGCGGCTGGCAGCCCGAGGTCGAGGCCGCGCTTGCCAAGCGCGGTGATCCGGGACGTGCAGCGGCATTGGCGGCACGTTTCGCGCCGATGTTCCCGCCGAACTATCGCAATCTCTATAATCCCGAGGAAGCCGCGCGCGACATCCTGCGGCTTCGCGACCTCGACGCCGATAATCCGCGCAGCGTTCGGCTCGCGCGCAAGAGCCTCGACGGCGACGACCAGCTGCGGCTCAAAGTCTATAGTGCGGTCGGCCCGCTCGCGCTTTCCGCCATTGTCCCTGCACTGGAGCATTTCGGGTTCGAAGTGCTCGAGGAAATCCCGACTGCGCTTGGTCAGAGCCGCGCCCCGGGTGCCGAGGACGACGATGAATTGCCGATCGTAATCCACGATTTCACGCTGCGCCTGCCGCCGAATGTCGATGAACTCGCCTTGCTTCCCAATGCCGAAGTGCTCGAAGGCGCGATCGCGGCGGTACTCGACGGCCGCGCCGAAAATGACGCGTTCAACGAACTGGTGCTAACCAACCAGACCGACCCGCGCGCGATTATCTGGCTGCGCGCGTGGTTCCGCTATTTGCGCCAGGGCGGGTCTGCGTACGGCATGGACACGGTGGTCAGCGCGCTGCGGCACGCGCCGGCGCTCACCGCCGCCTTGATCGAGCGCTTCTCGGCACTCCACGATCCGAAAGCGCGCGACGAGGCCCGTGCAAAGGCGCTCGAAGCCGACATCATGGCGGGCTTTGCCGACATCAAGTCGATCGACGAAGATCGTATCCTGCGGCTCTTCCACGCGGTGATCGGCGCGACGCTGCGGACCAACGCCTTTGCGCCCGCTGCCGACGAGGCGCTCGCGTTCAAGATCGATTCGAGCCTTGTGCCGGGCCTGCCCAAGCCGCTGCCCTGGCGCGAGGTCTGGGTTTATTCGCCGCGGGTCGAGGGTATTCACCTGCGCGCCGGTCCGGTGGCGCGCGGCGGGCTTCGCTGGTCCGATCGCCGCGACGACTTCCGCACCGAAATCCTTGGACTGATGAAAGCGCAGCGCGTCAAGAACGCCGTCATCGTGCCGACCGGCGCGAAGGGCGGCTTCTATCCCAAGGCGCTGCCCGACATCTCGCTCGACCGCGATGCGTGGTTCGCCGAGGGCACCGAATGCTATCGCATCTTCATCCGCTCGCTGCTGTCGATCACCGACAATCTGGTCGCGGGCAAGGTCGTGCATCCGAAAGATGTCGTGATCCACGACGGCGACGATCCTTATTTCGTCGTCGCTGCCGACAAGGGCACCGCGACTTTCTCCGACGTCGCCAATGCGCTCGCGATGGAGCGCGACTTCTGGCTCGGCGACGCGTTCGCGAGCGGCGGGTCGAACGGCTATGACCATAAGGCGATGGGCATCACCGCCAAGGGCGCGTGGCTTTCGGTTCAGCGCCACTTCGCCGAAATGGGTGTCGATGTGCAGACCGACACGATCCGCGTCGTCGGCTGCGGCGACATGTCGGGCGACGTGTTTGGCAACGGCATGCTGTTGTCGAAGGCGATCCAGCTCGTCGCGGCATTCGACCACCGCCATATCTTCCTCGACCCCAATCCCGATCCGGCGAAAAGCTGGAAGGAACGCGAGCGGATGTTCGCGCTGCCGCGGTCGAGCTGGGCCGACTATAACGCCAAGCTGATTTCGAACGGCGGCGGCATCTTCCCGCGCAGCCAGAAGAGCATCCCGCTTAGCCCTGAAGTGCAGGCGCTGCTCGGCCTGTCGGTGTCCGAAATCGACCCCGGCGCGCTGATCTCGGCGATCCTGAAAGCACCCGTCGACCTGCTGTGGTTCGGCGGCATTGGCACCTATGTGAAGGCTGCGAGCCAGAATAATGCCGAGGTCGGCGATCCCGCCAACGACGCGCTGCGCGTCGATGCCGAGGATCTGCGTGTGCGGGCGGTCGGCGAGGGCGCGAACCTCGGTACCACCCAGGCCGCGCGCATCGCTTTCTCGGCGAAGGGTGGCCGGATCAACACCGACTTCATCGACAATAGCGCGGGCGTCGATTGCTCGGATAATGAGGTCAATATCAAGATCGCGCTCAACCGCGAGATGATCGAAGGCCGGCTGGCGCAGGACGACCGCGACGCGCTGCTCGTCCGCATGACCGACGATGTGTCGGCGCTGGTGCTCGAGGACAACCGGCTGCAGGCGCTCGCGCTGTCGATCGCCGAGAAGGGCGGCGCGGCGGGTGTGCCGTCGCTCGTCCGGCTGATGGAGACGTTCGAGGCTTCGGGCCGTCTCGACCGCAAGGTCGAAGGACTCGCGGCGAACGATGAATTGCTCCGCCGCGCTGCCGAAGGGCGCGGGCTGACGCGCCCCGAACTCGCGGTGCTGTTGTCGACCGCGAAACTCGCGTTGCAGGACGCGATCGAGCATAGCGACCTGCCCGACGATCCTGCGCTGGGCAGTGACCTGGCGGCGGCTTTCCCGGCCGAGATGCAGCGCGATTTCGCGACGGCGATTGCCGATCACCAGCTGCGCCGCGAAATCATCGCGACGAAGATTGCGAACCGCATCATCAATCGCATGGGCATCGTCCATCCTTTCGAACTCGTCGAAGAGGAAGGTTGCGCGCTCGGCGATATTGCGGCGGCGTTCGTCGCGGTCGAGCGGCTGCTCGACATGCCGGCGATCTGGACCGCGCTCGACGCGGCGAAGATTGACGAAAGCGTGCGCCTGTCGCTCTTCGCACAGGCGTCGTCGGCGATGACGTCGCAAATGGCCGACCTCCTCCGCGTGACCCAGACGCTGGCGCAGGCGGGCCCGGTGGTCGCGCGGCTCGAACCCGGTGTCGACCGCCTGATGACCGGAGTCGACGCACTGCTCAGTCCGTCGGTCAAGCACCAGTGGGACATGCTGACGCAGCAGCTCCTCGACGCCGGCGCGCCGGAGCCGCTGACCGCGGCGGTGGTTCGCCTGTTCAAGACCGACGGCGCGATCGGCATCGTCGATCTGGCCGAGCGGCGCGGTGATGACGAAATCGCGGTCACCCGCGCTTTCACCCATCTCGGCGAAGCTCTGGGGCTCGACTGGGCGCAGACGCTGGCGGCGCATATGAGCCCCGCCGATCCGTGGGAACGTCTGCTGGTCAACAGCCTCGCGCGCGATTTCCAGCAGATGCGCCTGAGCTTCCTCGCCGGGCTGCCGAAGGGCGATCTGGACGCGGCGGTGACCAAATGGCTCGCCGACCATGCCCCGCGCGTCGCGCAGTTCAAGGCGACGGTCGAACGGGCGCGGACGATCCCGAACCCGAATGGCGCGATGCTGTCGCATATCGCCGGACAGGCCCGCGGACTGCTGGGACGGTAATCGACGATTGCGGGCAATAAATAGGGACAGTCCCTATTTAATCGAGAATGGCAGAGCGGTTTCCATCGATCGGCCAAATAAAATGGGGACTGCCCCTATTTATGGAGTGCCCATGCCGTTTCAGCCTCGCGTCGCGATCCTTGTCCCGGCGCCCGATTATTACGAAAAGTGGCAGCCCGCCTTTGCCCGCAAGGCGGCGGCGCTGACCGCTGCCGGGCTGATCGTCGAGCAGCGGGTGTGGAGCGATCCCGGCGATCTGTCGGGCTATGATCTGGTCCTCCCGCTCTTTGCCTGGGGCTATCAACGCGATGTTGCGGCCTGGTACGCCTTGCTCGATCGGCTCGAGGCCGACGCGCTGCCGGTGGCCAATCCGGTGCCCGTGCTGCGTTGGAACAGCGACAAGGCCTATCTCTCCGAACTCGGTGCAAAGGATGTCGCCGTGGTGCCGACGGTCGAGGTCGCCGGGCTCGACGAGGCGGCTCTCGCCGCAGCGCGCGCCGAACTTGGCGCCGGAGAGGTCGTGATCAAGCCCGCGATCTCCGGCGGCGCCGACGGCACCCACCGCATCGCGACCGGCGCACCGATCCCCGCCGACGCGATCGGCCAGCGACGGCTCGTCCAACCGCTGATGGCGGGCATCCTGACCGACGGCGAATATTCGCTTTTCTTTTTCGGCGGCCAGTTCAGCCACGCGATCGTCAAACGCCCTGCGTCGGGCGACTTTCGCGTGCAGGAACAGTTCGGCGGGCGCGAGACCCTGTGGGAAGCCAATGATGCTGCGCGGGCTCTGGCGGCAGCGGCGCTGGCCGCGGCTCCGGCACCGCCGGTGTATGCGCGCGTCGATATGGTCGGCGATGCGACGGGCAAACTTCACATCATGGAACTCGAACTGATCGAGCCCTCGCTGTTCCTGCATCATGCCCCCGACAAGGGCGCGGGGTTCGGACTGGCCGTCTACGCCGCGATCTAGCCCGGGCGGTTCTGCCACAGCCATTGCCGGATCGCCGAAGTCAGGTTCGGCGGATCGTCGGCCTCCATCCGCTCGACATCGATCCGCGCGACGAGCGCGTTGACGGGCAGCGCCTGCCGCGCCGCCTCGGCTTCCAGCGCGTCCCAGAACATCGGCTCAAGACTGATCGAGGTCGGGTGACCGGCGATGGTCACCGAGCGCTTGACCGGGGGGTGGAGCGGCGCGCTCAACGGCGGGCGCGCCATCGCCGCAGGAGCAGCGCGGCCGCGACCAGCTCGATCGCACCGATGAGAAAGCCGAGGTTGAACGAAAGACCGATGCCGAACAGCGCGAGGCCGGCCACCAGCAGGATCGCGCCGCCGAGCGCCCAATAGGCGATGTCGCCATACATCGTGCGAAAGAGGAAATAGCGCGCGCCGATGATCGCGGCGAAGATGGGGATCGCAAGGTCGGGCGCGCGGACGAGCAGCACCCACGCGATCATCACGCCGACGAACAGCGGGACGGTTGCTTCGAGCGCCAGCGTTTCGAGCGCCTTGCCGATGGTCGGTTTCGGGGCCTTGAATGTGGTGCGTTCGATCAGGACCGCCAGCGGGTGGATCGCCATGCCGCCGATGAATAGCGCGACGAAGGCGACCATAGTGCCGTGAAGCTGCCATATGATGCCGGCGACGAGCCACACGACGCCCGAGACCAGAACGCCGGGCGCGCCGCCCGCATAGGCGCGGGCAAGGTCTTGCTGGGCGGCAGTGAGGGAGAAGGCGGGTTCGGTCATGGTGTGGGTGTAGCGTGTTGATCGGCGGCGGCAATGCCGCCACTTGCCGTCAGACGGGGCTGCGATCTTTGGGATCGCCGCCCCGCTGGCCGTGCCGATGGCTGCCGCTTTGCGGCACCGGCGCCTAACCTCGTCGTCCGCTGCGCGAACGCCTTGGTTACACGCCTGCCATCGTTCAGTACATATGCTGCCCGCCGTTGATGCTCATCGTCGACCCGGTCACAAAGCCGGCGTCTTCGCTGCAAAGAAACGCTACGCCGCGCGCAATTTCGTCGGCCTGCCCCAAACGGCCGACCGGGATCTTGGCGACGATTTTTTCCAGCACTTGCGGCGGCACCGCCGCGACCATGTCGGTGTCGATATAGCCCGGCGCGATCGCGTTTACGGTCACGCCCTTCTTGGCGCCTTCTTGTGCCAGCGCCTTGGTAAAGCCATGGATGCCCGATTTTGCGGCGGCGTAGTTGACCTGGCCGTATTGGCCGGCCTGACCGTTGATCGACCCGATATTGACGATGCGGCCCCAGCCGCGTTCGACCATGCCGCCGAACGTGGCCTTCGCCATGTTGAAACAGCCGCCGAGGTTGACGCGCATGACGTCGTCCCAGTCGTCATAGCTCATGCGGGCAAGCGTGCCGTCGCGGGTGATGCCGGCGTTGTTGACGACGATGTCGACGGGGCCGAACTCCTCGGCGATGCGCGCGCAGCTGTCGAGGCATGCCTGATGATCGCCGACGTCCCATTTGATCGCCGCGATGCCGGTGCGGTCGGTGAACGCGCGTGCCTTTTCATCATTGCCGCCATAGTTGGCGATGACGGTGACGCCCTGTTCCTGAAGTTTCAGGGAGATTGCTTCCCCGATACCGCGGCTGCCGCCGGTGACGATTGCTACGCGTGCCATAAACTCACTCTCCCACGTGTTTATGGAATCATGATTAGGCTGCGCAAGCGGGCGCCGCAAGTTTACCGGAACGTCAATCGCAAAGCTATTCAGGCGCCTAGTGGCTGACCTGCGCCCGGACCTTCGAAAAGTCGCCGATGGCGAGATCGGCCTTGTCGATCGTCACCACCAGATTGTCGCCGTCACCGAACTTCCGGCTCATCAATCCGCTGGTCGGCAGCTCCAGCAAGACCGCGTCGCGCTCCTCGTCATAATCATGGATGTGACGAAAGGGCTCATGCCCGATTGCGGCCATCTCGCGGTCCGCAAGGTCGCGCCACCAGGGTTCGTAAAACGCGCGCGCCGACGTTGAAAGATTGTCGGGGTCGGCGCACCAGGCATGTTTCGCGCGATCGAACAAGATCGTCTGATAATCATGAACCCACAGATCCGCGTCGGCGCGGTGCGTCGTCAACGGCAAGGTGATCGTTTCGATCATCTCGACGCCCGTCTCGGGGTCGAGGGTGCAGATCGCCTTGGCCCAATGGATCGCGTGCAGTCCGGCCATCACGGCGGTCGCATCGCCGGCCGAGAAGGCGTCGCGCGTCGCACTGTCGTGCACGATCGCGATAATTTCTTCAGCGCGCGTGCGCGCTTCGCGGTTGATTGCGGCGCGCCCTTCCATCTCGTTCACATCTTCGGCGCTGGCGCCCGGCGGCGGCGCCGCTTCGGTCACCAGCCGGTCGAGCCGCATTTCGAGCAGTGCGATCATCGCGGTCATGCTGCCCCAGTCGAACGGATGGAAAGCCGGGTCCGCGATATCGTAACCACGTGCGTAGAGCGCGCGGCCGGTTTCGTCCGGATCGGCTTTGCTGCGCGGATCGGTATCGCCCGGGCGGACGCCGATCAGATCGACCGGCCATTCGGGAAAGGCGCGCACTGCGAACGACGTCAGATCGCCCGAAGCGAGCCCCCCCTGCGGACCGAACCACCCCTCCGGATCGTTGAGCGTGAAGGGCGGCGCAATCGGTGTGCCGGTTTCGCGCAGGTGAAGGACGCGCACGTCATAATTCCTGCGGTGGATGAAAAAGGCGAGCGCGCCGTCGCGCGGGCCAAGCCCGTTCCACAGACCGCGAGGCAGGTCGGTGCAGCTGATCTGGGCGAGGAAATCGGCGGGCTGGCCGTCGATTTTGGGCCACTCCATTCCCGCGGAAAGTCGCGGACGACCGCCGAGCCAACTGTTCGTCGAAATGGCGTCGCGCGACGGAATCTGGGGGACGAGGCGCAGAGAGACCTCCTCCGCGGCGGCTTTCTCGACCCGGTGCGCGTCTTCTTCGACCTCGGAAACGATTGCTGCGAGCGCGGCATCGACGGGTTCGTCGGCGACGATGGGTTCATATTCGTCATCGCTCGGTATTTCGAGCGGGGTTTTGCGGCTGATCCGTGCGAGCCGCGACGGCGATATTTCCACCGTTTCCACTTCGGGGGCCGCCTTGCGCGACAATTTGGGCAAGCGGCTTTCGCCCGGTGCACGCGGTTCGCGCGGCGCTCGGGGCGTTGCCGCGGCGGGACGCGGACGGCGCTGCCACCATATGGCAAAGGCGATCGCCAGAAAGGCGAGCGTGAGCCCGGCCAGCGCGAGCGCTGCCGATTCGACCTCGGTCATGGCGTTACCTCCAAATTGGCGCGGATTATGCCTGTTCGGCGCCGCGTCGGATCAGTTTAGCGCATGGACCTAAACAGTTGGTAAGCGGCCTGGATCAAAGCCAACCGGCGAGTTCGCGCCGCGTCAGCGTCTCCAGCATCGCCAGGCCCGGAGTATCGGCGTTGAGGCACGGAAGATAGGCGAAGCGTTTTCCCCCGGCGCCTTCGAACTGCTGTTTGCCGCGGATCGCCAGCTCTTCCAGCGTTTCGAGGCAGTCGGCGGCAAACCCCGGCGCGAAAATCGCGACGCTGCGACCTCCGCGGCCGAGCTGTTCGAGGCGCGTATCGGTGGCGGGTTCGAGCCATTTGGCGCGGCCGAATCGCGACTGGAACGCGACATCGACCGGGCGGCCGAGCGCTTCGGCCAGCAGCCGGGCCGTTTTCTGGCAATGACAATGATAGGGATCGCCAAGGTGCAGCGTGCGCTGGGGCATGCCATGAAAACTCGCAAGCAGCACGTCGGGGCTGAAATCGAGCGCGGCGAGGCCCGTCTCAACCGACGTTTTTAATGCGTCCAGATAGGCCGAATCGTCGTAGTAGGGCGGCAGAAAGCGGACCGTCGGCTGCCAGCGCAGTGATTCCAGATGCTTGCCCACGGCATCGACGACCGTCGCGGTCGTTGCGGCGCAATATTGGGGATAGAGCGGCGCGACGAGGATGCGCGCGCATCCCGCGGCCTTCAATGCGTCGATCGCCGGACCGATCGCCGGATTGCCGTATCGCATCGCATAGGCAACCTGCACCGTTTCCCCGAACGCGGATTGCAGCGCATTGCTTTGCGCACGCGTAATCGCGGCAAGCGGCGACCCATCCTCGGTCCACACCTGCGCATAAGCATGCGCCGACTTTTTCGGGCGCGTCGTCAGGATGATTCCGCGCAGGATCGGCTGCCACAATATTTGCGGGATTTCGACGACGCGGCGGTCCGACAGGAACTCGCCGAGATAGCGGCGCACCGACGGCGCATCAGGCGCGTCGGGGGTGCCGAGATTGGTCAGCAACACGCCGATTTGCGGCGCGGCGATGGGCGGATGATCAGGAGGCAGCGTCATAAAGGGTGCGCCGACAGCGGAATCCGGCGGATCCGGCGGCCTGTGGCAGCAAACATCGCGTTGGCGATGGCGGGCGCGACGACGGGCACGCCAATCTCGCCCAGCCCGCCGGGATCGCGATCACTGTCGATGAATTCGATCAGGATCTGCGGGGTCTGCGACAGGTCGGGCAGGCCGAGCTGGCTCAGCTTGCGCGCGGTGGCAACGCCGCCTTCATAGTCGGTGGTGGCGCCAACCGCTGCGGCCAGCCCGAAGATCAGCCCGCCCTCGATCTGCTGCCGCGCGACGGTGGGATTCACCAGCCGCCCGGCATCGACGACCGCGACCAATTGTTCGACCTGCAATCCGCGCTCGCTTTGCCGCGCGGTCGCCATCAGCGCGATGTGGCTGCCGCGCATCGAGTGACAGGCAAGGCCCTGCGCGGTCCCCGACAGGCCGCCTTCCCAGCCGCCGAGGCTGGTCGCGGTGAGCAGACAGCGCGCGAGCAGGGGCGCATTGCCGAGCATTGCCATGCGATAGGACAGCGCATCGGTCCCCGCGCGCGCCGCCATTTCGTCGACGAAACATTCGGTGAAAAAGGCGGTGTAGCTGTCGGCATTACCGCGCCAGCGCCCGGTCGGCAGACCGATATCGGCGGGGCAATGATCGACCGCCTTGTGCGGGATGGCATAGCTGGTCGCCGCACCCTCGACCGCGGCGGCGTCGGTGCGCCCCGCAGCGGCGCGCTGCGCGACGTCGGCGGGAGTGTTGTCGAAAAGCCGGTCGCGAAACTCATGGTTGGTCGGCGGCACGGCGATGCGCGTGACGAGCGCGTCGATCCCGCCCGCGGCGTTGAGCGTCGCGGTCAGTTTGGCCCGGGCCGGCGGGCGTGGCGGCAGGCGCATGATTTCTTCGGCGCGCGACCAGGCGAGCTGGACCGGGCGTTTGACCTGCAGCGCGATAATCGCCGCCTGCACCGCGGCGCTATGATCGAGGCAGGCATCGAACGATCCGCCTGCCATCATGGGGAACAGCATGATGTTTGCGGCCCCCAGGCCGGTCGCCCGCGCGATCGCGTCACGGCACTGCGCGGGCGCCTGCGTCGCGACCCATATGCGCAGGCCGCCGCCGTCGGGGGCAGCCGTCGCTGTGCGGGTTTCGATCGCGGCGTGGAGCGCGGGCGCAATGGCATATTCGGCGGAGATTTTCTGACGCCCCTCCATCGCCTCGCCGACATCGCCTTCGCTCGCGATGCGATAGCCATCGCCTTTCAGTGCCGTCTTCAGCGCCTTGTCGATCCGGTCGGACGAAATCGGCGTGCCTTCGGTTTCGAACAGTGGCGCGAAGCGGTCGAGCGCGCGGTTCGCCGCCCACCAGTTGCGCGCGACCGTCGCGACCCAGCGTTCGTGCGTGACGACATGCAGCAGGCCGGGGGATGACAGCCCCTTCTTGCGATCGATGCTCTTCAGCGTCGTCGCGCCGAGCGGCCCCTGGCGGATCGCCGCAAACACCATGTCGGGCAGGCGGATATCGCCGGCATAATTGGCCGATCCGTCGATCTTGGCGGGCAGGTCGAGCCGCGTCAGCTCCTTGCCGTAAAGCGGGTCTGAACTGCTCGCGCGATAGACGGGCTCGGCGGGCGGTTCGAGCAGCGCGGCGGCGGCCGCCACATCACCAAAGCGCAGCTTCTTCTTGCCGAAAGTGACGAAGCCGTCCTGCGTGTCGCACTGTTCCCAGTCGGCGTCCCAGCGTTTCGCCGCAGCCATCATCAGCAACACGCGCGCCTGCGCCGCAGCGGCGCGGCACGGCGCTTCGAACATGCGCACCGACGAGCTGTTCGCGGTCAGCATGACGGCGTGACGAACCGCCCATTCGCGGCGCGCCCAGCTGCGCACGTCCGACACGAAATCGGGAACCCCCGACCGCGGGGTAAAGACCGCGCTGTCCTCGTCGACGAGCAGCGTGTTGGTGTAGAGCGGATTGATCGGCGCGGTTTCGACCGCCATCGTCCGCCAGTCGGCGCCGAGTTCGTCGGCCATGATCTGCGGCAACAGCGTCGTGACGCCCTGACCCATTTCGCACTGCGGCACGATCGCGCTGATATGCCCGTCGTCGCCGATCTTCAGGAAGGCGTTAAAGACATGCTCGTCGGGTGCGGCGGTCAGATTGGGCAGGTAATCGCGCGGCCAGAGGCTCCACGCGATCGCGAGCCCGCCCGCCGCGGTCGCGCCGACCAGCATCTGACGGCGGCTGACGTGCGGCACGCGCGATTTATGTTGCCCCACAGTGTCGCGAATGCCGGTCATGCCCGCTGCTGATAGTCAGGCCCGCGAATCGGCGCAAAGAAAATCGCGCTTTCCTGCCGGGCGCGATCGCGCCGCTATTCCTCCGACAGCGCGAAATCGACGCGCACCGAAACCTGCGATTCGCTGATCCCGGGATTGAAGGGCGGGGCGGCTGCGGACTGCTCGGCGACCGCGTAATTGGCGGCGTCGGCAGCATAAGGCATCGGTGGGGCGTTATCGCCGCCATCGCGGATCGTGAGCACGCGATCGATCTTGAGCCCCGCAGCGCCGGCATAAGCGTCGGCGCGCGCGCGGGCAGCGCGATAGGCGGCGGCATAGGCCGATTTGGTCGCGGCCTCCTGATCGGACACGCGCAGCGTCGGACCCGACAGGACATTGGCGCCCGCCTGCGTCGTCGCCGCGACGGCCTCGCCCGCCTTGTCGACCGCGCGCATCCGCACCTCGACCTGATTGACCGCTTCATATTTGCCCTTGTTGGCACCCCAGTCGATGCGGTTCACCGTCAGCTGGCGCGTCTGCAGGTCCTTGCCCGCAACGCCGAACGCTTTCAGCGCTTCGGTGACCTTGGTCATCGTTTCATTGTTGCGCTGCGTCGCGGCTTCCGCCGACGCCGCGATCGTGCTGACCCCGGCGGTGAAGCGTGCCTCGTCGGGTTTTGTCTCGGACCGGCCGGTTGCCGACACCGATAACAGGGTTTCGTCATGCCCGACGCCGCGCGGATCGGGCGCCTTGTCGCCGCACGCACCGAGCGCCAGCAGCGGAATCAGCATAAGGGTCTGGTTACGCATGAACTTTCTCCCATCTTGGCTGGTTAGCGTATGACGGGTGCAACGGTTCCTTACCAGCCCCAGGGCGCGGGCGGCGGCGTTGCCGGCTTCGCATAATCGAATGCGACACGGAAATGCCGTCCCTGCCGGTCGAGGCCATAGGTGAAGCCCGCGTCCGTCGTTTCGACCGACCAGATATTGGTGGTCGAAACGCCGCGGCCCGTACGCTCGAACATCGCGATCGATTCGGCGTCGACGGGAAAGCTCTGCCGCGTCGATGTCCCGGCATCGGCGGTGTCGCCGCCATAGAGCGTCACGTCGTCGGAGGTTCCGTCGGCGTGGCGATGATCGTGCTTGAGGCGGAGGCCCGTGGACGTGCGGCTGATGATCCACGTCCGTGACCGGTCCCAGCCGCCATCGGGGCCAAGCCCGTCGATATGGAACGGAATCTCGATCCGATCGGCGGTGCAATGGCGGATATGCATCACCATCGCCTTGCCGCGCATATCGGCATCGGCGTCCTGATCGCTCGCAAGTTTGCCGGCATAGGCTTTGCCGCAACGTGCCGAGAGCGCGGCGAAAAATTCATCCTGCGGGTTCGTTGCGGCGGGCGTGGTTGCGCAGCCGGCAAGCGCCGTTGCCGCCAGCAGCGAAAAGACAGCCTTCACCGCAGCAGGCCGAGACGCGGGACTTCGATCTTGGGGCAGCGATCCATGACCACGATCAGCCTCGCGGCGTCGGCGCGCTTCGCCGCGGCGTCATTGATGACGCCGATCTGCATCCACACCGCCTTGGCGCCATGGACGATCGCTTCGTCGACCGCGGTGCCGGCATCGTCACTGTTACGAAAGATGTCGACGAGTTCGGCGGGCGGCTCGACGTCGGCGAGGGTCGCGACGACGGGCGCGCCGTGGATCGTCTTGCCGGCGTGGCCGGGATTGACCGCGATCACGTCATGCCCCTGTCCGACGAGGAAGGCGAGAACACCGTTCGACGCGCGCGCCGGGTTGGGCGACGCGCCCACGACCGCGATGCGGCGCTTTTGCTCAAGCAGTTCGCGGATTTCGCCTTCGTCGTTGATCGCCATATCTGTCCTCTCAATTAAATAGGGACAGTCCCTATTTATTGCGCTTGTTCAGCCAGTCGGCGACCTTCGCCGCTATCGCATGGAACGGTTCGCCCGCCGGGTCGGTTCCGGCTGCGGGCGGCACGCCGCCGTCGCTCGCGAGGCGGATGCCGATCGACAGCGGCACGCGGCCGAGGAAGTCGAGGCCCATTGTCCCCGCCGCCGCTTCGGCGCCGCCGTTCCCGAACGGGTCGCTCACCTCGCCGCAATGCGGACAGGCATAGCCGGCCATATTCTCGACCAGCCCGATGATCGGCACATCGGCCTGTTCGAACAGGCTGACCGCACGCGTCGCGTCCATCAGCGCAAGGTCTTGCGGTGTCGAAACGATCACCGCACCCGCGGGCTTGTGCTTCTGGATCATCGTCAGCTGGACGTCGCCGGTGCCGGGGGGCAGGTCGACGATAAGCGTGTCGATATCACCCCAGCTCGCGTCGACCAGTTGTTCGAGCGCCTTGCCCGCCATCGGGCCGCGCCACGCGATCGCCTGGCCCGGCGCCGCAATCTGCCCGGTCGATAGCATCGGGACGCCATAGGCGTTGGGAACGGGGACCAGTTTCGATCCGCGCGATTCGGGTTTCACATTTTCGCTGTCCATCAGGCGGGGCTGTGACGGGCCATAGATATCGGCATCGACCAGCCCGACCTTCACGCCCAGCCGGCGCAGCGCGACCGCAAGATTGGCGGCGAGCGTCGATTTGCCGACGCCGCCCTTGCCGCTGCCGACCGCGATGATCGTCATCGATTTCTTTTCGGCGGTCATCGCGATGCGGACTTCGCGCACGCCGGCTTCTGCGAGCAGGCCAGAGCGAAGCTTGTCTTCAAGCGGCTTACGCTCCTCGACCGCGAGCCCCGACACGTCGAGCACGACCGCGAGCAGACCCGAATCGTCGAGCAGCCTGAGCCCCGAAGACCGTCCTCCACTCAGCTCGGCGGCGGCGGCGGTCAGGCGGGCGATATCAGCGCTTTGTTCAGTCATGTCCGGGGCAGATAGGCATGATTGGGCTGTTTGCCAGCCATTTTCGCGCGCACCCCCTGTTAATCGCGCCCGTCGCCCCTATAAAAGCCCTATGAACGAAAAGATTGAAGGCAGCATGGATCGCCGCACCCCGAGGGGATTGCGGCAATTTTTCCATCAGATCAGCCAGATGGCGAACAGCCCATGGGGCAGCCCGGGCAAGGGCGATGACGACGGGAAGGGCGACGGCAAAAAACCCGGCCCGCGCAACCCGTGGGTCACCCCCGATCCGGCCGATCAACGCCGGGCGCCAAAGCCGCGCGGCCCCTCGGCGCTCGACGAACTGCTGCGCAAGGGGCGCGGCGGGTTCGGCGGCGGCGGCTCGGGCGGCGGCAGCCAGTTCAATTTTGGCGATTCGGCGAAGCTTTGGAAATGGATTGTCCTCGCGGTCGCTGTTGCGTGGGTGCTTTTCTCCTCCTTCCACATCGTCCCGCCCGAAAAGGAAGGCGTGATCACCCGCCTTGGCAGCTATTCGCGCACCGTCGGCCCCGGCGTGAAACTCACCTGGCCCGCACCGGTCGAGCGTATCCGCCTCGAAGACGTTCGCGCCATCCGCACGATGGCGATCGGTTCGCCGAACGCGACGGACGAGAATTTCGTGCTGACGCGCGACCAGAGCATCGTCGACCTTGCCTATGAGGTCCGCTGGTCGGTGCGCGATCCCGAGCTGTTCTTCTTTCAGCTCGCCGATCCCGAAGGCACGATCCGCGAAGTCGCCGAAAGCGCGATGCGCGCGACGGTCGCGAACTTCGACCTCGTCCAGGCGATCGGTCCCGGCCGCGTCGAGATCGAGGCACAGGTCCAGCTTCGCATGCAGGAACTGCTCAACCAGTATCGCGCCGGCGTGATGATTCAGGGCATTGCGATCCGCCAGGTCGACCCGCCGAGCCAGGTCGACGAGGCGTTCAAGGAGGTCACCGCGGCGCGGCAGGAACGCGAATCGGCAATCAACCTTGCGCGCGCCTATCAGCAGCAGGTGCTGGAACGCGCGCGTGGCGACACGTCGGCGTTCGACCAGATTTACGCCCAGTACCAGCTGGCGCCCGAAGTGACGCGCAAGCGCCTTTATTATGAAACGATGGAGAATGTGTTGTCGAACGTCGACAAGACGATTGTCGAAGCGCGCGGGGTGACCCCCTATCTGCCGCTCAACGAAGTGCAGAAGCGGATTCCCGCCACGCCGCCCGCCGCGGCTACGAAGGGAGGCGAATGATGTTTAATTCGCTGTTCCAGAATCCGATGCGGCTGCTCTTTGGCGTCGTCATCATTCTCGTCATCCTGTCGCAATCGCTGGCGATCGTGCCCGAAGACAAGCAGGCGCTGATCCTGCGTTTCGGCGAGATCGAGCGCACGGTAAACCGGTACAAGCCGAACGAGGATTTCGGCCGTTCGGGCGCTGGCCTCGTCCTGCGCGTTCCGTTCACCGACGGGATTCAATATATCGACAAGCGCATCCTCGGCGTGAACATGGAGCGCCAGCAGGTGCTCTCGACCGACCAGCAGCGGCTGCAGGTCGACGCTTTCGCCCGTTTCCGCATTACCAATCCGGTGCGCATGTACACCGCGATCCGTACCGAGGATAAATTGCAGGCGCAGCTTGCAACGATCCTTGGCTCGTCGTTGCGTAACGAGCTCGGCAAGCGGACCTTTGCGACCCTGCTGTCGCCCGAACGCGGCGCGGTGATGGACAATATTCAGGTCGCACTGAACCGCGAGGCGCAGAAATATGGCGCCGAGATCATCGACGTGCGGATCAAGCGCGCCGACCTGCCCGAAGGGGCGACGCTCGAGGCGGCGTACAACCGCATGCGTACCGCGCGGCAGCAGGAAGCGATCTCGATCCGTGCCGAAGGGCAGAAGGAAGCGCAGATCATCCGCGGCAGCGCCGATGGCGAAGCGGCGCGCATCTATGCCGCCAGCTTCGGCAAGGATCCTGCATTTTATGACTTCTACCGCGCGATGCAGAGCTATCGTCAGACCTTCCTCGGTGAAAACAACCAGGGCGGAACCTCGATCATCATGTCGCCCGACAATGAATATCTGAAGCGGTTCAGCGGCGGTTGATCGGGTCGGCTGTCGGCTGAATGGAACTTGCAGCGCCTGTTCATGTTCAATCACCGTTCAGCCAATTCGCCGCAGATAGCCGCGGCCGGGGCAGATGAGTTTTTCGAGAACGAAAAGGAATTTCGATCGTGCGTTATGTTTATGGCATCACTTCGGCCTTGCTGGCGAGTGGCACTGCGCTGGCGCTGGTCACCCAGTCTCCCGTCGGCGCGCAGGTCGCGCAGAATGAAAAAAGCGAAATCGCCAAAGTCGTGCCCAGATCGGGCGCGCCTGAAAGCTTCGCCGACCTGGTCGAGCAGTTGCAGCCCGCGGTGGTCAACATCTCGACCAAGCAGGAAGTAACGCTGGGCGTCCGGCTCAACCCCTTCGCTGGAACGCGTGAACCGATCACGCAGGAACAGCAGGGCGGCGGGTCGGGATTCCTGATCTCGGCCGACGGCTATATCGTCACCAACAACCATGTGATCTCGGGCGGCCCGCGCGGCGAAGCCGTCAATCAGGTCACGGTGACGCTGACCAACCAGAAGGAATATAAGGCGACGATCGTCGGCCGCGACGTCGCGTCCGACTTGGCGCTGCTCAAGATCGACGCGGCGGGCCTGCCGTTCGTGAAGTTCGCCGATAGCAGCACCGCGCGCGTCGGCGATTGGGTCATTGCGATCGGCAACCCGCTCGGCCTCGGCTCCACGGTGACCGCGGGGATCATCTCGGCGGTTCAGCGCAATATCGGCACGGGCACAGCCTATGACCGCTATATCCAGACCGATACCGCGATCAACCGCGGCAACTCGGGTGGCCCGCTGTTCGATTTGCAGGGCAATGTCGTCGGCATCAACAACATGCTGATCTCGCCCGTCGGCGCGAACATCGGCGTCAACTTCGCGATCCCCGCCGATGCGGCGATCCCGGTCATCAACGCGCTGCGCGCGGGTGAAAAGGTCCAGCGCGGCTATCTCGGCATCGGCATCGCGCCGGTCGACGAGGACCTCGCGGCGGCGCTCGGCCTGCCCAAGGACCGCGGTGAGTTCATTCAGCGCGTCGAACCTGCGCAGGCGGGCGAAAAGGCCGGGCTGAAGCGTGGTGACGTCGTGACCAAGGTCAATGGCAAGGAGGTCACGCCGCAGCAGACCTTGTCGTACATCGTCTCGAACACCAAGCCGGGCACACGCATCCCGCTCGAAATCATCCGCGACGGCAAGGCGATGATGATCCAGGCGCTCGTCGGCACACGCCCGCCCGAGGAGGAGCTGACCGGCAGCAACTTCGATCCCGAAGAAGAACAGACGACCCCCGAGGATCCGACCGGCGCCGCCGACAAGGCGCTCCAGGAAGAGCTCGGCCTGTCGGTGCAGACGGTGACCCCCGATATCGCACGCGCGGTCGGCGTCGATGCGGCGACCAAGGGTCTCGTGGTCGGTGCGGCTTCGGCTAACAGCGACGCGGGCCGCAAGGGGCTGCGCCGCGGCGACGTGATTCTCAGCGCTAACCGCACACCCGTCACGACGAGCGAGGCGCTCGCCAAGGCGGTCGCTGACGCCAAGAAGGCGGGCCGCGATGCGGTGCTGCTCGAAATCCTGCGCCGCGGCGGTCCGTCGGCGTTCGTCGCGATCCGCGTGAAATAACCGCCGGCCTTTCGGCCCGGCACAAGGGGCGCCGCACCTTCGGGTCCGGCGCCCTTTTTGTTTGCGCGCGATCCATGATGTTCATATTATGTTCCGATAATATCGAGTCGGGAGAAAGATGATGATTGGTTATGTGACGCTGGGAACGAAGGACTTGGCGAAGGCGGCGGAATTCTATGACGCGATTGCGGGCGAATTGGACACGCCGCGCATGATGGAATTCGACGGCTTTATCGCGTGGGGCAAGCCGGGCGGCGGCGCGGGTATTGGCCTGACCCGGCCTTTCGACGGCAATGTTGCGAGCGTCGGCAATGGCGTGATGGTTGCGCTCGAGGCGAAGGACAAGGAACAGGTCCACCGCCTCCACGAGATCGCGCTGGCCCACGGCGGCAGCTGCGAAGGCCCCCCGGGACCGCGCGGCGAGGGATTTTACGCCGGATATTTCCGCGACCCCGACGGCAACAAGTTGAACGCCTTCATCATGGGATGATGCTTGGCAGCGCCGCGCCGCCGCTCTAGACCCGACAAAGGTTCAGAGTGGAGGATAGCGGGTGAGCGACGGCAGCACGGCAAGCGAAATCTATATCGGTCTGGGCGGCGGCGGTGCGGCCGATGGCCCGCGCCAGTCGCTCGTGCTGAAACGTGCGAACCGTCACGGGTTGATCGCGGGTGCGACCGGCACCGGCAAGACGGTGACGCTGCAGGGCCTTGCCGAGGGCTTTTCGGCGGTCGGCGTCCCGGTGTTCGTCGCCGATGTGAAGGGCGACCTTGCCGGCATGGCGATGGCGGGCAGCCCGACGTCGAAGATGCACGAAATCTTCGCCGCGCGCGCGGCCGAGATCGGCGACAGCGAATGGGCGTATCGCGATAATCCGGTGATCTTCTGGGACCTGTTCGGCGAACAGGGGCACCCCGTTCGCACGACGATTTCCGAAATGGGGCCGCTGCTGCTCGCGCGGCTGATGGGACTCAACGAAGTGCAGGAAGGCGTGCTCGCGATCGCCTTCCGCATCGCGGACGAACAGAATCTGCTGCTGCTCGACCTCGGCGATCTGCAGGCGATGCTGATGTGGTGCGCCGAAAATGCCGACGAGCTGACGACCAAATATGGCAATGTGTCAAAGGCGACCGTGGGTACGATCCAGCGCCAGTTGCTGACGCTCGAAAGCCAGGGCGGCGCGAACTTCTTCGGCGAACCCGCGCTCGACATTCAGGACATGATCCGCTGCGACGAGAATGGCCGCGGCTATGTGAACATCCTCGCCGCCGACAAGCTGATGGCTAGCCCCAAACTTTACGCGACCTTCCTGCTCTGGCTGCTCAGCGAGATGTTCGAGACGCTTCCCGAGGTCGGCGATCCCGACAAGCCAAAGCTCGTCTTCTTCTTCGACGAGGCGCATCTGCTCTTCGACGACGCGCCGCCCGCGCTCGCCGAGAAGATCGAGCAGGTCGTGCGCCTGATCCGCTCGAAAGGCGTCGGCGTCTATTTTGTCACGCAGAACCCGATCGACATTCCCGAGGATGTTGCGGGCCAGCTCGGCAACCGCGTCCAGCATGCGTTGCGGGCCTTCACCCCGCGCGACCAGAAAGCCGTGAAGGCGGCCGCCGAAACCTTCCGCCCGAATCCCAAGATCGATGTCGCGCGCGAGATCACCGAACTCAAGGTCGGCGAGGCGCTCGTCTCGCTGCTGATGCCCGACGGCGCGCCGTCGCCGGTCGAACGCACGCTGATCAAGCCGCCGTGCTCGCGCGCCGGCCCGCTCGACGCCAAGGAGCGCGCGATCATCAAGTCGATCTCGCCGGTCGAAGGCAAATATGACACCGCCGTCGATCGCGAGAGCGCCGAGGAATTGCTCGCCGCCAAGGCCGAACAGGCACAAGCTGCCGCCGTCGAAGCAAAGGCGCAGGTCGAAGCCGACAAGCAGGCCGCGATCGCCGCCAAGGAAGAAGCCAAGCTGAAGGTCGCCCAAGAGAAGGAGCGGCTCCGGCTCGAAAAAGCCGCGGCGCGCGAGGCGGCCAAGCCCTCGATGACCGAAAAGATGGTCCAGTCGGCGGCGCGCTCGGCCGCGACAAGCCTTGGCCGGCAGGTCGCGGGCAAGTTCGGCGGGCAGTTGATGCGCGGGATATTGGGCAGCCTCTTTAAATGAGCGAAGCCGATGCCGCGGCGATGGAAGCGAGCCTGCTCGCCGTCGCCGACGCCGGCATCGACATTCGCCATACGCTGTTCGACCGCTTCTTCGCCGCCTACCCCGAGCGCCGCGCCACTTTCCTGGTGGTCGACGCCTCGTCGCGGCGAATGACCGACGAAACGCTCCAGATGATGTTTGGCCTCGCGAAGGAAGAGGGCTGGGTGTGGCCGCTGGTGACCGAGCTGGTGCACACACATCGGGCCTATGGCCCGTTACCGATCGCCGAATATGACGCCTTCATCGACATGACGGTCGTTGAACTGGGCATCGCGGTCGGGCCGGCGTGGAGCGGCGACTGTGCCGCGGCCTGGCAGCGCCGCGCCGACGAATTGAAAGTGATGATCCGGCGCGCCCGCGCCGAATGGCAGACGGCGCTGCCCGATCCGGGGACCGCGCTCTGATCGGTTGCCTTTTGCCACTCGACTCGGGGTGCGAGTTGCGGCAGCTTCGCCCTCAATGACAAAACCGATATTGCCTGGAGAGGTAGCCGCCGCCGTTGTCGACCCCGTCGCATACGGCCAATGGGACCCGCTGCACGAGCAGCTCGCCTGGGCGCGCGCCAACGCGCCGCTGGCGGTCGCCGAGAATCACGATCACGATCCGTTCTGGCTCGTCAGCCGCCACGCCGACATCATGGCGATCAGTCGCGATCCCCAGCGGTTCGCGAACGGCATCCGCCCGACGGTGCTGACCAACCGCGACGGCGAGGCGCTGGCGCGCGCCGCGACCCCGAACAACGACGGCCATCTGATCCGCTCGCTGGTTCAGATGGATGCGCCCGACCATATGAAATACCGGCTGCTGACCCAGAGCTGGTTCATGCCCAAGAATCTCAAGATCGTCGAAGAGCGCATCCGGCAGATCGCGCGCGAGACCGTCGAACATATGCTCGCGCAGGGCGGGGAATGCGATTTCGCGCGCGACGTCGCCGCGCATTATCCGCTGCGCGTCATCATGGACATCCTGGGCGTACCGCCCGAGGACGAGCCGCGCATGCTGATGCTGACGCAGCAATTGTTCGGCCCGACCGATCCCGAGCTGAACCGCAGCCGCGAGGCTATCACCAGCGCCGAGCAGGCGATCGCGATGCTCGATTATGTCATCGCCGATTTCACGCAATATTTCGGCGCGCTCACTGCCGACCGCCGCGCCAACCCGCGCGAGGATATCGCGACGGTGATTGCCAATGCGACGATCAATGGCGAGCAGATCCCCGACCGCGAGATGTCGGGCTATTATATGATCGTTGCGACCGCGGGGCACGACACGACGAGCGCCTCGACTGCGGGGGCGATCATGGAGCTGGCAAAGAACCCGGCAATGTTCGAACGTTTCCGTTCCGCCGACAGCGACAAGGCGGGACTGATCGAGGAAGCGATTCGCTGGACGACGCCGGTCCAGCATTTCATGCGCAGCGCTAAAGAGGATGTCGAGATCGGCGGCCAGACGATCCGCGCGGGCGACTGGCTGATGCTCAACTATGTCTCGGGCAATCGCGACGAGGACGTGTTCGGGGCGCCGTTCGCATTCGACCCCGATCGCGAGAAGAATCAGCAGATCGCCTTTGGCTTCGGCGCGCATGTCTGCCTCGGGCAGCATCTTGCGCGCATGGAAATGCGCATCCTGATGGAGGAGCTGCTGCCGCGGCTGAAAACCCTCGAGCTTGCGGGCGAACCCGCGCGCGTCGAATCGGTATTCGTCGGCGGATTGAAGCGCCTGCCGATCCGCTTCGAGACGGCCTAGCCCGATCTCAGGCGGGGTCGAAGACGGAACAAATGCGTATCAGTGTAACTCACCGCGCCGATGCCGCCGTTGCCGGTTAAACTCTTTCGCTCGGAAAGAAACGCGCGACAACGTCGCTTGCGAGTCTTGCGGGACGCAATGTTTCGGCGTCGATGCAGCACCAGCTCGATTTTACCTCGGCGAGCACTTCCTCGCCGCGCTTGATAATCGTTTCGTAAAAGGCGCGCGCGCCCTGAACCTTTTCGAGGATCACGGTCGCGATGACCTGATCGTCGAGGAACGCGGGGCGACGGTAGGTGATCTCGTGCTTGAGCGCGACCCACAGATGCGCCGCGACCGCGTCGGGCGGCGCGATGTGGCGCCAGTGCGCAAGCACGGCTTCCTGCACCCAGCTCAGATAATGGGCGTTGTTGACATGCCCCATGAAATCGATCTGGTCGGCACCGACTTTGATGTCGTGATCATGCGGGAGCGAGGCTACGGTCATATCGCTGACACTAGTGTCAACATTTCATGACGGAAAGGTGAAATTCCGGCTGCTTCAGTAGAAATATCGCCTAGCCGCGCCCGCGATAGGGTGCGACGCCCTGATCGGGCAGCCACAGGCCTGTGGGCGGCGCGCTCGACTGCCAGAAGACATCGATCGGGATGCCGCCGCGCGGATACCAATAGCCGCCGATGCGCAGCCAGCGGGGCTGCATTTCGTCGAACAGGCGGCGGCCGATGCCGACGGTGCAATCCTCATGAAAGCCGGCATGGTTCCGGAACGAGCCGAGGAACAGCTTGAGGCTCTTCGATTCGACGATCGTTTCGCCCGGCGCATAGTCGATGACGAGATGCGCGAAGTCGGGCTGGCCAGTCACCGGGCACAGCGAGGTAAATTCGGGCGCGGCGAAGCGAACGAGGTAGAGTTCGCCTGCGCGCGGATTGGGGACATAGTCGAGGACGGCGGCCTCGGGAGCGGCAGGAAGTTCGCTGGACTGGCCGAGATGTTTCGGCGCCAGCGGCGGGGGGCTGGAATCGGTCATGGAAAGGCTCTAGTGCGCAGCGCGGCCGATGTCACCGATCTCGTTGGATGGAAGCGGCCGGGTTCAGCGCCAATTCAGCGGCGCCGCGCCAGGGAAAACAGGTCAAGGTCGCGGAAACAGAATGACGAACGGACGAAAGGGGCTGGGAAGCAAGGCGGCATCGCTGCCGCTTATGGCGCTCGCGCTGTCGACGGCGGGCGTTTCGCCCGCGCTTGCACAGGACACGTCGCCGGCGCCTTCCTCTTCGCGTCCGCTCGATTTCCGTCTGCCTCCTCCCGCCGACGAGGGACGAACGCCGGGCGTGCAGGGCCCGTCGGACAATGGCTTGCCGCCGGTTGCGCCGGGCGATCGGCGCGGACAGCCCACGCCAACCCCCGCACCGACGCCGGTGCAGCCTGCTACCCCGCCGCGTGTGACGCCGACGCAGCCTGGGCCGGTGACGACGCCCGCGCCAGGACCGGCCCGTCGCGATGCACCCGCAACGGCATCCTCGCGCACCGCGCCGGCGCCGGACGCCCCCGCGCCGGCACTTCCCACCGCGACCGAAGGCTCGGCGCTGCCGCCGCTCGACTCGACAGCAACACCTGCCGCGCCCGCTACAAGCGCGGCCCCGGCCCCGACGGACGAGGCATCGTCGGCCGCCGCGCCTGCGGCCGCGTCATCGGGCACGCCGCTTTGGGCATGGCTGCTCGCCGCGCTGGCCGCGCTCGGTGTCGGTTTCTGGTACTGGCGCCGCCGTGCGGCGCTCGCAGGTCCGGCCGCCGATGACATCGAGGAAGCGCCGCGTCCCGTCGCGCCGCGCCCTGCGACTCGCGTGGCCGCACCGCCGCCGAGGCCCACCGCACCCCCGCCGCCGCGCCCCGCGGCCCCGCAACCGGCGCGCGCGCCATCGCCGCAGCCCGAGCCGCAGGCCGCGCACCCGCTGGTCACCCGCGCCGCGGGCGAGCAGCGTGCTGTTGTCGGCATGGCGCTCGATATCCGCAGCATCCGCTTTGCGGCCGATCATGTCGCGGTCGGCTTCGCGCTCAACCTGCTCAATCAGGGGACGGTGCCCGCGACGGGTCTGATGGTCCGCATTGCGCTCAATCAGGGCTCGGCGATGACCGAGCCGGTGCTCGCCCGCTTCTTCGACGGCGCGGGCGGCAGCGTGCTGCGCGACGATATGGTGCTTGGCGCCGGCGCGGGCGAAGAATTGTCGACCGAAGTGATGTTGCCGCGCGCGGCGATCGAGCCGCTGATGATCGGCGGCAAGCCGGTGCTCGTCCCCGTCATCGCGCTCGACGTCACCTATCATTGGGACGGCGAGGGCGAGGCGTTTGGCCAAAATGCCGGCAGTTTCGTGCTCGGCCGTGAACAGGGCGCGAGCGGGAGCGAAAAGCTCGCGCCGCTGCCACTCGACCGCGCCTCCTACAATGTCGATCGCCCCGGCGCGCGCGCGACGGCAATCAAGCGCGCGCAATAGTTTGGCTCAAAACGGCACTGCTTTTTTGTTGCGGTGCAGCATCGGCTGAGGCAGGACTGACCGCGCTTGAAAAAGCGCAGGTGGGGGCATAGGCTTGTTGTCCCCAGGAATAGAGCCACAGCAGGATGGCCGGGCGAGGAACTGGCAAACAGGTTCCCGACCGGTCGCAACAGGAGCATGACATGGACGCCTTGGTCTCAACCGACTGGCTGGAACGCGAACTGGGGGCATCGGACCTGCGGGTCGTCGATGCGACGAAGTTTCTCGCCGACGAAGGGCGCGACGCGCGCGCTGAATATGAGACGGGGCATATCCCCGGCGCGGTCTTCATGGACCTGGCCGAACTGACCGATCCGTCGAGCGATATCGACAATATGGCACCGCAGGCCGAAAAATTCGCGAGCCGCATGCAGTCGCTCGGGCTCGGCGATGGCAGCCGCATCGTGCTGTATGACGACAGCCCGCTGAAGAGCGCGGCGCGCGCATGGTGGCTTCTGAAACTGTTCGGCGCGCATGATGTGGCGCTGCTCGACGGCGGCCTCGCCAAGTGGAAGGCCGAAGGCCGCGCGCTCGAAATGGGCAAGCAGACGCTGCGCCACCGTCATTTCACCGTATGGCGTGATGCCAAGGCGGTGCGCACCAAGGACCAGATACTCGCAAACCTAGACAGCGGCGCTGAACAGCTTGTCGATGCGCGTCCCGCGGCGCGCTTCACCGGCGAGGAGCGCGATCCGCGCGCCGGCGTCGCACCGGGCCATATCCCGAATTCGCGCAGCCTGCCGCACAGCCAGCTGTTCAACGCCGACGGCACGTGGAAGCGTGGCGACGATCTGAAGGCCGCGTTCGACGCCGCCGGGGTCGATCTCGACAAACCGCTCGTCACGACCTGCGGCAGCGGCATGACCGCGACCGTGGTCGCATTCGGCGCGCACCTGCTCGGCAAGGAAGATGTCGCGGTCTATGACGGCAGCTGGACCGAATGGGGCGCCGATCCCGCGACCCCCAAGGCGACCGGCGCGGCCTGACGCGACGACCGGCCGAACCTCCCTTCGTCGGAGGGTGGATTTTGGCCGGTGCTCCGCTAACAAGGCGGGGATGAACAACAGCGACGATGAAAACCTCCGCCCTGCCACGAAACTCGTGCAGGGCGGGCGGCGTCCCGAATGGACCGGCGACCCGCGGCTCGGCGGCGGTGTCGTCAATCCGCCGGTGTGGCGGGCCTCCACAATCCTCTACGACAATATCGCCGACCTGAAGGCGCGCGGCCATGCGACGCACGACAAGCTTTATTACGGCCGGCGCGGGACGCCGACGGTGTGGGCGCTCGCCGATGCGCTGACGCAGATGGAGCCGGGGGGCGAGGGCACCTTGCTCTACCCGTCGGGGGTTGCGGCCAATTCGGCGGGGCTCCTCGCGCTGCTGTCGCCGGGCGATCACCTGTTGATGGTCGACAGCGCCTATGAACCGACGCGCGCCTTCTGCAACGGCATGCTCGCGCGCATGGGCGTCGAGACGACCTATTATGATCCTCTCGTCGGTGCCGCGATCGCCGATCTGATCCGGCCCGAAACCAAGCTGATCTTCCTCGAATCGCCGGGCAGCCTGACCTTTGAAGTGCAGGACATCCCCGCAATCGTCGCGGCCGCGCGCGAACGCGGCGTGCTGACGATGCTCGACAACACCTGGGCGACGCCCTTGCTCTTTCCGGCGATCGCGCACGGCATCGACGTGACGATGATGAGCCTTACCAAATATGTCGGCGGGCACAGCGATGCGATGATGGGTTCGCTGACGGCGACGAGGGCGGTGTGGCCGCGGCTGCGCCAGGCGGCGTATCAGCTTGGCCAGGCGGTTTCGCCCGACGATTGCGCGCTGATGCTGCGCGGGCTGCGCACGCTCGATGTGCGGATGCAGCGACATGGCGAAAGCGGTCTCGCCATCGCGAATTGGCTCGCGGCGCGTCCGGAGGTCGGCCGCGTGCTACATCCCGCGCTGCCCGGCGATCCGGGCCATGCCATCTGGTCGCGCGATTTTGGCGGGACCAGCGGACTGTTCGGCTTCACCTTGAAAGGCGTCGACGAGACGGCACGGACGCGCTTTATCGATTCGCTGGCGCATTTCGGCATCGGCTTCAGCTGGGGCGGTTATGAAAGCCTCGTCGTGCCCAGCGATCCGCCGTCGATTCGCACCGCGACCATATGGACCGACCCCGATCCGCTCGTCCGCCTGTCGATCGGGCTCGAAGATCCGGCCGACCTGATCGCCGACCTAGAACGCGGCTTTGCCGCGATATGAGTGCCAGCGACAATATCAGCGACGGGGTTGCCCGTGCGGTCGAGGTGATGAAGGCGATCGGGATCGACGTCGGTTCATATCGCCTGTCGCTCTACGGTCTGTTCTCGACGCTGGTCGTCGCCGTGTTGCTCTACGTCGCGGTGCGGCTGTTGATGCGCGGGATAAAGTGGCTGCTCCGCCGCAATACCCAGATCGACGCGACCCAGCGGCTGCTCACCGAAAAGCTGATCGCGATCGCGCTGTTCGTCTTTGCGATGCTGTTCGGCATCGACCTGCTCGGTATCGACCTCACCGCGCTTGCGGTCTTTTCGGGCGCCGCGGGCCTCGCGATCGGCTTCGGCCTGCAAAAGACCGTCGGCAATCTGATCGCGGGAATCATCCTGCTGATGGATCGGTCGATCAAGCCCGGCGACATCGTCGTGGTCGGCGACGGCAGCGCCATGGGTGGAACGACGCTGCCGGGCGGGATGCCGAACGTCGGGCGTGTCGCCCGGATCGGGGTGCGCGCGGTCAACGTCATCACCCGCGACGGCAAGAAGCATCTGATTCCGAACGAGCTCTTGATGACCCAGCCAGTCGAAAACTGGAGCTATGCGAGCCCCGAAGTGCGTGTGCGGATGCGCGTGCCGGTCGGTTACGGCTGCGACCTGCGGCTGGCCCAGCGGCTGATGATCGAAGCGGCGACAACCAACCCGCGCATTTTGAACGAGCCCGAACCCGCGGTATGGATCACCGCATTCGGCGAGCGCGCGGTCGAGCATGAGCTACGTTACTGGATTTCGGACCCCGAAGCAGGGCTCGGCAATATTCAGGGCGAGGTGTTTCTGGGGATATGGGACCGCTTCAAGGAAGCCGGGATCGCCATTCCCTATCCGCGACAGGACGTGCGGATTATCGGGGCGCCGGACGAAAGCCCGGCGCCCGCGGACAGCGATTAGTAGCCGGTCGCTTTTGCGCGTTCGATGCATTCGACGATGATGCGCTTGGCCTCATCGACATCGCCCCAGCCATTGAGCTTTGCCCATTTGCCGGGCTCAAGATCCTTATAGTGGGTGAAGAAATGCTCGATCTGTTGCAGCACGATCGGCGGCATGTCGGTGTAGCTCGCGACGTCGGCATAATAAGGGAAGGTCTTGTTGACGGGGACGCACAGCAGCTTTTCATCGCCGCCGGCATCGTCCTCCATCATCAGCACCCCGATCGGACGGCATTTCACCACCGCGCCCGCGACGATCGGTGAGCGCGCGACGACCAGCGCGTCGAGCGGATCGCCATCTTCGCCCAGCGTGTGCGGCACGAAACCATAGTTCGCGGGATAGCGCATCGGGGTGTGGAGGAAGCGGTCGACGAACAGCGCGCCCGATGCCTTGTCGAATTCATATTTCACCGGCTCGCCGCCGATCGGCACTTCGATCAGGACATTCAGGCTGTCGGGCGGGCTGTCGCCGGCGGGAATCAGGTCGATGCGCATGGGAGAATGGAATCCTTTTGTTTTTAGAATCGCGGGCGCCTTTAGCGCCCGATGGCCCGTAAAGTCGAGCGCGAAGGCAAATCTCCTCCCTGTGGCGAAGCCATGGGGAGGTGGCAGCTGGAACGGCTGACGGAAGGGCTATGGCGCGACGTGGCGGCCCCTCCACCCCTCGCTTCGCGAGCGGTTCCCCTCCCCATCGCTGCGCGACAGGGCGGATTTATAGCTGCCGTTTCGGTGCAAACAGCCGATCGAACCAGTCGGGGCCACTGCCGGTTTTTTCAAGGTGCGGCCAGCGCAGCCCGCCATGATAATCGATCTCGACCTGGCGATAGCGCCCGCCGCGTTCGACAAGCAGGCGGACCGGCGTCTTGCCGTCGGTCGCGGCGCGAATCGCACTTTCCATCCGCTCGCGGTTATAGCTCAGCCCTTCGACCGCGACGATTTTCGTGCCGTTGACGATGTCCGCCTTGAAAGCGGGGCCGTCCCACAGAATGGCGGTCGCGATGCCGTCCTTGTCGACGGTCATTCCCAGCGAATGGGTCAGGTCGGCGTTTTTGGCCTGCGCCATGCGGTCGCGGTCATAAACATTCGGCGCGTCGCGCCACACGAGGCGATACCCCGCACGCTCAATGCCGCCGGTGGGCGCCGGTTGACCGCTCGCCTGCATATGTTCGCGCAGGAAGCCAGCCCAGTCATAGGGATGGACCGCGTTCAGCGCCGCGACGACATCGTCGAAATCATAGCTGTCCTGCCCCCAATCCCCCTCGCGCCCGCCAAAAAAGGCGCGCGCGAAATCGTCGAGGCTTTTGGCATTGTTCGTCGACGTGCGGATCATCATGTCCGCCTCAAGCCACATCAGCGACCCTTCGTTGTAGTAATCCTCGCTCCGCGACCAGCTCGCGAAAGGCTTGGGTTTGCGCGCCGCGATGATCGGGTCGAGCGTCGTATCCTCGACCGATCGCCATGCCCGCCCCGGCTGGACGCTATAGTTGCCGACGTTCGTCGCCCATTCGGCGAGGATCATCTCCTTCGACTGCATCCCCGACCGGCCGGCGATGACGAGATCCCAGAAACTCGTCTGGCCTTCGTAAACCCACAGCAGATTGTCCTGCATCGGTGTGCGATAATCGGGGGTCCACATCTTGTCGGGGCGGCGATATTTGCCGTTCCAGCTGTGCGTCAGCTCGTGGGGAAGCAGCCCGCGCTCGCTGTCATTGTCGTTCCATTTGGTGAAATAGTCGGGGTTGCGGCTGTTCTCGCTACTGCGATGATGTTCGAGCCCGATGCCACCCAGCTCGTCGGTGAGCGCGAGCAAAAATTCATAGCGGTCGAAATGCCGGACCCCGAACAGCGCGATCGCCTCGGACACCAGGGCGCCGTGGCGCGCGATATGGTCGGGGCTCGCCTCGAGATATTTGGCCTCATCGGCGACGACGTTCAGCGTCACCTTGTTGCCCAAATCCCATTTGCGGAAATATTTGCCGGCGAACATCGGGCTGTCGACCAGCACTTCGTAATTGGTCGGAGCAAAGCTGTAGCGGTTGCCGGAGACTTTCAGGCCGTCGAGCGCCGATGCGCCGGTCCAGCCATCGGGCAGCGTCACTTCGAGCTGTACCGGAATCCCTCGCGTGAAATAGCCCGCAGGATACAGGCTGACCTGTTCCCATTGCAGATTCATCATCGCGGAGGTTGCCACGACCCGACCTTCGCTCGTGCGGGTGGGCGACAGGAAATCGAAGGCGACATCGATGCTTTTCGTGCCCGCGGGCACATCGATGTCAAAGGCATAGACGTCGGTCGGCTGACGCGTCCAGACGAGGGGCTTGCCGCCTGCGCTCGCCTTGAACCCTGCAACCTCCGCGATTGCGCCACGCGGGGCATGCTTGCCGGGCAGCCATTCTGGATAGAGCAGCGTCAGCTTGCCCGACTTCGCTACCGGGATCGTCTGGCGGACATGAAAGATGCCGCGCGCAAAGTCGGTCGCGTCGACTTTCAACTGCATCGTGCCGGGATAGGGCCGGTCGGCGGGCAGCGGGATAGTCAGCGGTTGGACCACCGGCTGCGGCCGGCTGTTGCCTTCCTGCGCATAAGCGGCAGGGGCGGTAAGGAGGAAGAGCGCGGGTGCGACGAACAGGGCATTTCTCATGACCATTTCTCTGCCCCCAAATGGCCGTGAGGTCCAGCGAACGCTCTGCAAGCGCCCTTTGCCTTTCGACGAAAAACCATTAGACGCCGCGGCCATGAGCAAGGACAAACCCGCGAAAATCCCGACCCCGCAGGCCGTGCGCGGCACCCAGGACATGCTGGGCGATTTTGCCGACCGGTTTCAGCACGTCGTCGACACCTTCGACCGCGTGCGCCGTCTCTATGGCTACAAGCGCATCGAAGTGCCGGTGATCGAGCCGACCGCGGTATTCGCGCGGTCCTTGGGCGAGACGACCGATGTGGTGTCGAAGGAAATGTACTCGTTCGAGGATCGCGGCGGCGAATCGATCACGCTACGTCCCGAATTCACCGCGGGCATCGCACGCGCGTACATCACCAATGGCTGGCAGCAGTTCGCGCCGCTGAAGGTCGCGACGCACGGCCCGCTGTTCCGCTACGAGCGCCCGCAAAAGGGACGCTACCGCCAGTTTCATCAGCTCGACGCCGAAGTGCTCGGCAGCGACAGCCCGCTCGCCGATGCTGAGCTTCTGGTGTTCGCCGACCAACTCCTGAAAGAGCTTGGCATCAAAGAGGGCGTGACGCTGACGTTGAACACGCTCGGCGATGCGGATAGCCGTAATCGCTGGCGTGCGGCGTTGATCGAGCACTTCCGGGCTCACAGCACATATCTGTCGGAGGAGAGCCAAATCCGATTGCAGGTTAACCCGCTGCGGATTTTGGACAGCAAGGATCGCGAAGATCAGAAGATTGTCGAAATGGCGCCGGGGATCGACGCCTATCTGACGGCAGAAGCTCAAGATTTCTTCGGCGCGGTCACGGCCGGCCTGAACGCGGCAAACGTAAAGTGGGAACGTAATGCAAAGCTCGTTCGAGGCTTGGACTATTATCGCCATACGGCGTTTGAATTCATCACCGACCGCCTCGGCGCGCAGGGCACCGTGCTCGGTGGCGGACGCTATGACGGGCTCATCGAAAATCTCGGCGGACCGCCGACGCCGGCCGTGGGATGGGCGGCGGGAATTGAGCGATTGGCGATGTTGGTGGGCGACCAAGGCGAAGAGCTACTCACAGAAAACGAGGCTTTAAGGCCAGATCTCGTGGTCTTTACGGAATATAACGATCTTAATCCTTTGGCGTTTGAAATCACCGGACTCATCAAAAACTTCCCTTACGGGCCTAAGAGGAAGCCGCTCCGGACAGAGTTTTGTTACTTTGGATCGCGAAAGACTCGATATTCGAAAGCCAAAGCGACAGGAGCGTGGCGCGGATTGTCAGTTGAACCTTATGACGATGCCCTGTGTGTTGTCCGCTTGCGAGACCTGAACGTTACCGGCGAACGGCCGATGCGGAGCAAGGTAGGAGAAGCTTTGTCGAGCAGGTTTGATTTGAAGGCGAAGCGAATAGCGAATGCTTATTCGTGGGTATTGCTAAGCCGAAAATAGGGTCGTCACCCCGGACTTGATCCGGGGTCCAGACGACACCGGCGGCAATGGATCCCGGATCAAGTCCGGGATGACGAAGATTTGAAGTGACAGCGAGTAGATGACCAACGTTTCCGAACGCCAGATCGACGCGATCATCGAACGTCATGCCGCGCTTCAGGCGCGCATGGCGACGGGCGATATGGCGCCTGCCGATTTTGTTGCGGCTTCGAAGGAGTTTGCCGAGCTGGAGCCCGTCGCCACCGCGGCGCGCGAAGTCGTGCGCCTGCGCGGCGAACTCGCCGCGTTGACCGAGATGCTCGCCGATCCTGAAATGAAGGCGATGGCGGCCGAAGAAATCGCTGAGGTCGAGGATGCTTTGCCCGCTGCCGAGCATGATCTTGCGATCAAGCTGCTTCCCAAGGATGTCGCCGACGAACGTGCCGCGATGCTCGAAATCCGCGCCGGCACCGGCGGCGACGAGGCGGCGCTGTTCGCGGGCGATCTGCTCCGCATGTACAGCCGCTTCGCCGACGGCCAGGGCTGGAAGGTCGAAATCATCTCGGCGAATGAGGCCGAAATGGGCGGCTATAAGGAAGTCGTCGCGTCGGTGACGGGGCAGGGCGTGTTCGCCAGGCTCAAGTTCGAAAGCGGCGTGCACCGCGTCCAGCGCGTCCCCGCGACCGAGAGCCAGGGCCGCATCCATACCAGCGCTGCGACCGTCGCGGTACTGCCCGAGGCCGAGGAAGTCGATGTCGCGATCAACGACAGCGACCTCAAGATCGACATCTATCGCGCGTCGGGCGCCGGCGGGCAGCACGTCAACACGACCGACAGCGCGATCCGCATCACCCATATCCCCAGCGGCCTCGTCGTGATCCAGCAGGACCAGCGCAGCCAGCACAAGAATCGCGCGAAGGCGATGGGGGTGCTGCGCACGCGGCTTTATGAGCTGGAGCGCGCGAAGATTCACGACGCCGAGGCATCGGCGCGCAAGTCGATGGTCGGGTCAGGCGACCGGTCCGAACGCATCCGCACCTATAATTTTCCGCAAGGGCGCGTGACCGACCATCGCATCAACCTGACGCTCCACCGCCTTCCCGAAATATTGGAAGGCGCGATGGACGAGTTGATCGATGCACTGATCGCCGAGGATCAGGCGCAGCGGCTGGCAGGGCTGGGTGACTGACGTCGCGGCGGCGCTGCGCGATGCGGCGCAGCGACTGGCGGCGGTGTCGGATACGCCGCGCCTCGATGCCGAATTGCTGATGGCGCACGCGCTGGACACCGATCGACAGGCGGTCTTGCTCGATCCTTCGCGGTTCACCGTTCCCGATCGTTTCGCCGAACTTGTGGCGTTTCGGATGACGCACGCGCCGATCGCCTATATTCTGGGCTACCGCGATTTCTGGACGGTTCGCATCGGGGTTGGCCCCGGCGTCCTGATCCCGCGGCCCGACAGCGAAACACTGATCGACGCCGCCGTTGCCCATTTCGGCGCCAAGGGTCCGGAGCGCATCCTCGACCTTGGAACCGGACCCGGTACGCTGCTTTATGCGGCGCTCAGCGAGTGGCCCGCGGCCCGCGGCCTCGGCGTCGATGCCAGCCGTATCGCGCTCGACTATGCGAACGAAAACGCGCTGGCGCTCGGACTGGAAGGGCGGACCGAGCTGATGCTGGGCGATTGGGGCGCGCAAGTCGCGGGTCAGTTCGACCTCATCCTCTGCAATCCGCCCTATATCGCCGACAGCGAAAAACTGATGCCCGATGTCGCCGATCACGAGCCGTCGGGCGCGCTTTTTGCCGGCGCCGACGGCCTCGACGATTACCGCCGCATCATCCCCGATTTGCCGCGTCTCTTGGCTCCCGGCGGCGCCGCGATCCTTGAAATCGGGGCGACGCAGCATATGTTGGTCAGGCATCTCGCCGAAGCCGCGGGATTTGAAGTCGCCTGCACCCAGGATATGGGCGGGCGCGACAGAGCGCTGACGCTGACCCGCGCCTGACACGCCCACACGAATTTTCTTGGTTTCCGCCGCAAAGCGCGGTAGGGGCGGCTCACAGGCCTGATCGGGGTCCCTTTGGCGGTGCGAACAGCATCGATACTGGTCCGACTGGTCTGCTTCCCACTTACGATGCTGGTGCGGGACCGTGGGGTTCGGCGCAAGCGGTAAAGGGCAAGGCCGCGCAAGGAGCGCGGGCACGACGCGCAGACAAGCGCAGTCGGCCAAAAGGGGTTGGCGTAGCTTATTAGCTTATCGACAGGATGTCTCAGTTGAACATGAACAACCGACAGAACGGTCGCCGTCGCGGCCGTAACAACAACGGCAGCAACAATAACAATCGTCCGCAATCGGGTGGCGGTCGGGGTGGGGTCGATCAGGCCAACCGCATCGACAGCCGTGCGCGCGGCAACGGCGCCCAGATGATCGAGAAATATCGCAACCTGGCGCGCGACGCGCAGCTTGCGGGTGACCGGGTCCAGACCGAATATTATCTGCAGTTCGCCGACCATTATTTCCGCGTTGTGAGCGATTTCCGCGCCCGTCAGGACGAAAAGAACGCCCAGAACGGGCAGGACCGTGGTCCCGACCGCCAGCGCGAAATCCGCGGCGTCGAGGATTTCGACGGCCATGACGATACCGACAATGATATCGACACTGATCGTGACGACGGCGACAATGGCGACGACCGTGGTGAGCGGAATGATCGCGGGGACCGCAATGAGCGGAACGACCGCAATGATCGCGGCCCGCGCGACAACCGCGGCAATCGCGATGACGACAATCGCGGCAACCGCGAACCGCGCGGCAATCGCGACGATGACAATCGTGGCAACCGCCAGCCGGCACGCGTGCGTCCCGTCCGCAATCGCGACGAAGACGAAGCTCAGGGCGATCGGGCCGATCGCAGCGAAGCGCCCGTGCGCGAAGAAGTGGCCGAGCAAGAACCCGCCCCGCGTCCCGCACGCCGTCCGGCTCGCCGTCCGCGTCAGGACGATAGTGCCGACAATGGCAACGCAGGGATCGACACGGCGGTGCTTCCGCCCGCAATCGGTCGTCCGGAACGCGCTCCCGAAAGCGATGCGGCCGACGAGGCACCGGCTCCCAAGCCGCGCAAGCCGCGCCGTACGCTCGCGACGCGCAGCACCGATGTCGAAGCTGCCGAATAAGTCAGCGATTTCACGCTGGTTTTTCCGATTCGCATGACATAGCCTCCCCGCGGGATCACTCGCGGGGAGGTTTTTTATGCGCATCTTGGCAATGGCCTGTCTGCCGCTGCTCGTCGGCGGGGTGCCGTCTTCGGCTCTCGCGCAGGACGGCACGGCCGGCAATGCGCAGGGCGATGTCGCGGTCACCATCTATAATAATGGTCAGTCGCTGGTGCAGGACGACCGCCAGCTCAGCGTCACCGCCGGACGCAACCGCATCGAGTTCCCCGATGTATCGGCGCGCATCCGCCCCGAAACCGTGACGCTCTCGGGCCCCGGCATCGGTATCGTCGAACAGAATTTCGATTTCGACCTCCTCACCCCCGACAAATTGATGGACAAGGCGGTCGGCCAGTCGATCACGCTGGTCCGCACCAACCCCGCGACCGGCGCCGAACGCACCGAGCGCGCCAAGGTGCTCGCGGCGAACGGCGGCATCGTGCTGCAGATTGGCGAGCGGATCGAGGTGCTGCGCGACGACGGCTTGCCGGTGCGCGCGGTGTTCGACCGCCTGCCGCCCAATTTGCGCGCACGGCCGACGCTGTCGGTGACGGTCGATGCCGCCAGTGCCGGGACCATCCCGGCACGGCTCTCCTACCTCACGCCGAACCTTGGCTGGACCGCCGATTATGTCGCGCTGTTCGATGCGGCGAAGGGCGCGATGGATATCCAGGGCTGGGTCACGCTGACCAACAGCACGGGGACGACGTTCAGCAATGCGCGGACGTTGCTTGTCGCGGGCAACCCCGGCGGGGGTGGCGGCTTTCGTCAGATGACGGGCGCGATGGATGCGGCCGGGACCGAATCGAACGATCGCGAACGGCTCGGCGACTATTATCTCTATCCGCTGGCCCAGCGCACGACGATCGCCAACGCGCAGCAGAAACAGGTGAGCTTCCTCGACGTGAAGGGCGCGCCCGCGCGCTCGACCTATGAATATGTCAATCGCTGGCTCGGCAGCAACACCGAACCGGTGAGCACCGCGAGCGTGCTGCGTTTCTCGACCTCGCGGCAGGGCGGGCTGGGCGATCAGCTGCCTGCGGGCACGATTCGCGTTTATATGCGCGACGCGCGCGGCGATCCGCAGTTCATCGGCGAAAACGCCATCGGTCACACGCCGATGGGGTCGGCGATGTCGCTGCGCACCGGCGACGCCTTCGACGTGAAGGTCCAGCCGACCGTCGTGTCGCGTACCCGCAAGGGCGATTCGCGCTGGGTGACCAGGATGAAATACACCGTCACCAACGCGCGGCCGGCGCCGGTCACCGTGCTGCTCGCGCAGGACGGGCTGTATGGCGACGTGCGGATCAGCGACGAAAGCCTGAAGGGCGAGCGCATCTCGGCCGACCGGGTCGAATGGTCGGTGCCCGTGCCTGCGAACGGCAAGATCGATCTGACCGTCACATTCGATTCGCGTTACTGAGAACCACGTGATGCGGGCGTGGCCCCTGTTCACATGTCTCGCGGCGCTGCTGGCGCCGACGCCCTTGTTTGCGCAGGCTTCGACGCCAATCGCCGTATCGGCGAAAATCGACGACGCGGCCGTCACCGTCTATCGCGCGCCGTCGCGCGGCGGCGGGCCGATCAACCCGAACTGGCCGCAAGGTTTCGCTTTCATCACCGAAACGCGAACGGTCACGCTACCTGCAGGAACGTCGGTGCTCCGATTCGAAGGGGTCGCTGAAGGATTGCTTCCCGAAACGGCGGTGGTCAGCGGTTTGCCCGACGGCGTGGTCGAAAAGAATCGCGATGCGCGGCTGCTGTCGCCCGCCGGGCTGGTCGACGCCTATCTCAAGCGCAGCGTGACCTTGCGGCGTACGAGCCTCGCGACCGGCAAGGTCGTCGAACAGGATGCGGTGATCCAGTCGGGACCGGGCGGGGGGGTAATTCTCCAGACCGCGAACGGGGTCGAGGCGCTCGCCTGCTCGGGTTTGCCCGAACGCATGCTCTATCCCCGCGTCCCCAAGGATCTTTCGGCCAAGCCGACCTTGTCGGTGCTGGTGGAAAGCAAGTCCGCGCGGACGGTGAAGGTTCAATTGCTCTATCTGGCAGAGGGATTCGACTGGGCCGCCAATTATGTCGCCGATCGCGGCACCGACGGAAAGACGCTGGGCCTCACCGGCTGGATCACGGTCGCGAACGGCGGGGTCACGAGTTTCCCCGGCGCGCAGCTGAACGTCATCGCGGGGCGGCTGAACAAGATGTACAGCCCGCCGCTGCCGCGCAGCACGCCGGGACCGCTGGTCCTCAAATGCTGGCCGATGGATATCACCAGCACCCACCCTTTGTGGGAATTGCCGCCGATCATCGAGATCGAACAGAATTTCGACGGTATCGTGGCAGAGGAAGTGGTCGTTACTGCGCGGCGCCGCGACGCCAGAATGTATGCGATGGCCCCGCCGCCGCCGCCGCCTCCCGCCCCGCCCCCGCCGCCGGCCGAGGATTTGGGCGATCTTAAATTCTATCGCATCCCGTTCCGAGTCGATGTCTCGGCGAAGGGGCAGAAGCAGGTTGCATTGCTCGCGAAGGACAAGGTCGCGGTCGAACAGCTTTATGCGGCGACGCTCTATGATTTCATGGCGAACCGGCTTCAGCCCCTCTCCATGCAATTGCGGGTCCAGAACCGCGAGTCCGATGGCTTGGGACTCGCGCTGCCCGCGGGCGCGGTGACGATTTTCGAGACGATTGGCGGGCGGCGCTTGCTCGTCGGCGAAGCAAAGATCGGTGACAAGGCAAAGGACGAACGCGTCGATTATGACGTCGGCCTGAGCCCGGCGGTGCAGTACCGGACAGTTGTGCGGAATGACTCCGAT
>NZ_JBDGJE010000002.1:535000-1065575 GCF_057657055.1 Sphingopyxis sp. Soil_C_28
GCGTGGAGCTAACCGATACTAATTGCTCTATTCGCACTTAAGAGTCCCACCATCAACGACAACCCTGATAGGTTGTCCGCGACAAGTGGATGATTGTACTCAGTAAAATATTGCACGGACATCGATTGAAACCCGATTTTGACCCACGCCGACTTCATTGCTTGGTGACCATGGCGTCAGTGACCCACCCGATCCCATCTCGAACTCGGACGTGAAACCTGACAGCGCCGATGGTACTGCTGCTTAAGCAACGGAAGAGTAGGACGTCGCCAGGCATTGTGGTCGGCGTGAGGCTGAAATCGGAAAAACCCATTCACAAAGTTAGAGGCCGGCAGCAATGCCGGCCTTTTGCTGTTTTGCGAACCGCGCCTGGCGCGAAGATTCGCACTTTGGTGGCGCGGGATGGAGCAGCCCGGTAGCTCGTCAGGCTCATAACCTGAAGGTCGTAGGTTCAAATCCTACTCCCGCAACCAACAAAAAAGCCCGCTTTCCCTATGGGATGGCGGGCTTTTTCGTGTCTGACGCGGGCTGTTTGCCGGCTCTTGAAGCTTTCGGTCGCGGTTTAAGCCTCCCATTCGGCCGGATTGGACTCCTCTCCGATCAGCGCCAGGCCGTGGGCGATCGACGTCAATTCTCCGCCGGTCGCGATGCGTTCTTCGCCGAACCGCCGATCGAACAGCCTGCGGATGGCGGGGATCAACGAGGATCCGCCGGTCAGGAACACCCGGTCGATATCGACGGGCGCAATCCCCGCCCGAGCCATTGCCTGATCCATCGCCGCTTCGATGCGCCGCAAATCGTCGGCAATCCATTGTTCGAAATCGGCTCGGCGCACGTCGGCACCGATCTCGATTCCGCCGCCGGCGAAGTGAAATGTGGCCTGGTCACTGCTCGACAAGGCCCGCTTGAGCTGGCCCACCGCGTCGTAAAGCGGAAATCCCTGCTCATGCTCGATCAGCGCGATCATGCGGCCGATCAGTTCGGGATGGACAGCGTCGCGCTGAAGGCGGCGGATCTCGTCGAGCGTGCGGCGATTGCGCATCATGGCAAGCCGCGACCAATCGCCGAAATCGGCGAAATATCCGCCCGGTATCTCGAGCAGCTTGTCGAACGAGCGATAGTTGCTTCCCTTGCCGAGCAGCGGCAGCACGAGGCGGTCGACGATCCGATAGTCGAAGCGATCGCCGGCAATGCCGATGCCCGATGACGCGAGCGGAATGCAGCGGCGGGCCGCGCCGGGCTCGGCGACGCGGACGATCGAGAAGTCTGTCGTACCGCCGCCAAAGTCCGCCACCAATATCGTCGCCGGCTCGGTCAGCCGCGACGCATAGCTGTGCGCTGCGCCAAGCGGTTCGTGGACATAATAGATTTCGGTACCGAACGCCTCGAGCATCGCGTCATAACGCTGGCGCGCGAGCGCGGCATCGGCGCGCGCGCCGGCATATTCGACCGGGCGCCCAACGATCACGCGGTGCGGCCGCTCGTCGAGCTGGCCACCGGCGTGCGTCACAAGGCGCTGCAGGAACAGGCGACCCATGTCCTCGAACCGAAAGGGTTTGTTGAAGATCATCGCACGTTCGAACAAGGGGCTCGCGGCGACGCTCTTGAACGACTGGATGAAGCGGCTGTCGAGCGGCGACTGGAGATATTCCTCAATCGCCCAGGGACCGGCTTCGTGCGCAATCCCGTTCCAGCCCCGTTCCTCTTCCCAAAAGCACAGCGCCGACCGGAAGACCGCGTCGCTCGCGTCGGCATTGCCGAACTCGACAAGGCGCGTTCCGCCCTGGCCATCGGCCAGCGCGACGACGCTGTTGGTCGTGCCGAAATCGAGGCCGAGCGCGCTCGCGGCCGCCTTGTCCATGACATGCTCCTGTAGATGGGATCCCTTGCGGGGCGGGGCCTATTGCACAGGACGGGCGACGGGGCAAGTTTGCCCCGAACTCAGGCCTCGGGCCGCCAGGCGCGGTAAAAAGTGTCGACCGCGGCGTCGACTTCGTCCTGCAGGCGGCCGAGGTCGCGGCTTTCGGAAAGGTTGAGAACCGCGAATTGATAGAGGCCCGACTGGCACAGGCCGGAGAATTGCTGCACCGCGCGCATGGGATCGCCCATCCGGATTTCACCGCGCACCATCTTTTCAGCGACCCAGTCGGCGGCGCGCGCCTTTCCGCGCCGCGGACCGCGGTTATAAAAAGTCTCTGCCAGATGCGGGAAGCGATCGGCCTCGCCAACAACGAGCCGATAGAGCGATAGCAAGGGCGTTGCCGTCAGCTTCGTCATCAACACATTGCCGAAACGACGCAGGACGTCGGGCACCGGCTCGTCGAGCGGCAGGTCGATCGTGAGCGCATCGCCATATTGTTCGACGATACCATCGACCACCGCGGCAAACAGATCTTCTTTCGACGGGAAATAGGTCCACAGCGTCGTCTTCGAACCGCCGACCTTGCTCGCAATCGACGACATCGTCGTGCCCGCATAGCCGTTCGCGAAAAACAGCTCGCGCGCCGCGTCGACGAATGCCTTGCGCCGCAGCGCCGCAGCATCGTCGGCAGGGGCCGTACCAGCTGGTATCATTTCGATTGACAACATATCCTCCGAGGTCCAATGGCCCATGATACCAGATAGTATCGTTGGAAGCCATGCCCAGATCGATTCTTCTCACAGCCTCTGTTCTCGGTCTGCTTGCGGGCTGCGCGAACGTTCCCGATGTCGGGCCCAAGCCCGTCCGGGCGACCGCTGCCTCGCTCGAATCGCGCGCGACTTTTGCCAATGCGCAAGGCCTGTGGCCCGCCGACGGGTGGTGGCAGGGTTTCGGCGATGCGCAACTTGATAGCTTGATCGCCGAAGGGCTGAAGGGCTCGCCCGATGTCGCGATCGCTGCCGCACGCGTTCGCGCTGCCGATGCGATGGCGCAGCAGGCGGGGGCGGCGCTGCTGCCACGCGTCGGTGCCGAAGCCAGCGCCGGCGGCACCCAGCAAAGCAAGAATCTGGGTATCCCGCCCGACTTCGTGCCCGACGGTATCCAGGACACCGGCCATATGGCCGCGACCTTTTCGTTCGACCTCGACCTGTGGGGCCGCAATCGCGCGGCGCTCGCCGCCGCGACGTCGGAGGCCGAGGCAGCGCGCGTCGACGAAGCGCAGGCGCGGCTGATGCTCGCCACCGGAATCGCGGCGGCCTACGCCGATCTCGCGGGCTATTATCACGCGCTCGACGTCGCCAACGATGCGGTGCGCGTCCGCACCGCGAGCGCCGACCTGTCGGGTGAGCGCGCGCGCGCGGGGATCGAAAATCAGGCGAGCCAGCGGCAGGCCGAAAGTCGCGCCGCTTCGGCACGCGCCGACGTCGTCGCGCTCGAAGAAGCGATCGCTGCGACGCGCAACCGGCTCGCCGCACTCGTGGGTGCCGGACCCGACCGGGGCCTGTCGATCGCGCGCCCGCAGATGGCGCGGCCGTCGCTGGGTTTGCCGGACAATGCCGGGATCGACCTGATCGGTCGGCGCCCCGATATCGTCGCGGCGCGGTTGCGGTCCGAAGCCGCCGCCAGGCGCATCGACGTCGCGCGCGCCGATTTCTATCCCAATATCAGCTTGTCGGCGCTTGTCGGGCTCCAGTCGCTCGGCCTCTCCAACCTGTTCAAATCGGGGTCCGAATATGGCAATGGCGGCGCCGCGATCAGCCTGCCGATCTTCGAGGGCGGGCGCCTTCAGGGCCGCTATCGCGGATCGCGCGCCGACTATGATGTCGCGGTCGCAACCTATGACCGCACGCTGATCGGCGCGCTGCGCGACGTCGCCGATATCGTCGCCAGCCGCGCCGCGACCGAGCGCCAGCTTGCGGGGCGTCGCGAGGCGCTGGCCGCGGCGGCCGAAGCGTCGAAGCTCGCCGGGCTGCGCTATCGCGCCGGCCTCTCGAACCAGATCGTCCAGCTGACCGCCGAGGACAGCATGGTCGCATTGAGCCGCGCCGTCGCCGACCTCGAGGCGCGCCAGCTCACGCTCGATATCGCCCTGATCCGCGCGCTTGGCGGCGGATACCGGGCCAGCAACTCAACAGGAGACGAATGATGGCCGACGAAACGGCTGCAGCCGCAACCCCCGCTCCCGAGACATTTCCCGAAGCGGCGCCCGAAGCCAATGGCGCGAAGCGCAAGAAGCTGCTCCGTATCCTCGCGATCGTTGTCGTGACGGTCGCGATCCTTTGGGGCGTCTGGTATTTCCTGACGCAGGCGGGGCGCGTCCATACCGACAATGCCTATGTCGGCGCGGACTCGGCGCAGGTCACCGCGCTGGTTTCCGGTCCCGTCAAGGAAGTGCGCGTCAGCGGCACACAGGCGGTGAAGAAGGGCGACATCCTCGTCATCCTCGACGATGCCGACCAGCGCATCGCGGTCGCCGACGCCGAAGCCGCGCTGCGCCTCGCGCGCCAGCGCTACGGACAGGCCAGCGCCACCGCCGATGCCGCCCGCGCCCGCGTGACGGCGCGCGGCGCCGACATCGCCCAATCGCGCGCGCGTCTTCGCGACGCCAACGCAACGGTCGAGCGAGCCCGCGCCGAACTGGCGCGGCGCGAGAGCATCGCGGGCACCGGCGCCGTGTCGGGCGAAGAACTGACCTCGGCGCGCGCCGCGCTCGCGTCGGCCTCGGCCGCGCGCGACCTTGCCGCCGCCGGCATCGCCTCCGCCGAAGCGACACGCGGATCGGCGAGCGGCGACCTCGGCGCCGCCGAAGCCGTCGTTCGCGGCACGACGATCAACACCGCACCGGACGTCGCGGCGGCCGAAGCGCGGCTTGAAAAGGCCAGGCTCGACCTCGCGCGCACTGTGCTTCGCGCGCCGGTCGACGGCATCGTCACCAACCGCCAGGTTCAGGTCGGCCAGCGGATCGCCGCGGGCGCGCCGATCATGATACTCGTCCCCATCAGCACCGCCTATGTCGACGCCAATTATAAAGAGAGCCAGTTCAAGGATATCCGCATCGGCCAGCCGGTCGAACTGGTGTCCGACTATTATGGCGGCGACGTCGTCTTTCGCGGAAAAGTGGTCGGCGTCGCCGGCGGCACCGGCGCGGCCTTTTCGCTCATCCCCGCGCAAAATGCGACGGGCAATTGGGTGAAGGTCGTCCAGCGTCTGCCGGTGCGCATCGCGCTCGATCCGAAGCAGCTCAAGGAGCATCCGCTGCGCGTCGGCTTGACGATGGAAGCCACGATCGACACGCGCGGTCGCTGAGCCATGGCCAGCGCTGTCGCTCCCGCCCTATCCGCCAGCATCCCGGCCGAACCGCAACCGCTGACCGGGGTGCGGCTGATCGTCGCCGCCTTCGCGCTCGCGCTCGCCAATTTCGTCGTCGTGCTCGACATGACGATCGCCAATGTGTCGGTGCCGCATATCGCGGGCGGTCTCGCGGTGTCGCCGACGCAGGGCACTTGGGTCATCACCAGCTATGCGGTCGCCGATGCGATCGCCGTGCCGCTCACTGGCTGGCTCGCGATGCGCTTCGGCACCGTGCGCTGGTTCATGATCTCGATCATCGGCTTCGGCATCTTCTCTTTCCTTTGCGGTGTGTCGCGCACGCTCGACGCGCTGGTCCTCTTCCGCGTGTTGCAGGGCCTTGCCGGCGGTCCGCTGATGCCGTTGTCGCAGATATTGCTGCTCCGCATCTTCCCCAAGGAAAAGGCCGGCATCGGCCTCGCGATCTGGGCGATGACGACGACGACCGCGCCGATTCTCGGCCCGATCCTCGGCGGATCGATCAGCGACAACTGGACCTGGCCGTGGATTTTCTTCATCAACCTGCCGGTCGTCGCGATCTGCGCGTTCGGCGTTTTCACGCTGCTGACGCCGTTCGAGACCAAGCGTACCAAGGCCCGCATCGACGTCGTCGGCTTGATCCTGCTCGTCGTCTCGGTCGGCGCATTCCAGATCATGCTCGACACCGGCCGCGAACATGACTGGTTCGGATCGGTGTGGATCATCGGGCTCGCGGTGCTTGCCGCGATCAGCTTCGCTGCCTTCGTGATCTGGGAGCTGACCGACGCCAATCCGGTCGTGAACCTGCGCATCTTCCGCTTCCGCGGCTTCACCTTCGCGACGATGGCGATATCGCTGGGATTCGGCGCCTTTTTTGCGCAGGTCGTGCTGACGCCCCTCTGGCTGCAACAGGTCGCGGGTTATACGGCGACGCAGACGGGGTTTATCGTCGCCTGGCTCGGGGTGTTCGCCGTCCTCCTGTCGCCCGTCGCGGCGGGGCTGATGACCAAAGTCGATGTTCGGATCACCATTTCGGGCGGCATCCTCTGGATGGCGCTGATGTCTGTCCTTCGCGCGAGCTGGAATGCCGATGTCGGGTATTGGACGCTGGCGATGCCGCATATCCTGCAGGGGATCGGCATGCCCTTCTTCTTCGTCGGGCTCACCGCGCTCGCGCTGAGTTCGGTGCCATCGCATCTGCAGACTTCGGCGGCCGGGTTGATGAGTTTCCTGCGCACCTTGTGCGGGGCGATCGGCACCGCGGTCGCAACGACTGCATGGGACGACGCGAGCCGGACCTCGCGGTCCGAACTCGTATCGGCGCTCAACAATCCCGAAGCGGCCATGACCTCGATGCAAAGCGCCGGGCTGACGCTCGAACAGGCACGCGCCGCGATCGAGCGGTTGGTCGAGGTGCAGGCCTCGACGCTCGGTGTGCTCCACCTGTTCCTCGCGTCAGGGGTGGTCTTCGTGATCGCTGCGATATCGGTGTGGTTCGCGCCGCGCCCGAAACAGATTTCGATGGGCGGCGGGCACTAGCTCTATTTGGCGAACAGCTGTCCCAGATCCGCAAAGGCCTTGAACTCGAGCGCATTGCCCGCGGGATCGAAAAAGAACATCGTCGACTGCTCGCCCGGCCGGCCGGGAAAGCGCGTTTGCGGTTCGATCACGAATGTCGTGCCTGCGGCCTTCAGCCGATCGGCCAGCGCCTGCCACTCGGCGGGCGGCAGCACGACGCCGAAATGCGGCACCGGCACATCATGGCCATCGACCGGATTATGCGCAGGCTTGGTACGCGGCGTATCGACGCGGTGCGCGACGATCTGATGCCCATAAAGGTTGAAGTCGATCCAGTCGGGGTTGCTGCGTCCCTCGGGGCATCCGAGGACATTGCCGTAAAAATGGCGCGCGGCGTCCAGATCGTCGACGGGAAAGGCGATGTGAAAGGGGGCAAGGCCGGTCATGCAACCCATTTGCCGCACCCGCATGCGGAAAGCCAGTCCGGGACTTGGGTTGTGCGCCGCAACATGCTAGGCGCGCGCCCATGCTGACGATCAACGGAATCACTGTACGCCTTGGCGGGCGCGCCATCCTCGAACGCGCCACCGCGAGCCTGCCGGCGAAAAGCCGCGTCGGGCTGATCGGGCGCAACGGCGCGGGCAAATCGACGCTGATGAAAGTGATGATCGGCCAGCTCGAGGCCGACGAGGGCAGCATCGACATGCCGCGCAAGACGCGCGTCGGCTATATCGCGCAGGAAGCGCCGAACGGCACCGCGACGCCGTTCGACACCGTGCTCGCCGCCGATACCGAGCGCGCCGAGCTGCTGACGGCGTCGGAGACCGAGCAGGACCCCGACAAGCTCGGCGATATCCACGAACGGCTGATCGCGATCGACGCCTATACCGCTCCCGCGCGCGCCGCGCGCATCCTGATCGGGCTGGGTTTCGACGAGGATATGCAGGGCCAGCCGCTCGACAGCTTCTCGGGCGGCTGGAAAATGCGCGTCGCGCTTGCGGCGCTGCTGTTCTCCGAACCCGATCTGCTGTTGCTCGACGAACCGTCGAACCACCTCGATCTCGAAGCGACTTTGTGGCTCGAAAACTTCCTGCGCGCCTATCCGGGGCAGCTCGTCGTGATCAGCCACGAGCGCGACCTGCTCAACAATGTCGTCGACAATATCCTCCACCTCGAGGGCGGCAAGGTCATGCTCTACACCGGTGGCTATGACTCGTTCGAGCGCCAGCGCGCCGAACGCGCGGCACAGCTCGCCGCGGCCAAGGCATCGCAGGATGCGCAGCGCGCGAAGCTCCAGGATTATGTCGCGCGCAACAGCGCGCGTGCCTCGACCGCGAAACAGGCACAGTCGCGCGCCAAGATGCTCGCGCGGATGCAGCCGATCGCGGCGCTGGCGGAGGATCAGACGCTCGCGTTCGATTTCCCGAGCCCCGACGAACTCAAGCCGCCGCTGATCACGCTCGACCTTGCCAGCGTCGGTTACGCGGACAAACCGGTGCTGCAGCGGCTGAACCTGCGCATCGATCCCGACGACCGCATCGCGCTGCTCGGCCGCAACGGCAATGGCAAGACGACGCTCGCGCGGCTGCTCGCGGCGCAGCTCAGCCCGATGGCGGGCGCGATGGCGGCGTCGGGCAAGATGCGCGTCGGCTATTTCACCCAATATCAGGTCGAGGAACTCGACGGCAGCGACACCCCGCTCGCGCATATGACGCGCGTGATGGAGGGCAAGACGCAGGGCGCCGTCCGCGCGCAGCTCGGCCGTTTCGGCTTCTCGGGCAACAAGGCGGTGACGCAGGTTGCGAAGCTGTCGGGCGGCGAACGCGCGCGGCTGGCGCTGGCGCTCATCACCCGCGATGCGCCGCATCTCCTCATCCTCGACGAACCGACCAACCATCTGGACGTCGATGCGCGTGAGGCGCTGGTGCAGGCGCTCAACGGTTTCGAGGGCGCGGTGGTGCTGGTCAGCCACGACCGCCACATGCTCGAACTCACCGCCGACCGGCTGGTGCTTGTCGATGATGGCACTGCGCGCGAATATGACGGCAGCATGGACGATTATGTCGACATGATCCTCGGGAAGGGCCCGCAGAAGGACCGCGTGTCCAAAGCCGACAAGAAGGAAGACCGCAAGGCCGCCGCCGCAGCGCGCGAGGCGGCCGCGAAGATCAAGAAAGACGTCTCGGATGCCGAGGCCGATCTCGCCAAATATGAGGTCGTCCTGTCCGCCATCGATCGCGCGATGTTCGACCCGCAGGGCGCTGCGAGCGAATATAAGGGCCTGACGATGAGCGAGCTGTCGCAGCGGCGCGGCAAGATCGTCGCGGCGCAGGAAGCCGCCGAGGCGCGCTGGGTCGCGGCGAGCGAAGCGCTGGAGGCGTTTGAGACCGCCGCCGCCTGAGCATTCCTCCATTCCGTCACCCCGGACTTGATCCGGGGCCTGCCTTCTTGAGGAGAAAAAGGCGGGTGCCGGGTCAAGCCCGGCATGACGACTTGCGCCAGCGTTCGCTCGCCTCCCGCATTGACTCCGCCACCCCATTCCATCATAATAGTTTCAATTGAAACTAGATGGGAATGCGACATGGCCGACCTTTTCGATAATCCGCTGGGCCTCGATGGCTTTGAATTCGTCGAATTTTCGGCGCCCGAAAAGGGTATTCTCGAACCCGTGTTCGCGGCGATGGGCTTTACCCAGATCGCGCATCACCGTTCGAAGGACGTCCAGCTGTGGCGCCAGGGCGGCATCAACCTGATCGCCAATTACGAACCCAAATCGCCCGCAGCCTATTTCGCGGCCGAGCATGGTCCCTCGGCGTGCGGCATGGGCTGGCGCGTCCGCGACGCCGCCAAGGCCTATGCCGAGGCGATCGCCCGCGGCGCTGAGCCGGTCGAGGTCAATCCGGGCCCGATGGAACTGCGCCTGCCCGCAATCCGCGGCATCGGCGGTTCGATCATCTATATGATCGATCGTTACGGCGACGACCTCAGCATCTACGACATCGACTTCATCTATGAAGAGGGCGTCGATCGTCACCCTGTCGGTGCGGGCATGCAGCTGATCGATCACCTGACGCACAATGTCTATGGCGGCCGGATGGCGCATTGGGCGGCGTTCTACGAGCGTATCGCGGGCTTCCGCGAGATCCGCTATTTCGACATCAAGGGCGAATATACCGGCCTGACGTCGAAGGCGATGACCGCCCCCGACGGCAAGATCCGTATCCCGCTCAACGAAGAAGGTGCGGGCGGCAAGGGCCAGATCGAGGAATATCTGCGCGCCTATAATGGCGAGGGCATCCAGCATATCGCGTTCAGCTGCGACGATCTCTACGCCGCGTGGGACAAGCTCAAGGCACTCGGCAACCCCTTCGCGCCCGCGCCGCCGGCAACCTATTACGAGATGCTCGAAGACCGGCTTCCGGGGCATGGCGAATCGGTCGACGGCCTCCAGTCGCGCGGCATCCTGCTCGACGGCTCGACCACCGAGGGCGACCCGCGCCTCCTGCTCCAGATTTTCGGCCAGACCGTCATCGGACCCGTCTTCTTCGAATTCATCCAGCGCAAGAAGGATGAGGGCTTCGGCGAAGGCAATTTCACGGCGCTGTTCAAATCGATGGAAATGGACCAGATTCGCCGCGGAGCCCTGACTGTCGAGGAACCCGCCGAATGACCAGCCCGATCAAACTCGGCGGCGTGCATCACGCCGCCTATCGCTGCAAGGATGCGAAAGAGACGGTCGACTGGTACGAGCGCATGCTCGGCATGACCTACACGACCGCCTTTGCCGAGGATCATGTGCCGTCGACCGGCGAATATGACCCCTATATGCACGTCTTCCTCGAGGCGGGGAACGGCAACATCCTCGCTTTCTTCGAACTGCCGAACCAGCCCGTCATGGGCCGCGACGAGAATACGCCGGCGTGGGTCCAGCATCTCGCGTTCAAGGTCGGCAGCTTCGACGAACTGGTCGCGGCGAAGGCGCATCTGGAAAGCGAAGGCGTCGACGTGCTCGGCCCGACGCATCACGGCATCTTCAAATCGATCTATTTCTTCGATCCCAACGGCCACCGCGTCGAACTGGCGTGCGACATCGGCACGGCCGAGCAATATGCCGAGCTGAAGCGCGTCGCGCCGCTGATGCTCGAAGAGTGGAGCCAGACCAAAAAGGCGCCGCGCCACGCCGACTGGCTGCACACCGCGGCGAACGAATAAGCCCGGCTGGTCAGAATTTCCGCGAAAAGCTGACCAGATCGGCGTCGGGGTCGCCGTCGCCGCAAATCATGCCGCGCAGCATCTGCGCCGCCATCATCGAAAAGGTGATGCCGTTGCCGCCATATCCCATCGCGGCGTAGCAATTGGGCATGCGCGGGATCCGGCCGATCGTCGGGGTGCCGGTCTTGCTGTCACCAAAACTGCCCGCCCACGCGTGGATCGGTGTTGCGTCGATCATCGGCAGCAGGGCTGCGAGCTTGCGTGACAAGGTGGCGGTCTTTGCGGCAATCTTGGCATCGCGCTCGTCCGCGTCGCTGATCTCTTCATCCTCGCCGCCGCAGATCACCTCGCCGGCCGGGGTGGTGCGGATATAGAGATACGGATCGGCCGCCTCCCAGATCATCGCCGCCGTCGGCCAGATTGCGCGCGGCTGCGCTTTGGTCGCGATCGACCAGCTCGAAATGATCTTGTTTCCCTTGCGCGGGATGCCCTTCATCATCTCATAGCCCGTCGCGACGATCAGATATCGCGCGCGGATTTCGCGGCCATCGGCGCTTTGGAGCGTTATGCCGCTTTCGCTTGGCGCCACGTCGCAAATGTCCACAGGGCTGTAAATCCGCGCCCCGCGCCCGACCGCGACATTCAGATAGCCCGCCGCGAGCTGGCGCGGATCGGCTGAATAATTGCCGAACCCGATGATCGCATGGCGTCCCGCGATGCCATATCGGTCGAGCACCGCGGCGGGTTTCAGCAGCTCGATCTCGAACCCCGCGCGCCGCCGTGCATCGGCCTCGCGCGCCAGACCCTCGGCATCCAGAACATTGCCATGCAGATAGATCGACCCGCGCGTCGCGGCATCGACCTTCAGCCCCAATCGCTCGGTTCGCTCGCGCAGGGCATCGACCGCCTGCCGTGACCGCCGCCACAAACGCTCGGCGCGGTCGCGTCCGATTTGCCGCGACAGCAGCGATAACGGCGTGTCGATTTCATATTGCAGCATCGCGGTCGACGCTGCGGTCGATCCATCCAGCGGCCCGCGCCGGTCGACCACGACGACCTGCAACCCCGCCTCCGACAGCGTTTCGGCGATCAGCGCGCCGGAAATCCCCGCGCCGATGATCGCGACGTCGCAGCGGATGTCGCGCGTCAAAGCGTGTGTCGGAACCGTCGGACGCCGCCGCGCCGACCAGATCGACTGGCCGGTACGCAGATCGCGATGGTGGGTGACCGATGCCTGGCTCGAGCGCGAGGGGGTCTTCGTCATGGGATGCTCCGTGCCGCGGCCTGGGCGACACGCACCTAATTCACGGGGGGCCTCCGGGTTGCACGGCGCGCCGCTATTTCCTGTCGAGCCCGATGCTCTCCAGCGTCGCACCGCTGCACTTGTCGGCTTCCTTGCTCTTGCCATCGCCCGATAGCGCGCCGATCGCGAGGAAGCCCGCGACCACGGCGACCAGAAACGCGCCCGTGACCCAGATCAGATATTTGTCGATGAACGCCTTGATCGGCGCCCCGAACAGCCGGAACAGGATTCCGACAAGCATGAAGGAAAAGGCCCGGCTGGCGAGGCTTGCCCACAGGAAGGTCCAGAAGTTCATGTGGATGAAGCCGGCGGTGATCGTCAGCAGCTTGAACGGGATCGGCGTCGCGCCCTTGATCAGGATGATCTCGGCACCGAATTCGCGCAAATAGCAGGCGGCCGGCGGGAAGGCATCGGTCAGCCCGAGCACCCCGAGCAGCCACAGGCCAACGCTCTCATAGAGGAAGAAGCCGATCCCGTAACCGAGCATCCCGCCCATCACCGAGGCGATGGTGCAGATGATCGCATAGCGCACCGCCTTCTTCGGATTGGCGAGGCACATGAGCCCGAGCAGCGGGTGCGGCGGGATCGGGAAAAAGCTCGCTTCGACGAAGGAGACCAGCGCCAGCCAGAATTCGGCGTGCGGATGCGCCGATTTCTCCATCGTCCAGTTGTACATACGCTGGATGAAACCGGGCCGGTGGGCAGTGGCGGTCATGCTGGTCCTTTGGCGCGAGGGTTGCGCTGCGACATCTATGCCGGTCGGTTCTGGCGAAGTCGAGCCGATCAGTGGCGGAAGTGGCGCATCCCGGTGAACACCATTGCGAGGCCCGCCTCGTTCGCCGCCGCGATCACCTCATCGTCGCGGATCGAGCCGCCCGGCTGGATCACGCACGTCGCGCCCGCCTCGACCGCCGCGAGCAGGCCGTCGGCGAAGGGGAAGAAGGCATCGCTCGCCACCGCGCTGCCCACAGTGCGCGGGCTGGCCCAGCCGTGCGATTCTGCGGCTTCGCGCGCCTTCACCGCAGCGATGCGTGCGCTGTCGCGGCGGTTCATCTGCCCCGCGCCGATGCCCGCGGTCGATCCGCCCTTGGCGTAAACGATCGCGTTCGACTTCACATGCTTGGCGATCGTCCACGCGAAGAGCGCGTCGGCGAGTTCTTCTTCGGTGGGTTCGCGTTCGGTCACCAAATGAAGTTCGCTGCCGATGCTAACATCGCGCGAAACTCGGGGCAGACGTCCGGGAGGGCAAATACGCCCATTGTCGCGGCTCTGCGCGAGCCAGCCGCCCGCGATCGTCTTCATCATCAGCCCGCCGCGCGCCGGGTCGGGCAATTCGCCGGTCAGCAGCAGGCGGAGGTTCTTCTTCTTCGCAAACACCGCGCGCGCATCGGCATCGGCGTCGGGTGCGCAGACGACCTCGGTAAAGATGCCGCTGATCGCCTCGGCGGTCGGCCCGTCGAGTGGCCGGTTGACCGCGATGATGCCGCCGAATGCCGACACATCGTCGCATTTCAGCGCCGCGTCATAGGCTTCGGCGATCGTCGCGGCGGTCGCGACGCCGCACGGGTTGGCGTGCTTGACGATAACGCAGGTCGGGTCGGCCTCGCGGAATTCGGCGACCAGTTCGAGCGCGGCGTCGGCGTCGTTGATATTATTATAGCTGAGTTCCTTGCCCTGCACCTGTTCGGACTGCGCGATGCCGCGCGCCGCGGGGCCGACGGGCAGGTAGAGCGCCGCCTTCTGGTGCGGATTTTCGCCATAGCGCAGCTCGGCCGACAGCTTCGTCGTCAGCGGCAGCGTGTCGGGGAAGAATTTGCCCTGATCGGCAAAGGCGAACCATTGCGCGATCATGCCGTCATAGGTCGCGGTGTGCGCAAAGGCGGTCGCGGCGAGACGCTTGCGGAGGGTGAGGGTGGTTGCGCCGCCATTGGCGTCCATCTCTTCGATCAGCGCGGCATAATCCTCAGGCTCGGTGACGATGCCGACGAAGGCGTGGTTTTTCGCCGACGAGCGCACCATCGCGGGGCCGCCGATGTCGATATTCTCGATGATCGTGTCGCGGTCGGCGCCGCTCGTCACGGTCTGGAGGAAGGGGTAGAGGTTGACGACGACCAGGTCGATCGCGCCGATGCCATGTTCCTCCATCGACGCGACATGCGCCGCATCGTCGCGCACCGCGAGGATGCCGCCGTGGACCGTCGGGTGCAGCGTCTTGACGCGGCCGTCCATCATCTCTGGAAAGCCGGTGAGGTCCGATACGTCGAGGACATTGTGCCCCGCCTCGCGCAACGCCTTCGCGGTACCGCCGGTCGAGACCAGTTCGACGCCGTGGCGGACGAGCGCGGCGGCAAGCTCGGCGAGCCCCGCCTTGTCGCTGACGGACAGAAGAGCGCGGCGGACGGGAATCAGGTCGGTCATGGGGAGGGCCTCGGCTGGCGATGGGATGACGCGGCCCCCCTAGGCGCGCGCCGTCCGTATCGCAACCCTTGCGCCCGTTTTAGAGCCCCAGCGCCGCCGCAATCTGGTCCCAGCGCACCAGTTTGAAATTCTGCGCCTTGGGGGCGTTGTCGCCGTCCTGCGCGAGGAAGATGCCGTCGGGATAAGCGGGGCCGAAATTGCCGGCCACGGCTTCGATCCCGTCGGTCTCACTCGTCGCGCCGAACGCGCCCGCCGCAACGGCAAAGCGGCCGACATAGTCCATCGAAGGCAGACGGAAGACCGCATAGGCATTGTCGCCCTGGCTCGACACGAGCAGGTAGCGCTGGCCCTTGTGGTCGATCGTCGCAAGGCCTTCGACATCGGCGACGAGGCGCTGGTTGTCGACCGGCGCGACCATGGCCGCCGTGGCGCCCGCACCATTGCGTTCGAGTTTCCAGACGCCCGCATCTTCCTCGCCGACGTACAGCGTGTCGCCGTCGAAGACGCAGCCTTCGGACTGGGTCGGGATCTTATATTCCCATTCCATCGCAAAGCTCGGCGCCGCGCCGTCGGCGACGGTCAGCGTGCCGACGCGCACCGTTCCGTCCTTGACGATCAGCGCCGCGGTGATCGGCGCGCCCGGCGCGGTCTTCTTGAGGCACAGGCCATAAGCCTCGCCCGTGCCCGCTGCCGCGCGACCGAGCGCGACGATCGCGGGCTTGTCGGCATCGAGGCGGAACACCGCGAGATGCGCGTTCACCCCGTCGTTGCGATCGCTCGCGACGATGATATTGCCCGCGACATCGACATTGTTGACGAGGCCCGCCTGCGTGAACGCGATGTCCTTGCCCGTCAGATCATAGACATGCAGCCCCGCCTTTTTGTCGGTCGCGACGATCAGTGCGCGGTTCGGGTTGGCGGGATCGATCCAGATCGCCGGATCATCCGCGGCATCGGCGCGGCCGGTCCCGACGGGCGCGGTTTCGCCGTTCGCCGTAACCTGCACCGGGGGCAAGCCGGTGAACACCGGCTCGCCCCCGGCACAGCCGGTGGCGGTCGCGGCAAGCGCCGACACGGCGAGCCATTTCGAAATCCGTTTCATCATCTTCCCCCCGTCTGTCGTTACTCTTTCGCCGCGCTTATTTGCCTCGGGCGACGCAGCGCCCACCGTCGGGGCCGACGTCGCCCGAACAGCGCCGTGCGGCAATCGTCGGCTCGCTGATCTCGCTAAGCTTGTTGCCCTGCGCCGTCCGTTCAAGATCGAAGCCGTCGTAGAGCTTGCCCGATGCCGTAAACGTCCGGAACTTGATCCGCCGCGGTTCGACATCGACGATTTGATACAATTCAGTCGCCTCCGCGACCTTGTCGGGCTGCGTCGCCGAGCGGTCGTTGAGCGCGTACATTTTCGACCCCGTGACCGAGACCAGATAGACCGGACCCTGTAGCTTGCCGTCGGCGCGCGCCTTGGCGCCGGCCTCGCGGCCCGCTTCGGCGGTCAGGCGGCTGTAACAATGGTCGTGGCCTTGCAGCACCAGGTCGACCTTGCGCTTTTCGAACACCGGCTTCCACGCCGCCTTGATTTCCTTGGTGTCGTTCGGGCGCGCGCAGGTGAACACGGGCTGGTGGAACAGCACGACGTTCCAGTTCGCCTTTGACGACGCGAGCGTCGCGTCGAGCCAATCGGTCTGCGCCTTCATCGACCCGAGGTCGATCGCTGCGGTGCCGTCGAGAATGATGAAACGCACGCCCTGATAATCGGTGTAATAGGTCGTTACCTTGACCGGATCGGCGCCATTGGTCGGCAGCGCGAACTGCGCCGGCCAATAGGGACCGAGCTTGCGGCTTTCGGTGCCGTCGGGCTTCAATACATCGACATATTCATGGTTGCCCGTCGCGGGCACCTGCGGGACGATCGCATAATTATAGCCGCCCGCCTGATTCCACTCACCCCATTCGTCATCATGGTCGAGGTCGTCGCGCTGGGCGACAAGATCGCCGGCGTGGACAACCAGGCGGATATCGCCATTGGCGTGGAACGCTTGCCGGATCACGCGGCTGGCATAGGTCAATATGCCGTTCTGGATGTCGCCGAGATAGAGAAAGCGGAACGGCCTGGCTTCGGCGGCGGCGGTGCGGAACTGATACCATTCGCTCCAGCCCGCGGCGCCTTTGACGCGATAGGTGTAGACGGTGTCGGGCTGCAGATCGTTGAAACGGACCTGATGGTAGAGCGCGGGGCCATAGCTGCTGTCCACCGGCATCGTCTTTCCGGTCACGAGCCGGGCCTTTTCCTCAAGCGTCGGCCCGTCGACCGACACTGCCAACTGCGCTTCGGCCGTCGCCTGCGCGGTGTCGGTGCGAAACGCGACCGCCATGTCGCGCGCCGGATCGGCGCCGGGGGTCAGAACGATACGGTCGGGAAGATTCCGGGGCGCATAGGGAAGGCCTGCCGAACGGGAAATGGGGGCGCCATCCTCGGTCTGCGTGACGATCGGAAAGCCGGTCGTCACGGGATCGGCGGCGGCCGGAGCCGCTAAGACCGATAGTGCGGATCCAAGCGCCAGCGAAATCAACGGCTTCCCTTTGCGGATCATGGCGATGCGAACTCCCCTGTTCTCCAAGCGCGTGGGCGCATGGGCGCCGCGCCGTCCCAGCAAAGAGGCGCCGCGTCAATAGCACAATATTTCCGTCACTTAACTGTCAAAAAAGCGTCATCTCGTTCGCCGCAAACTGTCACATGCTCCCCCTAGAGGCCCGGCAACCACAAAGGGGGTCTGACGCCATGATTCGAATTTTCAGCCTGCATTCTGCCGCCGTTGCTGCGCTTGCCGCTGCGCTCGCCACTGCTCCTGCCGCCGCGCAGGAAGCGCCGATCCAGAACGCGGACGGCACGATTACCTCGGCGCAGGACATCGTGGTGCTCGGCAGCATCGGATATCGCAACCGCGGCGAAAATGAAGCAGAGCCCGTTCTTTCCTATGACAGCGAATTCTTCCAGCGCTTCGAACCGCTGACTGCCGGCGACGCGCTGAAGCGCGTGCCGTCGGTGACCTTCCTGTCCGACGTCATCGAAAGCGACGGCGCGCGGCTGCGCGGCCTGCCGCCGGGCTATACGCAGATCCTGATCAACGGCGAAAAGGTGCCGGGATCGAACGCCGACCGCAGTTTCTTCCTCGACCGCATCCCCGCCGAACTGATCGACCGCGTCGAAATCGTCCGCTCGTCGTCGGCGCGTCGCACCGGCGATGCGGTCGCGGGCACCCTCAACATCAAGCTGCGCGACGGTTACGAACTCGACGGCGGTTATCTGCGCGCGGGCGGCCTCTACTATGACGACAAGGAACTCGAACCCAGCATCGGCGGCGTGTTCGGCGGCGCGCTCGGGCCGGGCCGTTTCCTGATCGGGGGCAATTTTCAGGGCCGCCACAATCCGAAGAAGAAATATTCGCTGCGTTACAATGATTCGCCCGAAAACGATCCGAATTATGCCACGGATCCCGACGTTTTCGAAAATCGCGAAGACCAGACCGACACCCGCGACGGCAAGGATTATTCGTTCAACGCGACCTATGACATCAAGGGCGATACGACCGATTTCTCGGTCAACGGTTTCTACGTTCACACTGACCGTACCGAAACCGAGCGCAGCTTCGAATATAATCACCCGACCAACATCAACGGCCCGATCCGCGCAACGCCGCCGGGCAATCTGACCGTCGACAATGCCAATGTCGCCAAGATCAATCAGGACAATTACAGCGTCAACGGCAAGCTCGCGCATCGTTGGTCGCTGGGCGAAACCAGCCTGAAAATCGGCTACGCCTATTTCGACGAAAAGCAGTTCGAAACCGAATATGAGGTCGAATTCGACCGCGCGCTGCCGCGCTTCACCGGCGACCAGACGCGCACCGGCATCACCGACAAGGAGTTTTCGGTACGGCTGGAACATGAATTCCCGCTCGGCGAAAATACAAAGCTGCTTTTCGGCGGCCTGTGGCAGGACAAGGACCGTTCGACCTCGATCACCGAGGCGCCACGCGACCGCTACAATCTGACCGCTGCCAATCGCCAGGGCTATGACCAGTTCGCGCGCAATCCCACCGAGTTCATGCGCCCCTTCGGCGCGTTCGTTCCCGCGGTGGGCGGTATCAACACCATCGAGGAAAAGCGTCTCGACGGCTTTGTGCTGGCCGAGGGCGACATGCCCGGCGTGAAGTGGGAAGCGGGCGTGCGTTACGAAACGACCGACCTGACGATCGACGATCTGACCCCGCCCGCAACGCGCATCGACAATGATTACGAAAAATTGCTCCCCTCGGCTTCGGTGAAGATCGACGTCGGCGCGCGCGGCCGTATCACTGCCTCCGCCGCCCGGACCAGCCGCCGTCCCGAATTCAATTTCCTGTCGCCGGCGCAGCTCGATGCCGAACTTGGCGACAATGATTTGCTCGGCAACCCGCTGCTCGATCCCGAAACGGCCTGGGGCTTCGATCTGGGTTATGAACAAAAGCTCGGCCGGTCTGGCATTGCCGGCGTCAACGTCTTCTATCGCAAGGTGAACGACCTGATCGAACTCACCAACACCGGCGTCGAAGGGTCGGAAGGCGCGGGGACCTTCGTCTACCAGCCGCAGAATATCGGCGATGGCAAGGTGTGGGGCGTCGAATTTGACCTCTCGACCGACCTCGGTTTTGTCGGGCTGCCCGACACCGGCGTTTTCGGCAACATATCGTGGCTCGACAGCAAGATTATCGACGAGTTCGGCGAACGCCGCTTCAACGGCCAGAGCAAATATGTCTACAACTTCGGCGTGATCCAGGACATTCCGTCGGTCGGCGCAGCGTTCGGTGCGACCTATCGCAAACAGGGCGGCGCGTTCGACCGCACTGTCGGCGAGGAAGTCTTCACCGCCTATGGCGCCGACCTCGAAGTCTTCGTCGAAAAGCGGTTCGGCAAGAGCTTCACGATCCGCGCGGTGGGATCGAACCTGCTCAACGGCGCGAAGCGCGAAGCGTTCAACAAGTTTACCACGCGCAACGCGCAGCTTGGCCTCGAGGAGGATGGCACTCCGGCCGACGGGCGCCGTTTCGACGAATATGAACTCGAAAGCGAAAAGGCGGGCCCCGTCTTCCAGCTGATGGCGCGTTACGCCTTCTGACGCGCTGGCTTGCGGCGGCGGGCAGTCCCTTGCCCGTCGCCGTCAGCCGATATGTTTGAAGATCCAGCCGATGCTGGCGCCGCCCGCGGGCGCGATGCCGGTGACGACGAGCTGCTCGGTCGGGTGCGGACGGCCTTCACCATCGACCCACAGGCTCGGCTCGATGTCGAGCCCGCCTTCGGATGTGCGGAACTGCCAAAGCGGACCGCCGTTGATACGCAGCAGCGCCCCCAATTTGTCGGCCGTCAGGCTCGCCGAGATATGCGCGCCAAGGTGAAAGCGCAGCGTGAACCCCTTGTCGCCCTTGCGGCGTGTGCGCGGGGCGGGGAGCAGCAGATCCTCGCCGCGGAGCTCGCGCCCGTTCGGCGACAGGATCAGCAGGCGGCGGTGGATCAGCCCGTGGCGCCGCGCATAGCCGTCATGGCTCATCTCCAGCCGGCTGCCCTGCGGCGTCTCGCGCCGGTCGAGCTCGACCTCGGTCACGCCCTTGCCGAGCGAGCCGTTCGAAAGGATCGCGGTCGAATTGCTGTCGCCCAAGGTCAGCGTCGAATGCGCCGCAGTGGTACGCAGACCGCGGGCCAGGTCGGCAGGAATGGTCGCGCCGGTCAGCGCCGCGCCGCCGCAATTGACGACGATGCGTTCGGCACCATCGCTAAGCTCGAAGGCGAGCGTCGAGGCGCAGCCCGCCTCGGTCACGCGCGCGATCGGCGGCGGCGCCGCGTCGGCGAGCAGCACGACCTTGTTCGCGACCAGCCGCTGATACCCCCAGTCGCGCGCCTGCTTCAGCGGCCGCGTGCGCACGCCGCTGGCATCGACGATCGCCTGCACATAGGCTGCCGAGGTGGCGCCGCTGCCCTGCCAGCTGCCCATGCCGCCGTCGCTGTGGACGAGGCCGAGCAGCGCGGGGACCGCGCGCGCGAGCACTTCCTGAATGAAAGGCGGCACCTCCATGCGGCGCATGTCATAGATTTTCACGAGCATCGACAGCGCCATGACCGCGTCGAGCTGCGCTTGCGGCGAACGCGAGATATTACCGCCGTCGGCGTAGAAGCTGGTCTCTAACACCTTGCGCAGGCCCGCCTCGCCGAACACCTGCCGCGGTTCGCCGCCGGGCATCAGCAACGAGGCCGCGACGATGCCCACCCATGCGACCATCTGGCCGGTCCCGGGGCGTGTCTTGTCGGCAACGCGGTCGAGGTGACGCGCCGCGCGCGCGAGATGGTTGAGCACCGCCGAACGATAGACAAGGTCGCTCGACGACAGGATCAGCGGCGCGTGGCTCGCCCAGAACAGGATGCGCCAGGCCGTATTGTCGGCCTTCCACGCGGGTTCGCCGACGGCCTCGCCATGCGTGCCGAGCCAGTGGCGCACGACCGCCTCGGCAATCGGGGCGCCGTCGGCGCGCGAACCGGTCGCGGCCAGATCGCGCAGCCAGGCAAAGCTGTGGAGATAATCGGCAAAGGTCGGCGCGACGTCCAGCGTCGCGAAATTAAGCTCGCCGAGCGGCAGTTTGAGCCCGCGATGCAGGAAATGGCCCGCGCGGATCGCCGTTCCTGCGCGCGCGTCGCCCGGAACCGGGTCCACCGGCACCCCGAGCAGCTTGAGCGGAAAACGCCCCTTCAGGCGGAGCGCGTGGAGCGGGGTGCGCCAGGTCAGGCGCGTGATCGCATTGGCAACGCGGTCGCCGAGCGACAGCCCCTTGTCGGCGGGAAGGCGGATCAGCCGTTTGCCGGGCTCGATCGTGTCGTCGAGCGGCGGCGCTTCGTCACCGAGGTCGAGCGGTGGATCGGCAGGGGCAGCGGTCAACGGTCTCCCCTCCATCGATCAGGCGCCGCGCAGCCGCCGGATATTGTCGGCATAGGCGTCCGGACCGCCCTTGAAGGTGGCGGTCCCCGCCACGAGCACGTCGGCGCCCGCGGCGATCGCCAGCGGGGCGGTGCCCGCATCGATCCCGCCATCGACCTCCAGCCTGATATCGCGGCCGGTCTTGTCGATCATCTTGCGCACCGCCTCGATCTTGCGCAGCTGGCTCGAAATAAAGCTCTGCCCGCCGAACCCCGGATTGACGCTCATGATCAGCACGAGGTCGATGTCGTCGATCAGATAATCGAGCATCTTTGCCGGCGTCGCGGGGTTGAGCGACACACCCGCCTGCTTGCCCAGCGACTTGATGTGCTGGACGGTGCGGTGGATGTGCGGCCCGGCTTCGGGATGGACGGTGATGATGTCGGCGCCCGCTTCGGCAAAGGCGTCGAGGAAATGGTCGACCGGGCTGATCATCAGATGGACGTCGAAGGGCAAAGTCGAATGCGGGCGGAGCGCTTTCACCACGGCCGGGCCGATCGTCAAATTGGGCACATAATGGCCGTCCATGACGTCGATATGGACCCAGTCGGCGCCCGCCGTCTCGATCGCGCGCACCTCTTCGCCCAGCCGCGCGAAATCGGCGCTGAGGATCGAAGGGGCAATACGGACGGGGGTGGTGGAGCCGGTCATGACCACCGGCCTTAACCATCAAGCGAGTCGGGGGCAAGCGGGGCGGCGGCGCTATCGACCGCTATCCTCAAATAATGTCGCATGGCGCCTATCGCCAGCGCCATCCGCCGTCGGTCTTGGCGCGATAGATCGGCATCGGCGCGAGCCCCGCCAGCACGACCGCGATCGTCATCAATACCGGCCGGCCCTGCAACGCCACCGCCAGCCCGGCAATCATCGCGACATGGAGCGCGAGGAAGAACCAGCCTTCCCAAACGATGGGCAGGCCGGTGCCATATCCCCGGCTTTTGGCGCGAAACCACGGGCCCTTGCGCATGAACAGGTGCAGCATATCAGCTCTCCTCTTTTGGCGGCCGGCCGCGCCTGGGGGCTTCCGACTGCTTGACGCTCATCCCGCGCCGGCCCAGCGCCTCGCGCAGCAATATCTCGATTTCGGCATTGGCACTGCGCAGTTCGGCCGCCGCCAACCGCTCGATCGCCGCATACAGCGCGGGATCGAGACGGAGGGCAAAGGCCTTTTTGGACGACGCAGTCACCGGGCGAACTCAGTAAAGCGAACCGGCGTTCACCACCGGCTGCGTGTCGCGTTCGCCGCACAGCACGACCATCAGGTTCGACACCATCGCCGCCTTGCGTTCGTCGTCGAGCTCGACGACGCCCTTTTCGGACAGCAGGTTCAGTGCCATTTCGACCATCGTCACCGCGCCCTCGACCAGCTTCTTGCGCGCCGAAATCACCGCCTCGGCCTGCTGGCGGCGCAGCATCGCACCCGCGATTTCCTGCGCATAGGCCAGATGGGTCAGCCCGCATTCGTCGACGGTGATCCCCGCGACGCTCAACCGCTCGATCAGCGCCTTGCGCAACTCGACCCCGACCTCGTCATGATTGCCGCGCAGCGTGACTTCCTGATGCTCGATATCGTCATAGGGATAGCGCGATCCGATCGAGCGCACCGCCGCCTCGATCTGCGCCATCACGAATTCCTTGTAATCGTCGACGTCGAACAAAGCCTGCGCGGTGTCGGTGACGCGCCACACCACCTGCGCCGCCATCTCGATCGGGTTGCCGCGCAGGTCGTTGACCTTGATCTTGTCCGAAATCACATTGTTCGCGCGCACCGCGATCTTCTTGCGCGTCAGCCAGGGCAGCACCCAGCGCAGCCCTTCCTCGCGATCGGTGCCCCTATACGCGCCGAACAGCTGGATTGCCGCCGCTTCATTGGGGTTGATCAGGTAAAAGCCGCAGAGGATGATCGTGCCGATCACTGCAGACGCGGCGACGATCGCCCATTTCCACGCGACCTGAAATTCGGCTGCGGCATTGCTGATCCCCGCCCACGCGGCGATGCCCAGCAGTACCACCCAGATCAGCAGCATCAGATAACCGCTTTGCGTCATCGCCCGCGTTTCGCGGCTGCGGTTCAGCGCCGGTGTTGTTCCCTCGACCATTTTGCCCTCCGAATCATTCGATATAAAGATGATATCATATTTATATCGAATTTGGCGACGGTCAACCGGATTCGGATGGATAGGCGCTGGGTCTGCTTTGGGGTGGAAAGCGGACGTCAGCGGATTGGAGAAGCGTAGCCAGTGATGCGGGTGCGACCCTCTGATATTCCAACGGGAAACTTGCCGACTTCTTCAAGGATGCCTCTAAGGTCTGCCGGTAATTCCAGCCATTCGATTGCTCTAAGTTCCGTGGGGCCAAATTCTATCGTGTCCATATATGGCCAAGGACAACGAAGGTCTGGCGGAAAGTTCATCTGGCGGGGAGCTACGTCAACAAACTTGACGACCATTTTGTCTATCTCGGGCCGTGCTCGCGCTACAGTTGCAAATAGCTTTCGCCACTTCGTATCCGACATAAACGCTGCAGAAAACCTTGATCGCGCTAGGCGGCCTTCTGCTCTTGGATCGTGCACCGACATGATCTTCATATGCACGCGGAAACGAACGTCCGCAATCGGTCGTTTCCGGTCATAATAACGAGATTGGAGCGGAGCGACCGAAACGGGGTGGGAAGCGGACCTTTTCATCCTCCCTGTCGCGCAGCGATGGGGAGGGGGACCGTCCGCGAAGCGGATGGTGGAGGGGCGGCAACGTCGGCTCCATCGCCCCTCCGTCAGCGCTTCGCGCTGCCACCTCCCCATGGCTTCGCCACAGGGAGGATTGAACTCCACAATCGGTCGTAAGGTGACGATCACCGGAGGGCCGATGGCACAAACAAAGGGGGCGAAATCGCCCCCTTTGCCTCCCCGGTCTCAATAATCCTATTCGGTCGGAAAACCGCGTTTTTTCAGCAGCGCCTTCACATCGGGGTCACGCCCGCGGAAGGCGCGATAGGCCTCGGCGCGGTCGGTTTCGTTGCCGGTCATCAACAGGATTGTGCGGAACTTGTCGGCGACGGTTCTGTCCCACGGGCCGCCGGCTTCGGTGAACGCCGCCCAGGTGTCGGCGTCCATCGTTTCGGACCACAGATAGCTGTAATAGCCCGCCGAATAGGCGTCGCTGCTGAACAGATGGCCGAACTGCGGCAGGCGGTGGCGCATGACGATTTCCTTCGGCATGCCCATTTCGGCCAGCGTTTCGCGCTCGAACTTGTCGACGTCGGTCACCGGGACCTTGCGATCGTGGATCTTCATGTCGACGATCGCGCTCGAAAGATACTCGACCGTTTCGAAGCCCTGATTGAACTTGTTCGACGCGAGGATCTTGTCGACCAGCGCCTGCGGCATCGGTTCGCCCGTCTTGTAGTGCGTCGCATATTTCGACAGCACTTCGGGGGTCATCAGCCAATTCTCGTTCACCTGGCTCGGGAACTCGACGAAATCGCGCGGCACCCCGGCGAGCGCGGGATAGTTGATGTGCTGCAGCAGGTAATGGATGCCGTGGCCGAATTCGTGGAACAAGGTCGTCGCATCGTCGAGGCTGATCAGCGTCGGCTCGCCCTTCGCACCTTCGGTGAAGTTGTTGTTGTTCGACGCGAGGACATTGCGTTCGCCGCCCAGCGTCTGCTGGCTGCGATAGGTCGTCATCCACGCGCCCGACCGCTTCCCGTCGCGCGCGAAATTGTCGAGATAGATCAATCCGACATTCTCGTTCGTCTTGAGGTTATAAACCTCGAAGGTTTTGACCTTGGGGTCGAAAACCGGGACGGTGCCGGTGTTTTCGCGGAAGCCGAGGTCATAGAGCTGCCCCGCCGACCAGAACATCGCCTGCGTCAGCTTGTCGAGCTGAAGGTACGGCTTCACTTCGCTTTCATCGAGGTCGTATTTCGCCTTGCGGACCTTTTCCGAATAGAAACGATAGTCCCACGGCTCGATCGTCAGCTTCGGACCCTTGCCCGCCTTGGCGTCGGCGTCGGCGATCGCCTGCATGTCGGCGACCTCTTCCTTCACGCGCGCGACGGCGGCGGGCCAGACCTTCATCATCAGGCCCATCGCATTCCCGGGGGTCTTGGCCATCGTGTCGGCCATGCGATAATTGGCGTGCGTCGCAAAGCCGAGCAGTTCGGCGCGCTGCTGCCGCAGCTTCAGGATTTCGGCGATCGTCTGGTTCGTGTCGTTGACATTGCCATTGTCGCCGCGGCTGACGAACGCCTTCCAGACCTTTTCGCGAAGGGCGCGGTTGGTGGCGTTCTGCAACACCGGCTGCGCCGAAGAGCGGGTGTTCTTGATCGCCCATTGGCCGGGCTTGCCATTCGCTTCGGCGGCCGAGGCGAGCGAAGCGACAAAGCTGGGTTCGAGGCCCGCAAGTTCGGCCTTGTCGGTGACGAAGGTATAGAGCTTTTCGTCGCCGAGCAGCTTCGACGAGAAGCTCGAGAACAGGCCTTCAAGCTTGGCGTTCATCGCGACCAGCTTCGCCTTGTTTTCGGGCGACAGGTTGGCACCATCGCGCACCATCTCGTCATAGCTGCGCTCGACGATGCGGATCTGCTGCGCGTTGAGACCGCTGTTGTTCCGCTTGTCGTACACCGCCTTGTAGCGCGCGAAGAGCTTCGGCTCGAGGAACAGCTCGGTATAGAAGGTGGAGATTTTGGGGCTCCACTCGGCGTCGATCGCCTCGACGCGGTCGTTCGACTTGTTCGACGACTGCACGCCCCACAGCGCGAACAGCCGGTCGGCGGTGTCGCCCGCCAGCATCATCGGGACATGCGTGTTTTCAAAGGTTGGCGCTTCGGGATTGTCGATCACCGCCTGCACCTGCGCCCTGGTCTCGGCCATCGCCTTGGCAAAGGCGTCGGGGAACAGCTCGGGGTCCATCTTGTCCCACGGCGGCACCCCTTCGAACGGGCCGGTCCAGGGCGCGAGCATCGGGTTTTCGCCCGCGGGGGCGGTCGTTGCCGGTGTGGCGGCGGCGGTCGGTTCGGCGGCGGTTGCGGTCATCTGGCTATAACCCACAGTCATGGCAGTGGATGCAAGCAGGATCGACAAACGGCGGGCAAAAGGGTGCGCGGTGCGCGACATCGGTAAATCTCCCGGGGAATAAGGTTTCGAACGAAACCATGTCTGGCCCGTCTTAACCTTATATGACAGCGGGGTGCAAGCGTGGGCGGGGGCAATCAATCCTCCCTGCGGCGCAGCCGTGGGGACCGGGACCGCCGCGAAGCGGTGGTGGAGGGGCCGCAACGTCGCGTCATAGCCCCTCCGTCAGTGCTGCGCGCTGCCACCTCCCCATCGCTGCGCGACAGGGAGGATTGCACTCAGCCTTCGAATACCGGCTGCGGCAATCCGGGCGTATCGACACGGAAAGTGAAAACTCCGCCCGCGTGCGGTTGCGCCTCACGCTCCTCGTCGGTCAAATTCTTGCCCGCGCTGGTGACGAAGGCGGTCTGGAGGTCAGCGCCGCCAAAGGCGATCATCGTCGGGCGCTGGACGGGCAGTTCGACGGTCTGGAGCAGTTCGCCCGCGGGCGACAGGCGCACGACGCGCCAGCCGTCCCACAGCGCCGACCAGTAACATCCCTCGGCATCGACTGCGGCGCCGTCGGGGCGGCCGTTGCCGAACGCGAACTGGTGAAAGATGCGGCCGTTGGCGAGCGTGCCGGCGGCCAGATCGACGTCAAAGGCGCGGATTGCGTGGGTGGGCGTGTCGGCGTGGTAAAAGGTCCGCCCGTCGGGGCTGAACGCCGCACCGTTGCTGGTGGTGATCCCACCGAAAACTTCGCTCAGCGACCCATCTCGATCGAGCCGGTAGAGCGTCGCGGTCGGATTTGCCTTGTCGCTTGTCAGGCTGCCGACCCACAGGCGCCCCGCCGTATCGACACGGCCGTCGTTGAAGCGCTGCTCGGGCTTGTCGGCCAGAACCGCAGGACCGAAGGCGCGCGGCGCGGCGCCCCAGCCGTCGATCAGCGCACAGCCATTTTCGAGCGCCGCGACGAGTCCGCCACCCGCGCGCGGTGCGATACAACCGACCTGCTCGGCAACTTCCATCACCTCGTCGGCGCCGGTGGCGGGATCGGTGCGATGGATTTTCCGGCCCTCGATGTCGACCCAATAGAGGCGGGCTTCGGCAGCGTGCCAGAAGGGCGATTCGCCGAGCAGCGCGCGGGCGTCGAGGAGCAGTTGGACCATGGAAAGGTCTTAGCGCGGGGCGTGCGCGCTGCCCAGCGGCTGCAAACCTATTCGTCGTGACGCTCCCCGGCGCAGGTTTGCCCCACCTTCGCCGCCGTAGCGGCATTTCTACTTGACGTGCACGTAAACGTAAGGTCAGGTAGGCGCCAAGGGCCGCGCGCTGCGTGGCACCTTCGCAAACATCCGCGCCCGGCCGGCGCACCGGGAAAGGAAAGACCATGTCGCTCGATAATCTGTCGCGCTCCGCTTATTCCGAAGACCATGAGGCCTTCCGCGCCACGGTCCGCCAGTTCCTCGAAAAGGAAATCGCGCCGAACGCCGCGCAATGGGCCGAGGACGGCATCGTGCCCAAGGATATCTGGCCGAAGGCGGGCGAGCTTGGCATGCTGTGCCCGACGGTTCCCGAGGAATATGGCGGGCTCGGCCTCGATTTCGGTTATAACGCGATCGTTGATGAAGAGAGCGCCTATTATGGCCGCGCGACGACCGGCTTTTCGCTCCAGTCGGACATCGTCACCAGCTATATCGTCAAATATGGCAGCGAAGAGCAGAAGAAGCACTGGCTGCCCAAGATGGTCGCGGGCGAGGTGATCACGGCGATCGCGATGACCGAACCCGGCACCGGCAGCGACCTTCAGGGTATGCGCACGACCGCGAAGAAGGATGGCAATCACTATGTCATCAACGGGTCGAAAACCTACATCACCAACGGTCAGAACGCCGACCTGATCCTCGTCTGCGTCAAGACCGACACCGAGGTCCAGCCGGCGTGGAAGGGCGTGTCGATCGTCCTCGTTGAGGCTGACCGCGAAGGCTATGAGCGCGGTCGCAATCTCGACAAGATCGGGCAGGACGAGGCCGACACGTCGGAGATGTTCTTCAACGACGTCCGCGTGCCGATCACCAACTGCCTTGGCGAAGAGGGCAAGGGCTTCATCTATCTGATGAGCGAGCTGCCGCAGGAACGCCTCTCGATCGCAGTGTCGGCGCAGGCATCGGCGCAGCGCGCGTTCGACGACACCGTCGAATTCACCCGCGACCGCAAGGCGTTCGGCAAGCCGATCCTCGATTTCCAGAATACGCGCTTCGTGCTCGCCGACCTCAAGACCAAGCTCCAGGTCGGCTGGGCGCATCTCGACTGGGCGCTGGCGCGTCATCTGAAGAAAGAACTGACCCCCGAGGAAGGCGCCGGAGCGAAGCTCTGGCACACCGAACTTCAGTGGGAAGTGATGGACAAATGCCTCCAGCTTCACGGCGGCGCGGGCTATATGAACGAATATCCGATCGCCCGCGCCTGGCGCGCCGCGCGCGTCACCCGCATCTTTGGCGGCACGAATGAAATCATGAAGGAATTGATCGGGCGCAAGCTTTGATCGTTTGAAATCGCAGGAAAGGAATTCTCCCATGGCTACTGCTTATATCGTCGACGCCGTCCGCACAGCGGGCGGCAAGCGCGGCGGCCGGCTCGCTGGCGTGCACCCCGTCGACCTTGGCGCCGCGGTGTTCGACGCGATCGCCGATCGCAACGACTTCGATACCAAGGCGATCGACGACGTCATCACCGGCTGCGTGTCGCAGGGCGGACAACAGACGATGGACGTCGGCCGCAATGCGGTGCTCGCCTCGAAACTGCCCGACTCGATCCCCGCGGTGACGATCGACCGCCAGTGCGGATCGTCGCAGCAGGCGATCCAGTTCGCCGCGCAGGCGGTGATGTCGGGAACGCAGGACATCGTGCTTGCGAGTGGCATCGAAAGCATGACGCGCGTGCCGATGGGCAGCGTTGCGACCCTGTTCATGAAGGAAGGGCTCGGCCATTATAAGTCCGAGCGGCTCGAGGAAAAATATCCCGGCATCATGTTCAGCCAGTTCATGGGCGCGGAAATGATCGTCAAAAAATACGGCCTGACCAAGGACGATCTCGACGCCTATGCGCTCGAAAGCCATCGCCGCGGCAAGGCCGCGACCGAGGCCGGCCATTTCAAGCGCGAGATCGTCGGGCTCGAGATCGACACGCCCGACGGCCGGCAGACGCATCTTATCGACGAGGGCATCCGCTTCGATGCAACGCTCGAAGGCATTGCCGGGGTCAAGATTCTGCAGGAAGGCGGCTCGATCACCGCAGCGACCAGCTCGCAGATCTGCGACGGCGCTTCGGCCGCGCTTGTCGTGTCCGAACAGGCGCTCAAGGACCATAATCTGACCCCGCGCGCGCGCATCCACCATATTTCGGTGACCGCGGGCGACCCGATCATCATGCTCGAAGAGCCGCTGTTTGCGACCGAGCGCGCGCTCAAGAAAGCGGGCATGAAGATCGGCGATATCGATGCCTATGAGGTCAACGAGGCGTTCGCGCCTGTGCCGCTGGCGTGGCTGCAATATCTGGGCGCTGACCATGGCCGGCTTAACCAGCACGGCGGCGCGATCGCGCTCGGCCACCCGCTCGGCGCCTCGGGCACCAAGCTCATGGCCACCTTGCTCGGCGTGCTCGACGCGACCGGCGGCAAATATGGCCTGCAGACGATGTGCGAAGGCGGCGGTCAGGCCAACGTCACGATCATCGAACGGCTTTGACAAAATCTCCCCTCCCGTTTGCGGGAGGGGTCAGGGGGACGGCCTGTCGGCTATCGGCCCCCTTAACATGCCCCACCCAAACCCTCCCCTCCAGGGGAGGGCTTCAAGGAGACCAATATGAAACTCGATTCCACCGTATCCGCCGTCGTCACCGGCGGCGCCTCGGGCCTCGGTGCCGCCACCGCGCGCGCGCTCGCAGCCAAGGGTGTGAAGGTCGCAATTTTCGACCTGCAGGAAGAAAAGGGCACCGCGCTCGCGGCTGAACTCGGCGGCGTTTTCTGCGAAGTGAATGTCACCGACGATGCCAGCGTCGACGCCGGTTTCGCCAAAGCGCGCGAAGCGCATGGTCAGGAACGCATCCTCGTTAATTGCGCGGGCACCGGCAATGCGATCAAGACCGCGAGCCGCTCGAAGGAAGACGGCAGCATCAAGCATTTCCCGCTCGATGCCTTCAACTGGCTGATCCAGATCAATCTCGTCGGCACTTTCCGCTGCATCGCCAAGTCGGCGGCGGGCATGATGACGCTCGACCCGATGGAAGACGGCGAGCGCGGCGCGATCGTCAACACCGCATCGGTTGCGGCCGAGGACGGCCAGATCGGGCAGGCGGCCTATTCGGCGTCAAAGGGCGGCGTCGTCGGCATGACCCTCCCGATCGCGCGCGATCTCGGCAACGAGAATATCCGCGTCAACACGATCCTGCCAGGCATCTTCGACACCCCGTTGCTCGCGGGCGCGCCGCAGCCGGTGCGCGATGCTTTGGGCGCGTCGGTGCTCAACCCGAAGCGCCTCGGCGTACCCGCAGAATACGCCAATCTCGCGATGTGCATGATCGAGAATGGCTATTTCAACGGCGAGGACGTCCGCCTCGACGGCGGCATCCGTATGGCGCCGCGCTGATATGCCCAAACCGGAAAGCTGGCGGCTCGATGCCGCCAGCTACCCCGTCTGCATCGAATTGCAGACGCGTTTTCAGGACATGGATATTAACGGCCACCTCAACAATGTGGCCTTTGCCGCTTTGTTCGAAAGCGGCCGGGTGTTGTTGAACCGTCAGGTACGCCCGCTCGACGAACGCCCCTCCAACGAACGCACGATGGTCGCCGCGGTCGAGATCAACTATCTCGCCGAGGGCAATTTCCCCGATCCAGTCAGGATCGCCACGGGCATCGGCCGGCTCGGCACCTCGAGCTGGATGATCGTCCAGGCAATGTTCCAGAACGGCCGTCCGATTGCGACCTGCGACACCGTTGTCGTGTGCCGCACCGAGGGGCAGGCCAAACCGCTCCGCGCCCAGATGGTCGCGGAGCTGAATGCCAATCTGGTGACACCCGCCAATAAATAGGGACAGTCCCTATTTAATTGTTAGAGCGAGTTATCGGCGTCCGGGACCGAGCGGATCAGGTCGCGGGCAAAGCCGATCAGGCCGATCTGCCGCCGGCGTTTCAGCCGTTCGGCGCGAAGGATCGCGACGACTTCGTCGAAACATTCTTCGACATTGTCGTTGATCAGCACATAATCATAGCCGTCCCAGTGGCTGATTTCGTTCGCGGCGCGCGCCATGCGGGCCGCGATCACCTCATCGCTGTCGGTGTTGCGCGCGCGCAGGCGCCGTTCGAGTTCTTCCATCGTCGGCGGCAGGACGAAGACGCGCACGACGTCGGGGCCGGCCTCCTGATACAGTTGCTGCGCGCCCTGCCAGTCGATGTCGAACAGCACATCCTTGCCGGCGTCGAGAAGTTCGTCGACCCGCGCGCGCGGGGTGCCGTAACGGTGGCCGAATACATGCGCCCATTCGAGAAATTCGCCGTCGGCCGCCATCCGCTTGAACGTTTCGGTGTCGACGAAATGATAATCCTTGCCGTCTTCCTCGCCCGGACGCGGCGGGCGCGTCGTTGCCGAGATCGACAGCGCGATATCGCCGTCACCCGCGAGCATCATCTTCGAAATGGTGGTCTTGCCTGCGCCCGAGGGCGAGGAGAGGACGAACAACACGCCGCGGCGGTTCAGGTGGACGCTTTCAGCCATGGGCGCTATTCGCCAAATGGGCGCCATCGGTCAAGCGCCAAGGGGGCGGCACATGATGGGAATTTCACGCAAGGGTTGGTGGGTCGCGGCGGTGATGGTCGCGGTTTTCGCCGCCATCCTGTTCGCGATGGGCCGCCCGCCGATCTGCCCGTGCGGTACGATCAGCCTGTGGCATGGCACGGTGCAATCGAACCAGAACAGCCAGCAGATTTCGGACTGGTACAGTTTCAGCCATATCATTCATGGCTTCATCTTCTACGGCCTCGGGCGTTGGCTCTTGCCGCGCCAACCCTTGTGGGTCGCACTGGCCTTGGCGATCGGGATCGAGGCGGCGTGGGAAATCCTAGAAAATTCGCCGATCATCATCGATCGCTATCGCGAGGTGACGATGGCGTTCGGTTACAGCGGCGATTCGATCCTCAACTCGGTGAGCGACGTGCTCTTCATGATCCTCGGCTTCCTCGCGGCGAGCCGGATGCGCTGGTGGGCGACGGTCACCATCGCCATCGCGTTCGAACTGTTCACCCTATGGACGATCCGCGATAATCTGACGCTCAATGTCCTGATGCTGGTCTCACCCGTCGAGGCGATCAAGGAGTGGCAAGCCGGCGCTTAATGAATCGCGCTGCTGCGCCCGCTCGTGTCGACCGGGATGGCCGGAGGTAAAGCGTCGCCCATGGCTTGTCCGTCTGTCGGCACGGCCGCCGTTCCGGCGTAGGTATCGACAACACCCGCATTCACAAGCTGCGGATCGAGCGCATGCGCTTCTTCGGCTGCCTTACGCGCTTCGGCGCGTTCGGCCCATTTCTTGGTCAGATAACCAGCTGCGGCCCAAGCCGCGATTGCGGCATAGCGCTGCGGGAACAGGCGCCGCGCTGCGAACAGGGCGCCGGCGCCGATGACCGCGCCTGCAACCGGGTGATTGCCTTTTTGTTTCCCAATCGCGCTGCCAAGGACGCCACCAACGATCCTGCCAATCATGCCCAAATCTCCTTCTCCCCTATCAATTCGCCGAGGGGGCCTAGGGTTCCGACCCCAGCATCGTGCGCGGATCGACCAACCGGTCAAAGGTCGCGGAATTGACATAGCCGAGATCGAGCGCTGCCTCTTTCAATGTGCTCCCACTCTCGTGCGCGTGCTTCGCGATCTTCGCGGCCTTGTCATAGCCGATTTCGGGGGCCAGCGCGGTGACGAGCATCAGCGAGCGATTCATCAACTCATCGATGCGGGCACGGTTGGGCTCGATGCCGACGACGCAATGTTCGGTGAAGCCGGCCATTCCGATCGTCAGCAGTTCGATCGAGCGCAGCACGTTCGATCCGATCAAGGGCTTGAAGACATTGAGTTCGAGATGGCCCTGAAGCCCCCCTATTGTCACCGCCTGATGATTTCCGATCACCTGCGCGGCGACCATCGTCAGCATCTCGCACTGGGTCGGATTGACCTTGCCCGGCATGATCGAGCTTCCCGGCTCGTTCGCAGGCAGGTCGAGTTCGCCAAGGCCGGCGCGCGGGCCCGATCCGAGAAGGCGGATATCGTTCGCGATCTTGGTCAGTGCGACCGCGAGCGTGTTCAACGCACCCGAGAAGAAGACGAGGCCGTCGTTCGATGCCAGTGCTTCGAACTTATTGCGCGCGGGTTCGAAGGCGATGCCGGTGCTGCTCGACAACTCCACCGCCATCGCGACGTCGAACCCGGCGGGGGCGTTGAGCCCGGTGCCCACCGCGGTCCCGCCCTGCGCGAGCTTGCAGATATTATGCGCCAGCGCGCCCTCGATCCGCGCGCGGCACGCGATCAGCTGCGCGACATAGCCCGAAAATTCCTGGCCGAGCGTCAGCGGGGTCGCGTCCTGTAAATGGGTGCGGCCGATCTTGACGATATCGCTCCATGCGTCGACCTTGGCGGCGAGCGCATCGGTGAGAATGACCAGCGACGGCAGTAGCCGCGCGGTCGTCTCGACCGCGACTGCGACGTGCAGCGCGGTCGGAAAGCTGTCGTTCGACGACTGGCCCATGTTGACATGATCATTGGGGTGGACCGGTGATTTGCCGCCGCGTGTGCCCGCGAGCTTCTCATTGGCAACGCCTGCGATCACTTCATTGGCATTCATGTTCGACTGCGTGCCGCTGCCCGTTTGCCAGATCGCGAGCGGGAACTGATCGTCATAGTCGCCGGCGACTATGGCTTCGGCAGCGGCATCGATCGCTTCTGCGAGCCTGGCATCCAGCCCGTGCGCGCGGTTGACCCGCGCGGCGGCGCCCTTGATCCGCGCGAGGGCGCGAACGATCGGCAGCGGCATGCGCTCGTGCGCCGGAAAAGCGAAATTGTGCCGGCTGCGCTCGGTCTGCGCTCCCCAATAGGCTTCGGCGGCAACCTTGATCTCGCCGATGCTGTCGCTTTCGATTCGCGTGCTCATCCCGCCAGCATCCTCGTCACCAGCACCGAGCCTGCCCAGATCATCGCGACAAGGCCCAGCATCTGCCAATATCCGCCGTCGCCAACCCGGCGGCGCAGCCATGCGGCCGCGAGCCAGGCAAGAACAAGCGCGGGCGTCAGGATCAGCACGCTGAAACGCAGCAGCCCGTCCGCAATCTGTCCGCGCAGAATGTTGCTTTGCGCCAACGCATAGCCTTCGACGCTCCACCAGAAGGCGGCGGTGAGCACGACCATGCCCGCGAGGGCCCAATATTGCCAGAATCGGCTCGGGGGCCAGTTGGGGCCCACCATCTTATCGCTTCTTGCCGAAATCCACGGTCACGACATTCGATCCATCCTCGCTGATAACTTCGGGACGGTCGTTGTCGGCTTCGTCATGCGGCTCGGGCTGCGTTTCGTCGTCGTCGCTGACCTGGAACTGGAGTCCGAAATCGACCGACGGGTCGACGAAAGCGGTGATCGCGGCATAGGGAATGACGAGGATTGACGGCGTCTGGTTGAACGACAGGCCAACGCTGAAATGATCGTCCTCGACCTTCAGATCCCAAAAGCGGTTCTGCAGGACAATCGTCATTTCGTCGGGGAATTTGGCGATCAGATGCGCCGGAATATCGACCCCGACCGCCTGCGTTTTGAAGGTGATATAGAAATGATGTTCGCCGGGCAGGCTGTCATAACCCACGATCTGGCTCAGCACGCGGCCGACCACGGCGCGCAGGGCGTCCTGCACGATTTCGTCATAGGGAATCAGGCTGTCGCGTACATCGTCACTCATGGGGCGAGGGGATGAACGGGCGGCGCGCGCCGGTCAAGAGGTCTCAGCCGGGGAAAGTCACCTTGCAACGCGAAAAATAGGCTCTAAGGCGTCCGCATGCGTACCGCCACCGTCCAGCGCACGACCAAGGAAACGGATATCGCGATTACCGTCAATCTTGACGGAACGGGCGAATATTCGGTGTCCACCGGTATCGGTTTTCTCGACCATATGGTCGAGCAATTGTCGCGCCATTCGCTGATCGACATCTCGATGCAGGTAAAGGGCGACCTTCACATCGATCAACATCACACCGTCGAAGATTCGGCGCTCGCACTGGGAGAAGCCGTGGCGAAAGCGCTTGGCGACAAGCGCGGCATCGCGCGCTACGGCGAGGCGCACGCGCCGATGGACGAAACGCTGACGCGCTGCGTGCTCGACATTTCGGGGCGCCCGCACTGCGTCTATAAATCGGCCTTCTCACAGCCGCGGCTAGGCGAGATGGACACCGAGATGTTTCCGCACTGGTTCCACAGCTTCGCGCAGACCGCCGGGATCACGCTGCATATCGAGATGCTGTACGGCGAGAATAACCATCACATCGCCGAAAGCATGTACAAGGCGCTGGCGCGCGCATTGCGCCAAGGCGTCGCAATCGACCCGCGCAAGGGCGATGCCATCCCCAGCACGAAGGGCGTGCTGTGACCGACGCATTAAATAGGGACTGTCCCTATTTAAAAATGCTGCGTCGCGGGTGACCATTGCCCTGATCGACTATGGCGCCGGCAATCTTCGTTCGGTGCATAATGCGCTCGTCGCGGCGGGCGCGGAGAATGTTGCCGTAACGGCCGACCCGGATGTCGTGGCCAAGGCCGATCGGGTCGTGCTGCCGGGGGTCGGGGCCTTTGCCACCTGCATGAACGGACTCTCGGAGATCGACGGGCTGATCGAAGCGATGGAGCGCCGCGTACGCGGCGAAGGCGTGCCCTTCCTCGGCATTTGCGTTGGCATGCAGTTGCTCGCCGATGCGGGCGAGGAGCATGGGCGGCACGCGGGGCTTGGCTGGATCGGCGGCACCGTGCGCGCCTTCGATCCGCAACCGGGCCTGCGCATCCCGCACATGGGCTGGAACGATGTCGTGCCCGCCTTCGCGCATCCGGTGATCGCAGCGGGCGAGGCCTATTATCTCCACAGCTATCATTTTGCCGACGCGGTCGATGTCGCTGCCACGAGCAGCCATGGCGCGAGCTTCGTCGCCGCGGTCGCGAAGGACAATGTCGTCGGCGTCCAATATCACCCCGAAAAAAGCCAGGCCTATGGCCTCGCAACACTGGAAAGGTTCCTGAAGTGGCGACCCTGACTATCTTCCCCGCGATCGATCTCAAGGGTGGGCAGGTGGTGCGGCTGGCTGAGGGCGATATGGCGCGCGCGACCGTCTATGGCGACGACCCCGCAGCGCAAGCGCGGCTGTTCGCGGCGGCCGGAGCGTCACATCTTCATGTCGTTGACCTTGATGGCGCCTTTGCGGGTGCGAGCATCAACGGCGATGCGGTCGAGAGCATCATCGCCGCCTTTCAGGGCAAGGTGCAGGTTGGCGGCGGCATCCGCGATCGCGCCGGGGTCGATCGCTGGCTCGCGCTCGGCGTCGAGCGCGTAATTATCGGCACCGCGGCGCTCAAAGACCCCGAGTTTGTAAAGACCGCGGCGCGCGACCTGCCCGGCCGGATCGTCGTTGGGGTCGATGCACGCGATGGCATGGTTGCGACCGAGGGTTGGGCGGATGTGTCCGACGTGCGCGTCGAGGATCTTGCGCGCCGGTTCGAGGATGCGGGCGTTGCGGCTTTGCTCTTTACCGATGTTGGCCGTGACGGACTGCTCAGGGGCTGCAACGTCGAGGCGACGGTTGCGCTCGCACAAGCCGTTGCCATTCCCGTGATAGCGTCGGGCGGTGTCGCCGACATCGACGACATCCACGCCCTGCGCCCGCATGTCGCAAACGGCATCGAAGGCGTGATCACCGGCCGCGCGCTCTACGACGGCCGGCTCGATCTCGCCGAAGCGATCGCAGCGGGCGCGGCGTGACCGTCCGCGTTCGCGTTATCCCCTGCCTCGACGTCGCCGATGGGCGCGTCGTGAAGGGAGTCAATTTCGTCGATCTCCGCGATGCGGGCGATCCGGTCGAGGCGGCGCGCGCCTATGATGCCGCGGGCGCCGACGAGCTTTGTTTTCTCGACATTTCCGCCAGCCATCAAGGCCGCGGCACGTTGCTCGACATGGTCAGCCGCACCGCCGAGGTCTGTTTCATGCCGCTCACCGTCGGTGGCGGGGTGCGCAGCGCCGATGACGCGCGCGCGCTGCTGCTCGCCGGCGCCGACAAGGTCGCGGTGAACAGCGCCGCGGTCGCACGGCCGGAGCTGGTCGCCGATATCGCCGACCGTTTCGGCAGCCAGTGCGCGGTGGGCAGCATCGATGCGCGCCGTATCGATGCCAAAAACGATCAAGCGCCGCGCTGGGAAATCTTCACCCATGGCGGTCGCAAGCCGACGGGCATCGATGCGCTCGAGCACGCCGTTCGTCTCGCAACCCTAGGTGCCGGGGAATTGCTCGTCACCAGCATGGATCGTGACGGAACCAAGGACGGTTACGACCTCGCACTCACCCGCGCGATCGCCGATGCGGTCAGCGTGCCGGTGATCGCCTCGGGCGGCGTCGGCAATCTCGACCATCTCGTCGCGGGGGTGGTCGAGGGCCATGCCAGCGCAGTGCTCGCCGCGAGCATCTTCCACTTCGGCGAAGCGACCGTCGCCGAAGCGCATGCGCGGCTCGCCGCGGCCGGATTACCGGTTCGCGCGCACTAAAAATCCCTCGGCGGGGTAGTCATGCGGGGAGGGGGCTGCAATAGAAGCCCATGACTTCTAAACTCCGTCTCGCCGATCGCACCCACGACATCTTCCCCGTCCTCGGTTTCCTTGCCGCGATAGCGAGCCTCGCGATGCCGCTGAACGCTTGGCTGGTCGCGTTCATTCTGATGGGTGCGATCATCGCGGCGGTGCACCACGCCGAGGTCATCGCGCACCGCGTGGGCGAACCGTTCGGCACGTTGATCCTCGCGCTTGCGGTCACGGTGATCGAAGTCGGACTGATCCTGACATTGATGCAGGCCGAGCCCGAAAAAGCCCAGACGCTGGCGCGCGATACGGTGTTCGCGGCGGTGATGGTGATCCTCAACCTCCTGATGGGCCTCTGCCTGCTCAGTGGGGCGATCCGCCATCATGAACAGCGGTTCCAGCGTACCGGAATCGGCGCTGCGCTCGCGACGCTCACCGTTCTGACGGTCGTGACGCTGGTGCTCCCCAATTTCACGTCGAGCGTGCCGGGGCCCTTTTATTCGGCGACGCAGCTTGGCTTCGTGGCGGTCGTTTCATTGATTCTCTATGGTACCTTTGCGTTGGTTCAGACGGTCCGGCACCGCGACTATTTCCTTCCCGATGGCGACGCCGACGGCGACGGAGAGCCCGACGTGCATGCGCCGCCGCCGAGCGGGCAGCGTACCGCTATATCGGGAGCGCTGCTGCTCGCAAGTCTGGTCGCGGTTGTTCTGCTCGCCAAGAATCTGTCGCCGGTCATGGGCGCTCTGCTCTCCGATTGGGGCGCACCGCCGGCGGTTCTCGGCGTGCTGATCGCGGCATTGATCCTCGCGCCGGAAGGCCTGGCAGCGGTCCGCGCGGCGAAGGCCGACCGCCTGCAGACCAGCATGAACCTCGCGCTCGGATCGGCGCTCGCGACGATCGGGCTCACCATTCCGGCGGTCGCAATCCTTTCGATCATGACCGACATGCCGATCAGCCTCGGGCTCGATGCCAAGTCGACGGTGCTGCTGTTCCTGTCGCTGATCGTATCGGTGCAGACGCTGGCGAACGGGCGGACCACGGTGCTGCAAGGCGTGATCCACCTGATGCTGTTCGCGATCTACCTGTTCACGACTTTCGTACCCTAATTAAATAGGGACAGTCCCTATTTAATTGCTCGCAACGTTTTTGGTTCAGGTCTTGCGAACGAACACCGTGCCCGCCGAATAGCCTGCGCCGAACGAACAGATCAGCCCGGTCTCACCCGCCACCATATCCTCATGGTGGAGGTGAAAGGCGATGATCGACCCCGCGCTGGATGTATTGCCATAGGTATCGAGTACCGTCGGGCTTTCGTCCTCGCTCGCTTCGTGCCCCAGCACGCGCTGCGCGATCAGGCGATTCATGTTGGTGTTTGCCTGATGCAGCCACAGCCGGCGCATATCGCCGCCTGCCAGCCCCAGCACGTCCATTTGCTCGACGATCATGTTCGCGACCATCGGCACGACCTCCTTGAACACCTTGCGGCCCTCTTGGACGAACAGCTTGTCGCTCTTCGGTCCCGATTGGTCGATGCCGCCGTGGCCGCGGTTCAGGAAACCGAAATTATTGCGGATGTTGTTCGAGAAAACGGTCTTGAGCTTGGTGCCGAGAATGTCCCAATGCCCCGCGGGTGCAATCGCCTTGTCTTCGACGAGGATCGCGGTCGCGACGTCGCCAAAGATAAAATGGCTGTCACGGTCGCGCCAGTTGAGGTGGCCCGAACAGATTTCGGGGTTCACGACGAGCACGCTCTTTGCGTGCCCCGCGCGGATATAATCGGCGGCGGTCTGGATGCCGAACGTCGCTGACGAGCAGGCAACATTCATGTCGAAACCGAAGCCATCGATCCCTAGCGCATCCTGAATTTCGACTGCCATCGCCGGATAAGGCCGCTGCATATTCGACGCCGCACACAGCACCGCGTCCACATCCGCGGCATCGCGGCCGGCACGCGTCAGCGCGTCCTTTGCGGCGGCGACCCCGATTTCGGCAAGGATCGACAGTTCGTCATTGCCCCGCTCATCGATCCGCGGCGCCATAAGTTCAGGGTCGAGGATGCCCGCCTTGTCGACGACGAAGCGCGACCCGATCCCGCTAGCCTTTTCGATGAATTCGACGCTCGATTCTGCGAGTTCGGTGACATCACCCGCCGCGATGGCATCGGCATTTTCTCTATTGTGCAGCGCAACATACTGGTTAAAACTGGCGACAAGTTCTTCGTTGGAGATGCGTTCGGCGGGGGTGAAGAGGCCGGTTGCTGAAATGACCGGCTGCGGTGTGTGCGACATGATGGCTCTCGTGTGTCTTATCGTTTCAAGACACGCTGATTAGGCCCGGTCGCGGCGTCGCGCAACGCCCACAAGCTGGCTGAACGATCGCTAATATAATGGTTAACCTGCCACTAACCATTTTGGTGGCAGACTGCCTAATTGCAGGCCTCCGGGGGGATGGCTCCCCGGGCGCCGTGCGGGAGCACGACCATGGCGACGCGTTCGGGACCGGCAGCAGGTGATCTGTCGATATCGGAAATCAAGGAATTTGCGGCCTTCCCGGCGGCGACGCAGCGGTACATCCGCCGCTCGCTCGATATCGGGTTGGAACGCGACGACGCGATCGCGCGCTGGTCGCGCGACATGGTCGAGGAAACCGCGATCCGCGTTCAGGCGCGTGTCTATCAGCGGCTGGTTGATGTCCGTGCCCATATTCCCGACGACAGCGGCCTCGACGCCCTCGAACATTTCATGGCGCCGCTGATTGCGATATCGGCATTCGACCTGGGCCAGGATCGGCTGCACGCCTTTGCGCCCTATCGCTTCCTCTATGAGCGGTTGCTTGGCGGACATGTGCGGCCGTGGCTACCCGGCGCTTTCTGCGCTGCGGCATCGCTGCCGCATCTCCACCCAGAGAAGCGCCGGCTGCTTCTGCAGTCGATCAGCGAAGCTGCTGCGACCGCGCCGGGCTGGTCGGCGCGCGAGCCGAGCTTCTATCCCGAATGGGTCGACAAGATCGACGAGACCCGGCCCGCGAATTGAGCATTCGGTCCGCCTAGGGGCAGGAAACGGCCATTGGCCCTCGCCCGTCGGAGAGGGCTAAAAGTCGAAAGCGGTCCTTCAGGACAGCGCCTTGTAAAGGCCAAAGGCGCTGGTTGCGATCAGCACGATGCCGACCATGACCAACATCACTTTGGGCGAGAAGCGTTTGGCCATCATTGCGCCCAGCGGCGCCGCCGCGACCCCGCCGACGATCAGGCCGAGCGTCGGCCCGAGAATTTGCGAGAAACCCAGATTCCAGATGAAGGCGATCGAGACGGCGACGGCAAGGAAGAATTCGACGCTGTTGACGGTGCCGACGACCTTGCGCGGTTCGCCGCCTTGAACGAGCAGGTTCGAGGTGACCACCGGTCCCCAGCCGCCGCCACCTGCGGCATCCAGAAAGCCACCGACGACCGCAAGCGGCGCAACGATCTTAGGCTTGTCGAATTTGGGCGGATAGAGCAGGCCGCGAACGAGCAGCCATACGCCGATCAGCACCAGGTAGCCGAGCACGAAGGGCTTTACGACATCGGCGTGCAGCGACGACAGCACATAGGCGCCCAATACGCCTCCGACCACGCCCGGAATCAAAAGGCGCCAGAACAGCGGCCAGTCAATGTTTCGGTGAAATAAATGGCTGAGTCCCGACGCGCCGGTCGTGAAAATCTCCACCACATGGATGCGCGCCGAGGCGGTCGCAGGCGGGACGCCGAGAACGGCGACAAGCAGCGTGTTACAGATGACTCCGAACGCCATGCCGAGCGCGCCGTCGACCAGCTGCGCTGCGAAACCAATCAGGATGAACGGCAACAGGGCGGTAAAGTCGATAGCCGCAAAATCGATCATAATTCATCCCAACCCTTTTGATAGAGAACCTGCTGCCGGGATTTCCGTGTCGGCGCCAGCCCAATTTTTCTGCTGGCGGCAAAGGGATTTGTTTCTGCGCTCGATCGCACGCTTCCGACAGAGTCAGCCGGAGACGTCGTCGGGCAGATAGTCGCGCACATAGTCGATGAACGCGCGAAGTTTCGGCATCACTTGCTTGCGACTGGGATAATAGAGGAACAGGCCCGAGGTCGAACATGCAAAGTCGGCCAGCACCAGCTCGAGCTGGCCTGAGGCGACCTGCGCCTTGACCACCGGCTCTGCGGTCATCCCCATTGCGACCCCGGCGTGCACGGCGACCATCATCGCGGTGAAGTCGTTGACGATCACTGGCCCGGTCACCCCGACCTCGATCTCGCGATTTCCCTTCTCGAAGGTCCATGGCATCAATGCGCCGCTCCCCATGCGCATGCGCACACAGCGATGGTTGCGCAGTTCGTCGGGGCTTTCCGGACGCCCGTGCTTCGCCAGATAACCGGGGGTGGCGACCGCGACGAAACGAAACGGCCCGGTCAGGCGGACGGCGATCACATCGGCGTCGAGCGATTCGCCCATCCGCACCCCGGCGTCGAACCCGCCCGCGCTGAGGTCGGCCAGAGCGTCTTCGGCGTAGATTTCCAGTTCGATCTCCGGATAGGTTTCGCAAAAGCCCGCGATGATCGGTTCGAACAAGGGCTGGACCGCGCCGCGCATCAGGTTGATGCGCAGCCGGCCCGCGGGCCGGTTGCCGAGATTGCGCGCGGCTTCATAGGCGTCGCCGAGACCCGCATAGGCGGGCGCGGCGCGTTCGAGGAACATCTCGCCCGCCTGAGTCAGCCCGACGCTGCGCGTGGTGCGCATGAACAAGGGCGCGCCGACGCGCGCTTCGAGCCCCTTGATCGTCTGGCTGATCGCCGAGGGCGAGACGCCCAGATCGACCGCCGCTGCGGAAAAGCTCCGCCGTTCCGCGACACGCAGGAAAGCCTCGATCCCGTCGAGCACCCCATGGGGGATTGTTAAATCCTGCTTCAAAGCACTTGCAGATTATAGAGGATTATCTATGTGCGCAACAGCAACTAAAAAGGTTGCACAACGAAACGAAAGGAACCTCTCCCATGGCCTATCAGCTCTCCTCTTATCGCCGCTTTCCTGCCGCTTTTGCAATTGTTGCCGCGTCGGCACTTGCGTTCACCGGCCTGATCGCAACCGCGACCCCCGCTTACGCCCAGTCGAGCGGTGATTATCGCTGCGCCGGTCTGGCCGAACAGGCCCATGTTGCCGCTGGCGGCGTCGAAGGCGCCAAGCAGTCGAGCGCCAAGCGCTTTGTTTCGACCGGCAAGAAGCTTTGCGAAGCCGGCAACGAACGCGCTGCTGCCAAGCAGTTCCGCGCCGCGCTGAAGATCGCCGGCGTCGCCGAAGTCGAAACCGACAGCCAGATGGCTGCCCGCTAAGACAGCCTGACATACCAATCTCCGGACCGTCCTCTCCCTCTCCCCGACGGATCCACAAAACTGGGGCGGCCCTCGTAAAGAGGCCGCCCCATTTGTTTGTCTTCGCGCGCACGGGCGCAATCGCGTCATAGCCGCCTCCGGCCGAAGGGGCGGGCGCCCTTAAAAGCGGGCGTTGACGCTCACCCAATAGCTCCGCGCCTTGTCCTTGTTGTTATAGTGATCGATATAGGTTGGCGTGTAGATGCTGCCCACCGGACTGCCGAAATCGACGTCATAGCCGCGGAAATCGCGGTTGAGCAGGTTGTTCACCCGGCCGGTCGGTTGGCGAACCGATGCGGCTGCGCGACAGTTCGAGCAGTCTTTCGCGGCCGATCATCCGTTGCGGATGGCGGAGCAGCGCGAGCAGCAGATCCTGCTCGGCCGCGGTCAGATCGACCTCGGCGCCCGAAGGTGCGATCAGTTCGCGCCGCCGTGCATGATATTGCCAGGACGCAAATTCGAACCGTTCGGGCACCGGCGCGTCGAGCGGCGCGTGCGGGTCGCGCATGCGCCGCAAGACCGCGCGGACCCGGGCCAGCACCTCCGACCGTCCGAACGGTTTGGCGATATAGTCGTCGGCGCCGACATCGAGCCCGGCGACCCGGTCGCTTTCCTGTCCACGCGCGCTGATCATGATGATCGGCACCCGGCTCTGCGCGCGGATCATCTGGCACAGGGCGATGCCGCTTTCGCCGGGCAACATGATGTCGAGCAGGATCAGGTCGATGCGGCCCGTGCCGACGATCGCTTTCAATTCCGTGCCGTCGCGCGCGCCGGTGACTTCATATCCGCATTCGCGCAAAATCCGGGTCAGGAGCGTTCGCACCCCGGCATCGTCGTCGACCACGACAATATGGTGCGCGAGCGCCGGCGCCCGATCGGTGAGCGCCGCTGGCTCCGCACGCGTAACAATCGCCGACAAATTCCCGGTCCCTCGTACTGCAGTCTGACGTGCTACCCCTTGTCGCAGCGGAGGCGTCATACGAGTTAATAATTATTCGCATTAGGAAAAAGATCAATGCCCGACATCTGTCGGGTCGGGGTGTCAGCCGGACTTCGCGCTTGTCCGCCTATAGCGGAAATACCACACCTCATGCCCGAGCGTGCGCGCCTTGGCCTCGTACCGCGTTTCGGGCCAGCCGCCGGGGCGAACCTGGAAATCGCGGGCGTCCTGCGCCAGCCACTCGAACTGATGGCGATGGCGGCGCATCACCATTAGCGCGTGTTGAAGATAGATCGGGTGGTCGGTGCCGAAACGGAATTCGCCGCCGGGCTTCAGCTTCGCCGCGATCAGGTCGAGCGGCCCGTCGTTCATCATCCGCCGTTTCGCATGGCGCGCCTTGGGCCAGGGATCGGGATGGAGCAGATAGGCGAAGCTCAGCGCCTCGTCGGGAATCCGCCGCAGTACTTCTAGCGCGTCGCCGAAATGAATGCGGACATTGCCCAGCGGTAGCCGCTCGCCATGATCTCCGGCGACATGGACCAGCGCCTGCGCGACCCCGTTGAGAAAGGGTTCGGCGCCGATGAAACCATGGTCGGGCAGCATATCGGCGCGCCCCGCCATATGCTCGCCGCCGCCAAAGCCGATCTCGAAATGCAGTGGCCGGTCGTAACCGAACAGCGCTTCGGCGGTCACGTCGCCCTCGGTGGGCACCGCGATCTGCGGCAGCAGCGTGTCGACCAGATCCTGCTGGCCAGCGCGCAGGGGCTTACCCTTCGAACGGCCATAGAGGCGGTTGATCGTCGTCGGATCGCCGGGTTTGTAAGCAGTCATGCCGCGCGCCCTAGCCGCGAGGCCGCGCGGCGGCAAGTCGCGGCTCAGAGTCGCGTGAAGTCGATGGGCGCGTGGCGGTCGAGCGTCTGCGATGCATCGGGCAGCGGATATTTGAGGCCGGTGGCGCAATTGAACAGCAGGGCGGTCTCGCCATCGCGCACCCAGCCCTCGGCGCGCGCCTGACGCCATGCCGCGAGCGTTGCGCCGCCCTCCGGGCAGAGGAGCAGGCCGTCGCCGCGCGCGGCATCGTCGACGGCTTGCTGGATTGCCACATCGCTGACCGCGATCGCGCCGCCGTTCGATTCGCGGACCGCGTCGAGGATCAGGAAATCGCCGACTGCTTGCGGGACACGGATGCCCGCGGCGATCGTATGCGCATCCTCCCAGCGTATCGCGTGGCGTTCGCCGGCTTCCCACGCACGCACCATCGGCGCGCAGCCCTCGGCCTGCACCGCGATCATGCGCGGCAGCTTGCCGGTGATCCAGCCGAGCGCCTGCAATTCGGCGAACGCCTTCCACATGCCGATCAGTCCGGTGCCGCCGCCGGTGGGGTAGAAGATCACGTCGGGCAGCGCCCAGCCGAATTGTTCGGCGAGCTCCAGCCCCATCGTCTTCTTGCCCTCGATCCGATAGGGTTCCTTCAGCGTCGAGAGGTCGAACCAGCCGTTCGCCGCCGCGCCTTCGCGCACCAGCTTGCCGCAATCATCGATCAGCCCGTTGACGCGGTAGACGCGCGCGCCCTGCGCCGCGATCTCGCGCACATTGATCTCGGGGGTGTCGTCGGGGCAAAAGACGATCGCTTCGATCCCCGCCTGCGTCGCGTAAGCGGCCGCGGCGGCACCGGCATTGCCATTGGTCGGCATCGCGATGCTGGTCACGCCCAGCTCCTTCGCCATGCTGATCGCCATGACCAGCCCGCGCGCCTTGAACGATCCGGTCGGCAGGCGGCCTTCGTCCTTGACGAGCAAAGTGCCGGCGCTTGCGCCTGCCGCAGCGGCGACCTTGTCGAGCGCGATGATCGGCGTGTCGGCTTCGCCAAGGCTGATGATGTTTTCGGAGCGCCGCACCGGCAGCAGTTCGCGCCAGCGCCACAGGTCGCGCGGGCGCGCGGCGATAGCGGCCTTGTCGATCGCTGCGCCGACGCCGGCGAGGTCATAGCGGACGAGCAGCGGGCGGCCGGCGGGCGAGAGGCCGTGCAGGACACCGGCCTCGATCCGCTCACCGGTCAGCCCGCATTCGAGATGAGTGACGAAGGTCGGCCGCTCGGCCCTCAGATTGACGTTGAGCGGCAGCGGCGCGCTCAATTTGCGAGCGCCGCTTTCAGCTTGTCGACGAGGTCGGTGCGTTCCCACGGGAAGCTGTCACCCTCCGCCGTGCGGCCGAAATGGCCGTAGGCGGCGGTCTGTTTGTAGATCGGCTTGTTGAGGCCCAGGTGGGTGCGGATGCCCTTGGGGGTCAGGCGGACGAGTTGCGGGATCACCGCCTCGATCTTGCCTTCATCGACGGTGCCGGTGCGGTGCAGGTCGACATAGATCGACAGCGGTTCGGCGACTCCGATCGCATAGCTGAGCTGGATCGTACAACGGCGCGCGAGGCCCGCGGCGACGATGTTCTTGGCGAGGTAGCGGGTGACATAGGCCGCCGACCGGTCGACCTTCGTCGGGTCCTTGCCGCTGAACGCGCCGCCGCCGTGCGGGCTGGCGCCGCCATAGGTGTCGACGATGATCTTGCGCCCGGTCAGGCCGGCATCGCCGTCGGGGCCGCCGATCTCGAAGCGCCCGGTCGGGTTGATGTGATAGACGGTGTTGGCGGTCAGCAGTTCGGCGGGCAGCACGTCGGCGATCACGCCGAGCACATATTTGCGCAGTTCGAGATATTTCGCTTCGTCGCCTTCGCCGTTGTGGAAATAATAGCCCGGCGCATGCTGGGTCGACACGACGATCGCGGTCGCCTCGACCGGACGCTCGTTGGCATAGCGTAGCGTGACCTGGCTCTTCGCATCGGGTTCGAGGAAGGGCGCGATACCGGCCTTGCGGTCGGCGGCCATGCGTTCGAGGATCTTGTGGCTATAGTCGAGCGTCGCGGGCATGAAATCGGGGGTTTCGTCCGACGCATAGCCGAACATGATGCCCTGATCGCCGGCGCCTTCGTCCTTGTCGCCGCTTGCGTCGACGCCCTGCGCAATATGCGCCGACTGCGCATGGAGGTTGTTTTCAAACCGGAAGGTTTTCCAGTGGAAGCCGTCCTGCTCATATCCGATCTCGCGAACGGTCTTGCGGACGGTTGCCTCGATTTCTTCGAGCGCGCCCGGCGCCCATTCGCCATTTTCGAACACGCCCTTGCAACGGATTTCGCCGGCCAGCACAACAAGCTGGGTCGTCGTCAGCGTTTCGCAGGCGATGCGCGCTTCGGGATCCTTCGACAGGAACAGGTCGACGATCGAATCGCTGATCTGGTCGGCCACCTTGTCGGGATGTCCTTCGGACACGCTTTCGGAGGTGAAGAGGAAGCTGTTGCGCATGGGAGACCTTTTGGATCGAATATAAAGGATGCTTTATGTCTGCGCGCTGTTAGCGGCCGCGCCGGCGAAAGGCAATGGCGGCCGCGAGCAACAGCAGCGCAAATCCGACCGGCAGCATGTTGCCGAAGCGGGCGAAGAGCGTCGGTGCATGCGCCTGCGGCAGCACCGTATCGATCCGGCCGGCGGTGTGCATCGGGAGCGATTCGAGGATCCGGCCGTCGGCGTCGATCACCGCGCTGATCCCCGTCGGCGTTGCGCGCACGACCGGCAATCCTTCCTCGATCGCGCGCAGTCGCGCCTGCGCCAGATGCTGCGGCGGACCCCAGCCGCCGAACCAGGCGTCGTTCGACGGGTTGAAGATGAAATCGGGGCGGTGTGCGCGGTCGACGACCTGTCCCGAAAAGATGATTTCATAGCAGATTTGCAGGCCCGCCCGGCCAAAGGCGCCGAGGTCGAGCGTGTGCGGGCCGGGGCCGGGCCAGAAATCGATATCGCCGGGGGCGAGGCGCGACAGGCCGATGGCGGACAGGACCGGCCGCATTGGCAGATATTCGCCGTAGGGGACGAGGTGCGACTTGTCGTACCGCGGGCCAAGCGTACCGTCGGCGTGGATGGTCATCACCGCATTGCGCGCGCCGACGACATCGCCCGACTTGTCGAGTTCGAGCTTGAGCGCGCCGAGCAGCATCAGATCGTCGGGATTCATCAATTTGATCAACCGCAAGCGCGCCTCGACGGGCGAGCGGTCGTAATAGGGCGCCGGATAACCCGTTTCGAGATAATCGGGCACCGCCGCCTCGGGCCACAGGATCAGGCGCGGGGTGTCGTTCTTTGGCGCGGTCAGCCGGGCGAGCTTGGCGAAATTGGCGTCGGCTTTGCTGCCTTCCCACTTGTCCTGCTGGCCGACGTTCGGCTGGACGACGGTGATCGGGATGCGCTGCATACCCTTCGAGTGAACGGCGGCGTCGGCGCTACGACCCATTTGCGTGACAGATGCCGCACCCCATAAGGTGAGCAGGCTGCCGAAGAGTACCGCCGCCGCGACACGGCGGTGAAACCATGCCAATATCAGGACGGCTGCGAGCAAGCAGACGATCCCGCTCATGCCATAGGTCCCGATCCAGCCGGCGGGCGCGGCAACGTGCGGGACCGCAATCACCCCCAGAGGATTCCATGCGAAGCCGGTGAAAATCCAGCTGCGAAGCCATTCGGTAAGCGTCCAAAGCGCGGCGAAGGCCAGTAGAAAGGACGGCGCCGCAAAATGTGCGTCTGCCTTGGGCTTCATTATCCAGGCGCCCCAGGCGGCAAAAGCCGGATAGACCGCAAGATAAAGCGACAGCAGCACCACCGCGATCCAGCCGAGCCATGCGGGCATCGCCGCCTGATAGGTGAAGGCGGTCGCGATCCAGTTGAGACCGACGACGAAATGGCCGACCCCGAACGCCCAGCCAATGCCGAACGCGCGCCACCCCTTGGGGCTGCGCGCCACCAGAGCCATCCAGCCCGCGAGCGCGAGCAGGGTCAGCGGCCAGAGGTGGAGCGGGGCAAAGCCGGTTGCCGAAACGGCACCGAGCAACAGGGCAAGAAGCTTTGGCCAGCGCTGGGCGAAAGCGGCGATGCGGGAGGAGGTCGCGGTCACGGGCGTTGCTTTAGCGCCGCGCCCACCGCCCGACAATGGCGCGTGCGATTTAGCGGCGGAATGGCCGCAATCGACCAATTGCGGACGAGTCAGTCGTGCGATAGGATATGCGTTATGGAACTTGTGTTGGATGATCTTTGCCGCTGTCGAGATGATCTTAGGTTTCACCTGACGAACGAACCATCACTGCCGGAAACCCTCCAAATCCTTATTGCAGGCGCTCTAAGCCAAATCGATGAGGCTATCGAAGCGGGGAAGCTGCAATACGGATGGGAGGAGCCGTTGGGCACGATCTACGCTCCAGGCAATGCCAATCTGACCGGCAGCTAGAAGTCCGCCTCCCACCCCAAAGCCGTATCGAACGGCGCAGAGCCGGTTAGAGCATATATTTCATCTTGATCGACTGGCGCATGTCGCCTGTCACCGCAAAGCTTGCCGATTTGAAGCTCGGCGGCCCGACGGTGATCGTGGGATTGCGCGAAAAGCCGAAGCCTTCCTTGGGCAGAAAGATCGCGACATCCATCTTGTTGTTGCTGTTCTCGTCATGGACGACGGCGATCGCATAGGTGCCCGCCGCGGGCGCGCGCACGAAGAAATCGCCGGCGTCGGCGGCCTTTACCGCCATCCGCACCGACGCCTTGTCCTTGCTGCAATCGGGAAATGCCTTGGGATTGGTGGTGAGGCAGACAAGGATCTGCCCCTTTGCGCTGCGCAGGCCGGTAACGCTGACCTCAACCGTCGGCGCGGGCGTCGGTGGCGCGCTCGCGGCGCCGATGAGCAGCGGCAAAATCGCCAAGCCCGATATCCGTGCCGCACGCCTTGTCCCAGAAGCGGAAATAAAGCCCATAATTCCCCCGATAGGCCGCATGATGCTGTTCATGATGGGTCGCGGTTATCAGCCATCGCCCTGCTGGTCCATGAACAAGCGCGCGCGAAAACATTTCCCACCCCATATGATTGCCGACGCCCATCACGGTCATGATCGTCAGCACAAGCCCGAGCATGGCGACATGGATGGGGATGACAAAGACCAGCGCCGGGATGACGAGAGCGCCCGTGATCGCCTCGACAGGGTGGAAACTCATCGCCGCCCAGGCGGTCGGCGGGCGGCTTTGATGGTGGACCGCATGCGCGATTCGGAACAACGCCGGTCGGTGCATCCAGCGATGCGTCCAGTAGAACCATGTGTCGTGGATCAGCAGATAGGCGAAGAGGCTGACGGGCAGATACCAGAGCGGAAAAGCGCCCCAATCGGTGTAGATGCGCGTCCAGCCATGCGCCTGCCATCCCCATGCGGCCACGCCCGCCGGAATCCCGTAGATCGCGGCGCTCGCAAGGCTCCAGCCGATCTCGCGGCGCATCTGCGGTTCCAGCCCGCGATAGAGGCCGGGGTGTTTCAGCCGCGTCGCAAAGGCGAAGGCGCCGCTGGTGATCAGGTAACGCACGCCGACAATCGCGGTCATCGCGAGAGCGGAAACAAGGATCGGCCAGCCGGTCATCGCGCGAGGCTAGCCGCTCGCCGCGGCGTTGCAATGGCTTTGCGCCTGCGCGCCGGGGCGGCTAGGGCGGTGCGATGGCGGCGGGCAACACAGATTTCTGCGATATCGCGATTGTCGGCGGCGGGCTCGCCGGCGGGCTCGCCGCGCTTGCGCTGGCGGCTAAGCGCCCCGACCTCGACGTGCGGCTGATCGAGCCGGGGCCGATCGGCGGCAATCATATCTGGTCCTTTTTCGACAGCGACATCGCAAAAAAGGATCGCTGGCTCGTCGCGCCGCTCGTCCGGCATCACTGGACGCAGTACGACGTCCGCTTTCCCTCGCACGAGCGCAGGGTGCGAATGGGGTACAAGAGCATCACCGGAGAAGCGCTCGCCGATGCGGTCATCGGGGCGTTACCCGCCGGGCACATCATCGCCGACAAGGCGAAGCATGTCGCGCCGGACCATCTGCTGCTGTCGCGCGGCGGGCGCCTTTCGGCGAAGCATGTCATCGACGCGCGCGGCGTCGGCAAATTTCCCGGTCTCGATTGCGGGTGGCAGAAATTCGTCGGACAGGCGCTGAGCGTCGAGGGCGGGCATGGCCTTGATCGGCCCGTCGTGATGGATGCGACGGTGGAGCAGATGGACGGCTATCGCTTCGTCTATCTGTTGCCCTTCGATGCCGAGACCGTCTTCGTCGAGGACACTTATTACAGCGACAGCCCCGACCTCGACATAGCCGAGGTGCGCGACCGGATCGCGACCTACGCGGCGCGGCGCCAATGGAACGTCACCGCGACGACGCGCGAGGAAACGGGCGTTCTGCCGGTCGTCATTGCGGGCGATTTCGGCCGACTCTGGCCCGAGTCCGATCGCGCCGGCCGGATCGGCGTGCGCGCGGGCGCCTTTCAGGCCATGACGGGTTATTCGCTTCCCGATGCGGTGCGGACCGCGACCGCGTTACCCGGGATCGTCGATCGCCCCGATCTGGCAAACATGCTCCGCGACCGTGCGGCGGCGTCGTGGCGGCGGCAGCGCTTCTATCGCATGCTCGGCGCGATGCTGTTCCGCGCTGCCGAGCCGGATGCGCGTTTCAAGGTTTTTGAGCGCTTTTACCGCTTGGCACCGGGATTGATCGCGCGCTTTTACGCCGGACGATCGACCGCTACCGACAAGCTTCGCATCCTTTCGGGCAAGCCGCCCGTATCTGTGGGCCGCGCCATTGCGGCGCTTTCGAAACTGGACTGGAAATGACCCGCTCGGCTATCATTATCGGCGCCGGTTTCGGCGGCATAGCGCTCGCAATCCGGCTCCAGTCGGCGGGGATCGCGACGACGATCGTCGAGGCGCGCGACAAGCCCGGCGGGCGCGCCTATCATTGGGTCAAGGACGGCTTCACCTTCGATGCCGGGCCGACCGTGATCACCGATCCGCCGTGCCTTCAGGAATTATGGGCGCTCAGCGGGCAGGATATGGCGACCGACGTCGATCTGGTCCCGGTCATGCCCTTTTACCGGCTGAACTGGCCCGACGGGACGAACTTCGATTATTCGAACGACGAGGCCGCGCTTCGCGCCGAGATCGAAAAGCTCCACCCCGCCGATGTCGACGGCTATAACCGCTTCCTCACCTATTCGCGGGGTGTCTACGAACAGGGCTATGTGAAGCTTGGCGCGGTCGCCTTCCTCGACTTTGCCTCGATGATCAAGGCGGCGCCCGCGCTGATGAAATATCAGGCATGGCGCAGCGTCTATTCGATCGTGTCCTCCTATGTGCAGGACGAACGGTTGCGACAGGCGCTGTCGTTCCACACGCTGTTGGTCGGCGGCAACCCGATGACGACCAGCGCGATCTATGCGCTGATCCATACGATCGAGAAGGACGGCGGCGTCTGGTTCGCGCGCGGCGGCACCAATGCGCTGGTCAGCGCTATGGTGCGGCTGTTCGAGCGGCTCGGCGGCACGCTGCGCCTTGGCGATCCGGTAGCGAAGATCGACACCGCGGACGGCCGCGCGACGGGGGTCACCACCGCAAGCGGCTGGCACGGCGACGCCGCTATGGTCGCGGTCAACGGCGACCTGATGCACAGCTATCGCGCGCTGCTCGCCGATCATCCGCGCGGGGGTAAAGTCGCGAAAAGCCTGGCGCGCAAACGCTGGTCGCCCTCGCTCATGGTCGTGCATTTCGGGGTGAAGGGCGACTATCCCGATATCGCGCATCACAGCATCCTGTTCGGCCCGCGCTACAAGGGCCTGCTCGACGATATTTACGGCGGCGTCGTTCCCGACGACTTCTCGCTCTACCTCCACCATCCCAGCATTACCGACCCGGGCATGGCGCCGCCTGGGCACGCTGCTTTCTATGCGCTCGCCCCCGTCGCGCACCTCGGCAAGGCGAAGGCCGATTGGGACGGCGAATTCGGAACGCGCTTTGCCGACGCCATATTGGACGAGGTCGAGCGCCGCGTCCTGCCGGGTCTCCGCGCCAACCTCGTCACGCGGTTCCATTACACCCCCGCCGATTTCGGCCGCGACCTGTCGGCGCATCTGGGCAGCGCCTTCAGCCTCGAGCCCGTCCTGTGGCAAAGCGCCTGGTTCCGCGCCCATAACCGTGACGATGTGATTTCGAATCTTTACTTCGTCGGCGCGGGGACGCATCCGGGCGCGGGTATCCCGGGGGTCGTCGGTAGCGCCAAGGCGACCGCCCAATTGATGTTGGAAGAATGATGAAACGCCTTGCCGTCTATTGCGGGTCCGCGACCCCCGAAGATCCGATCTATATTGAAACCGCGCGCCATGTCGGGCGCACGTTGGCGGAGCGCGGGATCGGCGTCGTCTATGGCGGCGGCCGGCTCGGGCTGATGGGCGCGGTTGCCGATAGCGCGCTGGAGGCCGGCGGCGAGGTGATCGGCATTATCCCGGAGGCGCTGGTCGGGGCCGAAGTCGCGCACCGCGGCTGTACCGAACTGCATGTCGTCAGCGGCATGCACGAACGCAAAAAGATGTTCACCGACCTGTCGGACGGTTTCCTCACCATTCCCGGCGGCGTCGGCACGATGGACGAATTGTGGGAAGCGATCAGCTGGGCGCAGCTTGGCTATCACGCCAAGCCCGTCGGGCTGCTCAACGCGGCGGGCTTTTACAACGATCTGATCGCCTTCAACCGGAACATGGTCGAGGTCGGCTTCATCCGGCCCGCGCACGCCGGGATCATGATCGTTGACGCGGGGCTCGACGACCTGCTCGATAAGATGGCCGCCTATGTGCCGCACAAGACGATCTTCGCGATGAAGGCCGAAAATCTGTAATGATCGAAGAGGGGGTCTATGATGCACATGCCCTCCACGGTTTCGCGCACGACAGCATCGCGCGCGGATCGAAAAGCTTTGCCCTCGCCAGCCAGCTGTTCGACCGCGAGACGCGCGAACGGGTGTGGCTGCTCTATGCTTGGTGCCGCGCCGCCGACGACCTGACCGACGGGCAGGACCATGGCGGCGCGATGACGCAGGATCATGACGCCGTCGCAGCGGTCGCGCATATCCGGACGCAGACCGACAGAGCCTTTGCCGGCGAGCCGACCGGCGATCCGGCGTTCGACGCGCTCGGCTTCCTGCTTACCGAAGTGGCGATCCCACGCGCGGTCATCGACGACATCATCGCGGGCTTCGAACTCGATGCAAAGGACTGGCGCCCGCGCAGCGAGGCCGACCTGTTGCGGTACGGCTATCATGTCGCCGGCGCAGTCGGGGTCGCGATGGCGCTGGTGATGGGCATCGAGCCGACCGACGAGACGACGCTCGACCGCGCCTGCGACCTCGGCATTGCGTTCCAGCTTGCCAATATCGCGCGCGACGTGGCCGAGGATGCCGCCGCCGACCGCTGTTACCTGCCGATGGACTGGATGGTCGAACTCGACATCCCGCCCGGCCAGCATATGCACCCCGCCTTTCGCGGGCGCCTGACGGTGATGGCGAAATGGCTGTCCGAAATGGCCGAGGAATATGAAGCGTCGGCGCGCTGGGGCGCGCGCAAGCTGGCGCCGCGCAGCCGCTGGGCGGTGCTCGCGGCCGCGGGCATCTATGGCGATATCGCGCGCGAAGTCCGCGCGCGCGGCGACCATGCGTGGGACCATCGTGCGGGTACATCGCGCTTCGCCAAGCTCGGCTGGGTCGCCCGTGCGGGCTGGTCGGTGCTGCGCCGCCCGCCGCAGCGGCGGATCAGCAGGGACGGCCTCTGGACGCGGCCCCGGTCCATTGATCCGGGACCTGAGGTCCGGGCGTGAGCTACATCGAATGGATCGCGGCGGCTTTCGTGCTGACCAATGTCGCGCTCGTCGCGCTGCGCAGCGTCTGGAACTACCCTTTCGCCCTCGTCGCGGTCACGCTCTACGGTTTCGTCTTTTTCGAAGCGAAGCTGTACAGCGACATGCTGCTCCAGGGCTTTTTCTTTGCGCTCAATCTCTATGGATGGGCGGCATGGATCCGCTCGCGCGACGAGAGCGGCATACCCGTCGGGTGGATGAGCGTGACGGCGCGGCAATATTGGGTGCTGGCCACCATCGTCGCGTGGGTCGGATGGAGTTTTGCGATGGATCGCTACACAGACGCGATCGCGCCGTGGGTCGATGGCGCAATCGCCATGCTCAGCATTACGGCGCAATGGTTGCTGGCGCGGCGCCGGGTTGAAAGCTGGTACCTCTGGATCCTCGTCGACCTGATTGCAGTGCCGCTTTTCGCCTGGCGCGGGCTCTACGCAACCAGCGCGGTCTATGTCGTGCTCCTCGGCCTGTCGATCGACGGCCTTCTGCAATGGCGGCGCGCAGCGGCGACAGGGCGGGTCGCCATTTGACGCACCATATCTGCCTCCACGGCGCCGAAAGCACCGGCAAATCGACGCTTGCCCCGCGCCTGGCGCTCCAGCTCGGCGGGCTCGTCGTTCCCGAATATGGCCGCACCTATGCCGAAGCGAACGGAACCGACCTTGACGAGGTCGACCTGCTCGCGATCTTCGACGGGCATCTGGCGGCGACGCGCGAAGCGCTCGTGCAGCGGCCCGCATGGCTGATATCCGACACCGACCCGCTGATGACGCAGGCGTGGGCGATCATGCTGCTCGGTCGCCGCCTGCCCGAGATCGACCTGTGGGACGATGTCGCCGACCTTTATCTGGTCCCGGCGATGGACCTGCCCTGGCAGGAGGATGGCACGCGCCTGTTCGGCAGCGAGCTGGCGCGGATGCAGTTCATGGAGGTCGCGATCGGCGAGCTCGACCGGCGGCGGCTCAAATGGGCGTGGGTCGAGGGCGAGGGCGACGCGCGGCTGCAGAGTGCGCTGGCGGCGATTGAGGCGGCGGGGTTGGGCTGACGGGATATGCTGCGCGCGAGGGCGCGCTTTGGGGTGACCACGAAAGAGAAGGCCGCTTCCCGTTAGTCGAAAGTCCGAAGCTATCTGGCGTAGGCATCCCGCAACTCGCGCTTTAATACCTTGCCGATCGGACTGCGCGGTAGTTCCTCGACGATGGTGATCGCACTCAGCCGCTGCGTCTTGCCGACCTTCGCGTTGCAGTCGGCGCGCACACTCTCGGCATCGGCGCCGGGTTTCAGCACCGCGAACGCGACGGGGGTCTCGCCCCATTCCTCGCTCGGCATGCCGACGACGGCCGCTTCGACGACGCGGTCGTCGGCGATCAGGATCGTTTCGAGGTCGCTCGGGAAAATGTTGAAGCCGCCCGAAATGATCATGTCCTTCGCGCGGTCCATCAGCGTCAGGAACCCGTCCTCGTCGATCCGGCCGATATCGCCGTGGCGATAGAAGAGATTTCCCTCGGAATCGTGCCAGTGCATCGCCTTGGTCGCGTCGGGGCGATTGTTGTAGCCGGTCATCATCGCAGGGCTTCGGCCGACGACCTCGCCGACCGAACCCTGTGGCAATTCATTGCCGTCCTCGTCGATTACTTTGGCGATATGGCCGGGTGCTGGCCTGCCGACCGTGTGCAATTTGTCGGGGAATTGATGCGCTTCGAGGATGAACGCGGCGCCGCCCTCGGTCATGCCGTAAATCTCGACAAGACCGCCCGGCCAGCGTTGCAGCACGTCGGCCTTCAGCGCCGCGGGGAAGGGCGCCGAAGTGCAATATTTCACCACGAAGCTGGAGAGATCGAAGCTGCCGAAATCCTCGAGCGCCATGATCCGGCGGTACTGCACCGGGACCAGCATCGTGTTCGTCGCGCGTTCGCGCGCGGCGAGTTCGAGGAAGCCGCGTGCGTCGAATTTCTTCATCAGCACGGTCTGCCCGCCCGACCCGACGGTGGGCATGAAGCTCGCCATCGTCGTGTTCGAATAGAGCGGCGTCGACAGGATCGTCACGGCATTGGGGCCATAAGCGGGGGCGCCGCGAATGATATGCTGCCACCGCATCGCGTGGCTGTGGATAATGCCCTTGGGCGTGCCGGTGGTGCCCGACGAATAGATGATGTTGAAGCCGTCCGTGGGCAGGATTTCGACCGGCGCCGGCTTCGCGCCCGCGAGCGATAGCCAGGCACCCAGCGGGGTTCCGGCGTCGCTGCCGTCCATCGCGATCAGGTCGCTCGCGGTGATGACCTGCGTTTCGAGGCTCGCCTTCGCCGCGCTGTCGAGGAACAGGTGGCGGGCGCCGGTGTCGGCGATCATCGCCGCCATCTGTTCGCCGGTCGCGCTGTTCGTGACGAGGCCCGCGATGCCGCCAGCGCGCAGCGTGCCGAGGATTACCGCCATCTGCTCGACGCTGTTGAGCCCCGCAATCGCGGTGCGCTCTCCTTTTGCGAATCCGTCCTGCTGCAGGCGCGCGGCGATTCGGTCGGTCAATTGATCCAGTTCGGACCAGCTCAGCCGCCGATGTGCGTCGGCAGCCGCTACGGCATCGGGACGTTCCGCAGCATGGGCACGGACAAGGTCGGGCAGGGTGGCGAAGTCGCCGTCAAGCATTTCGATACTGGTCATGCCTCTGCGTTAGCACAGCCAAAAGGCGGTGCAATGCCGTGGGGCGGCGAGGCGACAAGATGTTGCGTCGACGACGGGGGATGTGGATGGCGTCATCGGATATTGCGGGAGCGGGCGACAGGAAGTTGCTCATTGCCATCTATCACCCCGTGGCCGCGCGAGCCGATATGCTCGGTGCGGCGGTTGAGGCGGCGGGTATGGGGGTGCGGTTTCTGCCACCGCATGTGAACGGTCTTCGCCCCTGGATCGACAGCTGTTTCGACCTGCTGATCGTCAACCCGTTCCTCGGCTGGCAGGAGCCTTTCGAATTCGTCCGGCTGGCGCGGTTGGCCATCGGGCGCCGACCGCTGATTGCGCTTTCCGATCGCGATTCGCTCGACGACCGGATGGTGGCGCTTGGCGCCGGCGCCGATGATGCGGTCGGGTGGACCGGCAATCTCCCCGAAGTGCTCGCGCGGATCGCCAGCCTGCTGCGCCGCAGCCGGATCGCTACCGGCCAACTCTGGGAGGGCGAACTGCGCATCGACCTGATCGACCGGCGGGTCGAGCGTGCGGGCCAGCTCATTCGTTTACCGCTGCGCGAATTCGACCTGCTCGCCAACCTCGCGCGGGTGCCCGACCGGCCGCTGTCGCGCGATGCGCTCCTCCGCGCGGTGTGGCGGCTCGATTTCGACCCCGGCACCAATCGCGTCGAAGTGCATATGTCGCGGCTGCGCGCGAAGGTCGACCGGGGCTTCGACTGGCCGATGCTGCAGACGGTGAAGGGAATGGGTTATACGCTGCGCTCGCGACCGGATTAAGCTGGCCTCTTCCGATTTTGCGCCGCAATTTGCCGCTTCTTGATTGCGAACCCGTCATCGGTCCCAGCTTGCTTGACCGAAAGTTTCAGGTTGCTACTGATCTTCGACATAAAGAAAGCAATGATTCCCGGAGAGACGCCCGATGCACCCCTCAGTTCACGCCCGCAGCAACCCCGACAAGCCCGCGATCATCGTCGCCGAAACCGGGGAGGCGATCAGCTATGGCGAACTCGACGCCGCGTCGAATCGCGCCGCGCAGCTTTTTCGCTCGCATGGATTGGGGCATGAAGATGTCGTCGCCTTCATGCTCGACAACACCCCGCATTATTACGGGCTGACCTGGGGCGCGCAGCGTGCGGGGCTGCGCTATGTCTGCATCTCGTCGCGGCTGACGCAGGACGAGACCGACTATATCCTCGAAAATTCGGGGGCGCAGATCCTTGTGGTGTCGGCCAGCCTCGCCGGTGCGGCGCAGCAGCTCACGACGGGCATCAAGCGCTTTGCGATGGGCGGCGACATCCCCGGCTATGCAAGCTGGGAGAATGCCGTCGGCGCGATGCCCGCGACGCCCGTCGCCGACGAGCGCGCCGGGGTCGACATGCTCTATTCGTCGGGCACCACCGGCCGGCCCAAGGGCGTGCGTGTGCCGCTTCCCGATGATCCCGCGATCGATGCCACCAACAGTCTCGTCATGCTGGCCTCGGCGGTGTTTCAGATCAATGCCGACAGCATCTATCTGTCGCCCGCGCCGCTCTATCACGCCGCGCCGTTGCGCTGGTCGATGACAATCCACCGCCTTGGCGGCACCGTCGTCCTGATGAAGAAATTCGATCCCGAAGCGGCGCTGTCGTACATCGAAAAATATCGCGTGAACGCCAGCCAGTGGGTGCCGACGCATTTCGTTCGCATGCTAAAGCTGCCCGAGGATGCGCGCAGCCGCTACGACACCTCGTCGCTCAAGGTCGCTATCCACGCCGCGGCGCCGTGCCCGGTGCCGGTCAAGCAGGCGATGATCGACTGGTGGGGACCGGTGTTGTTCGAATATTATGCCGGGTCCGAAGGCAATGGCATGACCTTCATCTCCAGCCCCGACTGGCTGACGCACAAGGGCTCGGTGGGCCGCCCGATCCTCGGCGCGATCCACATCATGGGTGAGGACAATGAAACCGAGCTGGGCGCGAACGAAGAAGGCGCGGTTTTCTTCGAAAGTGAAAATGTCTTCGAATATCATGGTGATAACGAGAAAACGGCGTCGAGCCGCAATTCGAAGGGCTGGTCGACCCTTGGCGATGTGGGCAAAGTTGATGAAGATGGCTTCCTCTATCTGACCGACCGCAAGAGCTTCATGATCATCTCGGGCGGCGTGAACATCTATCCGCAGGAAATCGAAAACCACCTCGTCACCCATCCCCGAGTCGCCGATGTCGCGGTCGTCGGCGGCCCGCACGACGAAATGGGCGAAGAGGTGATCGCGGTGATCCAGCCCGCCGACATGGCCGACGCGACCGAGGCGTTCCGCGACGAATTGATCGCCTATGCGCGCGAGAAACTGTCGGGCGTGAAGATCCCGCGCCGCATCGACTTCCTCGAAGCCCTACCGCGCCACGACACGGGCAAGCTCTACAAGCGCCTGCTGCGCGACCAATATTGGGAAAAGGCGAAGACGGAGGCCTGACCGCATGACCGCGCGTGTCGAATTCTTCTTTGACCTCTCTTCGCCCTGGACCTGCCTCGCGTTTCACAATCTGCCGGGCGTGCTCGAACGGACGGGCGCTGCCGCCACCTACCGCCCGATCCTCGTCGGCGGTGTGTTCAACGCGGTAAACCCCGCCGTTTACGCGGCGCGTGAGCAGGCCGATAACCGGCGGCTTCAGCATAGCTGGAAAATTTTGAAGGACTGGGCGCGGCTGGCGGGCGTACCGATGAATTTCCCGTCCGAGTGGCATCCGGCGAAAAGCATCGCCGCGATGCGCTTCTGCTGCGCGCTGGAGGACGATCAGGCTGCGCTCGCACGCTTCGCGCGCGGCGCGTTCGCGAGCTATTTCGACCGGCAGGAGAATCTCGACGATCCCGCCGTGCTCGCGGCGGTCGCCAATGCCGAAGGGCTGGACGGCGCAGGGCTTACCGCGGCGGCGGGCAGCGACGCGGTCAAGGCGCGGCTGCGCGCGAATACCGATGAAGTCATCGCGCGCGGCGGCTATGGTTCGCCGACGATCTTTGTCGACACCGACGATATGTATTTCGGCAACGACCAGCTTGCGCTCGTCGAAGCCGCGCTGAAGAGGATTCTCCCATGAAAGACCGTATTTCGATCACCATGCTCGAAGGCGGCATCGCCGACGTCCGGCTGATTCGCGCCGACAAGATGAACGCGCTCGATACCGCGATGTGGGAAGCGCTGGCGGAAGCCGTCGACCAGCTCAAGGCGACCGCGGGCCTCCGCGTCGTCGTGCTGTCGGGCGAAGGGCGCGCCTTCTGCGCCGGGCTCGACCTTTCCAGTTTGAGCAACGATCGCGATCCGGGCGCGAGCAGCGCCGGCGGCACGCTGTCTGACCGGACCCGCGGGATCGTGAACAACGCGCAATATGCCGCATGGGGCTGGCGCGAAATCCCGGTGCCGGTAATCGCAGCGGTGCACGGCGTAGCGTTCGGCGCGGGCAGCCAGATCATGGCCGCCGCCGACATCCGTGTCGTGCATCCCGACACGCGCATTGCCATCATGGAAATGCGCTGGGGCCTCGTTCCCGATGTCGCGGGCATGGCGCTGTGGCGCACGCAGGTCGCCGACGATGTGCTGCGCGAAATGATCTATACCAATCGCGAGTTCAACGGATCGGAGGCGAAGCTGCTGGGTTTCGCGACGCATGTGTCGGACGAGCCGCTGGCGAGAGCGATGGAGCTCGCGGCGGTGATCGCAGACAAGAATCCGCACGCGATCCGTGGCGCCAAGCGATTGTGCAACATGCTCGCCGATGCGAGCGATGCCGAAATATTGCAGGCCGAAAGCGACGAGCAGGTGAAGGTCATTCGCACCCCGAACCAGATGGAAGCGGTGATGGCCGGGATGCAGAAGCGGAAGCCGAATTTTACGGATTAAAGATCCTCCCTGCCGCGAAGCGGTGGTGGAAGGGCCGCGACGGCAGCGCAAAAGCCCCTCCGTCAGCGCTCCGCGCTGCCACCTCCCCATCGCTTCGCGACAGGGAGGATAAAAATCAGAGCAACCCCAAGAAGCGCACCGCATTGTCCCAGTCGCGTTTGTGCGCGGCGCGCGCCTTTTGGGCTTCGCTGTCGGCGCCCCAGCGGCGTTCCTGATAAAGCACGTCAAGGCTGACCGCCTCCCACAAGGCTTCGGCGTCGAACGCGCGCTCGAGCAGCGACAGCCCGGCGACGAGCGATCCGCCGATGGTGACGAGCGGGGTGAGCGGCGCCATCCGCCACGGGTCGACCGTGAATGTCGCCGCGCGCAGCGTCGCGGTCGTTGCGGGTGGCTGATCCACGGGCAGGATTCCCTGCGTGATGACAAATTCGATCCCGAACCGCGCCTCTGCCCAAGAAAGGAGCGGGTTCCACGTCGCCGCCTGTTCGGCCTGCAGCAGCGCATCGCGGTCGTCGCGGTAACAGAAGAGGTCGGTGGCGGCATAGGCGGCGATGGGTTCGGCAAAGCCGACCGGATCGGGTAAGGCCAGATCAATTGCTGCGTTGGTGAGGCCGGTTATCGGCATCGCGGCGGGGTCGACCGTGTCGCCTTGATCCTGCCATTCGGCAGCGATCGTTTCGGCCAGCGCCGCGCTCGCAACGATCAGCGGGGCGCGCTGCGGCGTACGCATGGGGCGCCCGTCGAGCGCGATGCTCCAGCCGCCATCCTGCCGGACAGCTGCGGCGTCTTTCCAGAACCGCTTCACCGGTTGGTCACAGGTCTTTGGGCGAACGCCAGCGGCGCGCGAGCAGCAAGGGCATGACGGCAAAATCGAACACGCCGATCAGCACGACGGCAACGCCGATCCAGCGGTCGGTAGGCTGGCCCGCAAGCGCCCATCCACCCCGGATCAGCACAAAGCCGATCAGCACGAAAAAAGCGCCCATCAGCCGCATCGCGGTGATAGCGAAGAAGCGTTTTTTGGCGAGCGCGTCGTTGGTTTGGGTCATGCGCCTTCCCTATCGCCGCCGATGTGGCGCATCAACTGGGCGAGCGCGCCGTGCCCGGTCGTCTCGACCCCCTTGATGACGCGCTCGCGCTCGTCGTGGGATTTATTCTGCGACAGTTTGATCGTCGGGCGCCAAGCCGTGATGCGCATTTCAAAGCCGATAATCGCCCCGGTCATCTTGCTGAACAGCGCGGGGTTCATCTTGTCGCGTGTCCATGGCGGGTTTGCGCCGATACGCGCTTCGTGGCTGGCCGACAGCGTGTCGAGCTGCGCGATCAATGCCGCGTCGTCGAGCTTGCGCGCCACGCCTTCCATTTCGATCGCGACATAATTCCACGTCGGCACCTGGTCGGCGTCGGCATACCAGCTTGCGCTGACATAGGAATCGGGACCCTGCACGACAGCCAGCGTGCTCGCGCCTTCGAGATGGCGGGTGAGGGAATTGCCGCGCGCAAGGTGGAATTGCAGCGTCGCCCGGTCTTCGCTCAGCACCACCGGCGCATGCGCAACGCGCGGTCCGTCGGGCGTGCTCGCGAAGATCGCGGCAAAGCCGATCTCGCGCACGAGCAACTCGGCAAGATCGTCCTGTCGCGGGCTGGGACGGAAGGCGGAATTCGGGTGCATCAGCTTGCGTTGGTTGGCCGCGCCGGATGCTTTTTTGCGCTCGGTTTCTTGCCCGCGGGCTTTTTCGGTGCGGGCTTGCCGGGTTTGCCTGCCTTGTCCAGCTTGCCCGCCTTGGGTTTGGGCTTTGGCTTGCCGACAAAGTCGGTGGGCTTGCCTTCGGCGGTGCGTCCGCGTCGCTCGCCGCGCCGCGCCTTGCGAATCTGTTTGCTGTGCGCCTTGGCCTGCGCCTTCAACGCCGATTTCGGCGGCGGGCCTTTATCACCCGCATCAAGCCCGATATCGCCGAGCAACATATCGAAGCCCAGATCGTCGATACTCGCCGCGAAATGCGCGGGGAGATCGGCGCTGATATCGATCGTGCCGCCATCGGGATGGTCGATGCGCAGCCGGCGGCTGTGCAGGTGCATCTTGCGGCTGATCGTCCCGGTCAGGAAGGCGCCCTTGCCGCCATATTTGCCGTCGCCGACGATCGGGTGGCCGATCGCCGCCATATGGACGCGCAGCTGGTGGGTGCGACCGGTGAGCGGCTGGAGTTCGACCCACGCCGCGCTGTTGCCGGCGCGTTCGATCACGCGGTAGCGCGTCTTCGACGGCAGGCCGTCGTCATGGACGTGCATTTTTTCGCCGCCCGATCCCGGCTGCTTGGCGAGCGGAAGGTCGATTTCGCCCTGCTGGATGTCGGGTACGCCAACGATCAGCGCCCAATAGGTCTTTTTCGCGCTGCGGTTCGAAAAGCTTTTGGCAAAATAGGCCGCGGCCTTTGGCGTGCGCGCGATCAGCAACGCACCCGATGTATCCTTGTCGAGCCGGTGGACGAGCTTCGGCCGGGTCGGGCCGTCGAATTTCAGCGCATCGAGCAGGCCGTCGACATGTTGCTCGGTCTTGGTGCCGCCCTGCGTCGCAAGGCCCGGCGGCTTGTTGAGCACGATCGCGCTTGCGTCGCGATGGATCAGCATTCCGGTCGCCAACTCGACATCGGCGTCGGTCAGCGGACGACCTTTGCGGGCGGGACGCGCGACGGTCTCGACAGGCGGGCTCGGCATGACGAGCTTCTGACCTGTCGCGATACGGTCCGACACATCGGCCTTCTTGCCGTCGAGCGTCAGCTGACCCGATCGCGCCCAGCGCGCAAGCAGCGCGTGCGGGGTTCCCTCGCGATGGCGTTTGAACCAGCGGTCGAGCCGGATGCCGTCGTCTTCCTCGGCGATCGTCGCGCCGTCGAGCTGGTTTTTGGACTCGCTCATGCCGGCACCTGCCGCACGATAAACAAGCCGAGCCCGCAGGCGGCGATCGCGCCGATAACCGACGCGAGGACATAGGCGGCCGCCTGAGCGTTTTGGCCGCGTTCGAAAAGCATCCAGAATTCCATGCTGAAAGAGGAAAAGGTGGTGAAGCCGCCGAGGATTCCGACGCCAACGAACAGGCGCGCGGTGTCGCCGCCGTCGCCGCGCGCGAGCGCGCCGACGAGCAGCCCCATCAAGAGGCCGCCGAAGATATTGATCGACAACGTCCACCAGGGGAAGCCGGGGCCGAGCCGCGCGAGCATCGCCTGACCGACCAGATGGCGGGCCCCGGCGCCGATCGCGCCGCCAATCATGACGGGAAACAGGCTGTTCATGACGCTCGCCCTAGCCGGAAACGGCGCCGAGGCATAGCGGGTGGTTGCGGGCGCGGTGTCAGGCGTCGGGCAGGGCCAGTGCGGCGGCCGGGCGTTCATGCACCGCGCGCCAGTCGGCGGGCCGGGTGAAGCTGCCTTGCCAGATGCCGCGCCGCCCGGCCTGCGCTTCGGCTTCCTCGACCATATAGGCCTCGTCGCTCGCCACGGCCCAGCCGAGCCGGACCATCTCGGCGCCGAGGTCGATGCCGTCCGGAAAGGCGGCGGTACGGCATGCCGCGAGCGTGCGGCCATAACGGTCCTTTGCGGCGATCTCGCAATGGAGCGGCCTGCGACCGACAAGCCGTTCCAACGCCGTTCGCGCGTCGCGCCCGCAGCGCCATGCGACGCCGGTGCGTGTGCAATCCTGCCGATACTCGACCGCATCGATATGTGTGAGCCGGATCGTCAGCGGCGCATCATCCTGCCTTACCGTCAGGCTGTCGCCGTCGATCACATGGACCGGAGGCAGCGTGACGGTGGACGGCGGCAACCAGACCCACGCCGCGCATGCCAGGCCGGCGAGCAGAAGAAGCGCCAGCAGCGACCGGAAACGCCGCCGCCAGCGAAGCCGCGCAAGCGAGGAGGGGCCTGAAACCATGATGTCCCGCCTGACTCGATGTCGCCAGCTTGGCAAGCGTGAACTAAGGGTTGACGACGAGAACAAATCATGTCCAAAATGGACCTATTCCGTTCCGGCTGACCCGCGTCGGCCCATGCAGATATCTTGCCTGGGTCCGGATTGGCGGCAAACAGGAACGAACAAAAGGTGAATATCGCCGAAATGACGGCATGGTTACGCCAAGGTGGAGCGATGGAACGGGGACAGGCAGCATGATGGACCTACAGGCACAGGCTTTGGACGCATCGACATTCCCGCGGGAAGGATTCCGTGCAGGAGAGGTGAAACCTCCCGAGGCGATCGGCGCCCCGATCTTCGAGGGCGTCGCATCGCCCCTTTTGTTTGTGGGGCCGCGGCAAGATTGGCTCGACTCGGCTTCGTTCGCCGGCGTGCGGCTTGCCAGGGCGATTCCCCCGTCCGGCGCCGCGAGCCATATTCGGCAAACCGCCACGCTCGATATCGTCTGGCTGGACGCAGCGGGTGCGATCGACGACGCCATGCTGGCCGACATATGCGCGGCAGTGGGTGAGCAGGGCGCCAATCTCATTTGCGAAACCGCGCTGCCGATGCTCGACCGGGTCGTTGCAGCGATTCCGGCGGCGCTTTCGGCGCAATTCCTCGTCGATCCCGATCCGGTCGACCGGATCGTTGCGCTGGCAGGCGCGCGGCGTACGCGGCACGGGGTGCTCCACGATATCGCGCGCGACGACGCGATCGAACGGATCGACCGGTTGCAGGAAGAGGTCGCGCGCATCTCGCGCCTGCTCGGCGACCTTGCGGGGCAAAGCGGGGGGCTCCCCGGCACGCCAACGGGCTATGTTTCGCGCGGTGACGAGTTGGCGGATTATTCGGGGCAGGTGCGGGCGCCGTCGCGCGACTTTGCGGCGATCCCGCGCAGCTTCGTTCCCGAAGAGCGCGCGCTCGACCGGCAGCGCGCGAAATCAGTGCGCCGGATGCTGCGTCAGCGTCGAATGCGCGAGCAATATTTCCCGGCGGACCTGTTCGCCGATCCGGCATGGGATATGCTGCTCGATCTCTATGCCGCACGGCTCGAGCGACAGCCGGTGTCGGTGTCGAGCCTGTGCATTGCCGCCGCGGTGCCCGCGACGACCGCGTTGCGTTGGATCAAGACGATGACCGACGCAGGGCTCTTTCTGCGCAAGGATGACCCGGACGATGGCCGCCGCATCTTCATCGCGCTTGCCGAGGGCGCGTGCGATGCCCTTGGCCGCTATTTCGAGGCGCTCGACGAATAGTCTTGGTCTCGTGGGGGCGGCGTGGCTAGGCTCTGCGCATGAACGAAATCGTCCAAGTGGTCGTGAACGACCGGATGCAGCGGGGATATCGCTACACGCGCACCGCGCCGATGGGTGCGGGGTTCGATCCCGATTTCGAGCCCGAACTTACCCCCGCCGAAATGCTGGAACTCGGCGTCTTCTGCGGAAAATACATGACCGATTGCACCGCCGAGTTTCCGGCGAGCTGGTTCGAGCATGCAAAGTTCGCGGCCGCGCGCCCCGATTGCTCGCTCAACTATTTCGGTATCCGGGCGAGTGTTCCGCTTCGGGAGTGGATCGCGAAGGGCTGGATCCATCCCGACGATCCGCGTGGCTGGTTTCAATGGTATTGTCGCTATTATTCAGGCCGGCGCATGCCCGGCGAAGACCGCCGACAGATCGCACGATGGCGCGCGTTCCGACGCCATGCGGCGCAGGTCCGCAAGAATTGCGAGCCGGGTGATCCCTTTTGTCGGCCGAAACAAAGGCAGGCGCTGCTTCATTGGGCTTATGACAGCCGCGATATCTAGCGGCGCTCCGGTCAGAACCGCCGTTGTCCGGCGTCGACCGGATCGCAGCGGCCGTGGAAATCCTGTCCTGTCCCCTTGATCGCGATTTCGCCCGTCGTGCGGTCGATCTTGACCTTGGGATGGTTGAGCCCGTTGAGTTTGTAGCTCGCAGCGATCTGGCCGGACGTCGTCTGGACATCGTGGAGTTGCCACCAATGCTGGTCGTCGCCGCCCGAATTGATCGGTGGAATCAGCGTCTTGGGAAGCCGGATGCGCCCGTCGGTGCCAAAGATCTGGATCGTCACCGCGGTGTCGATCTGCTGCATCCCCGTGGTGATGCCGTCGCGCGAACGATAGCGATGGTCATATTTGTCCCACACCAGTTCGCGCGTCGTCTGGCTCGTCATCTTTTCGCCGACGCCAAAACAGACGAGGTTCAGCGCGCCGTCCGTTTCGGGATCGACCGCGATGGCGGACACGGGCGACAGCGCTACGGCGAATAGCGACAATGCGGCAAATATACGCGTCCGGGTCATGGCAATCCTCCTGAAGAACGGTCGACTCCTTGAGCGACGCGGAAATGATAGGGCGCGCTGGCGGGTTGGCAAGAATGTCGTCGCCGACCGATCAGAGTGACGCTTGTCACATCGCGGATGCGTATTCCGCTTTAACGGTTCGCAGATGACAATATCCCAATATATTCTGTATGTTGGTCCAAAACAGGGGGATGCCGCTTTATGGCTAGCTGTCGATACCGCATTCTGGCTCTCGTTCTTGCGGCACCGTTATGGACTGTCGTTCCCGTGGCTTTCGCGCAGGATGCGCCGTCCAGCGCGCTTAACGACGACCAGCAAAAAATGCTCGACCTTCTCAACAGCGGCATGGCCTTTGACAGTGCCGGCAAGACACGTGAGGCCGGCGAGGTTTATCGCCGCTGGATCGGTGAGGCGACGAAGCGCTATGGCGCCGACGGTCTGATCACCAGTCTCGGATATCGCCTGCTCGCCGGTAATCTCGAGGGCCAGAACCAGCTGAAGGAGGCGGAGAGTTATTGGAAGCGCCTGCTCGACATCAACCGCACAGTGATGGGCGAGACGGACGATGAAACGCTGACGGCCTATGGGTTCCTTTCGTCCAACTATATCAAGCAGGGCCGGCCTGCCGATGCGCTGCCGCTGCGCCGCACGATCCTCGCTGCGCGGGCCGCGAGCAAGGGCGAGCGCGATGCCAAGACGATCGTCGCAACGAGCAATCTCGCATCGGTCCTGTCCGAACTCGGGGACTTGAAAGGCGCCGAGGCGCTGTATCGCAAGGCGCTGGAGAGCAGCCTGGCCGTCCACGGCGAAAAACACCGCGAAACGGCATCGGGTTATGCCAATCTGGCCGTCGTACTGCGTGACCTTGCGCGCTACGACGAGGCCGGGCCGCTGCTCGAAAAGGCGCGCGCGATCGACGAGGCGTTGCCGGAGACAAGCGGCGCCGACCTTTCGCTGCGTTATTATAACAGTGCGGTGAACTTCGGCGACATGGGGCGCTATGCCGAGGCATCGGCGGCGGCGAACACGTCGCTCGACCTGGCGCGCGCCGCCAAGGGTGACGACAGCACGCAGGCGGCGCTCGGCTATACGGCGGTTGCCTATACTCTCGCGCTCGAGGGACGGTTCGGCGAAGCCGATACCGCCTATCGCAAGGCACTCGCCATTCGCATCAAATCGCTCGGCGAAACCCATCCGCTGACCGGCGAGGCCTATAATAATCTTGCGGTCAATATGGAAAGCAGCGGCGCGCCGCCCAGTGTCATCGAGCCGCTGATCCGCAAGGCGCTGGATATCACGCGATCCGCGCTGGGCGAAAACAGCCAGCGCTCGGCGACGATGTACGCCAATGTCGCGCACAATCTGAACCAGCAGGGCCGCTATACCGAGGCCGAACCCATGTATCGCCGCTCTCTCGAGCTTCAGGAGCGGCTGACCGGCACAGCGCATCCTTCCTATGCGACGCAGCTGGTCAACCTTGGGCAAAATATGCGCGACGACGGTCGTTCCGCCCAGGCCGAGCCGCTGATGCGTCAGGCGCTCGGTATATTCCGGGCCAAGTTTGGCGACGACAACCCTGAGACGGCATGGGCCTATGCCAGCCTCGGATCGGCGCTCGGTGATATCGGTCGCCACGCGGAAGAGGCCGAGATGACGCTCAAGGCACTCGAAATCCGGCGGCGCCTCCTTGGCGAAAATCACCCGCTCACGGCGGTTTCCTATAACGGCGTCGGCGCTGCGCTGATCCGCGGCGGCGGCAGTGGTGGCGACAAGGCCGCCGAGCCCTATTTCCGCCAGTCGCTCGCGATCCTGCAGCACAGCGTCGGCGAAGCGCATATCGACACCGCGCATGCCTATGACAATCTTGCTTCGAACCTGCTGCGGCAGGGCAAGGTGGCCGAGGCCGAGAAAGCCGCGGCCAAAGCGGTGGCAATTGTCCGGCGGCTGAACGATCAGACCGCGGCGCGAGGCAATGCCGTCACGCTGTCGGGACTCGACCGGCAACAGGCGAACCCCGATCGGGGCGTCTTTACCACCTATATGAACGCTGCCTTCGGGTTGATGAGCGACACGCCGGGGGCGGCCGAGCAGTCGCAAATCCAGGACCGCGCCTTCCGCGCCGCACAGGATGCGGTCAGCTCGGCGTCGGGACGTGCGGTGCTCCAGACCGCGGCGCGCGGTGCGGCGAAGACGCCGCAGATGGCCGAAGCGGTCCGTGCGGAACAGGATCTTGCGGCGCGGGCGAACCTGATCGACAAGAATCTGTTGCGCGCGCTCGGCGCACAAAAGTCCATCGAAGCCGCGCGGTTGCGCGGCGAGCTCGACAGTGTTCAGGCCGAGCTTGCCGACCTCAGCGCGCTGATCGACAAGAAATATCCGTCCTACCGTCAACTGGTGTCGCCGCGCTCGATCGGCCTGGCCGAGGCGCAGAAGGCGTTGCGGCCCGGCGAGGCGCTGTTGCTGATGACCGAGGCGGCGAACACCTTTCATCTCTTTGTCGTCACCCCCACGGCCGTCGGCTGGAGCCGGCCGGGGAAGGAAATAGACGTCATTCTGAAACAGATTTCGGACCTGCGCTGCGACGTCGATTTTGCAACCTGCTCGGGGGCGCGCAAGGCCGAGCTCGACGCCATTCCGACATCGACGAAGGAACAGGAAGGGTATCAACGCTTCGACCTCGACACCGCGCATGCGCTCTACAAGGAGTTGATCGAGCCGATCGAACCGCTCTTGAAGGGCACGTCCCGGCTCTATGTCGCCAGTTCCGGAAAGCTTGGCGACCTGCCGCTTGCGATGCTGTCGGCAACGCCGCTGCCCGAAGGCGCCGACCTTGCCGATCCCGACACGCTCGCCCGCGCGGGCTGGCTTGCCGACCGCTACGCCTTTACCAGCCTGCCGTCGGTCGCCGCGTTAACGCTGACCCGCGAAGCGCGCCCCGCGCGGCGCGACAAGAGTTTTCGCGGCTATGGCGCTCCGGTACTGCTGGGCGGCGACACGGGGTCGCGCGCCGCCGCGGGCATCGGGGTTTTCGATGGCGTCTCCGTCGCGGGTTCGCCGCTTGCCGACCCTGATGCGCTCCGGAAACTTGCGCCGCTGCCGGGGACCAAGGTCGAGCTGGCGGCGATGGCCGATCTTTTCGGCAACGCATCCGACAGTCTGACGCTCGATGGAAAGGCGACCGAAGCCGCATTGCGGCAAGATACGGAGTTATCGACGAGCAGTATCATCGCGATAGCGACGCACGGCCTGCTCCCCGATCCGGCGCTTGGCTTTGGCGAACCGGGTCTCGTGATGACGCCGCCCGCCGCGCCGAGCGACACCGACGACGGCCTCCTGACCGCGACCGAGGCCGCCCGGTTGACGCTGTCGGCCGACTGGGTGATCCTGTCGGCATGCAACACCGCGTCGGCAGAAAATTCGGGAGGCGGCGACAGCCTCTCTGCGCTCGCCCGCGGCTTTCTCTATGCGGGGGCCGATGCGCTGCTTGCGAGCCATTGGCGTGTATCGGACGAGGCAACCGCGATGTTGACGGTTGAAGTGCTGACGGCACGCCGCGCGAATCCTGACCTGTCGCGCGCGCAGGCGCTGCAGTTGGGGATGAAGGCGGTGCGCACCGGCAAGCGCGCCGACGGGGCCGCAATTGCCGGGTGGAAAGCCGGTTGGTCGCATCCCGCTGCGTGGGCTGCCTTCACCAATATCGCCAATCGCGATGACTGAACGAAGGAGCGCATTTCCCTTCGGCGCCACGCGCACTATGTAGGCGCCGCACATCAAGGGAGTTTCCGCCGCATGCCGATCATGGCCGCCCGCGTCTATCATGACGGCAAGCTCGTCCGCGATCTCGGCCCCGACGAGGCGATTCCGGAGGATTGCGCCGATGGCGATTTCTTCTGGCTTGGGCTGTATGAGCCGACGTCTGCCGAACTGGCGGGCATCGCCAAACGTTTCGGCTTGCATCCGCTCGCGGTCGAGGATGCGCTGAAGGCGAACCAGTTGCCGAAGGTCGAGGCCTATGGCGACCAGTTGTTCGTGATCACGCGCACCGCCAACCTCGACGCCGACATCATTCATCCCGGCGAAACCGCGTTCTTCCTCGGGCCGCATTTCTTCGTCAGCGTTCGGCACGGGTCGGCGCGCACGCACACCGACATCCGGGCGCGGCTCGAAACGCTGCCCGCCAAGCTGGCGCACGGCCCCGATTATGTTCTTTATGCGGTGCTCGATTTCATCGTCGACGGCTATTTCCCTGTCGTTGATGCGATCGAGGACCGGATGCTGGCGGTCGAGGACAGCGTGATGGATACCCCGCTCGACGCGGCTGAGATTCGCCATCTTTATGCCCAGCGGCACGAGATCATCCGCTTCCAGCGTTTCGTCGGAATGATGAAGGAGGTCGCCGGCCGCCTTGCGACCGAGGACGATCTGCCGAATATCGACCCCGCCGTGCGTCCCTTTTTTCGCGACATCTGGGACCATGTCCAGCGCGCCGAATTCCGCCTCACCGGGCTGCGCGACATTGCGGCGTCGGTGATCGAGACCAACGGCATGCTGGAACAGCAGCGCCAGGGCGTTATCACGCGACAGCTCGCCGCATGGGCCGCGATCCTCGCGGTGCCGACCGCGATTGCCGGCATCTATGGCATGAACTTCAAATTCATGCCCGAACTCGACTGGGGCCTTGGCTATCCGTTCGCGCTCGCGCTGATCTTTGGCGGGTCGGGGTTGGTCTTCTGGCGCTTCAAGCATATTGGCTGGCTCTGACGCCAGCGACGCATCGCTTGCCAGCGGCGGCTGCTTATGGCAGGGGCGCGCTTCCTGAGCATGGCGACATGCAGGGGCGATTAGCTCAGTTGGTAGAGCGTCTCGTTTACACCGAGAATGTCGGCGGTTCGAGCCCGTCATCGCCCACCATTCCTCCCCTTGTTGGACAGGCCGTGACGGCGCTAAGGCTTTTCCCAGTCTGGAAAGGTCGCTCATGAAACATCTGCTCGCCACTCTCGTATCATCGTTGCTCCTGCTCGCGTCGCCGGCATTCGCGGCGCCGAAACAGGCCGATGTCATCGTCCGCCACGTCACCATCGTCGATGTCGAAGCGGCGAAGACGGTCGCGGGGCAGGCCGTGGTGTTGAAGGGCGACGATATCGTCGCGGTCGGGACGGATGCCTCTATTTCGAAGGATTGGCGCGCCGGACGCACGGTCGAAGGCGGGGGGCGTTACCTCATCCCCGGCCTGTGGGACATGCACGTCCATTTCGGCGGCGGGCCCGACCTGATCGAAGAGAATAAGGCGCTGCTGCCGCTTTATGTCGCGAACGGCATCACGACGATCCGCGACGCCTCGGGCGATTTGCCCGAACAGGTTCTGGCGTGGCGCGGCGAGATCGCGGCCGGCCGCCTCTTTGGCCCCCGCCTGTTGAGTTCGGGCGCCAAGATCGAGGGCATAGCGCCGCTCTGGAAAGGCACGATCGAGGTCGGCAGCGAGGCCGACGTCGATGCGGCGCTCGCGCGGCTCAAGGATCGCGACAAGGTCGACTTCGTCAAGATCACCGACAGCACGCTGAAACCCGAATTGTTCCTCTTTGCGCTCCGCCAGGCGAAGGCGCTCGGCATCAAGACATCGGGCCATATCCCGATGGCGCTGACCACCGATCAGGCGGTCGATGCGGGGATCAGTTCGATCGAGCACCTCGACTATGCCTATAACGCCGGGGCGAAGGACGAAGCGGCGATCGCCGCCGATTTCGCCGCGAAACGTATCGACCGTGCCGAGGCCAACCGCCGGCTTGATGCCGGGTTCGACCGTGACACGGCGATGGCCGCCTATCGCCGCTTCGCCGCCAAGGGCGTGTTCGTTACGCCGACGCTCAACGGCAGCCGTATTATCGCCTATCTCGACCGCGACGATCATTCGAAGGACGCTGGGCTCGCCTATATCGGACCAAAGCTGCGCAAGACCTATAACTGGCGCGTCGAGCGCGCGGCGAAGGCCGATGCCGCAGCGGTTGCGGCGCGGCACCAGCAGATCGAGGATGTGGCGACGATCCTGCCGATGCTCGCCGAAGCGGGCGTTCCGATCATCGCCGGGACCGACGCGGGCTTCCTCAACAGCTTCAACTATCCGGGCTTTGGCCTGCATGACGAGATCGGCCTGTTCGTCGAAAAAGGGCTGACCCCGGCGCAGGCGCTTGCGTCGGCGACCCGCGCCGGGCCGGCGTGGTTCGGATGGCTCGATCGTTACGGGGCGATCAAGCCCGGCATGGCGGCCGACCTGGTCCTGCTGACCAAAAATCCGCTCGAAGACATCGCGGCGACGCGCGCGATCGATGCTGTGGTGATGCGCGGGCAGGTGCACGACCGCGGCGCGCTCGACACGATACTCGCCGAGACGAAAGCCAGGGTCGCGGCTTGGAATGCCGAGGCCGCGAAGCCCTAAGGGATGACAGCGCGCGCGGCCTGCCGTGCGCGCCAGACATTCAGCAGGGTAAAGACCCCCATTGCGGCCCAGACGACATTCAGCCCCGCCGAGGGCAGCGCGCCATTATAGCCCGAGTTGAGCACAAAGCCGCTCGCGCCGATCACATTCATCCACTGATAAAGATATCCGCGCGCTTCGATCCGCCCCAACGAGAGCAGGACATAGCTGGCGAGGATGATCGCCGCAGCCAGCCAGCCGATGACTTCGATAGCGATCTGAGGCGCGCCCATCTGCTTTGTCCCTTTCGTGTGACGGCGCGCGCGGTCGAGGCTGCCGGGTTCAGTGCATCGCCTGTTCGATGGCGTCCACCGCGTCCTTTGCCTCGGCAAGCCCGAGCCCGGTGCGGTCGCGGACGCGCTTGATCGCCTCGATCTTGCGATTCTGACGGATCAGTTCGCGCACTTCGTCTTCGTCGATCCGCTCGTCGCCGATCCGGATCATCGGCGCCGGTGCAGACGCGCGCGGCATCGGTCGCGACGGCGGGGGCGCGGTGAGATCGCCGCGCCCCCGTCCGCGCAGATATTTGGCAATGAAAAGCCCGATCAGCAGGCCGAGGACGAGGAAAAGCAGCTTGCCCATGGTCGTCCGCGCGCCCGTTTACGCCGCGAGCTTGCGCAGCACGTAATGCAGGATGCCGCCGTTCATATAATATTCGACCTCGTTCGCCGTATCGATGCGGCAGAGCGTGTCGAAGCTGAAGGTCGATCCGTCGGGGCGGGTGACGTTCACCGTCACCGTCTGGCGCGGCTTGAGATCCGCGACGCCGGTGATGGTGAAGATGTCGTCGCCGGTCAGGCCGAGCGTCTCGCGCGTGTCGCCGTCCTGGAACTGCAGCGGCAGCACGCCCATGCCGACGAGGTTCGAGCGGTGGATGCGCTCGAAACTCTCGACGATCACGGCGCGAACGCCGAGCAGGTTGGTGCCCTTCGCCGCCCAGTCGCGCGACGAGCCGGTGCCATATTCCTTGCCCGCGATCACGACCAGCGGAGTGCCGTCGGCCTTGTGACGCATCGCGGCGTCGTAGATCGGCATGACTTCGCTGCCGTAGCGCGACATGCCGCCTTCGATGCCGGGGACCATTTCGTTTTTGATGCGGATGTTGGCGAAGGTGCCGCGCATCATGACGTCGTGGTGGCCGCGGCGGGCGCCGTAGCTGTTGAAGTCGGCCTTGTTAACCTGATGTTCCATAAGCCATTTTCCGGCCGGGCTGTCCGCCTTGATCGAACCCGCGGGCGAGATGTGATCGGTCGTGATGCTGTCGCCGAGGATCGCGAGCGGCTTGGCGTCGATGATGTCCTTCACCGGCGCCGGGGTCATGCTCATGCCCTCGAAATAGGGTGGGTTGGCGACATAGGTCGATCCGGCGCGCCACTGATAGGTGTCCGAACCTTCGACGTCGATCTTCTGCCAATGCTCGTCGCCCTTGTAGACATGCTGATAGCGCGCGACGAACATGTCGCGGTCGACCGCGCCCGCCATCGTGTCGGCGACTTCCTGGTTCGTCGGCCAGATGTCTTTCAGGAATACGTCGTTGCCCGCCTGATCCTGCCCGATCGGCGTGGTGGTGAAATTCTCGGTCACCGTGCCCTTGAGCGCATAAGCGACGACCAGCGGCGGCGAGGCGAGGAAGTTCGCGCGCACGTCGGGCGACACGCGGCCTTCGAAGTTGCGGTTGCCCGAGATGACCGACGCGGCGACGATGTCGTTGCCGTTGATCGCCTCCGAAATCGGCCCCGCGAGCGGCCCCGAATTGCCGATGCAGGTGGTGCAGCCATAACCGACGAGGTTGAAGCCGATCGCATCGAGGTCGGCGGTGAGGCCGGCACGATCGAAATAGTCGGTGACGACCTGCGATCCCGGTGCCAGCGAGGTCTTGACCCACGGCTTCGGCTTCAGGCCCAAAGCGTTCGCCTTGCGCGCGACGAGGCCCGCGGCGACCATCACGCCGGGGTTCGACGTGTTGGTGCAGCTGGTGATCGCGGCGATGACGACGTCGCCGTCGCCGATGTCATGATCCTTGCCGTCGACCGCGACGCGCTTGATCCCGTCATGCTTGTACACCGACGCGAGGTCGGCGTTGAACACTTCGTCGACCTGATCGAGGATGACGCGGTCCTGCGGACGCTTCGGCCCCGCGAGCGACGGCACGACGGTGCCAAGGTCGAGTTCGAGCGTGTCGGTGAAAATCGGGTCCGCGGCGCCCTCGACGATCCAGAGGCCCTGCGCCTTGGCATAGGCTTCGACCAGCGCGATATTTTCGTCGCTGCGCCCGGTCAGGCGCATATAATCGAGCGTCTTGTCGTCGACGCCGAAGAAGCCGCAGGTCGCGCCATATTCGGGCGCCATATTGGCGAGCGTCGCGCGGTCGGCGAGCGACAGCGAGGCGAGGCCGGGGCCGAAATATTCGACGAAGCGGCCGACGACGCCCTTGGCGCGCAGCATCTGCGTCGCGGTGAGCACGAGGTCGGTCGCGGTGACGCCTTCCTTCAGCTTGCCGGTGAATTTGAAGCCGACAACTTCGGGGATGAGCATCGACACGGGCTGGCCGAGCATCGCGGCCTCGGCCTCGATCCCGCCGACGCCCCAGCCGAGCACGCCGAGCCCGTTGATCATCGTCGTGTGGCTGTCGGTGCCGACGCAGGTGTCGGGATAGGCGACGGTTTCACCCGACCCATCCTCGCTCGACCACACCGCCTGCGCGATATGTTCCAGATTGACCTGGTGGCAGATGCCGGTGCCCGGGGGCACCGCCTTGAAATTGTCGAGGCTCTTCGATCCCCATTTCAGGAAGTCGTAGCGTTCGCCGTTGCGATAATATTCGATTTCGACATTCTGCTCGAACGCCTTCGGATGACCGAATTCGTCGACCATCACCGAGTGGTCGATGACGAGGTGGACGGGGACGAGCGGGTTGATCTTCGTCGTGTCGCCGCCGAGCCTGGCAATCGCATCGCGCATCGCGGCAAGGTCGACGACGCACGGAACGCCGGTGAAATCCTGCAGCAGCACGCGCGCGGGGCGATACTGGATTTCCTGGTTCGAATGCGGGTCCTTCTGCCAGTCGACGATCGCCTTCACGTCATCGGTCGACACGGTGAAACCGCCATCTTCGAAGCGCAGCAGATTTTCGAGCAGCACCTTCATGCTGAACGGCAGGCGCGAGACGTCGCCCAGCTTGGCCGCGGCCTTGTCGAGCGAATAATAAGCGTAATTCTTGCCGCCGACGCTCAGCGTCGAGCGGGTTCCAAGCGTGTCGTTGCCCGTGGTCGTCATAGGATTGCAGTCCCCATGTTGGCGCGGCGGGGAATGACTGTCCGAAAGCCAAGCGGGAGAGCGGGGCAGAAGGGAGTCGCACGCGCGGGTTTATGTTGGCGCCGCCTTACGCCGGGGGTGGGGAAATGCAAGGGGGTGGGGGGGGTGGGGACGTTCTAGAAAACTCAAACTTCGGAATAGATGCTGCCGAATCTCGCATCGCCACGTCGATAACCCGGTCGAGGCACCTGAAACGTTTCGTTTAGAGTTTCAACGTTGGTCATATCCCCTATTAGGAATAGTCGAAAATCTTCCTGACTACCGCCAGATAACTGCCAAGCACTCAATGCCTCTCGTCCATTTGTTTGTGTGCCAAAAGTGTGAGGTTCAACCTGACGAAGCGAGCCCTTGTACAGGAACCGCAGAATCCGTTTTTGTTCGATCGCATTTACAATTAAGCCATGCGTCATTGACGAGCCTTTCGATTGTAGAGGGAATGATTGACAATGCAGCTAAGGCATCTCCGAGTTGTAAATTTTCGTTCCCTTAAAGACATTTCTATAAATTTTGGCGACCATACCGCCCTAATTGGCGGAAATGGAGCAGGAAAATCTAGCATATTGAAGGCTATAGACCTTTTCTATTCAACTTTAAAATCCATAAGCGTCGATGATCACTTTGGGAGAGATCAGTCTCAGGCTGTTGAAATTGAAGTCACTTTTGACAGCTTGAGCCCAGCTGCGCTTGAGACATTTGAGAGCAGGGTTCGAGATGGCAAGCTAGTGGTCACGAGAGTATTTGACACGTCTGCATCGAGTGGTCGTTACTACGGATCCGTTCTTCAAAATCCCGACTTTAGTGAAATTCGCGCGCAAACGACGGCGATCCCCAAACGGGAAAATTATAAGGTTCTCAGAGAGCAGAACGCAGCATATGCGGGGCTGCCCGCTGCCACGAGCGCCGCGGCCGTGGATGCAGCACTTCTAGAATGGGAAGCGAATCATCCTGACGATTTGGTGCTTTGTCGGGATGATGGGCAGTTTTTCGGGTTTCAGAATGCCAGTCGAGGAGCTTTGCAGAGGTTCACCACCTTTGTGTTCATCCCGGCTGTTCGTGACGCATTAGTCGATGCCTCAGATAATAAAGCGAGCCCAATTGCTCGTTTGCTTGAGCTAATTGTTCGTAGCGCTATTTTGCAACGACAAGACATAATAGATTTTAAATTGGAAATGACAGAGCGTTATCAGGCGCTGGTGACGCCTGAAAACATGCCGGAACTTGGACATCTCGCAGATCGGCTTACGAGTGATATCAGGGGTTTGTATCAGGACGCGGCGGTTGGCCTCGCATGGAAAGTGGTTGAGGAATTTCCCGTGCCGCTACCGGTGGCAGAAGTTTCGTTAAGCGATGACGGATTTGAAGGCCCGGTCGATAGGCAGGGGCATGGATTGCAACGAGCATTCATCATTACCCTTCTTCAGCATTTGGCTCGCACCTCGGCGTCGGTTTCAACAGCTGTTGAACCGGTCGACGCTCAACCCGAAGCGCCGCAGCAGGAGCCAGAGGCGCCTAGCTTGATTTTGGCGATTGAGGAGCCAGAACTTTACCAGCACCCAACCAAGCAGCGACATTTCGCCGAGGTTTTGAGGGCTTTGAGTAGCGGAACCCTCCCCGGACAAGCGGGTCCGACACAAGTCATGTTTGCTTCGCATTCGCCGATGTTTGTATCTCTTTCCAAGGCGGATGAAATTCGCTTGGTGCGGCGTTCCGTTTGTGATGGGAGCGATTTCAAACAATGTGAACTCCGTGCTCTCGATCTGAACGTAGTCGCTGAAAGACTGGGGGCGGCGTCGGGAAAGGAGCCAGGTACTTTTACTGCCGCCACTTTGGTGCCTAGGTTGCATATTTTAGGCGTAGAATTAGCCGAAGGTTTTTTTGCAAACGGTGTAGTCGTGGTAGAAGGCCGAAGCGATAAAGCAGCAATATCAGCAGTTTCTAGATTGTTAGAAATAAGCTTAGAATCATTGGGTATCGCAGTTCTATCCGCAGAAGGTAAGATGAATATAGACCGACCTTTGGCGATATTTAGTGAACTTGGTATTCCAGTATTTGCTGTTTGGGATTGTGATATCGGGACAAGCGATCATGCGCCAGAGAAAGATTTGGCATTACTTCGTCTTTGTAACCTAGATGAATCTGATTTGGCGGCGCCGTCCGCCACGTACGTTGGAAACAATTACGCGCATTTTGAAACAAATCTCGAACGTATACTCAAAACAGAGATAACCGAGGAGGTTCTTGATCATTGTCTTAATGAGACATGCGAGCCGCTCGGCGTTATTCCGAGTAAGGATACTCAGAAAATACCAGAAATCATGTTTCTTACCTTGGTCCGTGCCCAAGAAATGGGGCATGTTTCCGTTACCCTTGTTGAGCTAATTCAACGAATCTCGGTAATGCTAAGCGGGCCTGAGGCCGTTCAGAATCCTGTACCAGCAGCGGGCACATAGAATTTGGGTCGTTTGGGTACACGAACCCACAGGCGGTGTGGAGATCAAGGTGGATTGCTGTGACAGTTTTAAATACGCTCGCTAGGTCCGGGATATCAGGGCCTGCCATGGACCCCGGATCAAGTCCGGGGTGACAAATTATGTGGGGTCGGGATTTTCCGCTTTCCTAAATTATCCAAATAGGTTCAAAATCGTTCCGATTCATTCCAAGTGATTCGGCAATTATATACTTGACAAAGCAGCTCATGAGACGGCATAGAATAGGGCATGACGAACATCACCGCCCCGCACTTTCACGACGAAACCAAAGCCCGCGAACATCTTGAAGCGATCCGTTGGCCTGAAGGTCCGTTCTGCCCGCACTGTGGTTCGTTCGCTGCGACCCGCCTTGAGGGCAAGAAGCACCGCGCGGGCCTGATCCAGTGCAACGACTGCCGCGAACAATACACCGTCACCGTCGGCACCGTGTTCGAGCGTTCCAAGGTTCCCCTTCACAAGTGGCTGCTCTGCAATCACCTGCTTTGCGCGTCCAAGAAGGGCATGAGCGCGAAGCAGATCGAACGCATGCTCGGCGTCACCTACAAAACCGCTTGGTTCATGTGCCATCGCATCCGCGAGGCCATGAAGGCAGACGGCACCGATGGTCCGCTCGGCGGCAACACCCCTTCGCGTATCGTTGAAGCCGATGAAACCTATGTCGGCGGCAAGGCAAAGAACCGCGCTTGGGGCAAAATCCCCGATAAGAAGATTGTCGTCTCGCTGGTGGAGCGCGAAGGCCACGTTCGCAGCTTCCATATCGCCAATCTCAACGCGAAAGACATTCGCGCCCTGATCGTCACCAACGTGGACCGCAAGGCCCACCTAATGACCGACGAGAGCAGCATGTATAAGCAGGTCGGCCTCGAAATGCGCGCCCACACCGCTGTTCATCACGGCAAGAAGCAGTATGTCCGCCACCAAGGGCTTTCGCACAGCAACACCGCCGAAAACTTCTTCTCCATCTTCAAGCGCGGCGTGATCGGCACCTATCACCACATGAGCGAGGCGCACCTTGCCCGCTATACCGCCGAGTTCGATTTTCGTTATAACACCCGCCTTATGAGCGATGGCGAACGCGCTGACGCCTCTCTCGCTCGCATCGGCGGCAAGCGCCTGACCTATCGGCGGACTGACGCAATCGCCGCCTGATTGGTATCAGGCGCCGCGGGTCATTGGAGAGCGCCGAAAGCGCTGGTCGCGTTCCTGATATGGGCGCGAATCGTTCTTTCCGCTCCAGATGAGAACAGATTCGACAAAACGTCGGTTTTCTGATAGGCAAAAGAGTTAAGGCGGTCCTTGCGGACCGCCTTATTCGAGATTGGCAATTTCCTTGGTCGGGCCGCCAATCCCAAAGTGGTTGAAACAGGTGTTGTTCCGAACCGTTGCAATTTTGGGATGCCACATTTTCTGCCGTTTTGCAAGGCCCGCCATTAGGTATGGAGGCCTGAAATGGCAGTTTGCATTGTAACCTATGACCTCAATGATGAGGACAAGCGACCCAATATCACCAAACACCTGAAGGCAGGATATGGGACTTGGGCGAAGCTATCCGAATCCAGCTACGCAATCGAAACTGATGACGATCCGCAGACGGTTTACAATTACATGACGCCGATGCTGGACGACAATGACAGCCTCTTTGCGATCACATTGAAGCTGCCGTATTTCGGGCAGGGATCGCAGAAAGTGATCGACTGGCTTGACGACAAGCTGACTTATTAAACTCTACATGGCGGCCTGAGAGAGCTTCGAGGGCCGCCATTTCTCTATTTGTGTAAGGCTCAACAACAAAGCCGCTATTCGTCTTTATGAGCTTCATCCTGCTCGGCCTTTCGCTTTCGTCGAGCCGTTCCACGTTCGGTTGTAGGCCCGTGTTTTTTGTGCGGCGTCGCCAGCATCCGGCGAAGCGTCTCCAGCTCTTTTTGATCGGTGTCTGACATGCCTAACCCTACGTTTGTTGCCTTCGTTGATGAAAGCGGGTGCGATGGAGACGCCTTCGGGAAAGGCAGCTCCGACTTCCTGATCTTGTCGGCGGCGGTCGGCGTGGACATCTTTGAAAACGATCTCAGGATGCAACTAAACTTCGCGCGCGATGCCATCTTATCAGGTGACGAGCGCAAATCCAAAGACTGGCAAATCCCCAAGTTCGAGAAGGCTAATGGGGCCGTTCAATGGGTTGTTTGTGAGCGCATGACCGAAGTCATGTTCAACGCGGCCCATGTCCTCATTCACAAGCCATCGATCAAAGACGAAAAGCTGCGCAAAGACCGCAACCGCCTTTACCGCTATGCGTCGAAATTGCTCGTCGAGCGCATCTCATGGATTTGCGATGCTCAATATCACCCCCTCGCAGGTGGCGACGGGACATGTCGTATCGTTTTCTCGCAAGACCTCTCTCGCAGCTACAAGCTATTCCGAGAATATCTGTCGCTGCTGTCGGCTCAAAGGGAGAGGATCGCGACGTCAATCAAATGGCAGCACGTCTCGCCCGAATTAGTCGAGGATCGCCCGTTCAAATCCGATCTTGGCTTGCTGCTTGCGGACTACCACGCCAGCGCCCTTGGACTTGCGGCACAGAAAACCAAATTCGGCCAGTTCGATGATAGGTATGCGCGAGTGCTCGGCGAAAAAATCTTGAAAAACCCGACCGGCTCAAGCGCATTCGGCTACGGCTACAAATTTTGGCCAAAAGAGGCGGAGCGCCTTTATCACGACCCGCAATTTAGCTGGATGAAACGGGTATAACGGGGCAGTCGCAATGACGAGCAAGTCATGTCCGCTTCACGCCAAACGGTGATAGCATCAACCATGCCTGCCGCGGTTACTCGTGCAGCCTAAGCCGCCTTTCTCCACTAACCCCGTATCTCCTTATACCATGAACGCACCGGCCTGTCAGGAAAACCTATAGGAATCGGCCGCTGCTTTGTCACGTATATAATTGCCAGTGATTCGGGAGATGGAGCTATGGCGCGTAAGGTGAAGCGGGTTTCGCGGGGGAAATCGGTGGTGGTGTCGGGCGGCGGTGATCATGCCCTCCCCGCGGCGACTGGCCAGCAAGCTGGCAAGTCTCGCACCCCCTCCCGCTTCCGGGAGGGGAGGCCAGAAGCGGCTGCGGCCAATCCCTTCATGCCCGGGCTGCGCATTCGTGAGGATGGGTGGACGGTGGCGCGGACGCGGGTGTTTCTGGCTTTGCTGGCGCAGACGGGGTGCGTGACCGATGCGGCGCGTATCGCGGGGGTCAGCCGGACGTCGGTCAATCGATCGCGCAAATTGTTCGCAGCCTTTGACCGGGCGTGCGCCGAGGCGCTGGCGAACGCGCTGCGCGGGCTGGAGGCGGTGGCGTATCAGCGCGCGGTCGAGGGGCGCGAGATCGTGATCCTGCGCGATGGCAAGGAGGTCGAGCGGCGGATCGTGCCGTCGGACTCGCTGCTCGCGTTGCTGCTGAAGCGCGGCGACCTGTCGGGGGCGGGCGGGCGCGCGCTGACGCCCGAAGAGGCCGAAGCCTATGAACTGCCCGAGGCGGTGCGGCACCGCTTTCTGTCGCGCGAGGAGTTTTTCAGCGGCATCACCTTCGACAATCGCCGCGACGTCGGCAAATGCCAGCGTCCGACGCCCGCCGAAACCGATGCCGAAATCCTGCGGCGCATTGCGATCATCGAACGCGAGCGCAGCGGGGAGGATCTGGCGGAAGATTGTTGCCGGACCTGCGGGCAGCCGGTTGGCGAGGACGCGCGCGAGCGGTTGGAGGCCAAGGCCGCGCAGGCGGTGCCGCCGCGCGCGCCGGTGTGGGATACCCCGCGCCGCGCGATCGACCACCGCCCCGCGCAGCCGATGGACTGACTTTGCGGCGCGCGCCGGCGGCTAGCGGTTCAGCGCGGCGTTGATCGTGTTGAAGATCGTCGCGAGGTTGAGGCCGAGCGTCTGGAACGCGATGATGCACGCGAGCGCGATCAGCGCGGCGAGCAGGCCATATTCGATCGCCGTCGCGCCCTTTTGATCCTCCAGAAGCTTTCGTGCCCGCATGCTTGCTCGTCCTTCGCTTCGTCCCGGTCCCCTGCTCGCGATAGGGGGCGGGGATGGGATGCGCGTTGAGGAAAAGGCTTAACGCGCTGAACAGCTTATGAAATCATCGCCATTCCGGCGGGGCGGCGGGGTTGCTTTTGCGTGGCGCCGTTTCGCGCGCGATCAATAGAGGATATGTTCGGGCCACAGGACGCGTTCGCACCGCGTCAGCGGCGCGGCGGTCTTGACCGCGAGCGCCTTGCGCAGCGACGGAAGCGCGGCGACCGCCTCGCGCATCGCCGCGATGTCGAGCGTGCCGCGGGCAAGCTCCTTGTCGCCGCCGAGGCGGTCGGACGGGCGGATCAACGTCCAGCCGAGCGTGTCATAGCCCTCGGCATAAGCGAGCAGGTCGCCGAGCGGGAGATCGCCATGGCCGTTCCGCAGGTCGTGCGGGGCATAGGGAAAGATCTGCGTCGACAGCGCGGTGCTGCCGACGATGCCATGGGGTTCGACGGGGAAGGGGCGCTGCATATGGATCAGCGCGACTTCGGGCAGGTCGGCGTCGAGCCCGACGCGCAGTTTGATCTCGATCTTGCGCGGCTCGATCGCGGGCTGGCGTGCCTCGTCCCAGATATAGGACAGTTCGAGTTCGAGCGGGCGGCGCGGACGCGAGGGATCGTAGCCCGAGGGGTTCCAGCGCATGAAGTCGCCGGCGTCGCGCTCGCCCGCGTCGGTGTAGAGGCGGGTCAGCGAGACCGTGCCGTGCCTGAGTGTCTGTTCGACGTCGCAGCGGTAGCGATAGCTTTCGCGGAACGGCGGCGGGGTGCCCGGCGCCGATCCGGGTGGGGGCGGGAGGCGCGCGTCGGCGGCGGCGGGCGCGAGAAGCAGGGTGGCGGCGGCGGCCGCGAGCAGATGGCGCACGCTGGTTCGTCCTTTCGGTTCGGGTCTGCGCCTCTATTGCGCAGGCGCGGCGCGATTGCGGTGACGGCCGTCACATGTTCGATCATCCCCCGGCGGCGAGGCGGACCGGCTTGGGCGTGAAGGCGCGGACGCGGTTGCGGCCCGTGCGCTTCGCTTCATAGAGCGCCTGGTCGGCCTCCTGCATCAAGGCCGAGAGCGTCGTGCCGGGCGCGCCGATGGTGAGGCCGATGCTGGTCGTCGGGCAGAGCGTCGCCGGGATGCGGCCGGCGCAGGCGCCTTCGAGCCCGGTGCGCACGGCTTCGGCCAGCTGGCGCCCCGTTTCGATTCCGGCGCCCGGGACGAGCAGCGCAAATTCTTCGCCGCCGATGCGGCCCGCGACCATTTCGGGCGGGCCGATCAGCCGGACGTGGGCGCCGAACGCCGCGATGATCGCGTCGCCGACGGCGTGGCCGTGATTGTCGTTGATCGATTTGAACTGGTCGAGATCGGCGATCAGCAGCGCGACGGGCCGGTCCTCGTCGAGGCAGCGGCGCAGCGCGGCGCCCGCTTTGGCTTCGAACCCGCGGCGGTTGAGCAGGCCCGAGAGATTGTCGTCGTCGACCTGGCGGCGCAGTTCGGCGATCTGGTCGATCGCGACCGCGACCATCAGGCTGATCGCCGCGACGATCGATATCATCGCCTGGCTGAACTGCACCGTGGTCCAGTACACCGACTGCTGGAACCCGACATAATTGTCGAAGCCGCCGCCGAGCGAGAGCAGGACGACGGGGCGGATGATGAGGTTGAGCGCCGCGAGCGCCGCGACCCAGAAGAGCAGGCGGTCGATCAGATAAGGTTTGTCGATCGGCCAGAGCGATTTCACGACCATCGCCGCGATGATGCCGGCGCCGATGCTGATCGCGAGGATACGCGCGGCGATGCTGGGCTGGACGAGCAGGAACCACAGAAAGACGGTGATCGAGATCATGGTCGTTATCGCCATCGTGCGCCACGGCACGGGCAGGGCGTAGCGTTTGATGATCGCCGCAGCGAACAGCATCCCGGTGAGCAGGAAGGCCAGATTCGCGGGCAGCCGCTGCAATTCCATCGGCAGCACGGGGCCGACGTCCTGGATCAGGAAGGCGATCGCCGACGCGGTATAGGCGCCCGCCGCATAGGCGACATAGCGTTCGCGGCGATTCAGCCACAGCAGGAAAAAGGCAGTGGCGAACAGCAGGCCGATGCCCGGATTGAGCAGCGAGATGAAAAATTGTCCGTTCACACTACCGCTTTCTGCCCCCGCCCCCGCAGGGTAGCAATGCGGGGGATAACGAATTGTTACTTTTCGGGGAGTTAAGTCACGGTAACGCCCGAAGCTTCGGGTTTCACGCCGTCCCGCGTACGACCAGATGGACGGGGATGCGGGTTCCGCTGCGCGTGCGTTCATCATCCTCGAGCGCCATCGCGACAAGCGCCTCGCCCGCGGCGTCGAGGTCGGGTTCGAGCGTCGTGAGCGCGGGATCGGCGAGGGTGCCGGCGCGGATGCCGTCAAAACCGATCAGCGCGACATCCTCGGGCACGCGGCGTCCCGCATCCTTGAGCCCCTGCAGCACGCCGAGTGCGAGCATGTCGCTCGCGGCGAAGATTGCGTCGGTGTCGGGATGCGCTTCGAGCAGCGCCTGCACCGCGGCGACGCCCTGTGCGTGGCGGTCGGCGGCGGCGGGCGGCTCGGCGACGATCGCGGTCAGGCCGTGCGCGGCAAGCGCCGCCGCAAAGCCGTCGCGGCGCTCGTCGAACTGGCGCTGCGGCGATTGCTGCGGCCCGACGAAGGCGATGCGGCGGCGACCATTCTTCACGAAATGTTCGGCGGCGAGCTGTCCGCCGATATCATTCTCGCTGCGCATCCAGTGGAACGGGCTGCCGGGGCTGCCCCAGCAGACGAAATCGAGCCCCGACGCCTGTGCCGCGGCGAAATAGTCCCACGCCGGGCGGTTGCTGGTGGTGCCAATGACGATCATCGCGTCGGCAAGCCCCGAGGCGACGAAGTCGGCGCGGAAATTGTCGGGATTTTCCTGGAAGGAGACGAGCAGGTTGAACCCGCGCGCCGAGGTCGCGGCGGCGATGCTGCCGAGCAGCGCGAAATAGAAGGGGTTGATCGCGCTGCGATCCTCGCCGGGGCGGCAGATGGTGACGAGCGCGATCGTCTCGCTGCTTTTCAGGCGTAGCGACGAGGCGTGGCGGTCGACGACATAGCCAAGCTCGCGTGCCGCCGCGGAGACGCGCGCGCGCGTTTCGGCATTGACGCCGGGGCTGTTGCGCAGCGCACGCGAAACGGTCGATTGCGACACGCCGGCGCGCTCGGCAACATCGAACGATGTGGGACGCAGCATCTTTCCGTTCACCTTGGCCTCTCTCCCCTTGCGCCGTCTCTCGCCGCGAGGGGGTGGCTTGTCAATCCGCGTGCGGCGTGCGTTTCCTTCCTCGTCACCCCGGACTTGATCCGGGGCCTGCCTTGTCCCGAAGAACAGGCGGGTCCCGGATCAAGTCCGGGATGACGGTTTAGAGCCCATCCAAAGCCAATAGCGCGAAGCTCGCGAGCCAATGTTCGCCCATATAGTCGCCGGTGACGTGCGGCATCGCGGCGTCGAGGTGGCGCTGCGCGGCGGCTTCGGCGACCGGCGCGACGGGGTGGGTGGGGCCGAGCGCGGCGGCGATCGCGCGCCAGCACCATGCGCGGCTGAGATTGAGCCCGTCGAGATGCGCGATCTTGCCGTCGCTGCGGTCGGAGACCGTCGCGGGGGTAAAGAGCGTCGCGGGCTGTTGCTGTTCGGCGCGGGGCAGGAAGGCATCGAACCAGGCGGGGAAATCATCGCCGAGCACGGCCGCCATCAGATGCGCTTCGGTCAGCGCCGAGGAGAGGAATTCGTCGCCGCCGGGTTCCCACGCCTGACAGTCGCGGTCGGCGGCGAACCAGTCGCGGGCGCGGGCGTCGATCAGGCGGACCAGCGCGAGATCGCGGGTTTCGGCCCAGTCGCGGGTGAGAAGCAAAGCGAAGGCGATGTTGAAATGCGTGCCGACGCGCAGCGGGTAGGTGAGCTTGGGCAGGAAGCCGTGGAAGCGCGCGGCGAAGGCGGCGGCGAGCGGTTCGAGCGCGGCCGCCCAGGGGGCGTCGTGACGCTCGGCCTCGGCATGGAGCGCGAGCAGCCATGCCCAGCCATAGGGGCGCTCGAAAGCCGCGGCATAGGGGCGATCGAGGAAGGCGCGTTCGCCCGCGACCTTTTCGGCGACGAGCATGTCGTCGGCGCGCGCGCGTATTTCGGCCGCCACGGGCAAATCGGGGAAGCGGCGCGCGAGGCGGAGGATCTGCCACCAGCCGTGGACACAGCTGTGCCAGTCGAAGCTGCCGTGGAAGATCGGATGATGCTCGCGCGGCGGTTTCGCATCCTCGGGACCGTTCAGGACGAGGTCCATCTTGTACGGATATTCGCGGCCGAGGTGCGACAGGGTCGCGGTCGCGAAGCGGGCGGCGTGTGCGGGGGTGAGGGTCATGGCTATTGTCCTAACCAAGATGATCCTCCCTGTCGCGCAGCGATGGGGAGGTGGCAGCGCGGAGCGCTGACGGAGGGGCCAGTGGTGCGAGGTCGCGGCCTCTCCACCACGCCCTGCCGGCGCGGTCCCCCTCCCCATGGCTTCGCCACGGCGAGGATTTAGAAGGCGAAGAGGTAAATGAAGACGATGTTCACCGCGAGCAGCGGCAGCGCAGTACCGATCTGTGCCTTGATCACGCCATAGGGGTTTTTGAGTTCGAGCAAGGCCGCGGGGACGAGGTTGAAGTTCGCCGCCATCGGGGTCATCAGCGTGCCGCAGAAGCCCGCGAGCATGCCGATCGCCGCGACGACCGCGGGGTCGCCGTCATATTGCCTGATGAGCAAAGGCATGCCGACCGCGGCGAGCATCACCGGGAACGCCGCGAACGCATTGCCCATCACCATGGTGAACAGCGCCATGCCGAGCCCGAAGGCGAGCGTCGCGCCGAACAGGCTGCCTTCGGGGATCGCGGTACCGATGAGGTCGCCGACGACCTCGCCGACCCCGGCGAGCGCGAAGACGGCGCCGAGGCTGGCGAGCATCTGCGGCAGGATCGCCGCCCAGCCGACGGCGTCGAGCAGGCGCCGGCCCTGCTGGAGCGGGAGGAGCGGCGGCGGCTTCAGGCGTACCATGCCGACGGCGAGTGCGATCAGCACGCCGAGCGCGAGCGAGATCAGCGTCGCTTGCTTGGGATCGGCAAGCCCGGGCACCCATTTGAAGAGAAAGGTGCCCGCGAGCGCGACCGCGGGGATGATCAGCGCGACGAGGAGCAGGAAGGGGCCGTGACGCGCGGCGCGTGTCGCCTGCACATCGGCGGGCACGTCGCCGCCGGGGGCGCGGCCGATCTGGCCGGTTCCGGCAATCGCGACGAGCGCGAGCACGAGCAGGCCATTGCCGAAATCGCCGAGATAGTCGCCGAGCAGCATCGAAGCCGCCATCAGACCCCAGAAGGCGGCGTTGCCGAAGCGTTTGGGGTTGCTGCGGTCGTAGAGGCCGAGCAGCGCGAAAAGCGCGAAGGTGATCCCGGTGAGGAGGTAGACGAGGCCAAGCGTGATCATGCGCTCGCCCCCTGCTTCTTCATCCGCTGTTCGAGGCGGCGGAGGCGGAAGCCGTGGATCAGGAAGGCGGCGATCGCGGTGGGGATCGCCCAGAGCGAGAAGTGCAAAGGCTCGATCTGATAGCCATAGCCTTCGAGCACGCCCTTCATCAGCAGGATCGAGCCGATCGCGAGGAAGATATCTTCGCCGAAGAAGAGGCCGACATTGTCGGTCGCCGCGGAGAAGGCTTTCACCTCTTCGCGCTGGTCGTCGGTGAGCGCATCATTCTGCGCCTCGGCCGCCGCCTCGGCCATCGGGGCGACGAGCGGGCGGACGGTCTGGGCATGACCCGCGACCGAGGTAAGCCCGACCGCCGCCATCGCCTGACGAAGCAGCAGATAAGAGGCGAGCAGACGGCCGAGCGTCGCGCCCTTCATCCGGCCGATCAGGCTGCGCGCATGCTGTTGCAGGCCATAGGCTTCGAGCAGGCCGATGACGGGAAGCACGATCCAGACGATCGAGACATAGCGCGTGTCGTTGAACGCCTTGCCAAAGGCGGCGACGATCGCGGCGACATCGAGCCCCGCGGCAAGCCCCGTCGCGAGCGCCGAGGCCATGATCACGAGCAGCGGATTGAAGCGGAGCACGAAGCCCGCGATGATGATGAGGATGCCGATCAGGACGAGCATGACTATTTCCCTCCCCCTTGATGGGGGAGGCAGGGAGACTTGGAGGCTTGCTTCCTGGTTGCAGCGGTGAGGGTGCGGTTTCGGCCTGACGCGACGGTGCGATGACGCGGCATCACCCTCATCCAACTGCGCCTAATCGCTTCGCGACAAGGCTTCGTATCCTTTCCCCATCGAGGGGGAAGGAGGGCTCGTCCCGATCCCGTCATCCTTCATCCTCCTCTGCTTCCCCATAACCGCCGCCGCCGGGGGTTTCGATCACGAAGGCGTCGCCCGCCGCAAGGTTCGCGCTGCCTGTCGCGGCGAGCATCTCGACGCGGCCGTCGGCGCGTTCGACCCAGTTGCGGCCCGGTGCGGCGTCCTGGCCTCCGGCTAGACCCTTTGGCGCGATCTGGCGGCGGTTCGCGAGAATGTTTGCCGCCATGGGCTCGCGGAAACGGATGCGGCGCGTGGCGCCGTCGCCGCCCGTCCATTGACCCGCGCCGCCCGAGCCTTTGCGGATCGAGAACTCCTCGACGATCACGGGAAAGCGTGTTTCCATCACTTCGGGGTCGGTCATGCGGCTGTTGGTCATATGCGTCTGGATGACGCTGGTGCCGTTAAAGCCCGGACCGGCGCCCGAGCCGCCGGCGATCGTTTCATAATATTGGTACGCTTCGTTGCCGAAGGTGAAATTGTTCATCGTCCCCTGTGCGGGGGCCATCGCATTGAAGGCGGCGAACAGCGCGTCGGTGATGACCTGGCTGGTCTCTACATTGCCGGCGACGACCGCGGCGGGATAGGCGGGGCTGAGCATCGAGTCTGCGGGAACGATCAGCGTGACGGGGGCGAGGCAGCCTTCGTTCATCGGGATCGGATCGTCGAGCATCGTGCGCAGGACATAGAGGACGGCGGCGCGGACGACGGGCGCTGGCGCGTTGAAATTGTCGGGGAGCGTCGCCGACGAGCCGGTGAAGTCGATCGTGACATGTCGCGCTTCGCGGTCGACCTTCACCGCGACGACGACCTCGGCGCCATTGTCCATCGCGTATCGGAAAGCACCGTCGTCGAGGCGGGCGATAAGCTGGCGGACCGCGGCTTCGGCCTGACGCTGGCCGTGCGCCATATAGGCGGCGACGGTGGCGGTGCCGTGGGCGGCAGAAAGGTCGGCGAGCGCGCTCGCGCCGCGCTGGCAGGCGGCGACCTGCGCCTTCAGATCGGCGATGTTGAGCGCGGGGTTGCGCGCGGGCCAGTCGCTGCCCGCGAGATGCGATGCGACAGCGGCGTCGCGGAAATGGCCGTCGTCGACGATCAATATATTGTCGAAGAGGATGCCCTCGTCCTTGATGCTTTTGCTGTCGGGCGGCATCGATCCGGGCGCGATGCCGCCGAGGTCGGCGTGGTGGCCGCGCGCGGCGACGAAGAAGCTGGGGGTGTCGCCCTCATCATCTTCTTTGGCGACAAACACCGGCATGATGACGGTGATGTCGGGAAGGTGGGTGCCGCCGTCATAGGGGGCGTTGAGGGCATAGGCATCGCCGCGGCGGATCCCGCGGCCGTCCGTGCGGCGCTGGCGCAGGATGGTGCGGACGCTTTCGCCCATCGAGCCGAGATGCACCGGCATATGCGGGGCGTTGGCGACGAGGCGGCCCTCGCCGTCGAAGATCGCGCACGAGAAGTCGAGCCGTTCGCGGATGTTGATCGACGAGGCGCTGTGCTGGAGCGCGCCGCCCATTTCCTCGGCGATCGCCATGAACAGGCTGTTGAAGATTTCGAGGCGGATCGGGTCGGGTTGCGAGAGGTCGTCGGTTGCTGCGGCGTGCGTTTCGGCGTCGCGGGTGCGGGCGAGAAGGAGCGTGCCTTCGTGCTGGACCTCGGCGCGCCAGCCGGGTTCGACGATGGTGGTCGAAAGCGCGTCGATGATGATCGCGGGGCCCGCGACGGTGCGGCCGGGGGCGAGGGCGCCGCGTTGGTGGAGCAGGACATCGTGCGCCGCGCCGGCGAGCCAGGCGGTGACGGTCTCGGGGGCGGCTTCGGCGATCGCTGACGGTGGTGGCAGGGCCGCGGGCGCATCGCCCGCCTCGGTCAGTTCGACGCGGATGCGGTCGACAACGAGGTTGGCGTGGGGGGCGTAGCCGAAGCGCTGGCGGAAGGCCGCGGCAAAGGCGGCGGCGACCTCGGCGGGCGGCGCGAGCGCGAGTTCGATCGCATTGTCGCTGTCGGCGAGGCGGACGAAGAGCAGGGTTTCGCGGGAGGTGTCGGCGCCTTGGGCGAGGTCGGCGCGGGCTTGATCCGACAGTTCGGTTTCGACTGCGGCGAGGGCGGCGGCGCAATCGGCGTCGAGTTTGATGGCCAGCGTCCGTTCGCGAATCGCCGACGGTTTTGCGAGGCCCATGCCATAGGCCGAGAGCACGCCCGCAAGCGGGTGGAGCAGGATTTCGTCGACGCCGAGCGCGTCGGCAACGAGGCAGACATGCTGGCCTGCCGCGCCGCCGAAACCGACGAGGCTGTAACCCTGCGATACATCGTGGCCGCGCGCGATGGTGATGCGCTTGATCGCGTTCGCCATCTGCTGGACCGCGATCGCGAGCAGGCCTTCGGCGAGCGCCTCGGGAGTGATGTTGCCGACCTCGGCAGCCATCGCGGCGAATTTTTGAACCACCACATCGCGGTCGAGCGGCTGGTCGCCGTTCGGGCCGAACAGTCTGGGGAAATGCGCGGGCTGGATCTTGCCGAGCAGGACGTTGCAGTCGGTCACGGTCAGCGGCCCGCCGCGGCCATAGGCGGCGGGGCCGGGGTTCGCGCCGGCGCTTTCGGGGCCGACGAGCAGCCGCGCCCCGTCCCACCGGCAGATCGAGCCGCCGCCCGCCGCGACGGTGTGGATGCGCAGCATCGGCGCGCGGATGCGCGTGCCCGCGACGATCGTCTCGTTGTCGCGTTCGAGGCGGCCGGCATAATGGCTGACGTCGGTCGAGGTGCCGCCCATGTCGAAGCCGATCAGGCGGTCCTTGCCGAGCGGCGCGGCGCTGCCGACCATGCCGACGATGCCTCCCGCGGGGCCCGAAAGAATCGCGTCGCGGCCGTGGAAGGCGTTTGCCGAGGCGAGGCCGCCCGAGCTTTTCATGAATTGCGGGTCGATGCCGTCCCCCAGCTGCGCGACGAACTGGCGGACATAATGGTGGAGGACGGGTGAGAGATAGGCGTCGGCGAGCGTCGTGTCGCCGCGGCCGATGAGCTTGATCAGCGCGCTGACGTCGTGGCTGGTCGAGATTTGGGTGAAGCCGGTTTCGGCCGCGATTTCGGCGAGGCGCCGTTCGTGCGCGGGGTAGCGATAGCCGTGGACCAGCACGATCGCGATACTGGTCAGGCCGCGGTCGCGCGCGGCTTGCAGCGCAGCCCGGGCGGCCTCTTCGTCGAGCGGCATCCGCACATCGCCGTCGGGGCCGACACGTTCGGCGATCTCGGCAACCTCGGCATGCGGCGGGGGGATACGGTCGAGACGGCGCGCAAACAGGTCGGGGCGGTCCTGATAGCCGATGGTGAGGGCATCGCCGAAGCCGCGCGTGATCGCGAGCAGGGTCGGCTCGCCCTTGCGTTCGAGGAGCGCGTTGGTCGCGACGGTCGATCCCATGCGGATCGCGAGCGGCGGCAGCGGGCCGGTGCCCGCGCCGGTGAGGTCGCGGATTGCGCCAACCGCCGCATCGCCCGGGCGCGCGGGGTCTTCGCTGAGATATTTGGTGGTGACGACGGCACCATCGGGGCGCCGCGCAACGACATCGGTGAAGGTGCCGCCGCGGTCGATCCAGATCTGCCAGCGAGAGTCAGGATGCGGGGGCATCGCGGTCGGGCCAGCGGATGATGATGGTGAGGCGATGGTCGGCGGCACTGCGATCCCAACTGCCCTTCAATTGCCGTTCGATCAAGGTGCGGATGAATTGGGTGCCGAAGCTTTCGGTGTCGATATGCGGGGTTTCGGCCAGACCGCTTTCGACCCAGCTGAGTTCGATATCGTCGCCGGCGCGGCGCCAGCCGACGGCGAGGTCGCCCTGTCCCGCGAGCGCGCCATATTTGATGCTGTTGGTGACGAATTCGTGGATCGCGAGCGACAGCGCCTGCGCGCCCTCGTCATCGAGGCGAACGTCGGGGCCGGTGACCGCGGCAAGCTGCTGCGGCGAGCGGCCGGCGAGTTCGAGTTCGCGGTGGATGATACGGCCGAGTTCGACGCTGTCGACCGCGCCGGTAACCAGCATCTGCTTCGCGTCGGACAGCGCGCGCATGCGGCCGTCGAACTTCGCCTCGAAATCCTCGAGGCTGGTCGATTCGCGCAGCGTGATGCGCGCGAGGGCGCCGATGCGCGCGAAGGCGTTTTTCATCCGGTGCGCCATCTCGCCGATCATCAGTTCGCGATCCTCGGCATGGCGTGCCTTTTGCGCGGCGAGCGCCTGAAAGGCATTGATGCGGCGGCGCTGAACGCGGTGGAGCTGCGTCGCGAGCAACGCCAGCGCGACGCCGAAGATGAAGATGGCGAGTGGACGCCCGAGCCGTTCGAACGAGCGGCCATAGGAAATACGCATCGTCCAGATCCGGTCGGCAACGCGCAATTTCTGTTCCTGCGCGTCCCATCCCATCGTTCCCCTGGAAAAGACGAGCGGTGCCGACGGTCCTTCGCCGGCATAGACTTCGATCCCGTCGATGCCTTCGAGCTGCGATCCGAGCACGGCGGTCATCATGTCGCGCGTCCGGAAAGGCGCATAGACGAAGGCTTCGACCGGCCGGACCCCGGGGGCGGTGGCAAGCGTTTCGGCATTGGCACCGGCGCGGGCGCGCGCATAGACGGGAAGATAGATCAGAAAGCCCGGCTGTTTGACCCGAACGCCTTGTTCCTGCTGGAGGCGGACAATGCCGCTCGCGGCCGGGTGCCCGGTTTGCCAGGCACGGCGCATCGCCGCGCGCCGGATCGGCTCGCTGTACATGTCGAACCCGAGTGCGGCGTGGCGGCGCGGCGTATAAGGCTCGACGAGAATGACGGGAAAGCCGATCGGCTGGTCGGTGGCGGGCCGGATCTTGATATCCTCGCCGTAATTTTCGCGCAGCTTTGCCTCGATCGCCGCCGGGGTTGCGGCGCGCATCGCAGCGGCGATGCCGACGCCTTCCATGCCCGGCGCCTGGATTTGCGGCCTGAGCGCCGCGAGATAGGCGCGGATGGCGGGGCCGCTGGCGGCGCTATCCGACTGATAGAGCGCACGCACCCCTTCGAGCACCGCGAGATGGTCGCGCAGCCGCATGTTGACCTGTGCCGCGACCAGCTCGGCCTGATCGGCCTCTTCGGACTGATTGTAGAAAAAGCTGGCGACGGCGGCAGCAATGGTTGCCAGCAGGATGACCAAGCCGACAAACCGGACCAGCAGCGCCAACAGCCGATCTGCCCATGACGAAGGGCGCATTATGATTATCCTGCTGATGGCTGCCGTAGCAGCGCCCCCCTCTGTCGCCGGATGTTCCATGGCAAGCGGTCGATAGCAAGTTTATTTCGCGCCGCGGCGCCGCCGCAGGACGGGTTGCGATGCGCAACCTTTGGCCTATGCTGGGGCAAAATACAGGGAGAATGCAGGATGATTATCTATGGGTCGCTGGTGTCGCCGTTCGTCCGGAAATTGCTGGGCTTTCTGGGCGAAAAGGGGATCGATTTCGAGCTGAAGGGCGTCGGGATCGGCGATCCCGATCCGGGGTTCCGCGCCGCCTCGCCGCTGGGCAAGATGCCGGCGATGGACGACGACGGCTTCCTGCTCGCCGATTCGAGCGCGATTATCCAATATCTCGAGGCAAAGCATCCCGAGCCCGCGCTGATCCCCGCCGACCCGCAGGAGCGCGGCCGGACGATCTGGTGGGAAGAGTTTGGCGATACCGTGTTCGCGGCGTGCAGCGGAAAGATGTTCTTCAATCGTATCGTCGCGCCGAAATTTCTGGGGCGCGAAGGCGATCTGGCCGCCGCGGCGCAGGCCGAAGGCGAGGAACTGCCCAAGCTGCTCGCCTATCTGGAAGGCGCGATCCCGGCGTCGGGTTTTCTCGTCGGCGACCGGTTGACTCTCGCTGACCTTGCGGTCGCTTCGCCGCTGATGAACCTCCGCCACTGCGGCGCGTGCGTCGATGCGGCCGTCCATCCGAAGATCGCGGCGTGGAGCGAGGCGATATTGGGGCGGCCGAGCATGGCGCCGTGGATCGAAAAGGAAGAGCGGCTGATCGCGCGGGTGATGGCGGCCTGAAGGCTGGCGCCTGGCTTTCCAGGCTAGAATTCGACGATGATCCGGACCCTGTCGGCACTGATTCCGACGGCGCGCGCGATCTGTTCGCGGCTGCGGTCGATCAATTCCTGAAAATCCTCGGGCGCCGCGTCATCGAGGAGGTCGGAGGTCTGGACACCGAGAATGGCGGCGAGCTTTGCCATGCGGCCACGCTTGGGGCGCGCGCGGCCCTTTTCCCAGCTCGAAACCGACGGCGCGCTGACGCCCATGCGTTTGGCGACGTCGGCCTGACTGAGCCCGGCGCGGGCGCGGAGCCGCACCAGGCGCGCGCCGAAGGCTTCGTCAATTTCCGGTTCGGCATGATCTTCGTCGACGCCGGGCGTCGGGGTGATGGCATCGATGAGCTCCGGCGCCGGGGCGACGGCGCTCTTGAGTTCGACGGCGCTCAGCGTGGCCGGCGATACCGGGCCTTCGAACTGGCATCCGAAAAGCCGTCCGCTGGCCCAGATGACGACCGCCATGATGTCGCCGGCATGCGGAAGCTCGATTTCGATCCGGTCGCCGGTCGCCAGTTTGATATCGCTTTCGAACAGCAGGCCCGTTCCGGATATATTGTGGATCTGTACGGCGATGCCGGTGCCATCATGCTGCAAGCCCCGGGCAAGAAGGCTGAGTTTTCGGCGCGCGTCATGCCGTTTGTCGGCGCTGGGCGCCGATGGAAGAAAATGTCCGAAAATTGGCATAGGTGGTTGTTGGTGTCCGCTGGTTAAAAGAAGGTTAGCGCGGGCACCGAAAGATGGCGCGGCGGCGCGAAACGTCCTGCGCGAGCAGGGAGGATTTTTCATACTCGTCACCCCGGACTTGATCCGTGGTCCATGACTTCGCAGCCGCCGAGGATCCCGGGTCAAGCCCGGGATGACGAAGGAAGGGCGCCTTCCTTCCCCAAAGCGGCCATCCCGTCCGATGCTAAGTCGAGCTCAGCTCGATCCTCCGCTTCACACCGATGGCGTTCAGAAACGCGGTGTCGTGGCTGACGACGAGCAGCGCGCCGTCATAGGCGGCGAGGCCGGTTTCAACGGCGGTCAGCGACTCGATGTCGAGATGGTTGCCGGGTTCGTCGAGGATCAGAAGCTGTGGCGGCAGCGGCGCGCCGAGGACGCAGGCAAGCCCGGCACGGAGCATCTGGCCGCCGCTGAGCGTGCCGACGATCTGGTCGGCGGCGTCGGCGCGAAAGCGGAAGCGCGCGAGCGCGGCGCGGCACTGGTTGTTCGTCGTCCCCGGATTGAGCGCGAGGAAATTGCCGGCGATCGAGCGCGCGGGATCGAGCAGGCCGACGCGCTGGTCGAAAAGCGCGAAGGGGACCCCGACGCGGACGTCGCCCGACCAGGGCACGAGCGTGCCGGCGATCAGCGCGAGCAGGGTCGATTTGCCCGATCCGTTGGGGCCGGTGATCGCAACGCGTTCGGGACCGGTGATGGTCAGCGACAGATTTTCGATCACCGGCCGGCCCCCGGCATAGCCCGCGGTGACATGGTCGAGCGTGAGCACCGTGCGCGACGCGGGCAGGCGCGTGGAGGGCAGGCCGACCGACAGCGGGTCGACGACCTCGATCTTGGCGCGCGCGGTCGACAGTTGCTCGCTGGCATCGCCGCGCTGGCGTTCGGCGAGGCGGCTGCCGGCGGCGCGGGTTTCCTCGGCGCGGCGTTTCTGCGCGCCGAGGAGGATTTTGGGCATGCCGCCGCGATCGGCTTTGCCGCGCCCGCGTGAATCGCGTCGATCCTGCCGTTCGATGGCGGCCTGAGCCTGCCGCTGCGCCGCGTCGACGCGCTTTTCAGCGCCCGCGAGCTCGGCCGCGGCCGCGGCCTGTTCGATATCCTTCCGGTCGCGATAGGCGCTCCATCCGCCGCCGTAGCGCGCGGCGCCGCGCGCGGTGAGTTCGACGATCGCGTCCATTTCCTTGAGCAGTTCGCGGTCATGGCTGACGATGATCGCGCCGCCGCGCCAGCCGGCGAGCATGGCGCGCACCGCGTCGCGGCCCTCGCGGTCGAGATTGTTGGTGGGTTCGTCGAGCAGCAGAAAGTCGGGCGCGGCGAACATCGCACCGGCCAGCGCGGCGCGGGTGCGCTGGCCGCCCGACAGCGTCGTCAGCGGGGTTTCGGGCGACACGGGCAGGCCGACATTGGCGAGCCCCTCGTCGAGCCGCGCCTCGAGTGTCCAGTCGGCTTCGGCGATTTCGTCGACCGTCGCCGCGCCCGCCTCGGCCTTGCGGAGCAGCGCGAGCGCGGGGGCGACCCCGAACAGGTCGGCGATCGTTTCGCCCGCGCCGACCTGTACCGTCTGGCGCAGCATCGCGATGCTGCCGTCGATCGCGATATGGCCGGTGGTGGGGACGATGTCGCCGGTCAGCAGGCGCAGCAGCGTCGATTTGCCGACGCCGTTGCGCCCGACGATGCCGGTGCGTTCGGGTTGGAAATTGAGGTCGAGGTCCGAAAGGACGGCGTGGCCGTCAGGCGTGGACCAACCGAGATTCGAGATGGTGATCGAGGGCATGTACATGGACTTTCCTGGCGGCAAGGCGGAGCGGCGTTGCGGGCAGGGTGTGATCCATGACGAATGTCTCCGGTGCGGTTGAGCGGTCGATGTAGGGCGCGGGGCGGCGGCGTGCAATCCTTGCCGTTTCCCGCCGGAAATTGCGGGGCGGGCCAACGCCCGCCCCGTGCATCTTACAGCCCGTCGAGACCCTTGCTGACGAGGATATTCACCGCGACGCGGCGGTTCTGTGCCTTGCCTTCGGGGGTGGTGTTGTCGGCCGCCGGATCGGCTTCGGCCATTCCGGTGGGGGTCAGCATCCGATAGGGTTTCCAGCCACAAGCCTGCTGGAGATGATTGACGACGCGGCTGGCGCGCTTTTCGCTCAATTCCTGATTCAGCTCCTGGCTTCCCGTCGAATCGGTGTAGCCGACGACCAGCAGCAGAGCATTGTCCGTCGCCTCGGCCGAGGACGCCGTGGCACAGAGATCGGCTTGCGCCTGCGCCGACAGCACGGCCTTGCCGGTGTCGAAGTTCACGTTCGTCGTGCTTTTGACATTATATTGGTCGATGTCGCCAACGCGGCTGCGCAGCGCGTCGGTTGCCGCGGTCTGTTCGGCGAAGCGCTGGTTGGTCCCGGTGTGGATCATCGACGCGGTGCGGAGGTCCTTTTTCTTCAGTTCGACCTGGCTTGCGACGAGGCCGCCGCTCCACTGCAGCGTCTCGACGCTGACCGGCAGGCCGTTAAGCAGCGAATTCGCAGCGAGCTTGTCGCGGTTGAGGCCCAAAAAGCCGCCGCTGGACTTGATCCGCGTGGCGTCGTTGAGGGCGATGATCGTGTTGTTGCCGTCGGCGGTCGTGACCTGCATCCGGCCGTCGCTGCGCGCCGAGATGATGCCTTCGACCTCGGGGCCCTTGGTCATTTCCGACGCGGGCGGAATCGTCCCATATACGGTCGCCATGACGTCGCCATTGGATGTGTCTTGCGACTGGTCTTGCGGTTGTTCCTGCGGCTGGGCCGCGAGGCCGACCGTTGCTGTCCCGGCCAGCATCGCCGCCAGCAACAGAATTTTTGGGCTTTTGGAAACGGCACGCATGATCTTACTCCTTCGATGAGCCGCCCCCGCGTGTCAGATCGCCCTTTCTGGCACATGCATATTCCCCGCAAGGCCGTTGATTTGTTCTGCCGGTAATTCGAGCGGATTGTGCGGCGAGTCGATGCAGACGGGGCCGAATCGGGGCGATTTTGCGCCTTTGCGTTGGCGTGCAGCCGGCATTTCGGGGTATTGTACGGACTGCGCGGGGTGTGTCGCGCCCTCTGTGTGTTGTTCGAATAAAACCCCTTGCCAAGCATGCGCTACAAATGTAGCACGCTACAAATGTAGCGCATGAGGTGAGTCGTATGTTGTCCAGTTTGCCGCCGCGGGAACGCGAAATCGTCGATGTCCTTTACGAGCGCGGTGCGTCGACCGTGATCGAGATTGGCGAGGCGCTGGCCGACGAATTGTCGGGTTCGGCGATCCGCGCGATGCTGAAGCGGCTGGAGACCAAGGGCTTTGTCGTGCGCGAACAGTCCGACCATGGTTTCGTCTATGCGCCGAGCGTGTCGGACAAGACCGCGCGCAAGTCGGCGCTGAGCCAGGTCGTGCGGGTCTTCTTCAACGGATCGGCGACGAGCGCCGCCGCCGCGCTGCTGGGCATGCAGGACAAAATGAGCCCCGACGAACTCGATGAACTTGAACAGATGATCGCGCGGGCGCGCGAAGGGAGAGCGTGATGCTGACCACTGCCATGTTGCTGGGCCTCGCCTGGAAATCCGTCGTCATCGCGGCGCTGACATTGGGCTTGCTGCGGTTGGTGCGGTGGCGTTCGGCCGGCGAGCGATCGATGGTCGCGCACGCCGGGCTGATGGCGTTGCTGGCGCTGCCCGCCGCGATGCTGTTGCTGCCGCAATGGGCGCCGATGCCCGCGAGCTGGTTCGCCGCGCCAGCGGTTCAGATGGAAACAACAGGGGGATCGGCGATCGATCCGGCCCCCGCCACGGCCTCAGTCCCTGTCGTGGTGGAAAGTGCCGGATCGACGCCGGTTGCTTTTGTGTGGAGCGACCTTGCCCCCTTTCTCTATCTTGTCCCGCTCCTGCTGTTATCTGGAATGATGACGCTGGCGGTGGTGCGGCTGTTCGCGATGCGCGGGCGCGCCGAGATCCTCGTCGAGCGGTCGTGGCTCTCGGCGCTGGCAGAGGCGCAGCGGCGCATGGGGTTCAAGCATGGCACCGCGTTGCTGGTGAGCAACGAACTGCGTTCGCCGATCAGCTGGGGCGTGCTGCGCCCGACGATCGTGCTGAGCCCGAAGGCGGTCGCCGCATCGGGTGAGGCCGAGGCGATCATCGCGCACGAACTGGCGCATGTCGCGCGGCTCGACTGGGCGAAACTGCTCGGCGCGCGCGTTGCCTGCGCGGTCTTCTGGTTCAATCCGCTGGTATGGATGCTGGCGCGTGAGAGCCATCAGCTCCGCGAGGAAGCCGCCGACGATGCGGTGCTGATGGCCGACATCAACGGCCCCGATTACGCGACCCTGCTGGTCGGCGCGGCGCGGCACGACAATCAGGGCGCGCTGCTTGCAGCGCATGGCGTCGCACCGGGCAAGGACAGTCTGAAGCGCCGCATCACCCGCGTCCTCGACGGCAGCCTGAAGCGCGGCCCGGCGAGCGCGAGCTGGATCCTGATGAGCCTGGTCGTGCTGGCGGGCGTGACCGCGCCGCTGGCGGCCTTTTCGGCGACCGCCGAACATAAGGCGGCGGCGGACGTCCACGCCGCCGTCGCCTCGACGACTGCGGAAACGACGACGGTGACGTCGCAGTCGGCTGTCGTCGCAAAGGACGCTGCGGTCGATAACGCCGCCGCGGCCGGGGCGACTGCGAAGACGCTGAGCGCCGAGGACCTGGTGAGCATGCGCGCCGTGGGCGTGACCCCCGAATATGTTGCCGAAATGCGCGAAAGCGGGGGTTCGCTGGACGCCGACGATATCATTTCGGCGAAGGCGAGCGGGATCGATCCCGCCTATATCCGGCAGATGCGCAGCGTCATTCCCGGCGCCGATTTCGACGAACTGGTCGGTGCGCGGCATGTCGGCGTCAACGCGACCTTTGCCCGCGACATGAAAACGCATTTCCCCGACGTCGGGGTCGATGACCTGATCGCGCTGAAGGCGATGGGGATCGACTGCGACTTCGTCACCGACATGCAAAAGTCGGGGGTGAAGTTACGCAATGCCGACGACGCCATCGAACGGCGCGCGTTGAGCGGGTTCCGGCCCGTGGCGAAGCCCCGCACCGCCGCGACGCCGCGGCCGGTCGCGAGGGCCGTGCGCGGCGGCGATGTTGCCGTCGTCGACATGGAACGCGGCGTGATCGAGGCGCGCCGGGCCGACGGCCGGACCGCGCGGATCGAAATCCCCGTCACCCCCGACCCCCCCGAGCCGCCAGTCCGCGACTGACGCCCGGACATTCGTCCGTAACCACCGACGACTGATCGAAACCCTGTTTTGAAACGCCGCTGCGGGGGCGAGCGATGACGCTCGTCCGGCGCACGGAGGAGGAGTCCCCCCATGAATGCCATGTTTTTTGCCGGCAGCGCCGCTTTGCTGTCGATCCTTGCCTGTTCGGCGCCGACCGCCGCCGCCGACCCGTACGTCCTGAGCGATGTTCGCTGGGTTGCCGAGCCGGCGGGCGGAAAGCAGGGCGCGCCGCGCGTGCGCATCCAGCACAAACGGTCGAACAGCGATCAGACGCTCGACGGATCGCGCGCCTATTTCGCTGCGGCGCAGGCGGCACTCGGCAGGGGAACGCCGGGGCCCGTAACCTTTAGCGTGACGCATGCTGCGGGAACGCTGTCCTGTACCGGCACGCTGACGCGCGCGTTCGAGGGCGAGGGGGCATGCCGCTTTACCTCGGATCCCGCTTTCGAGCGGCGGTTGAGCGAGCGTGGGCTGGTGCCCGATCATCGGTCGACGCTGCTCGCGATGCTGATGGTCGATGCGACGATCGAGCTGGCCGACGGGCTGACGCACGAGGGGGTGCGACCGAAGGATGCCGACGACCTGATCGCGGCGGCAGCGCTCGAGGTGCGGCCGGAATATGTTCGCGACCTCAAGTCCGAGGCGCTGGCGCTGACGGAAATCGAGGACGCGATCGCATGCAAGGCGCTGGGCGTCGACGGCGCCTATGTGCGCAGCCTCGCCGCCGCGGGATATACGAAACTCAGCGCCGACGAGGTCGTCGGCATGAAGGCGATGGGCGTGACGGGCGACTATGCGCTGGCGATGAACCGCGCGATCGGAGGGAATGCAAAGTGATGCGCCTTGTCAGTCTGGTGGCGGTCGCTGCCGCGCTGTCGGCCGTCCCGGCCATGGCGCAGGAGGCGGCACCGACCGGCGATACGCCGCCGCCCGCGCCGACCGAGGTGCCCGCGGGCGGGATCAGCAGCGCGGCACGGCAGGTGTATGTGCCCGCCGATTTCACGCGCTACGCGCCAAACAACGCCTTTGACATGCTGAACCAGGTCCCCAGTTTCCAGATCCGCGACAATGAAAATCTGCGCGGGCTGGGGCAGGCGACGGGCAATGTGCTGTTCAACGGCGAGCGGCCGTCGAACAAGGGTGACGACATGTACACCCAGTTGTCGCGCATTCCGGCCGGCAATGTCGAGCGGATCGAGATCGTCGACGGCGCGACCCTCGATCTCCCCGGCCTGTCAGGGCAGGTCGCCAATATCATTTATCGCGCCGACGCGTTTTCCGGGCAGTTTTCGTGGAAGCCCGAATTTCGAGCGCATTACACCGATCCGCTGTTCACGCGCGGCGACGTGTCGGTGCGCGGGCGGTCGGGCGACGTCGAGTATGAAGTGGCGTTCAACAACGATGATGCGCGGCGTAGCGGCGCGGGCGGACCGACGCTCATCTATGACGGCGCGGGGACGAACATCGAGCGGCGGCGCGACGTGTGGAATACGCATTATGACACGCCGAAGCTGTCGGGGCGGATCACCTGGGACCCGGCGGGCGACACCGTCGCCAATTTGGGCGGTCATTATCAGCGAAAATATGACCGCTATTACGAGGATGGCGTTCGGACCGGGCCCGGCCTGACCGACCGCCTGCGCACGGTTCGCCAAAATGAAGACGGATGGAACTACGAGGTCAGCGGCGATTACCAGTTCGGTTTCGGGCCGGGCAAGCTGAAGCTGATCGGGCTGCGGCGGTTCAGCCACGAACCTTCCACCCAAGAAATCGTCACGACCCCGGATGGCGGCGTCGCAACCGGCGACCGCTTTGCGCAGATCGGCGACGTCGGCGAGACGATCGGGCGCGGCGAATATCAGTGGAAGATGTTCGGCGGCGACTGGCAGCTGTCGGGTGAGGCGGCATTTAATACGCTCGACAATGTCGCGTCGATCGCGGTGCTTGATCCGACGGGAGCGTGGGTCGACCAGCCTTTCGAGGGCGGCACCGGCGGGGTGAGCGAGGACCGTTATGAGGGGCTGCTCAGCTTCGGGCGCAAGCTGACCGACAAGCTGAATTTTCAGATTGTCGCCGGGGCCGAACATTCGACGATTACCCAGACGGGCATGAACGGTCTGACACGCAGCTTCTTCCGGCCCAAGGGCTCGATTTCGCTCGCCTGGACGCCAACCGCCGATTTCGATGTGTCGGTAAAGATGCGGCGGCGCGTCTTGCAATTGTCCTTCTATGACTTTCTCGCGCGCGCGTTCCTGAACGACGGCAATCAGAACGAAAGCAACAACGACCTGCGCCCGCAGCAGGACTGGAGTTACGAGCTGGAGGCGAACCGGAAGTTCGGCGCATGGGGTTCGACCAAGCTGATCCTGATCCATCGTGAGGTTGAGGACCGGGTCGACGTGATCCCGATCGGCGCGGACGGCGAAGCGGTCGGCAATATCGCGAAAGCCAAAGTGGACGCGATCGACTGGACCTCGACGATCAATCTTGATCCCGCAGGGCTGAAAGGCGTCAAGGTCGACACACGGGTGCTGCTCCAGAAAACCTCGCTGCGCGATCCTTTCACCGGCGAAAAACGGGAATATAGCGGACTCAACGACACTTATGTCAGCCTTGGCCTGCGCCACGATGTCGCGGGCGCCGACTGGGCATGGGGCGGCGAAGTCGAATATTTGCACTATCAGCCCAATTATCGCCGCAACCAGACCGACAAGGTCTGGGAGGGCCCGGTGTGGGCGTCGGTTTTTGTCGAGCATAAGAATGTGATGGGGCTGACCGTCCGGGCGCAGGTCCGCAATATCGCCAATGCGCGATCGAAGCGCGATCGGACCGTTTATACGGGGGTGCGCGGCGAAAGCCCGATCGCCTTTGTCGAGCAGCGCGACCGGCTGATCGGCCCGATCTTTTCCTTTTCGGTGCGCGGGACGTTCTGACCCGCTAGGAGGGCGGGATGATGGCGCGCCGCATCAAGATCTATTTCGACGGCGGGTGCCGGCCCAATCCGGGGAAGATGGAAACCGCCGTGGTGACCGGGGGGGCGGCGACGGTCGTCCGCGACGCGGGGATCGGCAGCAGCATGGATGCCGAGTGGCTGGCGCTGATCGCGGCGCTGCGGCTGGCGCAGAACCTCGGGCTGACGAATTTTGTCCTGCTCGGCGATGCGGCTGCGGTTGTGGCGCAGGCGAACGGCGCCGTGCCTGCCCGCGGTGGGGCGGTGGACCATCTTTCCACGTTTCGCGCGCTCATCGGCGATGGCCCGATGCCGAGCGTGCGTCATATCAAGCGCACGCAGAATCTGGCGGGAATCGCGCTGGCGAGGGGGCGATAGCGCGGCTGCGGGCTGTTAATCGGGATCACAACTTGTTAAGCGCCGCTCGCCTATCCTTGGGCGACACAGCGGAAGACCAGCATTTTGAAGCAGACCTATCCCTTGCCGGTCCACCACAGCTGGCCGCTGTATGAGCGCGACCGCTTTTTCGAGCTGGGGCAGATGCACGGGGTCGATACGCTGGACCCGGTTCCGGACATGGTCGATGTCGTGGCGCCGGTCCGTCCCGCGCGGCTGGGTCAGTGGGAATGCGACCTTACCGACAACAACCGGCTGAGCTGGTCGGACGAGGTCTATGATATTTTCGGCTTTCCGCGCGGTGCGGCCGTCACACGCGACGAGAGCGCCGCCGTCTATTGCGAAGGGTCGCGGGCCGTGATGGAAAAGCTTCGCGCCTATGCGATCAGGCATCGGCGCGGCTTTACCCTCGATGTCGAAATCGAGCCGACGCAGGCCCCGCGCCGCTGGATGCGATTGATCGCGGCGCCCGTTTGTGCGGGTGACACGGTCGTCAGATTGCAGGGTCTGAAATTCCTCGTTCCCGGCGCGCACGACTAGAAATTTCGGGGGCGGGCGGATCGGCCGGACCTGAGAAACTACCGTTCTGGCAGCAAGCGCGGCGGTCGTGGTTGACGTCATGCCCCCCTTCGACGCAGTCGATTATGACAGACGTTGGGGGCGCAAAAGGGCCGGCCTCGCCTGATTCTTCCATCTATTCCCGAAGGCATTTGCCCCGCATATGAAGTTTTTTAATCGGTTTGCGTCGACCGCGCACGACATGGCTATCGACCTGGGTACCGTGAACACCGTCGTTTATTTGCGGGACAAGGGCATCGTTCTCAACGAACCGTCGGTCGTTGCGCTGGAGACGCGCGACGGCGTTCGCCGCGTCAAGGTCGTGGGCAACGAAGCCAAGCCGATGATGGGCAAGACCCCCGACAATATCCAGGCGATCCGCCCTTTGAGAGATGGCGTGATCGCCGACATCGACGTCGCCGAACAGATGCTGAAGCATTTCATGGACAAGGCGCAGGGCGGGGCAAGCCGTTTTGCCCGGCGCAGCAATGTCGTGATCTGTGTCCCGGCGGGATCGACGATGGTCGAACGCCGCGCGATCCGCGACGCCGCCACCAACGCCGGCGCGGTATCGGTGCAGCTGATCGAGGAATCGCTGGCTGCCGCGATCGGCGCCGGACTGCATGTCACCGAACCAAGAGGGGCAATGGTCGTCGATATCGGCGGCGGCACGACCGAGGTCGCCGTGCTGTCGCTGAGCGGGATCGCGTACAGCAATTCGGTGCGCGTCGGCGGCGACAAGATGGACGAGATGATCTCGTCCTTTATCCGCCGCAAACATAATCTGATGATCGGCGAAATGACCGCCGAGCGCGTCAAGCTGGCGATCGGCTGTGCGACTCCGCCCGACGGCGAGGGGATCATCATGGGCGTCAAGGGCCGCGATCTAGTCAACGGCCGCCCGGCCGAGGTTCGCGTCACCGAGGCGGAAATTGCCGAGGCGCTGATCGAGCCCGTCGGACAGATCGTCAGCGCGGTGCGCGCCGCGCTGGAACAGACGCCGCCCGAATTGTCGGCCGACATCATCGACGAAGGCATTACGCTGACCGGCGGCGGGGCGTTGCTGCGCCGCATGGACGATGCGATCGCGCATGCCACCGGGCTGCCGGTCGTCGTCGCCGAGGATGCGCTGACCTGTGTCGCGATGGGCGCCGGGCGTGCGTTCGAGGATCCCGCCTATCACGGCGTGCTGATCGCGTCCTGATCGGGATCAGGCGTAGGCGTCGATCGCCGCGAGATGCCGTGCCTTGCCGGCATCGTCGAGGAACGATCCGGTGAAGCTGTTGCGCGCCAGCGTGAGCAGCTCGTCCTTCGACAGATCGAGCGCGTCGGCGACCGCCAGATAATTGGCGTTCACATAACCGCCGAAATAGCTGGGATCGTCGCTGTTCACCGTGGCGAGGAGGCCGGCATCGAGCATCGTGCGGAGCGGATGGTCCTCCAGACGCTCGACGACGCACAGTTTCAGGTTCGAGAGCGGGCAGACGGTAAGGCACATGCCTTCGGCCGCGAGGCGCGCGACGAGCGCGGGGTCTTCGAGGCTGCGGTTGCCATGGTCGATGCGGTCGACTTTGAGCAGGTCGAGCGCTTCGTGGACATAGGCGGGCGGGCCCTCTTCGCCGGCGTGCGCGACGATTTTCAGGCCGAGGCTGCGCGCGCGGGCGAAGACGCGTTCGAACTTCGCGGGCGGGTGGCCGACTTCGGAGGAATCGAGGCCGACGCCGTCGATGCGATCGAGGTAAGGCAATGCCTCGTCGAGGGTTGCCTCTGCTTCGGCTTCGCTGAGGTGGCGGAGGAAACACAGGATGAGTTTCGAGCTGATGCCATAGCTGGTCCGCGCCTCGTCGAGGGCGCGCGTGATGCCGGCGATGACGGTTTCGAACGCGACGCCGCGCTCGGTATGGCCCTGGGGATCGAAGAAGATTTCGACGTGGCGGACAGCGTCGGCGTGGGCGCGCGCCAGATAGGCGGCGGTGAGGTCGTAGAAGTCCTGCTCGGTCATGAGCACGCCCATGCCCTGATAATAGATGTCGAGGAAATCCTGGAGGTTCGAGAAGGCGTAGGCGGCGCGGACTTCGTCGACGCTGGCGAAGGGGATGGCGACCTTGTTGCGCTGCGCGAGCGCGAACATCAGTTCGGGTTCGAGCGAGCCTTCGATATGGAGGTGGAGCTCGGCCTTGGGCAGCGCGGCGATGAAGGCGGCGCGCGCGGCGCTCGACGCAAAACCATCAGGCATCGGATTGGCCTTCCTCGCGCAGGATGATCGCCGCCTCGGGCTTGTGCCGGCGGATTTCCTCGACCGTCAGCCCGTCGACCTCGTGCGGGAAGATCAGCCATTGTTCGGTTTTATGGACGAAGAAGTCGGGTTTGAGGTCGGTGACGTTGCGGCCCGGCTTGTACCAGACGGTCGCGATGCGGACGTCGCGCGGCATATTGTGGCGGCAACGCGCCTGTAACTCGGCGAGGAAGGCGCGGATACTGCGCCCGCTGTCAAAGACATCGTCGATGATGAGCAGCCGGTCCTCGGGGTTCAGCGTGTCGATCAGATAGCCCAGCGCGAAGACTTTGACGTGCGCATCCTGCTTGTCGATGCCGTGGTAGGACGAGGTGCGGATCGCGATATGGTCGCAATGCTGGCCGTGATAGTCGAGCAATTCCTGCACCGCGATGCCGACCGGCGCGCCGCCGCGCCAGATCCCGACGAGGTGCGTCGGCTGGAAACCGCTATCGAGCACCTGCATGCCGAGCCGGAAGGAGTCGGCGAGCAGGTCGTTCGCGCTGATGAAGATTTTTTCGCCGCTCATGTCCCGGGTCCGCCGATCCTACTTCTTCCTGGCCGCGATGTAGCGCGTGACTTGCTCTTCGAGAATATCGAGCGGCAGCGCGCCTTCGCTCAGCACGGCTTCGTGGAAATCGCGGATGTCGAAGCGCGGGCCGAGTTCGCTTTCGGCGCGTTTGCGCAGTTCGGCGATCTTGAGCTGGCCGACCATGTAGCTGGTCGCCTGTCCCGGCCAGTTGAAATAGCGGTCGACCTCGCGCGCGATGTCGGTGTCCGACACCGAGCTGTTCGCCTTGAAATAAGCGATCGCCTGTTCGCGCGTCCAGCGCTTCGAATGGATGCCGGTGTCGAGCACGAGGCGGATCGCGCGCCACACCTGGAGCGAGAGCATGCCGAAGCGGTCATAGGGGGTCTTGTAGACGCCCATCTCGTTCGCGAGCCGTTCCGAATAGAGCCCCCAGCCCTCCATATAGGCGCCGTAACCGCCGAACTTGCGGAATTTGGGGATGCCCGCGAGTTCCTGCTGGCGCGCGATCTGGAAATGATGGCCCGGCGCGCCTTCGTGCGCGGCGATGCCGGCGACCTGCACCTTTTGCGTCTGGTTCATGTCGACGAGGTTGACGTAATAGATGCCGGGGCGCGATCCGTCGGCCGAGGGCGGGTTGTAGAAGGCGGTCGATGCGGTCCCCTCGCGCCATTTCTCGACCGCGCGCACCTCGAGCGCCGCCTTGGGGAGGACGCGGAAATAGCGCGGCGCGACGGCCATCACCGATGCGATCACCGCGCGCGCGTCGGCGAGATAGGTTTCGCGGCCGGCCTCGGTATTCGGATATTTGAACTGCGGATCGGTGCGGATGTGGTCGAAAAATTGTTCGAGCGTGCCTTTGAAGCCGACCTCGCGCCTGATCGCCTCCATCTCGCCGCGGATCGCCGCGACCTGAGCGAGCCCGAGGTCGTGAATCTGGTCGGCGGTGAGGCTGGTGGTGGTCGAGCTTTTCAGCCGGTCGGCGTAATAGGCCGCGCCATCGGGCAGGTTCCACGCGCCGAAATTGCCTTTCGACTGGGGCTCGATCTCGTCGATCGCGGCGATGAGTGTGTCATAGCCTTGCTTGAACGGCCCGGTCAGCGCGGCGCTTGCGTCGGCGAGCAGCTTTGCCTTGGTCGCCGCGGGGGCGTCCAGCGCGTCGATCTTTTTGCGGAAGTCGGCCATCAGCGTCGAATCGGCACCGCCATCAAAGGGCGCGCCCGCGATCACTTTCAGCGCGTCGGCGCGTGCGGGGGCGAAATTGACCTTGTTGGGGATGATCCCGGCCGCCGCCTGTTCGCGCATCGTCGCCGCGACCTCGCGCATCACGCGGTCGGTGTCGCGCAGGCGGGCGATATAGGCCTCGGCGTCGGCGACGCTGTCGATCTTGTGATTGTTGATGAGCAGCACCGGGATCGCGCCGGCGGGGCTGCCGTTCGTCGAGACGGGGAAGCGCAGGTTGCGGAAGCGGAGCGATTCGCGGCCGCGCTCGACTTCATATTCGAACAATCGGTAGCTCACCCGCGCGCTCTCGCCGAGCTGGTCGGGCTTGAAACGCGCGCGCATGTCCTTGAGCTGGCGTTCGGCCAGCTCCTGGTCGCGGACCGATGCCGCGTCGGTATAGTCGTCGAGCTTGTCGTAATTGGTCTTGAGCCCGAGCTGGGTTTGCGATTCGGGGCTGAGGCCCAGCCGTTCGTCGAACGCCTGATCGAGGAAGTCGAGCAGGGCCTGGTCCTGCGCGCCGGCCTGCGGGGCCGCCTGTGCGAAGGCGGGCGCAGTCATCGGAGCGAGCGGCAGGACGGGGAGCAGCATCAGGGCAACGGCAAAGCGCATCACATTCTCCTATTGGAATGACGGGCTTGTCGCGCAGTGCCGGGCCGGGCGCAATAATATTTCAGTGGCTGCTTGTCGTTGTACTGCGCGGAGGTCGGTTTTGGGGTGGGAAGCGGACCTTTTCATCCTCCCTGTCGCGCAGCGATGGGGAGGGGGACCGTCCGCGAAGCGGATGGTGGAGGGGCGGCAACGTCGGCTTCATCGCCCCTCCGTCAGCGCTTCGCGCTGCCACCTCCCCATGGCTTCGCCACAGGGAGGATCCTATGTCCGCAATTGGTCGAAAGCCGCCATTCTCGAAAGCGCCTCAGACGGTATCAATAGAAAATCTTGAATTGCAAATGACTCGCAATAACATATAAGCCCGCCGGCGCCGCATCGTGCGCGCGCTGGAAGGGAAGCCCCATGTACGCCTTTGTCGATCAGCCGGTAGAAAGCCTCTGCAACGGCGGGCGCTTCCTGCTCTGGGCGATGCGCGGATGGGTTTCAGCCGCCGAACGCGGCCAGTGTCCGCCTCAGATGCTTCACCGGGGCTTTGCTGCCGTAAACGCCGCGGGCGCGCTCCCCGACTTCCATGTCGCGATGGCTCTGGTCGGTAGCGACGCCGTCGAAACACTGTTCCTCGCGCCCATGCCGTGCCTCCAGATTTCAGAGGATGAAGCAATTCTGCTTGGACTCTGGCGCGATATTTCGCTTGGGGATGCCGCCAATGCCCGCAGGGTGCTGGCCTTGCTGGCCGAGGGAGACAGCGTCGGTCCGATCGCCAACGCGATGGGCGCGGCGCTCGACCGGCTGGTCGCGGCGGGATTCGATATGTCGGCCCTCGCGGCCGGCGCCATGACACATCAGGAAAGTTCAAAGTGATGAGTGACCGTATTGCCGAAGCCGCCAAGCTGGCCCCCTCCGCCTCGCTGACCGTCGAGGCGGTGCGTTCGGTGCGCCACTGGAACGAGCATCTGTTCAGCTTCACGATCACGCGGCCGCCGAGCTTTCGCTTCCGCTCGGGCGAGTTCGTGATGATCGGTCTTCCGGGCGAGGGGCGCCCGCTGCTGCGCGCTTATTCGATCGCCAGCCCGGCTTATGCCGACGAGCTGGAGTTCCTGTCGATCAAGGTGCCCGACGGCGCGCTGACGTCGCGCCTCCAGAAAATTCAGCCGGGCGATCCGGTTTATCTCGGCCGCAAGCCGACGGGGACGCTCGTCGCCGACGCGCTGCTTCCGGGACAGCGATTGTTCCTGCTCTCTACCGGCACAGGCCTTGCGCCCTTCCTCAGCCTTGCGCGCGATCCCGATATCTATGAACGTTTCAGCCAGATCCAGCTCGTCCATTGCGTGCGGCAGGTCAGCGACCTGGCGTTCCGCGATGAACTCGAAAGCCAGCTCGCCGGCGATCCGCTGGTGCAGGATCAGGCGCTGCTGCAATTCCATTATCTGCCGACGGTGACGCGCCAGCCGTTCCGGACCGAGGGGCGTATTGACGCGCTGATCGACAGCGGCGGCCTGTTCGGCCACCCGCTCACCGGTCCCGCGCATTTCGACCCCGCGACCGACCGCATCATGATGTGCGGCAGCATGGCGATGATCCGCGATCTCGAAACGCGCTTCGAGGCGCTGGGGTTCAAGGAAGGATCGAACGCCGCGCCCGGCGACTTTGTCATCGAGCGCGCGTTTGTTGGCTAAGGCCAGATCCCGTCAAGGCTTGTCGGCGTAGGCTTTCACCAGGTCGAACATATAATCGCGCCCGACATAGACTGATTTGACTTCCATGCGTTCGTTCAGCCCATGCGCGCCATTGCCGTCGGGGTCGCCCCACATGCCGGGGATGCCATAGGTCGGGATGCCGACCGCGCCGAGAAAGGTCGCGTCGGTATAGCCGTTCGCCATCGACGGGATGACCTTCAGCCCTGGCCAATATTTGGTCACCAGCGTCTGCATTGGCCCGATGATTTTCGGGTCGAGCGGCGGCGCGGGCGGGGCGGGGCGTTTGGGCGGCAATTGGGTAATCGTAACGCCGGGATCGCCGATCACCTTGGCCAGCTCGTCCTTGATCGATTCGATGCTGTGGCCGGGAAAGATGCGGCAGTTGATGTTCGCCCCGGCGCGTTGCGGCAGCGCGTTCGGTGCATGTCCGCCGTCGAGCAACGTCGCGACGCAAGTGGTGCGCAGGTTACTGTGGAGGAAGGGGTCCTTGTTGACGATCGCCTCGGCGGCTTTGTAGGCCGGGTTCTTCGCCAGTGCGACCATCGCGTTGCCAGTCTCGTCGCCGCGCGCGGCACCGGCTTCGGCAAAGAAGCGTCGTGTCGTGTCAGTCATCTCGACCGGGAAATCATAGTCCGCGACCTTGGTGAGCGCGCGGGAGAGCTGATAGATTGCGTTGGCGGGCACGGGCGCCGAGCTGTGGCCGCCGGGGTTGCGGGTTTCGAGGCGGAAATTGGCGAAGGTCTTTTCGCCGACCTGCACCGACTGGCCGAGCACCTTGCCCTTTCCGTCACTGTCGCCGCCGCCGCCTTCGTTCAGCGCGAATTCGGCGTCGATCAGGTCGCGCTTGTTCGCGGCGAGCCATTCGACCCCGTTGAACGCGCCGTTGGTTTCCTCGCCGCAGGTCAGGGCGACCTTGACGCTGCGCTTGGGCTTGTAGCCCGCTTGTTTGAAGCGGATCAGCGTATCGACCCACACCGCGGCCTGCGCCTTGTCGTCGGCGGTGCCGCGGCCATAGAAATAGCCATTTTCCTCGACCATGACGAACGGATCGCGTTCCCAATCGGCGCGTTTGGCTTCGACGACGTCGATATGCGCGACAAGCAGGATCGGCTTCGCTGTCTTGCTTGTGCCCGGATAGACCGCGACGAGGCCGCCTTCTTTGGGGTTCTCAGGCGTCGCGAACAATGTGAGCTGGCTTTCAGGGATGCCCGCTGCCTTCAGCCGCACCGCCATTCGCTCGGCGGCGAGCGTGCAGCTGCCCGACGACAGCGTCGTGTTCGTCTCGACCAACTCCTTGTAAAGGTCGCGAAACGCCAGCTGATCGGGGCGCGGCTGCGCTTCGGCGGCGATCGCGGGTGCTGCGAGCAGCAAGGCGGACGTCAGCAGCGCGGACAGCATCTTCATCGATATTTCCCCCATTTCGTCGCGTGGGAAGGGAGCAGAAAGGCCGGGCGGCCGCAACCCCCGCGATGCGCAGCCCTCTTGCGTCGCGCCGGGCTTTCGCGCAATCCGGGGTCAAGGGGAGAGGACCAAGCGTGACGAGAATAGATGACGACCCGCCGGGGCTGGTGGCGCGTGCGGTGCGCCGACTGCTGCTGCTCTTGTACCGGATGCGCGGATGGAAGGCTGTCGGCGAGGTGCCCGAACCGCGGCGCTTCATCCTGATCGCGGCGCCGCACACGAGCAATTGGGATTTCGTGAACTTCCTCGGCTTGACCGCGGACCTCAAGATCCGCCCCTTTTTCATGGCGAAACTGTCGCTGTTCCGCTGGCCGATCGGCGGCTTCATTCGCCAGATGGGCGGGGTGCCGGTCGATCGCCGCGGCGGCGGCAATGTGGTGCAGCAGACGGTCGAGGAATTCGCGCGCCGCGCCGAATTCATGCTGACCGTCGCGCCCGAAGGAACGCGCGGCAAGGCGGCGAAATGGCGTACGGGTTTCTATCAGATCGCGTTGGCGGCGAAGGTGCCGCTCGTTGTCGGGTTCATGGATTATGGCACCAAGACCGGCGGGCTCGGCCCGATGATCTGGCCGACCGGCGACTTTCGCGCCGACATGATGAAGGTTTTTGAGGTATATAAGAACCATACCGCCCGATTCCCCGAGCGGCAGGCGCGCTCGATCGATGATATCGTCGGCGCGGATGAGATATCGGACATGCGCGCATGAATGAGGTCCTTTTGCTGCTGGCGATCAATTTCGCGGGACTGGTCGCGGTGATCCTGCTGCTGTGGGGCATCGCGGTCACGATCCGCGACGTGTCGTTCATCGATGCCTTCTGGGCGTTCGGGATGGTGCTGCTCGCATGGGGAACGGCGTGGCAGGTCGGCACGGACGTGCCGCACGCCAAGCTGCTGCTGGGCCTCACGTCGCTTTGGGGGCTGCGGCTCGCGATCCATCTCGGGGTCCGCTGGGCAACGCATGGCGAAGACCCGCGCTATACGAAGATCCTCGCCAAGACGATGGAAACGAAAAAATGGAGCTGGGGCAAGGCGGCGCTGCTCACTGTCTTCCTGACGCAGGCGCCGTTGCTGTTCCTCACCTGCTTGCCTGCACAGATCGGTATCTGGGCGAGTGCGGGTCATCCGTCGGCGGTGGGGATCATCGGCTGGATCGGCGTGGCCGCGGCGTTGATCGGCATTGCGTTCGAGACCATCGGCGACGCGCAGCTCGATCGTTTCCGGAAAGACCCGGCGAACAAGGGCAAGGTGCTCGATACCGGCCTGTGGCGTTATACGCGCCATCCCAATTATTTCGGCGATGCGCTGACTTGGTGGGGCATCTGGCTGGTGGTCGCCGACCTCGGCTGGGCCCCGGCGCTCGCCAGCGTGATCGGCCCGGTCTTCCTGACCTTCACCCTCACCAAATGGTCGGGCAAGGCGCTCCTCGAAAAGGGGCTGCACAAGACGCGGCCCGCCTATGCCGGCTATGTCGCGCGCACGTCCGGATTCATCCCGTGGCCGCCAAAGACCAGGGGTTAGGTGACGAGGCGACCGCCGCCGACGTCAGCGCGCTCGGCGACGCACCGCGCATCCGTGCGATCCTGACCGCCGCCGCACGCGAAGGGCGCAGCGTCAGCTATTCCGAATTGCTCGGCGACCTCGGCTTCCGCTTCACCCGGCCCAAGATGCGCGCGGTGTGCAAGACGCTGGAGGAAGTCGGCCGCCTGTGCGCGATGGATGGTGAGCCCGACCTTGCGGTGCTCTTGGTGCGCGAGAGCGACCGATTGCCGGGGCAGGGCTGGTGGGTCGGCGGCACGGCTTTTTTGCGGGGGTATGACGGACCGTGGGTGGGCGCGGCGGCAGCGCGGTTTATCCGCGAGCAGCAACAACTGGCGTTCGATTATTGGGACGGGCGGTGATCACGATCGAAGGGAAGGCGGTGTCCTACTTCTCGTCATCCCGGATCGAGTCCGGGATGACGATGAGCGTAAGTTCGCCCTATTTAATCAACCCGATCTCGCGCAGCCGTTCCTGCAAATAGTCATCCGCCGTGATCGGCGTCGGATACAGGTTCGGGTGCGATGCATCGATGCAGCTTTCGAGCGTCTCGATCGGATAATCCGAGCGGAAATGCAGGAAGAAGGGCATCGAATAACGCGCGACGCTGGCGCGGCCGGCGTCGGGGTTGCGGACGCGGTGGGTGGTTGAGGGTAGTTTGTTGTTGGTCAGTCGTTGCAGCATGTCGCCGACATTGACCGCCATCGCGCCCGGCGGCGGGCTGACCGGAAGCCAGCTGCCGTCCTTATCGAGGATTTCGAGCCCGGCCTCTTCGGCGCCGAGCAGCAAGGTGATCGTGTTGATATCCTCATGCGCTTCGGCGCGGATGCCCTTCGCAGGGGCTTCGACGGGCGGATAGTGGAGCAGGCGCATCACGCTGTTGCCATCGGCGACGGTGTCGTCGAAGAAATCGGGCGCGAGGCCGAGGTAACGTGCGATTCCCGACAGCAGCCGGCCGCCGACGCGGTCGAATTCGGCGAACAATTTGTCATAGGCGGTGCGAAACCCCTCGACCTCGGCGGGCCAGACATTGTTCGGCTGCTGCGCGGCGAGGCGGTGGCCGACGGGCAGGTCGCGGCCGACGTGCCAGAACTCCTTGAGGTCGACCGCCTTTGCACCCTTGGCGATTTCGGTCCCGAAAGGGGTATAGCCGCGCGCGCCGCCGCCGCCGGCGATATGATAGGCTCGCTTTGTTTCCTCAGGGAGCGCGAAAAAGGCTTTTGCCTTGTCCCACGCCTCGTCGATCAGCGCGGGGTCGATGCCATGGTCGGTGATCATGGCAAAGCCGAAGCGTTCGAAAGAGGCGCCAAAGTCTTTCGCGAACTGATCGGCGGGAAGCGACATCGAAATGGTCGGAACAGCGGCAGTCATCATATCATCCATATTGGGCGCAGGCTCGGGCCTCCGCGACTCTGTTCCTGCATGTAGGACCGTCGGCGTATCAGGGAAAGAGGCTCGCTCTTTTCAAACCGGCGATGCTTGCTAAGAGAGCGGCATGGCAAAATCATATTGGCTGATGAAATCAGAACCCGACGCCTATGCGTGGGAGCAACTCGTCAAGGATGGCACGGGCATTTGGGACGGTGTGCGCAATCACACGGCGAAGCTCAACCTGAAAGCGATGCAGGTCGGCGATGAAGCGCTGTTTTATCACAGCAATATCGGCAAGGAATGCGTGGGGATCATGACGGTCACCGAAACCGCCTTTCCCGATCCGACTGCCGACGAGGGATCGCCGTGGGTGGTGGTGCGCGTCGCGCCGGTCCGTGCGCTCGCCAATCCGGTGACGCTGGCGGCGATCAAGGCCGATCCGAAGCTGGCGGACATGGACCTGATCCGCCAGTCGCGGCTGTCGGTCGGGCGCGTGCAGCCCGACGAATGGAAGCATATCCTGAAAAAGTCGGAGAAGCCGGAAGGCTGAGGTCAAAATCTTCCCCATCGCTTCGCGTCAGGGAAGATTTTGACCGTCTAGCGGAGCTTTATCTGAAGATGCTTCGCCACCGACGGGTGGAGCGGATGGACGAACTCGCAGCCATAATTATTGCCATCGGCACGGCGGACGATCGCCTCCAAGGGCTGCAGCCCCGGCAGGTTCACCCAGATATGCTTGCCGATCTCCGGCCGGAAGAAGGTCACCATACGAAAGCCGGTCGACGACAAGTCGAACAATTCGACGTCGAACGGGTTCAGTCCCGGTTCGCGAAAGCGCGCGCGCGCAGTCACCGGCACCCGCTCGGCGCCGCGCCCGGCAGTGGTCGCCTTTTTGGCTTCGGTGGTGTGATTCCCCAACACGGCTTTGGTCCCAGCGGTTACTTTTTGATTCGCCCGCTTCTAGGACACCGTTGGTTACCTCAAAGTGAAGTTATATGGTGAAAATCGGCTATACCGGCGGGGCCTCGCCGACCGTCATCAACTGGCCGGGATAGGGGGCTGCGAGCGCGACCGCGGCGCGCCATTCGCCGCTCAGCCAGGTGCCATAATCCTCCGGGTCCAGGATCACCGGCATGCCTTTTGGCTGATGCTGCGCAACCAGCCGGTTGGGGTCGGTCGTCAGGATCGCGAAGCACGGCCAGTCGTCGCCCTGACGATGGATGCCGGCAAAGGCGAATACCCGCCGCGACGGCACCGAAAACCAGTGCTGGCGCCGCGCCCCTTCGGGCCCCGACCAATAGGCAAAGGCAGTCGCGGGGATCAGGCACCGCAATTCGGCATGGCGCAGCGTTCCAATCCAGAAGGGGCTTTGCAGGTTGCGGACATTCGTGACCGGCCGCTCGCCCAGCGGCGGGGGCGGGACGCCCCAGAGTTTCGGACGCAGATAACGGCGCGATCCGCCGCGGCCGTCGCTGACGATCGTCGGGGCGGGACGGCCGGGGGCGACATAGTCACCGGTCCATGGGTCATCGCCGGCTTCGGCGCCAAAAGCCGCGGCAATCGTGCTGGCGGCGGCGTCGAGGCGGTAAAGATTCGTCATCGCAGAGCCTAGTCGGTCCCGCGCACCCGCCCGCGCCCGGCCTTGACCGAACTGCGCGCTTTCTTGCTGTCGACGCGGCGCGCTTTGGCGGCCTTGCTCGGCTTGGTTTTGATACGGCGTTCGGGGCGCACCAGCGCGGCGTCGATCAGGTCGGACAGGCGTTCGCGCGCGTCGGCGCGGTTCGCTTCCTGCGTTCGATAGCGGCGCGCGAGGATGATCAGTTCGCCCTCGGTCGTCATCCGGCTGCCCGCGAGGGTCTTCAGTCGTTTGAACGCATCGGGCGTCAGGCCGAGGGCATAGACGTTGACGCGCAATTGGCACGCCGTCGCGACCTTGTTGACATTCTGTCCGCCGGGTCCGGTGCCGGCTAGAAATTTTTCCGATATCGCGCTTTCCGGTATCTCAGCCACGGGTCGGTTCGGCTCCCTCCGGAGCGGCAAAGCCCAGCGCGATGAAACTCTCGGGGAAGGGCGCCTCGGCAATTACCGACGGCTTGACGTCACGTTTTACGACCAGCCGTTCGGCGTGAAGAAGCGTGCGGGTCTTGGTGCCGCCGCGCCCGTAAACCGGATCGCCGACGAGCGCGAAGCCGAGCCCTTCGAGCGCGTGGACGCGAATCTGATGGGTGCGGCCGGTTTCGGGGCGGAAACGCAGCAGACTGCGGTCACCGACCACGGCAAGCTTTTCCCAATGCGATATCGATGGTTTGCCTTTCGGATCGCCAACCATTCGCCAACCTTCTTCGGCGGTCGAAACCTTCAAAAGCGGCAGGCTAATCGTGCCGCTGTCGCCTTCGGGCACCCCCTCGACGATTGCGAGATATTGCTTTTCGACCTCGCGATCCTCGAACGCGCGTGTGAAACGCCCATGCGCCTTCGGATTGCGCGCGAGAAGCAGGCAGCCCGAGGTGTCGCGGTCGAGCCGGTGGACCGCGAGTGGCCAGCGCTTGAAGCCGAACTTCAGGAGGTCGAGATGATTCTCGAGGCTGATGCTGCCGTCGCGCGGGGCGTCGACGGGCAGGCCAGCGGGTTTGTCGATGACGAGGGCCTCGCCATCGAGGAAAAGAACACGGTCTGAAAGGAGCATGGCGCGCTATAGGCGCCCCGTTGGTCAGCCGAAAGCGTAAACGTCCATCGCGAGCAGACCATAGGTAATGCTGTGGTGCAGCCGCTCGGCGGTGAACGGCTCGCGGCCTGCGCCCATCGCCACAAACAGCGGCAGGATATGGTCGGGCGTGGGATGATTGTTGCGACCGTGCGGCGCGCGTTCGACGCTGTGCAGCACATCGTCGATCGTCCCGGCGCTCATGCGATCGGCGATCCAGTCGGTGAAGTCGGTGACCCATGAAGGCGCGGGGGCGTCGATCGGCAGGCGGACAGAGAAAAGCGCGCGCAGATTATGGGTGATGCTGCCCGATCCGATGATCAGCACATCGTCGTCGCGCAGCGGCGCGAGCGCCCGTCCGAGCGCATAATGCCATTCGGGCGAGGCGTTCGAGGCAATCGAAAGCTGGACGACCGGAATATCGGCGTCGGGATAGATCAGTGACAGCGGCACCCACGCGCCATGGTCGAGACCGCGGTCGGGATCCGCCGTGAGGGCGAGGCCGTGATCGGCGAGTAGCTCGACCACGCGCGCCGCGAGCAATGGATCGCCCGGCGCAGGGTAACGCATCGCGAACAGTTCGTCGGGAAAGCCGCCGAAGTCGTGGATCGTCGGCGGTGCGGACGAGGCAGTAACCGTCGCGCGGCCGCCCTGATACGCCGCATCATGATGCGCCGACACGACAAGGATCGCGCGCGGGCGTGCGAATTGGGCACCCAGCCCGGCGAGGAAGGTCCGCGCCGGGCTGGGCTCGAGCGCCATCATCGGCGAGCCATGCGAAAGGAATAGGCTCGGGAGACGGCGCATCGTTCAGGCAGCCTGCTTCAGTTCGCTGATCGCCGAGGTGGCGCGGTTGATCGCTTCGCCATCCATCATCTGCTGGTCTGCCGCGATGATCGTGACATCGGTGATGCCGACGAAGCCGAGGACGTGGCGCAGATAACCGGTCGCGAAATCATAGTCGCTGCCGACGGGAACGCCACCCGATGCGACCACCAGATACGCCTTCTTACCCTTGAGCAGCCCTTCGGGGCCGGCTTCGGTGTAACGGAAGGTGCGGCGGGCGCGGGCGATCAGATCGACCCAGGCCTTGAGCGACGCGGGAATTGCGAAATTATAGACGGGCACACCGATGACGATCGTGTCGGCGGCTTCGAGTTCGGCGATGAGCTCGTCCGAACTGGCGAGCAGCGCTTTTTGTTCGTCGCTGCGATCGGCGTCGTCGGTGAAATTGGCGCCGACCCAGCCTTCGGTCAGCAGTGCGGGCGGGGTGAGCGCGAGGTCGCGGTGAACGACACCGGCGCCATAGCCCTGTTCGATCAGGTGGTTCACCAGCTTGTCGGCCAGCTGGCGGGTCGTCGACCCGTTGTTACGGGCACTGGCATCGATACGAAGAATGTTGGTCATCGAACTACTCCTTGGGTTGTCATGGGGAAGAGGGGGTGCCGCGAGCCGGGGAGACTCGCGGCACCGGGTGGGCCGCCGTCAGGGAGGGGGACGTCGGCGGCCCGGAGGCTTCTTAAAGGCTGTCCACGAGCACCAGTTCGGCGTCGTCGAGAGCTTCGACCTTGATCGTGCCGACATCGCGGAGCGCGATGCCGTCGCGGGGATCGGCCCCCTCGCCATTGACGCGGATGCGGCCCTTGGCGGCGACGAGATAGGCGTGGCGCCCGGCTTCGAGCTCATAGGAGATGCTCTCACCTGCGTTCACCGTGGCCGCTGCAACGCGGGCATTGGCGCGGATCGGCAGTGCGTCATCACCCTCGATCCCGCTCGCCAGTGTCACAAACTGACCCGAACGGTCGGCCTGCGGAAACTGGCGGGCGCCCCAGCCGGGATTGCCGCCTTCCCGGTCGGGCATGATCCAGATCTGGAACAGCGTCGTTTCTTCGTCCTCGAGGTTGAACTCGCTGTGCGTGACGCCGGTCCCGGCACTCATTACCTGGACGTCGCCCGCCGCGGTGCGGCCGGCATTGCCCATGCTGTCACGGTGGCTGATCGCGCCGGTGCGAACATAGGTGATGATTTCCATGTCGCGGTGCGGGTGCGGGGGAAAGCCCGACTGCGCCGCGATGGCATCGTCGTTCCACACACGCAGCGCGCCCCAGCCCATCCGTTTTGGATCGTGATAGTTCGCGAACGAGAAATGGTGGCGGGCGTCGAGCCAACCGTGGTCGGCATGGCCCAAACTGTCGAATTTACGAATGTCGATCATGGCCTTGTCCTTTCATTGCGCTTCGGGCTGGCTCCGTCATTGGAACATCGATGCCGGGAAACGCTCATTTGTTGAGGCCAAGATAGTCATTGGGATCGTTTCTAAAATAGCATAGATAGAAACTCATCGTTTCCGAATAAGGGGTAAATTCGCATGGCGCTTCCCGATTATGAAGGCTGGGCCTGCTTCGTCGCGGTCGCCGACAGCGGCGGTTTCACCGCGGCGGCGGCCTCGCTCGGCCTGTCGAAGGCGAGTGTGTCGAAGGCTGTGACGCGGCTCGAGACGTCGCTGGGCATCACCCTGCTCCATCGCAGTTCGCGCGTCGTGGCGGTGTCGACCGCGGGCGCGGGGCTGCTCGACGAGGCGCGCGCGATGGTGGCGTCGGCGACCGCGGCGACCGAGGCCGCGCGCGGCGACCGGGTCGATCTGGCCGGGCCGATCAAGCTTGGCGCGCCGATGAGTTTCGGGATCAAGGTGCTGGGCCCGCCGCTCGCGACCTTTCTCGAGCAACACCCGGCGGTCGAGATCGAAGTGCTGCTGAGCGACGCGCGCAACGATCCGGTCGCCGAGGGGATCGACCTGACATTGCGCATTTCACCGCTCGCCGATTCGAGCCTGCTCGCGCGGACGATCGCTCCGGTCGCGGCATCGGTGATCGCGAGCCCCGCCTATTTGGAAAAGCATGGCACGCCGAAGCACCCGCTCGAACTCGCAGGCCACCGGCTGATTGGATACGGCCATCGCCAGCGCGCGATGCCGCTGCATTTCCATCGCAAGGGCGAGGAGGCGACGGTGCTGCCGACGGGGCCGCTGTTTGCGAACAATGGCGACATCGCGGTGCCGCTGGTCGTCGCGGGCGTCGGGATCGCGGTGTTGCCCGACTTCATCGCCGCCGACGAACTGGCGTCGGGGGCGGTGGTGCCGATCCTGGCCGACTGGTCGATGCCGCAAGCGCATCTGCATCTGTTGTCGCCGCCGTCACGGCTGCGTCCGGCGCGTGTGCGGGCGCTTTCAGACCATCTGGTCGAGACCCTAAAGATCTCGTGTACTGGAGCGCACTAGCGATATCTGGCGCCCCAAACAGGATGAAAACCAGATAAACCAGTGTTGCAAATAGGCCGCGACTCGCGGACTTCTGCGGGTTAAATCAAAATTAACCTTTTCCCTTCATTAGTTTCGTGGTTAATGTTCCGGCAGTCCTGCAACGGGGGTTGGTCGGTGACATCCTTGGTGGTCACGCGATCGGTTCGCGGGATTATCGTGGGAAAAAGGGGTGCCCAATGCGCGTACTGCTGATCGAGGACGAGCCGACGACCGCGAAAGCGATCGACACGATGCTCACGACCGAAGGCTTCAATGTCTATACCACCGATTTGGGTGAGGAAGGCTTGGACCTGGGTAAGCTCTATGATTACGATATCATCCTGCTCGACCTGAATCTGCCCGACATGCACGGCTATGACGTGCTGAAAAAGCTCCGCACCGCCAAGGTGCAGACGCCGGTGCTGATCCTGTCGGGTATTTCCGAAATGGATTCGAAGGTGCGCTCGTTCGGCTTTGGCGCCGACGATTATGTCACCAAGCCATTCCACCGCGACGAGCTGGTCGCCCGCATTCATGCGGTCGTCCGCCGTTCGAAGGGCCACAGCCAGAGCGTCATCAAGACCGGCAAGTTGCAGGTCAATCTGGATACCAAGACGGTAGAGGTCGACACGACCCGCGTGCATCTGACCGGCAAGGAATATCAGATGCTCGAGCTGCTCTCGCTGCGCAAGGGCACGACGCTGACCAAGGAAATGTTCCTGAACCACCTGTATGGCGGCATGGACGAGCCCGAACTGAAGATCATCGACGTCTTCATTTGCAAGCTGCGCAAGAAGCTCTCGCTCGCGTGCAACGGTGAAAATTATATCGAGACGGTCTGGGGCCGCGGTTATGTCCTTCGCGACATCGACGACGAAGGCAATGAGGTGCGCCGCGTCGCCTGACGCATCGCGCATCGCAATATATTACCGAGGGAACCCGGCGCGGAGCAATCCGCGCCGGTTTTCTTTTGGGCGGGTGCGTTCCCAAGCGGGCCTGCCTGCGACCGTTTCGATATAACCGAAAGGGCCAGAACTGGACCAATTGCGGACTCTCAACGCTCGTCACCCCGGATCAAGGGGGGGGGGGTGGCGAAGAGAAATGAGGCAAAGGCGGCAGCGCCCCACCCCAAGTCGCGGCGCGTTCAGCGCCTCCGACCAAACTGCCCCGGCAGGCTGGTAGCGCGGGTCAGGCCCGGGCGCCAGGTGTCGATACGCGGGGCGGGGACGATCTGGAAATCGACTTTGCTGTCGGTGGTGATGAGACCGTCACCGTGCGCGGCGCGCAAGCGTGCCGTTTCAACCGGCTTGTCGGTCTCGATCCCGAAGCGATTGCCGGCGACCCAGCGAACCGTGCCCAGCATTGCCTCGTGGCCGGGCAAAAAGACCGTGATTCGCTCGCCGATCTGCATGACATGCGGCCCTTGGCCCCCGACACCGGTCAGCGAAACATTGCGGATGGTGACGTCGAATTGGCCGAGGCGCTGACAGGCGAGCGCCGCCTTGACCAGCCGGGACTGCCGCGGCTGGCGCTTTTCATCTGGGGCCGGTGAGGCGGGATTGGCCTCGGGATTCAACATGCGCGACTCAGCAACTGCCGTCCGATTCCCACCTCGGACGGTTATCTGATTGGTCCCGATGCCAGTTCTAAAGGAGGAAGGTAAATTTTCGTCTATCGTGTTTGATAATATCCACGAATTATTTGGCAGGTGGCAGGCCCCCGAAGGTGACGATGCTTTCCTCCCCGTCCACAGCGACCGCCGCAACGCCGAAGAAATGATCGTCGATCTGGATGCCCTCGAGCAGCGTGTCGGGGGCATTGCCGAGAACGACGCGGCTGTTCGTCCAGTCGCTGCGGTCGGCGCGGCGCCAGTAGACGCGATAGGCCACGGCGCCCGCGACGGGCGTCCATTCCACCGTCGTGTTCGAACTGACCGCGCCGTCGATGCTGACGCTGGCGGGCGCGGGGGGCGCGTCGGCGAGTTCGCCCGCGAGCGCGACGTTGAGCGCGGTCACGCGCGCCAGATAGGGGAAATCCATCTCGTCGACCGTGTCGCCATATTTGCGGCCATTTTCGCTGCGCAGATCCTGATGCTGGTGATCATAATCCTCGACCCCGACGGTGAAGCGGATCGCGGGATAGCCGAGTTCGAGCGAGGGCAAATGGTCGCCGCCGCGGCGAAAGCGGTCGGGGCGGCGGACCGCGAGCACTTCGAGGCCGATCGCGGGATGGCTTGTCCCGGCGCGGATCGCGGCTTTTGCCAGCGCGCGCGACGGGCCGTCATCCTCGCCGCCGATGCCGCGCCGCGCGAGCTGCGCCGCCAGATCTTCGGAGGCGCGAATGCCTTCGCTGAACACGCGGACACGATTGTCGACGATCGATCCGTCGGTGCCGTGCGTGCCGCCGACGATATCGTTGTTGAGCATCGCCGCGACCTGCCAATTCTGGTCTTTCGCATGCTTTGCCAAAAGCTTGCCGCCCCACAGTCCCTGTTCCTCGCCCGACAGCAATGCATAGACGATCGTTGCGCGGTGCTTCTGCTTCGACAGCAGGCGTGCCGCCTCGATCACCAGCGCGGTGCCCGAGGCATCGTCGTTGGCGCCGGGAGCGTCGCTGGTGAAGTTCATTGGATCGGTGACGCGGCTGTCAATGTGGCCCGCGATCATGATGACATGCGCCGGATCGCCGCTACCCTTCTGGATCGCGAGGACATTTTCGACGATCACGCCTGCCGGTGCACGCGGTCCTTCGAAGCGGTCGGCGATGCGATCGACCGTCAGGCATCCGCCGCAGGCTTTCGATATCCGCGCGAATTCGCTCGCGCCCCAATTGCGAGCCGCGCCGATACCGCGTTTCGGATCGGTCGCGGACGACAAGGTATGGCGCGTGCCGAAGGAGACGAGTTTCTCGACCGAGGCTTTCAGCCGCGCGGGATCGGCGGCGGGGGTTTCGTCCTTGGCGAAAGCGGCGACCGGCGCGGTGAGGAGCAGGACGGCGAGCAGGGCGCGTTTGATCATGCCGCTTCATGCGCTGCGGTCCGGGCGGATGCAAGGCGGCGTAGCGGTGACGCCGCGCAACAAAAGGCCCGCCGCGTGCCGGGGCACGGGCGGGCCGATTGGTCAGGCGTTCAAGCCGGTTAGCCGAGGCCCGAGAAACGGATGTCCTGGACGCGGCCATAACGGATCTCGCAGGTGAACTTACCCTTGTCGTACGATCCGCCGCGACCCCAGCGACCGCCGTAGCCGTCGCGGACGACGACGCGGCCCTTGACCCGGTAACCGTCGCGCTTGCGGTCGATGCTGGTGACTTCGGTCACGTCGGTACGGCCGTAGCGACGGCTGCCGCGTTCGACCGAGTTCACGCACTGGCTGACGGCGCTGCGGCTGTTGCCATAGCGATTATAGTCATAGCCATAGCCGTAACGCGCATCGTAGTAGCGGCCGCGGTTGCGGTCGTCGTAACGGCCGTCGCGGTCGTAACGATCATAGCGGTCGTTGTCGCCGCTCGACAGGATGGCGGCGAGGCCGCCAAGTACGACAGCGCCGGCGATGATTTCACCCGCGCCGATCCCGTCGCGGTCATAGCGGTCGCGCGCCATCGCGGGCGTGGCGCCGATCAGCATCGCGCCGGCGGTTGCCGCACCAATTGCGGCCTTGGTCAGGTTGGTCTTGATAGCCATGGTTCGGTCTCCTTGAGCGCAGGCGGCATCTTCGCGGCCTGTTGGAGACGGTTTACCGATTCGGCTGTGACACGGTGCTGAACCCCTTGCTTATCTGGGGTTCAGACTTGGTTTTTCCGGCGTTCATAAAGAAAAGGCCCCTCGCCGCAGGGGCGAGAGGCTCATTTTCGATGCCGGATGGTGTCAGCCGAAACTGACGTCGACGACGCGGCCGCCCCGGTAGCTGCAGCCAAAGCTTCTCGCTTCGCCATCGGCACGCGAGGCCGTGCCGGTGACGTACCAGCCGCCATTGTTGGGTTCGGTGCCGGTGATGTCGTCGACGCGGGCGTCGTTACCCATTTCGCCCTCGACCGCCCAGCTGCACGCGTCGGCGGCGCGCGATTCGACCTCGCCGCGGCCATAGGCAGCGGGGGCGGCATCGTTCGGTGCGTCGGGCTCATAGCGCGGTACCTGTTGCCGGTCGTCGCCGCGATACGGCGGGTCGTAGCGATAATCGGGTGCGCGGTCGCGCTTGTCCTTGCTCACCGAACCAGCGATCGCGGCGATCGTGCCGATGATGAGCAGGCCGCCGAGGACATCGCCGGTGCTGATGCGGTCGTGATGGCGATAGCCCCAGCCGCCATGATGGCGCCCGCGCGCCTCGGCAGGAACGGCGCTGAGGCCGACCGAGGTCAGGACGATCGCCGCGGCGGTGGTGAGGCTGGTCAATTTACGCATCAAGGAACACCCCCTTGGCGCGGGCTCAGGATGGTCCAGCCCGCAATCCCGCCGGTGTAGGCGTGCGATGCTTTCGCGCCGCTGAACCGTGGCCACCGCGCGGCGGGCCGAGCGCGCGATATGGAAAAGGCCCGCCATCCTGCGGATGACGGGCCCTGGGACCAGTATAGGTGACCAGACCTATTCGGGTGAATATCAGCAGACGCAGCGCGGCTTGGGTTTCGGTTTCCACTTTTTCTTTGCGACATAGCGTTTCCGCACCGGCACATTTTCATAATAGGTGCGCGTGCTCGTCTCGACCGTTTCGGTCACGACCGGCGCGCCGTTCGTGATAATCGTCGTGACGACGACGCCGGGGGTGTAATAGCCGTAGCCATAGCCGCCATGCTGGTAGCTGGTGGTGCCGCCGGGATAATAGCCGCCCTGATAATGCGCGCCGCGGCTCGACCACCAGGCTTCGCATTTCTTCTTGTCCGACGCATTGCCGATCGCCGAGCCGGCAAGAGCGCCCAGCCCGCCGCCGATCAGCGTGCCCGCGGTGCGGTCGCCGCGTCCGGCTATGCGGTTGCCGGCGATGCCCCCCACGAGCCCGCCGACAACCGCGCCGCCCACTGTGCCCCCCCGGCCACAGCGGCGTTGCATATCTTCGTCGTGGCGTGCGTCATACCCGCCACCATAATAGGGATCATAAGCGGGCGGCGGCGGATAACCGGCGCCATGGCCCTCGACCGTGCCTTCATAACGGCCCTCGTACCGGCGACCGTCGGATGTTTCATAGGTGCCGTCCCAGGTTCCCGTCCAGCGGCCCTCGGCGTCATAGCCCGAGACGCGGCGATATTCGACTTCGCTCGGCACGCGATCGGGATAGCCGGTATAGACACGGGCGTCGGGATCGTCGGGATTGCCATAATCGAGCGACGGGCGCGGGTCGTGGCCGAACGCGGCGCTGCCCGACAGATTGGTCGCTGCGCGCACGTCGGTCAGCGGCGTTTCGGCGCTGGCGCGCCCTGCCAGCAACAACGACCCTGCGGCCATTCCCAACAACACGATCGTACGCATGCTAAACTCCCTGTTCCCTCGGCCCGAACCGATTGGTTAACAGCTTGTTAGCAAAATTGGCGTCTTTCCGCGAATCCGTTAACCGTGAAGAATCTGTCCCGATTTGGGGCGAATTTCAGGGTGCCAGCGCCGATGCGATGCGCGCGACAAGCGCCTCGGCGCCTGCCTGATCGGCGGCGGTGAAGCGCGCGGGCCGCGGGCTGTCGAGGTCGAGCACCCCGACCAGCCCGTTCGCGATCACCGGCACGACCAGTTCACTACGGCTGTCGGCATCGCACGCAATATGGCCGGGGAAGGCGTGGACATCCTCGACCCGCTGCGTCGCACGAAGGCGCGCAGCGGCGCCGCATACGCCCTTGTCGAGCGGAATGCGGATGCATGCCGCCTTGCCCTGGAACGGGCCCAGCACAAGCTCGGTGCCGTCGAAGCGATAGAAGCCCGCCCAATTGAGGTCGGGGATCGCCTGCCAGATCAGCGCCGCGACATTCGCCATATTGGCGATGCCGTCGGGCTCGCCCGCGACGAGCGCGGCGGCGGCATCGCCCGCCTCGGCCCAGAGTTCAGCGGGATCGGTCGCGGAGAAGGAAAGGGCATAGGACATTATTCGACGTTCAGTCCGGTCCACTTCGCCGCAAAGGCATATTTGTCCGCCGCCTCGGCGATGATCTTGTCGGTTGGCTTGCCCGAGCCGTGGCCCGCGCGGGTTTCAACGCGGATCAGATGCGGCTTGTCGCCGGCCTTCGCATGCTGAAGCGCGGCGGTATATTTGAAGCTGTGCCCCGGCACGACGCGGTCGTCGGTGTCGGCGGTCGTCACCAGCACCGCCGGATAGACGGTCCCGTCCTTGATGTTGTGGTAGGGCGAGTAGGCGAGCAGATTCTTGAAATCGCCTTCCTTCGACGGATAGCCATAATCGTCGACCCAATAGCGCCCGGCCGTGAAGCGGTCGAAGCGCAGCATGTCCATCACGCCGACAGCGGGCAGCGCCGCGGCGAACAGGTCGGGGCGCTGGTTGGTCACTGCACCGACGAGCAGACCGCCGTTCGACCCGCCCTCAATCGCGATCTGGCCCTTGCCCGCGATGCCTTCGGCGATCAGATATTCGCCTGCGGCGATGAAGTCGTCGAAGACATTCTGTTTCTTGTCGAGGCGACCGGCGTCGTGCCACGCTTTGCCATATTCGCCGCCGCCGCGCAGGTTCGCGATCGCGAGCACACCGCCCTTGTCGACCCACGCAAGCTTGGTCGGCGAAAAGCCTGGGGTCATCGAAACGTTGAAGCCGCCATAGCCATAGAGCAATGTCGGCGATCCCTTGCTGCGGTCGAGGCCCTTTTTCATCACGACGAACATCGGCACCTCGGTGCCGTCCTTCGATTTGTAGAAGCGCTGTTCGACGCTGAAATCCGATGGTTTGAAGGTCAACTTCGGCTCGGCGAAAATCTCGCTCTTCCCCGTCTGGGTGTCGAAGCGGTAGATCGTCGTCGGCCGGGCATAGCTCGAAAATTCGTAGAAGGTTTCGGGGTCGCTCGACTTGCCGCCAAAGCCCTTTGCCGCGCCGATGTCGGCGAGCCGGATGTTGGCGATCGGCTTGCCGTCGAGCGCGACCATCCGCGCCTCCGACTTCGCGTCGCCGAGGTAGGAAAGGATCAATCGGCTGCCGACGCGCGAGGCGCCGACGAGCGTCGCCTCATTCTCGCCGACCAGCTGGGCGAGTTCGGCTGGCTTGCGAATGTCCATCGACACGATGCGCCCGCGCGGCGCGCCCTTGTTGGTGACGAACGTAAAGCGAGTGCCCTCGTTGGTCACATATTCCCAGTTGTTCGCATAATCGTCGACCAGCACGATCGGCTTTGCGCCGGGTTTGCCCGTCGGATGCAGGGTCAGGCCAAAGCGTTCGTCAGTGCCTTCGGACGAGACGACGAGCAGATATTTGCCATCGTCGGTGACGACCGCGCTGTTGTTGAGCTTGGGCCGGTCGGGGGTTGCGTGGATCAGCACGTCGGCGCTTTGCGGTGCGCCGAGCTTGTGGAAATAGACGCTGTGATTTTCATTGAGCGACTGAAAGGCTTCGCCCTTGGCCGGCTCGGGGAAGCGCGAATAGTAAAAGCCGCTGCCGTCCTTCGCCCAGGCGAGCGCGGAAAATTTGACCCAGCGGACCTCGTCGGGCAGATCCTGGCCGGTCGCGACATCCTTGACGCGGACGATCCGCCAGTCGGTGCCGCCGTCCTGTACCGAATAGAGGAGGTGCTTGCCGTCTTCCGACGGGTTCCATTCGCCAAGCGCCGTCGCGCCGTCCTTGGCCCAGGTGTTGGGATCGATCAGCACGCGGCCCTCGCCCTTCAGCCCCTCGCGCACATAGAGCACCGACTGCGGCTGAAGCCCGTCGTTGCGGCTGTAGAAATAGCGCGTGCCTGCCTTGGTCGGGAGGCCGAAGCGCTCGTAATTATAAAGTTCGGTCATCCGCTTCTTGAACGTGTCGCGGCCGGGCAGCGTTTCGAGATAGGTGTCGGTGACCTTGTTCTGCGCCGCAACCCAGTCCGCGACCTTCGGATTGACGCGCACATCATCTTCCAGCCAGCGATAGGGGTCGGCGACATCGACGCCGAACTGCGGATCGACCGTGTTGCCGCGCGCTGTGTCGGGGTAGGCGGGGGTCTTGGCCGTTGCCGATGTAGTCGCGGCGGCATCGGCCGCCTGTGCTGCGCCCGGGATCATTGTCAGGGCAACCAGCGCCAGCGGCGCGGACAGGGCTTTACGGGACATGGCAAGGCGATCCTCATTGTCTTGGGGAAATTATCGTGCGCCGATATGTAAGGATGGAAAAGGGGCGGGCAAGGGGATTCGATGTCGTTCAGGCGGGATCGAGCGACCCGCGATAGGCGACGATCAGTCCGATGATCGGCGCGGCGATTTCAACATCGAAGCGGAATTGGCCGCCGGCCTCGGTCTCGACACCGATGCCGCGCGGCATCAGCCGGCGCGGCATTGCGATGCCAAAGGCCGACCAGCGACGCGGGACGAGATGGAGGCGGTCGCGCTCGATCACGAGCGCCATCGCGAAGGACAGCGGGCCAAAGCGCTCGACGAGCAGATAGTCGTTCCGCCCGTTTCCGCATGATTGCAGTGATGCGAATCGTTTGCCGCCAAAATCGCGAGTCCAGCGCTCGCCGTTCTTTTGGGGCGTGAATGCGACCGTGACGGGCACATGCGCCGCAGCCTTCGGAAAACCGACGATCGCGGCGACGATGCGCGACAGAAGGCCGGTGCCGCGGCGGACGTCGGCATGCCCCTGCCACCGGCGCTCGGCTTTGCTTCCGTGCAATAGTTGAAGCTTCGGCGGCAGCGTGTCGAAGGCGGTCCCGAGGATCTGGCGATAGAGCGGGGCCTCGCGCTGCTCGTCGCGGAATCCGGTATGGATCGAGCGGCCTTTGAACAGCGCGTCATAATCGGCGAGGGTGAGCGCATCGACGCTCGATCGCGCGCCAGCGGCGGGGCGGTCGCCGGCACGCAATTTGCGGACGATCGCCTCGATCGCCATCGACGGAATATAGGGACCATCGTCGCCCTCGGCCAGAAGGTGCCAGCTGCGCTCGGCCGCTCCCCCGCCGGCGACGCCGCGCACGCGAAGGAACATGCCGCCGCGATGTTCGCCGAAACGCATGCGGTTGAGCACCGCGTAGAAGAGGCGTGAAAAGGGTTCGAACGACGGCAGGCGAAAGCGCGCGCGAACTTTGGCGAGCAGGTTCAATATCCGGTGCAAAACTTCGGGGACCGGCCCCGCGCCCATCCAGATATCGCCGAGCGCCGGATAAGCGCGCGGGATGAGTTGGAGGTCGGGGACATCGACGAGCGAGAAATGGATGTTCCGCAGCGGCAGGCGGCCTGGAACCGCGACGGTATAGCGCAGGCTTTCGGCGAGCCCGATGCCGTGCGCGTCCTTGCCGCCGCGCCGTAGCTTCACCGGCGCGCCAGCATAGCCGACGACCGCGCGCATGACGTTGAGCCCGATGCCGGCAAAGGGCGACGGCGCGATCCCGCCCTCGACGCTTTGGATGTCCATCGTCTTCGCCATTTCGCGCAGCACCGCACCGGTCAGCGCCGGAAAGCTGCTGACTCCCGACAGGATGAAAACTCCCGCCGCTTTCGCTGCTGCATCGAAGCGGTCGATGCCGAAGACGAAGTCTGCGCCGTCAGCGAAATCGAGATAGTCGACTCTTGCCGCGATGCAGGCCGCGACCACTCGATAGCCGTCGGCGCCATAGTCCTGGAACGGTCCCGACGCATCGACGACGAGGTCGGGTCCGAGGCTGTCCAGCGCTGCCGCGATATCGCGCCGGTCGAGCGCATGCGGATAAACGCGCGCGGCACCCTGATAGGCGGCGCAGAAGCGCGTCGCGCGGCCCAGGTCGCGGCCGCAGATCAACAGGTCGAGGTCGGGGACGTCGGCGAGAAGTTCGGCGAGCCGCCCGCCGAACACGCCATAGCCGCCGAGGATCAATATCTTCATGTCAAAATCCGGTTCTGAAATTCGGGCGGCGCCACCCAGCAGGTCGCGCGCTTTCCGAACAGGCGGTAACGATTGCGCGCGATCCACCGGTAAACGGGATCGCGGAGCAGAGCGGGGACAAGGCGAAGAAGCGCAAGCCCTCGCCACGGCCAGCCGAGCCCTTCGTAGATCGCGAGCACGGCATCGCTGTCGCGCCGCACGCTCGCGCCGTCGACGACCAGAATGCTCGTCGGATCGTCCGGATCGAGGCCGTGTTCGCGGCATAGCGCAGCGCCCGCGGCACCCTGCATCGACGCGAGGCGAAACCGTGCGGCCTTGTCGCGCCGCAGCACGAACTGCGCGTTCGCCGAACAGAGTATGCATTCGGCGTCGAACAGGATGATCGGGCCATCAGCCATCGCGGAAGAGCCCGTGCTGGCTCAGCAATTCGCCGAACAAGGGATGCGTCACGTTGAGGTCGAAGGCGAAGCGGCCGCTCCCGAGATGCTGATGCGTCACGACCGTCGCGCCGGGGGCGAGCCAGCGGGGGACGCGGAGGCGGAGTTTCGCGCGCTGCCAGAAATAATGATCGGACGCGAAAATCAGCGCGTCGGCCTCCGCGCGCACGATGAGCGCCATGCCGAAGCCGCCGCCGATATGCTCTTCGAGCCCGGTGGGACCGGCAAAACGCTTCGCGCTATGGATCACCTGCGGATAACGGCGAACGCGGCCGTACAGGCGCGTCCAGCACTGGCCACCACTTGCGCTGTCCTCGCTTACCGCAACGGCGGCGGGGGCGGGTCCGCTGGCGTTCGTCGGTAAGGGCGCACCGATCAGGCGGCAGAGCTGCGCAAGCAGCCAGCCGGCGCGCGACAGGCGCGTCCAGACGATCTCGCCGCTATAGGTCGCGACCATCGTTCCCGACAGGCGCTTTGAAAAGCGGCGGCGGACGTCATCGGGCAGGTCGTTCCAGGCGGTGAGGGGCACGAGACGGCGGAAGCGATCGTCGGTCAATGCGTTGTCCGCATCGGGCACATCCATGGCGGATGTTTGGACCTGCCGTTTCGGTTCACTCAGCATGTCGCCCTCCTACCGTGCGTCTTTGCCGCCATCTTTGCCGCGACCGGGGCGCCAGTTGATCAGCTTCGTCACCCCCGCACCCAGCTTGATCAGGCGCATCAGCGCCGGCTTGGGCACGTTGAGCATTTCGTCGTGCCAGCGGCTCATAGTCGTAACGAAATCGAGCATGTCGGCGAGGCGCGCCTTGGCGCCCGCGCTGAGTTCGGGATCGTTCGCGGCGCGCGCGACGCAGGCTTTCAGCGCCGCCTCGGCGGGGTCGACTTCGCGCGCCTTGCGGCCTGCCGCGATCCGCGTGACCATCTCCCAGATATCGGTTTCGGCGCTGAAATGGTCGCGACGGTCGCCGAGCAGTGGCACGCGATCGATCAACCGCCAGCCGAGCAGTTCCTTGATCGAATTCGACACGTTCGAGCGCGCGAGGCCGAGCATTTCGGCAATCTCTTCGGCATTGAGCGGGCGGTCGGACACGAACAACAGCGCGTGGATCTGCGCCACCGAGCGGTTGACGCCCCACTGACCGCCGAGATTTCCCCAGTGCAGAATGAACTCGGTCGCCGCCGGGGACAGTTTCGCAACTTGTTCTGATATTTCTGTCATAACAGAAATATCAGACGAAAGAGACTGAGAGTCAAGGGGCCTTGCGCGCAAAGGGCCGGTGCGCATCCCGTGCAACCAGATTCCCGGCCAGGGCGTTTCGGGTTGAAGTAAAAAAGGAAAAAATCGCATGATTACGACCAGGACCTTCACCGCAATCGCCGTCGGCGCATTGATCCTAGCGCCCGGCGTGGCGACCGCCCAGTCGGGCTCGTCCGAGCCGTCGGGCGGAGCACAGGAGGATCGTGTGGGCGCCATCCTCGGAACCTTGTTCGGCGACCGGCTTGGCGTGTCGACCTCGGTCGAGCGGCAATGGGCGGCTGGCCGTAAGCCCCTCGCGACCCAGCGGACGCAGTTTATCGCGCGGATCGACGCCGATGTTCGCTCGGGGGCGTTGACCGCCCGTAACGGAACCCGCGTGAAGGCAGACTATGAGGAACTCGTTGCGCTCGAAGCCCGCTACGGCGCCGACAACCGCTTCACGACGGCGGAGCGCACCGAACTCAGCGACCGCTACGGCGCGCTGACGCAAGCGCTCACCGAAGGCGGTTATGCCGATGAGGACGAGGATTCGGACACCTTGTCGGTCGCCGACGGCCGCACCGAATTCCACCGGCGCGTCGATGCAGCGGTGGCGGCGCGCCGCCTGAGCCGGACAGAAGCGACCCGGGTCAAGAGCGATTATGCGGCTTTGATCCAGACCGAAGCCACATATGCCCGCGACGGGATCAGTCGCCGCGAGCGGGAGGATCTCGATGCACGCCTCGATGCGCTTGATACCCGGGTCGGCGATACCGCTTATGGCGGCGGTTCGGCGGTGCTCGATAACCGCACCCGCTTGTCCAACGTCGACCGCGCGCTCGGCACCAGCGGCCTCAACGCTGCCGCGCAGACGCAGCTGCGTGTGGAACTGGGCGACCTGACGCGTCTCGACGCGGCCTATTCGCGCGCGACACCGAGCAGCGACGACAAAGCCTATCTCGAGCGCCGCATCGCCGACCTCGAAACGCGGGCGCGGGTACGCCGCTGAGATCGGTATCGGCGCGCAGCCATGAAAAAAGGGCGGCCATCCTTTCGGAGGGCCGCCCTTGTTTTCTCGTGTCGATGAAAGCGCGCTTTATGCGGCTTCCGCCTCGTCGTCATACTGCTCGACGGGGCCCGAATCCTGACCCTTGGCATCCACGTCGCGGTCGACGAATTCGATGATCGCCATCGGCGCCGCATCCGAAGCACGGATACCGGCCTTGATCACGCGGGCGTACCCGCCGTTGCGGTCCTTGTAACGCTCGGCGAGGACATCGAACAGCTTCTTGAGCTGCGTTTCGTCGAGCAGGCGGCTCTGTGCGAGGCGACGGTTGGCAAGGCCACCGCGCTTGGCGAGCGTCACCAGCTTTTCGACATAGGGGCGCAGTTCCTTTGCCTTGGCGACGGTCGTCGTGATCTGCTCATGCTTGATGAGCGAAGCCGACATGTTGCGGAACAGGGCCGTGCGGTGCGCGCTCGTGCGCTGCAGCTTCCGGCCACCAGATCTATGACGCATAATCTATTCCTTCGTTTGTCAGAGGGGCCGTTCAAGGTACCCCAAGCCAGGTCGATTGCGGGCCGACCCATTCCCGTTGTGATGACGCCCCGGCGAACCGGGGCGCTATCTCGATTAACCGAGCAGCTCTTGTTCGAGCTTCTTGGCCATTTCTTCGATGTTTTCCGGCGGCCAGCCGGGGATGTCCATGCCAAGGCGCAGGCCCATCGACGACAGCACTTCCTTGATTTCGTTCAAGGACTTGCGGCCGAAGTTCGGCGTGCGAAGCATTTCGGCTTCGGTCTTCTGAACGAGGTCACCGATGTAGATGATGTTGTCGTTCTTGAGGCAGTTCGCCGAACGGACCGACAGTTCAAGCTCGTCGACCTTCTTGAGAAGGAAGCGGTTGAGCTGGTTGACGTCGGACTCATCGGCGGTAGTCGGCGAAGCCGCCATGCCGATCATGCCGCTGTCGTTCATCGCTTCTTCGAAGTGGACGAAGACCTGAAGCTGGTCCTGGAGAATGCGCGCGGCGTAAGCGACGGCGTCTTCCGGGGTGATCGTGCCGTCGGTTTCGACGGTCAGGTTCAGCTTGTCATAGTCCAGTTCCTGACCGATGCGGGCATTGTCGACCTTGTAGGCGACCTGGCGCACCGGCGAGTAGAGCGAGTCGACCGGGATCAGGCCGATCGGCGCATCGATCGGACGGTTGGCGGTCGCGGGGACGTAACCCTTGCCGGTGTCGGCAACGAGTTCCATGTTCAGCGTGGCACCCTCGTCGAGGTGGCAGATGACATGGTTCGGGTTCATCACCTTGATGTCGCCCGACACCATGATGTCGCCGGCCTTGACGGTCGCGGGACCGGTGGCCGAAAGCTGAAGACGCTTCGGGCCTTCGCCTTCCATCTTGAGCGCGATCTGCTTCACGTTGAGGACGATGTCGGTGACATCTTCGCGCACGCCGGCGAGGCTCGAGAATTCGTGCAGCACGTTCTCGATCTTGATCGACGTGATAGCCGCACCCTGGAGCGACGAGAGCAGCACGCGGCGCAGCGCGTTGCCAAGCGTCAGGCCAAAGCCCCGCTCGAGCGGTTCGGCGACGAAGGTCGCCTTGCGCTTGCCGTCGCTGCCAGCCTTGATTTCCAGGTTGCTGGGCTTCTTCAATTCCTGCCAGTTCCGGATATTGACAGTCATGGATTTCCCTTTGCTTTGGGCGGGACGGGCGGGGGTCGACCACCAGTCCAGCGAGGATTTGGTACGGGCGGCGCTCCGGCGGAGCGCGCCCGAAAGACGTCAGACGCGGCGGCGCTTTGCCGGGCGGACGCCATTGTGCGGGATCGGCGTCACGTCGCGGATCGACGTGATGTGGAAACCGACCGCCTGCAGCGCACGAAGCGCCGATTCGCGGCCAGCGCCGGGGCCCTTGACTTCGACTTCCAGCGTACGGACGCCATGTTCGGCGGCCTTCTTGCCGGCGTCTTCGGCGCAAACCTGCGCCGCATACGGGGTCGACTTGCGGCTTCCCTTGAAGCCCATCATGCCGGCGCTCGACCAGGCAATGGCATTGCCCTGTGCGTCGGTGATGGTGATCATCGTGTTGTTGAAGGTCGCGTTGACGTGGGCGACGCCCGACGAGATGTTCTTGCGTTCGCGCCGACGAAGGCGCTGCGGTTCACGAGCCATGTTGCTATCCTAAATCCTAAATCTTCGAAGCTGCCGTCGGTGCCTTTCGGCAGCCGTCGGCGGAAAGTAAGGAAGCGCGCCCGGGCGGACGCGCTCAAACCTTACTTCTTCTTGCCGGCGATCGCCTTGGCCTTGCCCTTGCGGGTGCGCGCATTGGTGTGCGTGCGCTGGCCACGGACCGGGAGGCCCTTGCGATGACGCAGCCCGCGGTAGCAGGCGAGGTCCATCAGGCGCTTGATGTTCATCGCCGTGTTGCGGCGAAGATCACCCTCGACCGTGTGGTCGGCGTCAAGCGTTTCACGGATCTGCAGGATTTCAGCGTCCGAGAGATCCTGAATGCGACGCGCGTGATCGATGCCCAGCTTGTCGGCGATATCGACAGCGCTCTTGCGACCGATGCCGTGGATATAGGTGAGTGCGATGATTACGCGCTTGTTGGTGGGCAAATTGACGCCCGCAATACGTGCCATTGGATACTTTCTCCTGCTCCACAGGACCGTTGGCATTCGGTCCCATCTCAAAGCGTCTGATTTCCAACGCAAAAAACGGACCACGATGCGCACAGGGCGCTTCGCCGTCCGGTCAGGCTGTCGGAATGGACGCGCAACTAAGGTGAGTCGGCCCGATTGTCAAGCGAAGTGCGGTGACTGGCGCCGGTTATTGGCGGTCAGGATCCGGATGTAAGAGCGACCGCGCGATCATGCAAGCGGTCGACGACCGCGTCATGGATTCCGGAGGCGCAGGCGATGACACCGAACGCCTGCGCGCGCGGTGTGTTGAAGCGTAAGGGTGCACCGAATGCGTCGGTCACCGTCGCGCCAGCCTCGGTTGCGATCAGCGCGGCGGCGGCAACATCCCATTCAAAGCCCCAGCGCAACGTCGCGACCAGGTCGGCGCGGTCGTCGGCAACCAGCGCCATACGTAACGCGATGCTGTTCGGTTTGGTCACGATGACCAGATCGCTGTCGATCTTGGGCAGCGCGTCGGCGGGGACGCGCGATCCCGCGAACTGCGTGCGCTGGCTGGCGTGCAATGTTTCGCCGTTGAGATGCGCGCCCTGGCCCTTTTGCGCCACCCACAATTCGTCGAGCGCGGGGGCATAGAGGATGCCGAACTCCGGGGCGCCGTCGATAACCAGCGCAACCGACACGCACCACCCGGGGCGACCGCGGATGAAGTCGCGCGTGCCGTCGATCGGATCGACGCACCACATCGCGCGGCACGACAGGCGGTCGGCGTTGTCGGCGGTTTCTTCGGACAGCCAGCCCGCCTCGGGTACCATCGCGCCGAGCACCGCCTTCAGCCGCGCATCGACCGCGAGGTCGACGTCGCTGACCGGATTGTCGTGCGACTTGTTCCAGACGTTGACCGCTTGCCCCTCGCCGCGCCAGCGCGCCATCGCCATATCGCCGACCTCGCGGGTCGCAGCGATCGCGGCTTCGAGGTTGCGGCCCGGCATCAGCTACTGGCGACGGTCATGCCGTCGATGCGCAGCGTCGGCGCGTTGATGCCATGGCGGAGTTCAAGGTCGTTCGCGGGGATCAACGCCGCGAACATGTCGATCAGATTGCCCGCGATGGTGAATTCGGCGATCGGTCCGGCGAGTGCGCCGTCCTTGATCAGGAAACCCGATGCGCCGCGGCTGTAATCGCCGGTGACGGGGTTGACGCCGTGGCCGATCAGTTCGGTGATATAGACCCCGTCGGCAATGCCGTCCATCAACGCGGCTGGCGTGGCGCTGCCCGGCGCAAGATTCAGATTGCTCGCACCGACGCCCGATGCCCCCCCACCGCGGCTGGCGTGGCCGGTGGGAGTCAGGCCGAGCTGCTTTGCCGACGCCGTGTCGAGCAGCCAGCCCGTAATCTTGCCGCCGGCGACCAGATTGCGCGCGGCGGTAGGCAGGCCTTCACCGTCGAAAGCGCGGCTGCGCAGTCCGCGCATGCGGTGCGGTTCATCGCGAATGACGATGCTGCTGTCGAACAGCATCTGGTCGTCCTTGCCGAGCAGGAAGCTGGTGCCGCGGGCGATCGCGGGACCGGCGATCGCACCGAGCAGGTGGCCTACGATGCCGCCGCTGACCCGCGGGTCGAGCAGCACGGGCAGCTTGCCGTTCGGCGCCTTGCCTGGATTGAGCCGCGCGATCGCGCGGGTGCCGGCACGGGCGCCGATATCGGCCGCGCTTTCGAGATCGGACAGGTGATGCGCGCTGTGCCAGCCATAGTCGCGCTGCATATTGGCGCCTTCGCCTGCGATGACGCTCGCCGACAGGCTGTGCCCGCTCGATCCGTAACCGCCGGCAAAGCCGTGGCTGGTCGCGAGCGCGAAGCGAGTACGGCTGTGGCTGGCGCTACCGCCTTCGCTGTTGGTCACGCCCTCGACGGCGCGTGCCGCGTCCTCGGCGGCAAGCGCGGCGCTGCGCAGCGCCGCAGGGTCGGCTTCGCTGCCGTCGTCGAGATCGAAATCGGGCGCGGTCCCCTTGAACAGCAGCTCCTCGGGAGCGAGACCAGAATAGGGATCCTCGGGCGCCTCGCGCGCCATCGCTACGCAGCGTTCGACAAGCTTGGCGAGTTCGCCCGCATCCATGTCGGCGGTCGACACGCTCGCGCTCCGCTGGCCGACGAACACGCGCAGCGAGATATCCTGCCCCTCGGACCGCTCGACATCCTCGAGCGCGCCAAGCCGCATCGAAACCGAGGTGGCGGCGTTGCAATAGTAAAGCGCGTCGGCGGCATCGGCGCCGGCCTTTGCGGCGGCATCGCACAGCATCTGCGCACGATCGAGAGCTTCGGAAACGGTCAGCATGCCCGCGCCCTATACGGCGGGCGGGCCAGCGTCAAACTTGGGTACGCGGGATTAGTTGGCGATCGCTGCGATCGCGTCGGTGGCTGCCATCGCGCCGCTGATCCACAGAAAGGGTAGCGTCAGCGCGGCGACCCACAGGCGGCGAACGTCGCGGCGGAACCGCGCGTGAAGCCCCCAGCTGGCAAGCGCCTGACGGCTGAGGCGATACCAGTGGCGTTCGGTCGAACGGGCGACGGGCAGCGCGAGCGCGAGCAGCATGACCAGCGCAACGACGATGAAGGCGGACGGCGCCCCGGCTGCCATCGCGCTCATAACAAGCCAGATCTGGAGGGCGGCAAAGGCGAGGAGGGCGGCGGCGGCGTGCCACGTCATTCGGCGACCCAGACTCCGTGCCGGCGGCACACTGACTGCCGTGCGCCTCCACAGGCGCGGTCCAAATGCTGATGCCATGTTACAGCCCCCTTAGGCTGGCGATTCCCAGAACCGCACGATTTGCCCCAAAAATTCCCAAGTCAAGACAGCTTGCCAGCGATTCGTTAATTTTTGTGTTCAACTCACCCCGGATTCGCAACCAAATCGCGCCAAGCCGCAATTTCGCTGCAGGATTGGCCGTATTGGCGTCCTCAGAGCGCAGCCGGGCGTGTTTTTGCCGATGGTCGAAACGAGGCTTCGGTTTGTCGAAGCCTTGCATCCAACCGGCTCCTTGATAGCGTTTACCCTGTGTCCATCTGCTTCATGCAAAACGGGGAATTTCATGCGCACTCTCGCCTTTCTGGCCGCCCTGGCCTTGCCGCTCGCTCCCGCCCATGCGGCGGACGCCGAAAAACCCGCCATCGAGCCCAAGCCCGCTGCGCTGATCGCCGACGGCATGCCGGAGGTTCCCGCCGAACTGACCGCAGCGACGCGGCCCTATATGGAAAGCCGCGGCGCCAGCTTCGTCGGCTGGCATCCCGTCGATAAATCGATGCTGATTGCCACGCGCTTTGCCAACACGAACCAGATCCACCGCGTCGCGATGCCGATGGGCGCGCGCAAGCAGCTGACCTTCGAAGCCGAGCCGGTGGTGTCGGGCATCTGGTCGCCGAAGACGGCCGACATCATGCTGGTGCAGAAGGATATCGGCGGCAATGAATTCTATCAGCTTTATGCGATGAAAAATGGCCGGCTGGAACTACTGACGGACGGCAAGAGTCGCAACGGCTTCAATGCGTGGAGCGCAGACGGCAGCCTGATCGCCTACACCTCGACCCGCCGCAACGGCCGTGACAGCGACATCTATGTCATGGACCCGCGCAACCCGGCCGGCAACCGCATGGTCGCCGAGGTCAAGGGCGGGGGCTGGGCGGTCCTTGATTTCGCACCCGACAAGAGCTGGGCGCTCGTTGGCCAATATACATCGGTACAGAAATCGGACTTCTTCCGGCTCGACCTGGCAAGTGGGGCGCTGACCCCGATCGGCGACCACAGCAAGACGGTTTCGCACAATGGCGGGCTTTTTGCTCCCGACGGTCAGATATGGGTCACCAGTGACGAAGGTGCCGAATTCGAACGGCTCGGCACTCTCGACCCCCGTACCGGCAAGTTTACGGCCCGGGGACCGGCCGAAAAATGGGACGTCAGCGGTTTCGACATCGCCGAAGATGGCAGCTTTATCGCCTATACCGTCAACGAGGCGGGGACGAGCAAGCTGCGGGTTTTCGATCCGAAGAGCGGCGCGGTGCGCACCGTCGATGCCCTGCCGGCGGGGATCGTCGGGGGTGTCGAAATCGCGCCCTGGGGTGACATCGGGATCAGCTTCACATCGGCGCGCAGCGCGAGCGATGCGTTGAGCGTCGATCCGCGGACGCTCGCGGTCACACGCTGGACCGAGGGCGAGACCGGCGGACTCGATGTCAGCAAGAATGTCGAACCCGAACTGGTGAAGGTGAAAAGCTTCGACGGCCTCGAGGTATCGGGCTTCCTCTATCGCCCCGATCCGGCGAAATTCCCCGGCAAGCGTCCGTTGATCATGAGCGTCCATGGCGGGCCAGAGGGGCAGTCGCGCCCGGGCTTCATGGGCCGCAGCAACTATCTGCTCAATGAAATGGGAATTGCGCTCTTCTATCCCAACGTCCGCGGCTCGACGGGCTATGGCAAAACCTTCGTCAGCCTCGACAACGGGCCGTTCAAGCGCGAGGACAGCGTCAAGGACATGGGTGCTTTCCTGGGGGCGCTGGCGAAGGACAAGGCGCTCGATGCAGCACGGTTCGGCCTGACCGGCGGCAGCTATGGCGGCTATATGTGCTACGCTGCGGCAATCCATTATGCCGATAAATTGCGCGCCAACCTGTGTACCGTCGCCATCTCCAACTTCGTCACCTTCCTCGAGAATACGCAGGAATATCGGCGCGACCTGCGGCGCGTCGAATATGGCGACGAACGCGTGCCCGAACAGCGCAAGAAACTGATGGAAATCTCGCCGCTCACGCGCGTGGCCGAAATCAAAAAGCCGCTGTTCGTCGTTACCGGAGCCAACGACCCGCGCGTGCCCTCGTCCGAGGCCGACCAGATCGTCGCCGCGGTGCGGAAAAATGGTGGCACCGCGTGGCACCTTGTCGGGACGAACGAAGGGCATGGCTTCGCCAAGAAGGAAAATGCCGACTATAATTTCTGGGCGTCGCTTCTCTTCTGGAAGCAATATCTGCTGAATTGACGGCCTGTACCGCCGCCGTGGGGCTCAGTTCCGCGGCGGCGTGGGCAGCGGCGCGGCGTCGGCTTCGTCGGGTACTGCAGGAGCCGGGCCCTGACCGCTGGCCTGCCGTTCGAGTTCCTCGGCGGCTTTCTGACGCTCGGCGAGCGCGCGCTCTTCGGCGACGACCGCAGCTTCGACTTCGTCCGATGCCTCATCGATCCCGGCGATGCGCTTGGCGCGTTCGTCGGCGATCATCGCCTGCCAGTCGGTCTTGTTGGCGGCCTGTCGCTCGGCTTTCGCGCCGGCTACGAGTGCCTGTGTACAGCCGGTGAAGCCGCCTAGGCCGGTCGGCGAGCAGCTGTCGGTGCCGAAACGTCCGATGCGCTCGACCGCGACGACCTTGTTCGCCCAAGCTTCGTTGCGCACGTCGAGTGGGTTGCCGCGCAGCATTTCGGGAACGCGATAGCGTTCGGTTTCGGGAAGTTTCGCGCAGACCAATATTTCGTCGGGCGCCCCTTTCGGGCATTGATCGGAGCCATAGACGACGACCTGATTGACCTTTTCGCCCTCGACGACTGTCTGCTGCTGCGCCGTGGCGGGCAGGGCGGCGGCGCTGCCGGCGAGGATCAGCGCGAACAGGGGGAGGCGGGTCATCTCGATCTTCCTTTTTAAACTTTGGTGCGGCTTGGCACCGCGACCCTGCATCCGTCATGAACGGCGCGGGCCTTTTCTGTATCAGATACGTTTCGACAGCGCGATGGCTGCACGGCAACCCGCGCGAATGGCGAGGCTGAGGATCGGATAGCCGGGCGCGCTTTCGGCGCCTGCCGCGAGCGCGGTTTCCTTATGCTCGAGCTCCTCGGCGCGAAAATCGGCGACCGCGGCGCTGAGTTCGGGATCGCTGTCGCCCAGTTCGTCCAGCTGGTCGCTATAATGGCGGTCGATTTCGGTCTCGACTGCGGCGGTGCATGCCATCGCGGCGCGCGGTCCCATCGCGGCGGTCACCGCGCCCAACGCAAAACCGGCGACGTTCCAGAAGGGTTGCAGCGCGGTCGGACGCACGCCGCGCCTGGCGATCATGTCGTCGAAGAATTTGCGGTGCCGCTCTTCCTGCTCGGCCATGTGCGCAATCTCGCGCGCCATCGGGTGACGGTCGCCCATCACCGCGAGCTGGCCGGCGTAGATGCGCGTCGCGCCATATTCGCCCGCCTGATCGACGCGGATCATCGATGCGGTGCGCTTGCCGGACGTGTTTTGTGTCATGCTGCCGATGTGCTCTTGCCGCGCAGCAAGGTCAAGACAAGCGCGGCGGCGCCCAATGAGAAGATCGCGTTGAACCCCGCGAGCGAGACGCCCAGCAGCGTCCACTGCGCGGTGTCGCAGCGGATCAGCGGCGCGTTCATGATTGCGTCGAGCGACACCGGACCGCTGCCGCCGGTCGCGCAGGTCGTGATGCCTTCCCAGAAGCCATATTCGACCCCGGCGTGGAAAATGCCGATCACGCCGCTGATCGCAATCGCGACGGCGGCGAGCAAAGTAAGCGCGCGCATCGCCTTGTCATTGCCGCGAAGTATCAGCGCGAGCAGCGCCAATATGATCGCCGCCTGGTGCGGCCAGCGCTGCCAATAACACATCTCGCACGGGTGCAGGCCAAAGCCGAATTGCGACACGAGCGCGCCGCCATAAAGCAGCAGCGGCGCGAGGAACGCGACGATGGGCGCGGAAAGCCGCGATTTCAGCATCTCTGAGCCGCCCTTAGTTGCGTGCAGTCGGCTTGGCCGCCGGCTTTGCCGGCAGCTTGCCGCCCTGCGCCATCCGCGGTGCCATCGGGTTGATCCGCCCGATCGTCTGCAGTGCATAATGCAGCTGGAAATCGTCGATGCCCTTGGCCTTCAGGTCGGCCGCGGTCGCGGTGAAGCGCGGATCGAGTTTTTCGTCCTTTTCGAGCAGGCCATTGTCGACCTTCTTTTCGTTGACGAGGTGACGGCGCAGGTCGCTTTCGCGGAATTTCGGCCGCGAGGCATAGTCGGGATCCGAGATCTGCGGCACGCGGATATCGGGCTCGATCCCGCCTTCCTGCACGCTACGGCCCGACGGGGTGTAGTAACGCGCGGTGGTCAGGCGAAGCGCGGTGGTGTCGGTCAGCGGCAGGACGGTCTGCACCGATCCCTTGCCGAAGCTGCGTTCGCCCATCACGACCGCACGATGCTGGTCCTGCAAGGCGCCCGCGACGATTTCAGAGGCCGAGGCCGATCCCGAGTCGATCAGCACGACGACGGGGGCGCCACCGGCGAGATCGCCCGGTTCGGCGAAATAGCGTTCGATATCGCCCTTCTTACGGCCGCGCTGCGAAACGATCTCGCCGCGTTCGAGGAACAGATCGCTGATCCCGACGGCTTCGTCTAGCAATCCGCCGGGGTTCGAGCGCAGGTCGAGGATCCAGCCGCGCGGTTTCCGACCCAGCGACTTTTCGACCGCCATCATCGCGGCCTTGAGGTCCGTCGTCGCGTCGGCAGAGAAGCTGGCGACGGTGAGCACGCCGACATCGCCGCTGACTTCCCATTTTACGGGCTTCAGGTCGATGATTTCACGCGTCAGCGACATTTCGATCGGCTTGTCCTGGCCTTCGCGAACGACGGTGACGTCGATCTTGGTCCCGGGCTTGCCGCGCATTTGTTCGACCGCTTCATCGAGGGTCAGGCCGAAAATCAATTCCTTGTTGATGTGGGTGATATAATCGCCAGCCTTGATCCCCGCCTTGGCGGCCGGCGTGTCGGCGGTCGGCGCGATCACCTTCACGACGCCGTCTTCCATCGTCACCGACAGGCCGAGGCCGCCATATTCGCCGTCGGTCTGGGTGCGCAGGTTCGAAAAGCCGCGTGCGTCGAGATAGCCCGAATGCGGATCGAGGCTGGCGAGCATGCCGTTGATCGCGCCTTCGATCAGTTTCGAATCGTCAACCTGCTCGACATAGTTCGACTTCACTTCGAGATAGACGTCCATGAAACGCGAAATTTCTTCCTGCGTCTTGCTGTCGACCGTTGCCATCGCGCCGGTCGCGAGCGGGACGAGCGCCAGCGTCGAGAGCGCGGCTGCGCCCTGCCACAAGGCAAAGCGGCGCTTCGGAGAGGCAGCGATCTTGGTCGAGTCGGTCATGGGCGTCTTTCAATCACGCGAGAGCAATCCCGCCTTATAATCCCCGGTGCGCCATCCTCCTACGCAAATCTGCGGGCGTCAAGCGGTGCATCCCGATACGGAGCGCCAGCGTAACGGGCGATTAACCGGTCAGGATCAGCCGATCATCGCGACGATATCGACCGGGCGTCCGCCACGGCGAAGTTCGATAGTGATGCGGCTGTCGTCGGACCCTGCACGGCCAACGGGCGCGCCGGCGTCGAGCGTGTCGCCGACGCCGACCGACAGCGCAATCATGCCGGTGAGCAACGAGACCCAGCCGCCGCCATGATCGATGATCACGATCTTGCCATAACCGCGATAATCGCCCGCAAAGCCGACGCGGCCGGGGGCAGGGGCGACGACCTGGCCGCCCGGCCGCGCCGCAATCGTGACGCCGCGTGACCGCACCCCGCTTTCATTGACCTCGCCGAGCCCCGCGACGATCCGGCCGACGACGGGCAGGCGGTAGGCGCCTTGGGTCATTTCGGGTTCGGGTGCCGCGGGCGGCGCGGTGCTGGTGACACCCCCCTCGGGATTGCGCGGGCGACGCAACGGACCCGCGAGCTGCGCGAGTTCGGCGCGCACAGCACCGTCGGTTTCGAGCGAATCCATCAGGTCGACGATATCGCGCGCTTTTTCGCCGAGCCCGAGCGCCCGGTCGGCTTCGAGCTGGGCGCTGCTCATCAACTCGCGCGAACGCAGGCGCCCTTCATTCTCGAGCCGCGTCAACGCGTCGCGGCGGAGCGCAAGCTGCGCCTTGCTGGCAGACAGCGCCTTCAGTGCGAGCGCCTGTTGCTGCCGCACCCGCTGTAGCGCTGCAAGTTCGCGCCGCGCTCCGGCGGTGCGGCGTTCGATCACCGGCATCGCGGCGTCGATCACCGCGCGGGCGTGGACCATGTCGGTGAGCGATCCCGGCTGCGCGAGCACGCTGACTGGCGGCTGGCGGCTCAATTGTTGAAGCGAGGCGGCGAGTTCGAGCAGGGGTTGTTGTTGCCGCGCCAGCCGCGTGCGCTGTGCAGACAGGCGGCGGCTTACGAGCGCGACGCGGGCTTCGCCGGCGCTGATATCGGCCTCGGCCGACTGGATGCGCGCGGCGAGCGCTGCGCTGTGCTTTTTCAGCCGGTCGGCCTCGCTGCTCGCGGCCAGGGCCTGCTTTTCGAGCAAGGTGCTGCGCGCCATCGCTGCCGCCGATTGCTGCTTGGCGCTGAGCAATTGATCGCGCTCGCGCGCGGCGATCGCGGTTGGATCGAAGATGTCGCTCTGTGCCAGCGCGAGTGCGCCGCCCGCAAAGACGGCGGCAATCGCCAGCGCGGCAAGCGCGCGCCTCACTGGCGACCCTCGCGGTGATAGGGGTGGTTGGCGACGATGCTGGTGGCGCGCCACAATTGTTCGGCGAGCATCGCGCGCGCCATCAGATGCGGCCAGGTCGCGCGGCCGAACGCGATGACCTTGTCGGCGCCCTTGCGTTCTTCGGGCGTAAAGCCGTCGGCGGCGCCAAGGCAGAATCGCGTCTCGCGCACTCCGCCGTCGCGCCATTTTTCGAGCAATTTGGCAAATTCGAGCGACGACATCTGGTCGCCGCCCTCGTCAAGCAGGATGGTTCTGCTGTTATCGGCTGCCGCGGGCATGCGCCCGCCCGTATCCGGAAGCTCCGAAATCTTCTGCGCCCAGGTCACGCGCTTCATATAGCGCTCGACCAGCTCAGCCTCAGGCCCGCGCCCGATGCGCCCGCGCGCGATGATGTGCAACAACATGACGCCCCGCCTACCCTTGGCAGGGCAGGGACGTCAATTTGCAGCGACAACCGGCGGCGCGTCGCCGAACGACCACATACGCTCGAGGTTGTAGAAGCTACGCACCTCGGGACGGAACAGGTGGACGATGACGTCGCCCGCATCGAGCAGCACCCAATCGGCATTGGGCAGTCCCTCGACGCGAACCTGGCGGCCCGCTTCTTGCTTGATCCGCTGTGCCAGTTTCTCGGCGATGGCCGAGACATGGCGCGTCGATCGGCCGCTCGCGATCACCATATGATCGGCGATGCTGCTTTTTCCGGCAAGCGGGATGGAAATGGTTTCCTGGGCCTGGTCCTCATCCAGCTGGTGGAGGATCAGTGCGTGGAGCGATTCCACGCTGTCATTTGCGGATGCGGCGCCTGCGGCGGCATCCTGGGTGGCGGAGATCAAATGCGTCCTTTCCTGTTCGTGCCCACAAGCCGCGAACGCGTCAGCGGATCGCGCAAGGCGCGACCTTCATAGCGTTCGAACCAGCGGGGGTTGGCCTGCCGTATCGCAGTTGCGGATCGCACATCGGGCGAAAAACGCAGGAACACGAGGGCGGGCGGTCTCCAGTCCGTCCAATGTAATTTCTGGTCCGCGGGCCGGACGAAGCGCCGAAGCCAACCCATCGCACGTCTTGCGTGGGCGCGGTCATTATAGCCCGGACGCGCGATAACCGCAATCGGCATGAGTCGGGCGATCCCCCGCCAGTCGCGCCATTGGGGCAATTGGACCAGATTATCGGCCCCCATGATCCAGATAAACTGTCTGTTCGGGTATCGGCGGACGAGTTTTTTGAGCGTATCGATCGTGTAGCGCGTGCCCAGTTCCGCCTCGATAGCGGTCGCGCGAATCGGCGAACGCCGCGCCGCATGCTGCGCCGAACCGAGCCGTGCGGGCAGCGAGGCCATGCCGGCTTTGGGCTTCAGTGGATTGCCCGGCGACACCAGCCACCACAGCTCGTCGAGATTCAGCGCCTCGATGGCATTCAGGCTGATCGCGCGATGCCCGCCATGCGCCGGATTGAAGCTGCCGCCGAGGAGGCCGGTGGGGATCTGGCGCGTCAGGGCCGGACCTGTCCCGTGCCGCGCACCAACCATTTATAGGTCGTGAGCCCTTCGAGCGCGACGGGGCCGCGCGCGTGGAGGCGGCCAGTGGCGATGCCGATTTCGGCGCCAAGGCCGAATTCGCCGCCGTCGGCGAACTGCGTCGAGGCGTTGTGCATGACGATCGCGCTGTCGACGCCCGACAGGAAGCGTTCGGCGGTCGCGGCATCCTCGGTGACGATCGCGTCGGTGTGGCGGCTCGAATGCGCGTCGATATGCGCGAGCGCACCCTCGAGGCCATCGACCATAGCAATCGACACGATCGCGTCGAGATATTCGGTGTCCCAGTCGCCCGCCGAGGCCGGATCGACATGCGGGCTGAGCGCTGCAACCGCCTTGTCGCCGCGCACTTCGCAGCCTGCCTTGACCAGCGCTTCGACGATGGCGAGCGTTGCGGGATAGGCGCGGTCGATCAGGATCGTCTCGGTCGCGCCGCACACGCCGGTGCGACGCATCTTGGCGTTAACGGCGAGTTCCACGGCTTTTCCGGGATCGGCAGCGCCGTCGATATAAAGGTGATTGATCCCGTCGAGATGCGCGAGAACGGGCACGCGCGCCTCGTCCTGCACGCGTGCGACGAGGCCCTTGCCGCCACGCGGGATGATGATGTCAATCAGTCCCTGCGCGCGCAGCATCGCGCCGACCGCGGCGCGGTCCTGCGTCGGCATAAGTTGCACCGCATCGGCGGGCAGCCCAGCCTCGACGAGCCCCGCCGCGAACGCCGCGTGGATCGCGCGGTTCGAATGCACCGCCTCGCTGCCGCCGCGCAGGATCACCGCATTGCCCGACATCAACCCGAGCGCCGCCGCATCAGCGGTCACATTCGGGCGGCTTTCATAGATGATGCCGACGACACCGAGCGGCACGCGCACGCGGCTGAGCACCAGCCCGTTGGGCCGCGTCACGCGGTCGATTTCGGCGCCCGACGGATCGGGCAGCGCGGCAACAGCGTCGATCGCGTCGGCGATCGCGGCGAGCCGGCCTTCGTCGAGCCGTAGCCGGTCGAGCATCGCGCCCGACAGGCCGTTCTTCTGTCCCGCCGCCATATCTTCGGCATTGGCGGCAAGGATATCGATCGCCCGCGCGCGAATTTGCGCGGCAGCGGCAACCAGTCCGGCGGCCTTGTTCGCGGTCGGCGCCAGCGCGAGCGCTTTCGACGCGGCGCGCGCGCGCGCGCCCATGTCGGCGATCAGGGCGGCGGCATCGCCGGGCATCGGCGGGGCAGTGAGGGCTTCGGCGTTCATGGCGCCGCCACTATCACGTTTTGCATTGCGCCTGAAAGTCCCGTTGCGCCATCCCCCGCGCCCCTTTAGGCAGGGCGTCATGAGCGGGGATATCGAAGGCATTGGGGCGGCGGTGACCGCCGGGTTGGCGGGGCATGCGGTGGAGCCGCGGCACGGGGGCACGGGCACTCCGGACGCCGGCGCGCGCTGTCTGAACTGCGGCACCAGCCTCGCGGGGTCGCATTGTCATTATTGCGGCCAGCGCGCCGACGTGCACCGTAGCTTCGGCGCGATCGGGCACGACCTCGTCCATGCGATATTCCATTTTGAAGGCAAGATCTGGAACACCTTGCCGCTGCTGGCATGGCGGCCGGGCGATTTGACGCGCCGCTATATCCATGGCGAGCGCGCGCGTTTCATTTCGCCGCTTGCCCTGTTCCTGTTCGCGGTGTTCCTGACCTATGCGGTGCTTGCCATCGTCGGCAGCGGCGGCGGGGTTGGCGAGGGGATCGCGAAAGCGGCGGCCGAGCAGACACGCTCCAACGCGCTCAAGGAAAGTTTCGAGGAGGAGGTCAAGCGCGTCGACACCAGCCTTGCGGCAAAGGATCTGAAGCCCGCGGAGCGGAAGCTGCTCGTCGACGAGCGCGAAACGCTGCAGAAAAGCGCCGACTATCTCGGCGTTGCGCGCAGTCTCAGCAAGGAAGAGCGCGACAAGGGGCCCGCCGTCGTCGATGATCCCACCAAGCAGATGATGACCAGCGTCGAGTTCATCTCGCGCACCAAGGTCAACACCGGCGTTCCGTTCATCGACCACGGCCTTGAAAAGGCGATCGCCAACCCCGCGCTCGTCTTTTATAAATTACAGGCGAACGCCTATAAATTCGCTTGGGCGCTGATCCCGCTGTCGCTGCCCTTCATGTGGCTGCTCTTTCCGTTCAGCCGACGTTTTCACACCTACGACCATTTCGTCTTCGTCACCTATTCGATCAGCTTCATGCTGATCCTGTTCGTCGTCGTGCGCCTGCTCAACCTGACGATATTCGGCGACGTCGCGACCGCCTTCGCGATGCTTTATGTTCCCTTTCATATGTATCGCCAGCTACGTGGGGCCTATCGCTCGTCGCGCTTCGGCGCCCTCGTTCGCGCGACATTGCTGCTCTTTTTCAGCCTGTATGCGGTCGTCATGTTCATGCTGCTGCTGCTCGCGCTTGGCGTGATGGGATAGCCGCGCCGAATCGTAACAAAGGCCGGGCAAAGACGCGGCCGGACGAAGAGGGAGAAGACGCGATGCACCAGCTTTGGGGCGAAATGGACCGACGTCTGCTGATTAAGCTCGGCACGGCGGGGCTGGCGGCCTTGTCGCTGCCCGGCGCGGCGCTGGCGAACATGGCGCAGGGCTTTACCCACGGCGTCGCGAGCGGCGAACCCAGCGCGAATTCGGTGCTGCTGTGGACGCGCTATGCCGCAGCGAACGAAAGCGCGCTGACTGTCGAACTATCCGAAAGCGCCGACTTTGGACGCATCGCCGGTGGCGGTAGTGTCACCGCCAAAGGCGAGCGCGATCATACGGCAAAGATCACAGTCGACGGGCTCAAATCAGGTCGCTGGTATTTCTATCGTTTTGTTGCGCCCGACGGGACAAAGTCGGTCACGGGGCGCACCCGCACGCTGCCCGCTGGCCCGACCAGCGCCTTCACGATCGCGCTTTTTTCCTGCTCGAACCTGCCGTTCGGCTGGTTCAACGCTTATGCCCATGCCGCGGCGCGGAACGACATCGACCTCGTGGCGCACGTCGGCGACTATCTCTACGAATATAAAGTCGGCGACTATCCCGCGCTGAAGGACGCGCTGCCCGGCCGCGATATCCAGCCGACGCAGGAGATTGTCGCGCTCGCCGATTACCGCCTGCGCTATGCCGCCTATCGCAGCGACCCCGATCTGCAGCGGCTGCACCAGCTGTTCCCGGTGATCGCGCAATGGGATGATCATGAGTTCGCGAACGACGTCTGGAAAGGCGGCGCCGAAAATCACGATGAAGGCGAGGGCGAATGGCGCGCGCGCGAAGCGGCGGCCGAGCGCGCGCATGGCGAATGGATGCCCGTCGCCGACGCGCGCTGGCGCCAGTACCAGGCGGGGGACCTGGCGACGATATTCCTGCCCGAAACGCGGATCACCGCGCGCGACCGGCCGTTCGAGCTGGGAGAGATACTGGAAGGCAAGCGCGACGTCGCCGCGATGCTGAAGCAATTTGCCGAGACTGATTATCGCGACCCCGCGCGGCAGCTGATGGGTGCCGAACAGGAAAAATGGCTGTTCGACGGCCTCGGCCATTCGGTGAAGACAGGCACCCGCTGGCAGGTTTGCGCGCAGCAGATCGTGATGGGGTCGCTGTTCACTCCGCCCGAATCGCGCAATTGGTTCGGCGCCGATCAGCCCGAATATGTAAAACGCCGCGTCGAGGTGTCGCAGCTCGCGTCAGAAGCCGGCCTGCCGCTGAACATGGACAGCTGGGATGGCTATCCCGCCGCGCGTTCGCGCCTGCTCGCGGCGGCGCAAAAGGCCGACGCCGATCTCGTCACGCTGTCGGGCGACAGCCACAATGCCTGGGCGTTCGACCTGTCGCATGATGGTCGCCCGGCCGGGATCGAGGTTGGCGGGCACAGCGTCACCTCGCCGGGGTATGAAGCCTATACGACGGGCATTTCCGACGCGGCGCGCGTATCGGCGCTGCGCGCATCCTCGCCGCAGCTTGTGTGGGCGAACACGCAGGACCGCGGCTATGTATCGGTGCAGCTGACGCGCGAGCGGGTGACCGCGAACTGGCACAATCTCGAAACGATCCGCACCCACACCCCGGCGCTCAAGGAAACGCACAGCATGGGCGCGGCGCGCGGGCGGCGGAAATATGACGCCGCCTGATCAATAGGGCGGCGTGTCCTCGAACTCGGCGAACCAGGGATAGTCGTTCGCGACGCTGACGGTGAAGTTCGCGGGGCGCTTTTCGAGAAAGCTCGACACGCCCTCGGCGGCATCGGCGCTGCGCCCGCGCGCGAAGATCGCGCGGCTGTCCCAGCGGTGCGCGCTCATCGGGTGCGGCGCGCCGAGCATCCGCCACAGCATATGGCGGGTCAGCGCGACCGACACCGGCGCGCTGTGATCGGTCAGCTCGCGCGCTTTCGCGATCGCGGCATCGACCAGTTCGCCGGGTTTGTGGACCGACTGCACCAGCCCCTTTTCATGCGCTTCGGCGGCATCGATCAGCCGCCCCGAATAGCACCAGTCAACGGCATTCTGGATGCCGACCAGCCGCGGCAGGAACCAGCTCGACGCCGCCTCGGGCACGATCCCGCGCCGCGCGAAGACGAAGCCGTAACGCGCGGTCTCGCTCGCCAGCCGCGCGTCCATCGACAGCGTCATCGTCGCGCCGATCCCGACCGCGGCGCCGTTGATCGCTCCCAATACGGGTTTTTTGCAGTCGAAGATGCGCATCGACACGCGCCCGCCCGAATCGCGGATCAGCGGGTGCGACCAGTCGATTGTGCCGTCCTCGGCGACTGGGCTTGCCGCCATGCCGCCGGGCAGGAGCGCCGCCTTGTCGGTCCGCTTGTCATAATCGAAGGTCGCGGCGCCCTGACCGAGGTCGGCGCCGGCGCAATAGGCGCGGTCGCCCGATCCGGTAAAGATCACCGCGCGCACGCCGTCGTCGGCGTCGCACTCGTCGAGCGCGGCGACGATCTCGATCATCATCTGGGTGGTAAAGGCGTTCATCCGGTCGGGGCGGTGCAGCGTCAGCAGCGCTATGCTTTCATGCTTGTCGAGGCGAATCTGGTCGAAGCTCATCTGTCTCTCCCTTGGTTGCGTCCATCGTCGCAAGCGATTCGCGGGAGCGCAAGCTCTAGTTGACGTAAACGTAAGGCATGTGGTGGCGACGGCAGGGATGACGCGCCCGACCTTTGCCGCTATAGGCGCCCCATCGCCCCGGCGCTGCGCCTCCGTCTGAGTCGCTTTGCCGGGGTCATTCATTTGGTTCCGACAGAAAGTTTGCACGCCATGTCCCGTCGCCGCCAGATTTACGAAGGCAAAGCGAAGATCCTGTACGAAGGCCCCGAACCGGGCACGCTGATCCAGTATTTCAAGGATGATGCGACCGCGTTCAACGCCCAGAAAAAGGGCACGATCAGCGGCAAGGGCGTACTCAACAACCGGATTTCGGAGCATGTATTCACGCTGCTCGGCAATATCGGCGTGCCGCACCATTTCATCCGCCGTCTCAACATGCGCGAGCAGTTGATCCGCCAGGTCGAGATCGTGCCGATCGAAGTCATCGTGCGTAATGTTGCCGCGGGCACGCTGTCGAAGCGCCTCGGCATCGAAGAGGGAACGCAGCTTCCCCGCACGCTCATCGAATATTGCTACAAGGATGACGCGCTCGGCGATCCGCTCGTCGCAGAAGAGCATATTGCCTGCTTCAGCTGGTGCAGTCAGGATGAGCTGCACGACATTCAGGACATGGCGATCCGCATCAACGACTTCATGTCGGGCATGTTCGCCGCGGTCGGCATTCGTCTGGTCGATTTCAAGCTCGAATTCGGCCGACTCTATGAAGGCGACTTCAGCCGCATCATCCTCGCCGACGAGATCAGCCCCGACGGCTGCCGTTTGTGGGACATGACGACGAATGAAAAGCTCGACAAGGATCGTTTCCGCCGCGATCTCGGCGGTGAAGTCGAAGCCTATCAGGAAGTCGCGCGCCGTCTGGGCCTGCTGCCCGAGGGCGGCGAGAATGCCGTGCTCGATCTCGAAAGCCACCGGAAGAAAAAGGGCAGCTGATCCCGGCGCGCGCCGGACCAGCCTCTCGAAAAACGAACCCCGGCTTTTGCCGGGGTTCTCATTTTTGACGCCTCAAATATTGATGCTGGTCGGGATCAGACTCGGCTGCAGATACGGATAAGGCTGCATCCGCTCGGCATTGCGTGCCGCGATTTCTGCCTCGACGTCGGCAAGGGCCGCCTGAAACCACGCCAGCGGTCCTTCGGTCTCGGTCACGCGCGGGTCCTGGAACCACAAAGGATAGGGAAAGGCGTTGCTGCGGTAATCTCCGAGCGGCCGGTAATGCACCGATCCCAGCAGTTCGAGCACATTGAGCTGTTCGAGTGCGAGCGCCATCGGCGGCATCATCGCGAGCCAGCCCGTCTTGTCGTGGCCGCGCTGTCCGTTGGGTGCCGCCTGCCAGCCCGCGCCGGTGACGGCGGGCGCGAACGCCATGATATCCTTTTGCGGAAAGTTCACCGCGGCATGCTGCGCGCTCGCGGTGAATATCACCATCGTGCAGATTTCGGTGAGCTGCGCGCGCGTCGTGACGGGCCCAAAACCTTTGATCTTCGCTTCGCCCGCAAGGCACGTCGCCCATGCGGCAAGCTCGGTATCGGCGACGACATCGGCATCGTGCGCGTAATAAAGGTCGACATATTGCCGCGCCCATTCGTGGATCACGTTCCACACGAGCAGCGCATCGTCGCGGTACGGATAATCTTCGAGCGTTGAATCGACGCCGACGCCGCGCGCCGCGAGATCGGCCGGCAGCATCTTGCCATGGAAATCGAACGCCAGCCGGGCATCGACTGCGGCGAGCTGGCTCGATGTGATCGTGCCCGCGAAAATATGGTCGATCGGACCGCCTGCGGCGATCAGCGAGGTCGCCGCCTGCTCGTTGATGAACAGGGTGCCCTCGAAATGCGGAACGAGCAGCGCCCAGATCGGATGCACCTCGGCCAGATGACGATGCGTCGCGACGGCGAAGGCCTCGATCACCAGATGCGTGCGCGCGAGGTGGGCGAACAGCTCGTGAAAATTGCCGTCGGCGACCTGCACGACGAACTTCGCCATTTCCCATCCCCATATCTTGTCAGCGACAGGCGAGGGGGTGAAGATCGCATAGTCGATCGGGTCCTGTCCGCACTGGATCGCAACAGGAATCAGCGACGATCCTCCCGGCGGGACCGCGAAAAGCGCCATCGGCTGCCAGACATATTTCGCCATCGTGCCATAGGTGCCGGGATCGAGGACCTCGAGCGGCTTGTAATCGAGCAGGAAAAGGCGCCCGTCGGCGAGCGCGGCGGCCAGTGTGTCGCCATTGACGACGGCGCTGTATTTCGCGGGGCTCAGCGGGAAGTTGGCGGGCAGCGTGTCGCCGACCGCGGTAATCAGCATGCAGTTCGGACCCTGCACACGCAGTCGCGCAAATTCGCTGTCGTCCTGAAACATATAGCTGATGCCCGGAACCGGCAGCGTCGCAAACAGGGCGCGATACGCCTCGATGCTGCGCGGTGTCTTGCTGCCGAGCCCGTCGGCGTCCTCGACCTTCATCAGCTGTTCGAGGCGGTCTTTGTAGCGCTTGAGCAACGCGACATGTGCATCCCGCTCGGCGGCGGCAACGGCATTTTCGACGTCGCCGATCATGCGTTCGAAGATGTTGCCGCCGGTGTGAACGCCATGCTCGGACGCGATCTTTGCCGCCGCGGCTTCGATCGCATCGCACTCGACCAGCGCGGCTTCATATTGCGCGCGCGGGCTGTCGAGTTCGCCCTTGTCGACCCCGCCGAGCTTCACGGTCAGCGCGTTGCGTACAATGTCGAGCCCGACGCCGATCAGGATCACGAACCAGGCGATCGTCGGCTCGTCATTCTTTGGCACGTCGGTCGCGAGCGGCACGCCGGGCAGCGAGGGCACGTCGGTGTCCCAAGTATAAACCGCCTGCGTCGCGATGAGCTGCGCCGTGCGTGCGGCCTGCACCGCGGGCGTATCGTTCTGCGGCAGGGTCGGATCGGCCGACGGCATCGGCGCGGTGTGCGCAGCGGTGGGCGAGGTCGGTGGCGGCATCGGATAGGACATGGCGTGGCTCCTGTCGGGCACATGAAATTCGGCTGTGCTTGTTCCTGAACATGGTTAATATTTCGCAAGCCATCCGCCTGTGAGCAGCCCTTAGGTGGGTGATAAGGCAAGGTTTCGATCCTTAACCCCTGCTTTACCCGCGCTTGCTATCCCCCCTCTATGACGGGGGTCTATCACTGGCTGCGCACGCGCTTTTTTCCGCCGATTCCGGACGCGATTCGGGATGATGTTGCCTTGCTGCGCGCAAATCGCGTCGAAACGCTGACCCCGATGCTGTTCCTGATGCTGGCGGCGACCACGCCGACCGCGATTTACGCCGGGGTGCCGTCGGTGCATCCGGTGATCCGCATCGGCTTCCCGCTGACGCTCGCCGTTATCGGCCTGCTTGGGTTCGCCTTCCTGATCCACAACCGCGGACGGCGGATGAGCGTGCGTCGCGCGCGGCGGATGATCGTCGAATCGACCTGGCTTTCGGGCGTCACTGGCGCGATGTGCAGCGTCTGGACGGTGGTCAACTGGCTCGCGGCGCCGACTGCGACGCACAGCTATTACGCGATGATCATGGCGATGGGCTCGCTCGCGACCGCCTACTGCCTGTCGTCGATCCGCTTTGCGACCTTTGTGAACCTGCTCATCGGACTGATGCCGATATCGATCCTTATGCTGACATCGGGCATCGCCCCCGAAATTGCCGCGGGCACCAGCCTTGTCGTCGCGACGATCTTTCTGCTGCGCATGATCCTGCAACAGCATGACCAACTGATCGACCTGCTCCAGCTCCAGCACCAGATGCGCGACCTGGCACACACCGATCCGCTGACTGGCCTTGCCAATCGCCGTGAGTTCGACATGCGGCTCGACGAAGAGATTGCCAAGGCCGACAGCACCAGCCCGTTCGCCATCGCGCTGCTCGACCTCAACGGGTTCAAGCCGGTCAACGACCAGCACGGCCACGCGATCGGCGATGGTGTGCTGTGCGAACTTGCCAAGCGGCTGCGCCGTGCATGCGGCGACCATGCCGTCGTCGCGCGCCAGGGCGGCGACGAATTTGCGATCCTCGTGCCTGCCCGCTCGCCGCTGCTCGAAACCGCGCTCGCCGACCATGTTCTCGCCTCGCTCGCCGCGCCCTATCGCATCGACGGGCGGTCGATTGCGGTCGGGGCGGGCATCGGCACTGCCACCTGGCCCGAGCATGGCGACAGCGCGCGCGATCTCCTCGAAGTCGCCGACCGCGCGCTCTACGCCGCAAAAGCGGCCGAGCGCGGCCAGACGTCGTCTGTCGAAAGCATCGGCCGGGTCGCGTGAAGATGGCTTGACCGCCCGAAGGGCGGTGGCCACATCGTTGAGAATGACCAAATCCTTTGTCCGGCGTGCTTCGACCGCGCTGTCGCCCTTGATCCTCCTCGCCGTCAGCGCCGCGCCTGCCTACGCCAAAGAAGCACCTGCCAAGGTCGCGGCGACCGCGACCGCCGCCGTCAATCCGCAGAGCGAAGCGGCCAAGGCATGGAACTTCGCGCCCAGCGACGTGCCGGTCGATCCGAACATCATTTTTGGCGTGCTACCCAACGGGATGAAATATGCGCTGCTGAAAAACAGCACGCCGAAGGACAGCGTCGTCCTGCGCATGCGCTTCGCGGTCGGCAGCTTTGCTGAAGCCGAAGACCAGCGCGGCCTGGCGCATTTCCTCGAACATATGGCGTTCAACGGATCGACCAATGTGCCCGAGGGCGAGATGATCAAGCTGCTCGAGCGCAAGGGGCTGGCGTTCGGCGCCGATACCAATGCGTCGACCGGGTTCGACGAGACGATCTACAAGCTCGATCTGCCGAACGCATCGGATGATTTGATCGACACCGGGTTGATGCTGATGCGCGAGACGGGCGGCGAGCTGATGATCGCTCCCGCTGCGGTCGACCGCGAGCGCGGTATCATCCTGTCCGAACGCCGCGCGCGCGATACCTATCAATTGCGCAGCCTGATCGACCAGCTCGATTTCCAGATGAAGGGGATGAATGTCGCGAACCGCATCCCGGTCGGCACCGAAGAAGTGATCAAGACCGCGCCCGCGGCGCGCCTGCGCGACCTTTACGATCGCTATTACCGTCCCGAGCGCGCGACGCTGGTGATGGTCGGCGATTTCGACCCCGCGGCGATCGAGGCGAAGATCAAGGCGCGCTTTGCGGACTGGAAGGGCCGCGGCCCAGCGGGCGCCGACCCCGAAATCGGCGATGTCGATTACAAGCGCGCGGCCGCTGCCGACGATTTCGTCGATCCGGCGATTCAGGATTCGGTGACGATCGCGAGCTTCAAGCCATGGACTCTCGAACCCGATACCAAGGCGAAACGGGCCCGGAGTCTCGCCGAGGATATCGGCGAGGCGATCGTCAGCCGCCGGCTCGCAAAGATTGCACTCAATGAAGATTCGCCGATCCTGACCGGCTATTTCAGCGATGCGGAGGGCTGGAAGAAGTTCGACCAGATCACGGTTGGCGCGGTGGCGAAGGAGGGGGCGTGGAAGGACGCGCTCGCACTCGTCGAACAGGAACAGCGCCGCGCGGCGCTGCACGGCTTTACCCAGGCCGAGGTCGACGAGCAGTTGGCGAACCGCCGCACCGCGCTGAAAAATGCTGTTGCCGGGGTCACGACGCGGCGCAGCGACGGTCTTGCCGATACGCTGATCGCGGCCGCTGACGGCGATTTCGTATTTGTCCGCCCTGAAACCTCACAGGCTTTGTTCGAGACGACGGCGCCCTCGCTGACCGCCGCCGCGGTGACCGCCGCATTCCGCAAGCGTATGGAGGGTTTCAGTGCGCCGCTTGCGCGTGTCACCGCGAAAAAACCTGTCGATGGTGGCACCGACGCGATCCTCGCGGCGCTGCGCGAGTCGACACAGGTCGCCGTCGCCGCGCCGACCGAGGCTGCGAATGCCGCCTTTGCCTACGACAGCTTCGGGACACCGGGCAAAATCATCAGCGACGAACGCGTCGAGGATTTGGGCATTCGCCGCATCCGGTTCGCCAACAATGTCATGCTCAACATCAAGATGACCGATTTCCAGAAGGACAAGGTCATGCTGTCGCTCCGCGTCGACGGCGGCAACCTGCTCGCGACCCGCGACGACCCCACGAAGGTGTCGCTTGCGGGCTCGCTGATGCTCGGCGGGCTCGAAGCGCACAGCCTCGACGACTTGCGCTCGATCCTTGCGGGCAAGACGATCAGCCCGACCTTTGGCAACGCCACCGACGCGTTCGGGGGCAGCGCGCTGACCTCGCCTGAGGATTTCGCGCTGCAGGCCAAGCTGATGGCGGCCTATCTGACGCACCCTGGCTATCGCCCCGATGGTCTGGCGCTGATCCGCCGCGTCCTGCCACAGCAATATGCCGCGAATGATGCGACCCCGGCGGCGGTGCTCGGCCGCGATGTCGGCGGCATTCTTGCCAACAACGACCCGCGCTCGCAGACCCCACCGCTCGAAAAGATGATGGCGCTCGATTGGGCACAGCTAAAGCCCGTGATCGCCGACAGCTTTGCGCATGGTGCGATCGAGATCGGCGTCGTCGGCGACATCGACGAACAGGCGGCAATCGATGCGATCGCGGCCACGTTCGGCGCACTGCCCGAACGCCGCGCCGCGTTCGATCCGCGCACCGATGCCCGCATCCGCCAGTATGCGACCGACCGCAGCGAACGTACGTTGATCCACAAGGGTCCGGCAGAACAGGCAGAACTGCGCGTCTATTGGCCAGCGCGCGACGACAGCGACCTTGCCGAGGCGATGCAGCTCACGCTGTTGTCGCGGGTGATGCAGTTGATGCTGACCGAGGAACTGCGCGAGAAGCTGGGTGAAAGCTATAGCCCGGGTGCGGCGGCGAGCCTGTCGGACGAGTTTCCGGGATATGGTCACCTCTTCGCCGCGAGCAATGCCGATTATAAGGATCTCGCGACGACCCGCAGCGCGATCTTCGCGATCGCGAAGGAATTGCGCGACAAGCCCATCGACGCCGACCTGCTCGATCGCGCGCGGCGTCCGCTGCTCGAAGCGATGGTGAAGTCGCGGCGCGAGAACGCCTATTGGCTGAACTATGTAGCAGAAGCCGCGAGCCACGCCGATCGCCTCGACCGCAGCCGCAAAGGGATCGGCCAGGTCGAGGCGGCGACGCCGGCTGAATTGCAGGCCCTCGCCAAGCGCTATCTGGTCGATGACAAGGCGCTGGTGATCAAGGCGGTCAGCGACAAGGCGGGCAAATAGAGCGGGCACCGGGATGTCGCGCGTGGATAGAGGGCTGCTGTTCCTCGTCTTGGCGATGGCGCCGGGGGTTGCGGTCGCTGGCGAACAGGATACGGCGACCGTCGATCAGGATCGCGCCATGCTCTTACAGGAACTCGAAACGCTGAAGGCGGCCGACGTCGCGGCGCTCACGCCCGAAGCGGCGCTCGATCCGCGGCACATCGGCACGCGCGTGCGCTGGGCGGGCGGCGTCTACGGGATCGATGGGCGCTGCTTGACGATCCTTTTTGCGCGGAGCGGCGATTATGGCGAACCACGCTGGACCTCCGATCCGACCTATCAGACCTTCGTCGCCTGTGGATCGGGCGTCTACGACCCAAAACTGGTGGAAACGCAAACCAATGTCACGATCATCGGAGAGGTCACGGGCAAGCAATATGTCGGCATGGGCGGCGGCGGGTCCGATGGCCCCACGATCGGCATCGAGAGACTCTATCGCTGGTCCGACTGCCTCGCGGGCGATGACAGCCCGGTGTGCAAGCAGGGCTTTCTGACCGCCGAGCCCGTTGTGGACGACTAGCTCACCCGCCTCCTTGCGCTAGACCCGTCCCGGCGCCCGGGCACGAATGAAATTCTCCAGAGCGATGAACAGCATTTCGCGCGCGTCGCCGCCGAGCATTTCGGCGGTCAGCCAGTCGAAATGTACGCGGTCGCGGCGCGAGGCGGCGCCGACGACCGCAGCGAGCAGCGCCTCGTCGAAGCTGACGCGCGGGCAGCAGGGCGGCGCGACGGCAAAGGGGTCAGGCCAGACATGGCCGATCGCCTCCACCACCAGGCGATAGCGCCGCGCGGCGAGGATATTGCTCCAGCGTCGTTCGAGTTCGGGCATCGGGTCGCGCTCGCCGCGGCGGCAAAGGATGCAATAGCGTAATGCGAGGACCGCCTGCGCCGCTTCGACCGACAAATCGCGCACTAGTGGCTGTTCGGTCAATTGGCGGATCAGCTCGCTGCTTTGCATGATTGTCTCGTCTCCCGGCCCAGGCAGTCCGTCTGTCCGCTTCCTCGTTTCCGAAAAAAGATGCCGGCCGCTTTAAAACGCAGCTTTAAGTTGCAGCGGCCGGCAGGAGGGGACTGCCCAATCTTGCTATTGAGAACCATTTGCAAATGCAAGCAAAAAAAGAGGCGCCCGAAAGCACCTCTTTTATCAACGGTTTAGGGCGTTGCCCGGTCTGCCGTCGAATCAGATATCAATCGTCGCTGGCGGGCCTCGACTGGAGCTGGATGTAATTTTCGATGCCCATGCGTTCGATCATCTCGAACTGCTTTTCCAGCTCGTCGACATGATGCTCTTCGCTTTCGAGGATCGATCCGAACAGGTCGCGGCTGACATAGTCGCGCACGCTTTCGCTGTGCGCCATCGCGTCCTTGAGCAGCGGGATCGCTTCTTCCTCCAGCGCGAGGTCGGCTTTCAGCACTTCCTCGACGGTCTCGCCGACGCGCAGGCGTCCGAGCATCTGGAAATTGGGGAGGCCCCCGAGGAAGAGGATGCGATCGGCGAGCTGGTCGGCATGCTTCATCTCGTCGATCGACTCTTCGCGCTCGAACTTGGCGAGGCGTGCGACTCCCCAATTGTCGAGCATGCGATAATGCAGCCAATATTGATTGATCGCGGTCAGCTCGTTCTTGAGCGCCTCGTTCAGAAAATCGATGACCTTTTCGTCGCCCTTCATGGTGTCAGTCCTGTCATTTTGTCTTGAAATGGGATGGGCGCATTATAGGCGCGCCGGCCCCATCAGGCCAAGGTCAAAAATGGCGGAAAACCAACAAAAATCAGGCGGTCGCTGCGACGTCGCTGATGATATTGCGAGCGAAAGGCAGACACTGCCCGCACTTGGGTTTGCGACCCAGTTGCGCATAGGCGGCCTTCGCGCACCGCAATTGGCCATCGCGTGCGACATCGCGCAGCTGGCTTTCTCTTATTGCGTTGCAGACACAGACGACCATGTGCGAATCCTTCTCAACAAGAATGATGTAGGGATAGTGCGAGAGATTCGCAACAGTTAAGATGCGACTGGTTCGCAGTCCGAACAACGGCATTTTTCGCTGGTTCGACGCGCGTGCGCCCCTTGCCCCCACAGTGATTCGAGGGCATAGGCGCGCCCATCCACCCGCCTGTCCAAAAAGAAGGTCCGCCCCATGAAAGTGAATGTCTATGTGACGCTCAAGCCGGGGGTCCTCGACCCGCAGGGCAAGGCGATCCATCATGCGCTCGAAGGACTGGGTTTTGCAGGGGTCGCCGATGTGCGCGCGGGCCGCTTCATCGAACTCGACGTTGCCGACGATGTCGCCGATGCCGACCTCGACGCGATGTGCGCCAAGCTGCTCGCCAACACGGTGATCGAAAACTACCGCATCGAACGTCCGTAAAGGGAACCCGAGCCATGCAGACCGCCGTCATCGTCTTTCCGGGCTCCAACTGCGACCGCGACATGGCGGTCGCGCTGGAACAGGTCACCGGCCGCGCACCGGCGATGGTGTGGCACCGCGAGACTGAATTGCCCGATGGCATCGACTTCATCGCGCTGCCCGGCGGCTTTTCCTATGGCGATTATCTGCGCTCGGGCGCGATGGCGGCGCGTTCGCCGATCCTGCGCAGCGTCGCCGATGCCGCCGGGCGCGGCGTTCCGGTGCTCGGCGTCTGCAACGGCTTCCAGGTGCTGACCGAGGCGCAATTGCTGCCCGGTGCATTGATGCGCAACGCGGGGCTCAACTTCGTCTGCCGCACCGTGCCGCTGAAGGTCGAGAACAGCCAGTCGTTGTTTACGGCCGCTTATAAGGCCGGCGAGACGATCAACGTCCCGGTCGCGCATCACGACGGCAATTATTTCGCCGAGGCGGCGACGCTTGACCGGATCGAGGGCGAGGGGCGCGTAGCGTTCCGTTATGCCGATGCCGTCAACGGATCGGCGCGCGATATCGCGGGTGTGCTGAGCGCCGCGGGCAATGTGCTTGGCATGATGCCGCACCCAGAACGCGCGATCGATCGCGCGCACGGCGGCACCGACGGGCTACGCCTGTTCGAGGCGGCGCTCGGCGTACTCGTCTGAGCGCAACGCGGACGCTTCGTTGATTGAGGCTGTGGGCGGGTCGGCGTCGGGGGACACCGGTGCTCTGGCGTCAGTCGCTGTTGCGCGGGCGTCGGCTCCGGGTTGTAACCATCGGCCGACCAGAAGCAGTATCGTCGGCCAGAACATCGTGTTCCAGATATCGTGCCAATGCGCCGCGTCGGGCTGGATCGCCGACCGGCTCATTTCCGCTGCCATATCCAGCCACTCGCCGCCGCACGCCATGGCCAGCACGGCAAGCCACGCCAAGACCCATCCACCGCGCCGTCGCCAGGTCAGTCGGATGAGCAGGAACAGCGTAAGGCCGAAATAGATGTGCAGCGCATCCTTATCGAGCCCGGTGGCGTCGATGAGCGACATTTTTCGGGCCTCGAACAACGAGGCGATTTCTATCAGCTTCATCGATCAGACCTTGGCGCCGAACGGGTTGAAATCGGTGCCTTCGTCGAACACATCGACACCTTCGCGCCGCTTTAACGCCCCCACCGCCAGATAGGTTGCCGGCGTCAGCGCCGCTTCCCATGCGACCTTCATGGCCCAGTTTGTCGTCAGGACGAGCAGAACCTGATCGGTTTCCCAGATGCCGAGAAAGGCGATGGGATAGAAGATCAGGCTGTCGATGCCTTGTCCGACGATCGTCGATCCGATCGTGCGCATCCACAGGAAGCGGCCGCCCGTCGCCATTTTCATCCGCGCGAGGACGTAGGAGTTCACAAACTCGCCGGCCCAGAAGGCCATAATCGACGCCAGGATGATCCGCCACGCGCTGCCAAACACACTTTCATAGGTCGCCTGGCACACCGCGCCGGTGCTGCCCGTCTCGCCTGACTTCAGCGTCAAGGCGTCGGCGCCGCTGCACCACCAATCCTGCGCAGGCGGCATGGCGAGCACGATCCAACTCATCACCGCCATGAACAGCAGCGCGCCGAAACCGGTCCAGATCACGCGGCGCGCGCGGGCGAAGCCATAGACTTCGGTCAGGACGTCGCCGATCACGTAGCTGATGGGAAAGAACAGGATGCCCGCGCCAAAGGTCAGTCCGCCGGCCATCGACAGCTTTGACGCGCCGATGATGTTGCTGAGCAGCAGGACCGCGACGAAAGCCGCCATGACCAGATCATAATAGCGAAAGTGCCGGATGCTCGCGGCGCTGACGGATGCGGGCTTGGCGAGGGGCGCTTCGGTATCGATCATCACTTGCTGCTTAACCTGCTTTGCAGCCTACGCAAACCACGCTATTCGCGGCGCAATGCAAGCAGCTCTGCGCGCCCGTAGCTCAGCTGGATAGAGCACCCGCCTTCTAAGCGGGTGGTCGCAGGTTCGAATCCTGCCGGGCGCGCCAATTCTTTTATCGATCTGGTGGGGCCCATTTATCCCGTCTCGGCGGCAAGCTCGGGCGCCCATCGGAAGGCGCCGGCTGATCAGCGCTGCTTTTTGGCTATGGTCGCGGTGAAATCGGGGTCTTTTTTCGCGACCCAATCGACAAATTTGCGCACATTGGGGTGAGCGAGCAGGGCCTCGACATCCATCCCGTGACGCTGCAGCTCGGAATTTGTGAAATTGGCGATCAGCGTCTGCTGGCAAATCGAGTGCATGGGAACGACATCGCGGCCACCGCGGCTTTTGGGCACGGGGTGGTGCCAGACGATGGTTTTGCCCGAGGGCCGGCCGCAGAGCCAGCAAGACACGATCGCGGCAGGAGCCTCCTCCTCGCGATGCAGGTCTCCATAAGGATCATGTTTCGAATGTCTGCGGGCCATATGTCACCTGAATCACCTGAACTGGCCCCGCCCCCCTATCCCGATGCGGTCCGCATGGCCACAGCGGCATTCATTATCGGGCGCAGCGCCCTGTTCGCGGCAAAAAAAATCGCCTATCCCGGATCGCAATGGAACCGAAGCGACGCGGCAAATACCGGACCAACGATCCCGAGGGAACGCGCGGGCGCATATTGGATGCCGCCGCGGGGTCGTTTCAGGCGCGCGGTTACCATGATACGTCGGTGCAGGATGTGAAGCGGCTCGCCGAGGTCTCGAGCGGCGCCTTTCATCACCATTTCGAATCGAAGAAGGCGCTGGGACTGGCGGTGGTGCGCGAACGGGTCGCTGATGCCTTGCGCGAGGCGTGGCTCGATCCGGTGCTGGCGGCGCCGACCGTGGCCGATGGGGTGCTGGCGGCGATCGGCGCCACCAGCGGCGAGCTGCGCGATCAGGGGTTTGTCCGCGGGTGTCCGGTCAACAATCTGGCCGTCGAGCTGGCTTTTTCCGATTCCGATTTCCGCGAGGCGCTGCAGCTGATCTTTGCCGACTGGCAGGAGACGATCGCGGCGCGGCTCGCGGTCGAACCGACGCCGGCCATCTTCGACGGGATTGCCGCCGAAGATCTCGCGGGCTTTATCGTGGCGGCCTATTCGGGCGCGATGACGATGTCGAAGGCCGAGCAGTCGCCCGACCGGCTCGACGCAACGGTTGCGATATTGATGCGGCTGTTGCGTCCGGCGTCCTGATATTCGCGTTAAGCCTTGCGCGTGAACGCCATTACCCAATTGGTCTCCCAGTTCGCGCCGCCGTCGGCGGAGAAGGCCTGTTCCCACTGCGCAAAGTCGGGCGTGATCCTGGACCAGATGAAGCGCACATCGATCGGGGTGCCAGCCAGCTCGTCCTTGCCGAGGAAGGTGCCGACGCCCTTGTCGAACCGTCCGGTCATCGGGGCCGTGAGCCCGGGAAAGCGCGGGTCGATCCACCAGATCGACCAGAGGCCCGTCGCCGGATCGGTGCGCCGCACCGTCGCCGCGGCATAGGCGCCGTTCGGATCGTCGAGCCGATGATCGTCAACATTACCGGTGCCGCCGAGCAATTCCCATGCCCGGCAGGTGCCGCCGAATTCGAACCAGTCGTTGCTGCCCGAAAGGCGCCGGCGCAATTTGCGATGCGCCACGATCCAGTCGCCGGTCTGAAACGCGAAGTCGTGCAATCCCGTCGTCATGCCTGTTTCACCCGCGTGAATTCCATGATCCAGTTGGTTTCCCAACTCGATCCGTCGTCGGCGGAGAAGGCCTGGCTCCAGCGTGCGTCGTGCGGACCCAGATCTTCGTACGTGAAGCGCACCCGGATCGGCCGCCCTTCGAAGCTGTCGTCGCTGTAGAATTGGCCGACCGGTCCGTCGAAAACACCGACGACCGGCGTGTCGATCCCCGCATAACGACCGTCGATCCAATAGATCGACCATAAGCCGCGCGTCGCATCGAACAGCCTGAGCGACGTCGCCTGATACCGCCCCTCGGGATCGTCGAGATCGTTGAGATCGATGTTGCCGGCGCCCGCGAGGATCGGGCTGACATCGAGCGTCCCGGGAAATTCGAACCAGTCGTCGTTGCCTTTCAGGCGTTCGCGTCGCTTGCGATGCAGAACCCGCCATTGACCCATGAGGAAGTCGAACCCGGTCGATGGCGAAGGTGCAGGGGCGGCAGCCATCAGCTTGCCTTGCGAAAGAAGGGGAAGCGATGCCGCGCCGATCGCGAGAAGCAAGGAGCGGCGATCGAATTCGGGGATGGTCTCATCGGGCAAATTTTCCATTTTCGCCGCGATCAGCGCTGCGCCGATCGCGGCGTGGGATCGAGGTGGAGGATTTGCGGCGCACGCTCTTCCGCGGCACGCAGCGGCGCCGCGACATCGCTCTGCCAACGCGCGCTCTTTTTTGTGTGGTCGATTTTTTCGGCGAGGCTTTCGTGGCTCTCGCCGCGCACGAACCAGACAAACAGTTTTCGGTCCTCCCGAACGGGGAGCTGAGGAAAACCATTCGGCTCGTCGACCGGCACATAGGCGCCGAGGACAGTGACGCCGGCGGCTTCCAACGCGGGCTTCATCGAATCGCGAAACAAGGGTGCGAAACCCTCGTCGGGAAGCTTCCAGAGATATTCGATGATGACCCAGACGGCCCCTGCGGGCGCGGCGGGGTCGCGCGCGATCGCGGGCCCAAAGCCAAGGTCAGGTGCGGCGGGGCGCAGCAACAGGACATTGTCGTTATCGATCAGCATCGGGTTGGCGGCGGCACGGTTCGCTTTCCACACCGGCCCGAAGTAGAAGCTGTTCAGCGCGCGTTCGCGGGCCGGCATATCGGCGAAGGCGCGGATCCAGGTGAAACGATCCCTATCGTCGCGGTCGCGGAACTGGCCGACCAGCCGCATGCCGACGGCCTCCTGGCTGTCGACCAGCTTGTCCTCGAACAGCGCGACGAACGCATCGCGGGCGCCGGGCTCTATCTGATACTGACGCAGTTCGACGATCCGGGCATCGCCCGTTTCCGAAGCCTGCGCGCCTGCGGTAGCCAGTGCCATAACAACTCCGCTGATGATTAGTTTGAACATGCACGGTGTTTGGATCGACATTACAGACAGGTCAACCTGTTTTGCATATTGCAATATTAAATTTCACATCAAAGAAAACCATATAGGTTATTTTTGTTGACATCGTCACGCTGATATGGCACAAGTATCACATCATGAAGAATTGCGAGTCGGGCCGGGGCCTTCCGTTTTGCGGGAGGCTGTCCGGCCCGATTGCTTTTGGAGGTGGGATGGACATGGTGGCGAATGGCACAGTCGGTGCGGGCGATGATCACCCGTTGCCGCAGCCGCGACATATCAGCGATGGTCAATGGCAAGTCTTTCTGGAGGCGTTGGCCGAAAGCTGCAACGTGCGTACGTCGGCGGCGGTAGCAGGCCTAGCGGCGTCGGCGGCGTATAAGCGGCGTGGGCGCGACCCGGCGTTCGCCGAGGCATGGCAGGTCGCGCTGGAAAGCGGATATGCCCGGCTGGAAATGGCGCTGGTCGAGCGAGCTATCCAGACCATCGAAGCGGCGCACGACGACAATCCGGACGCGATGCCGGTGGTCGGCGCCATGACTGTCGCGCAGGCGATCGACCTGATGAACAAACATCGCGCCAGTATCGAAGGCGGCCGTGCCAAACGCGTCCGCCTGAACCGGCACACGCGGCCAAGCGCGGAGGAGACCGACGCCGAAATATTGCGGCGCATCGCCATTATCGAGCAGCAACGCGAGCATGAGGCCGGGAAAGACGACGAATAATGGCGCGCTGGATCGACCGTCTGGCGCTTGGCCCTGACGAGACCATCCTCGACAGGCTTTTGACCCTGTCGCCCGAGGAACGGCAGCGTCTGCTCCGCGAGATGCCGCGCAAATATGTTCAGGAGCTGGACGAGCGTTGGTACCAGTGGGCGCACGGCGGACAACGGGAGCCGCCCGGCGATTGGCCCGTGTGGCTGATCCGGGCGGGGCGCGGGTTCGGCAAGACGCGCGCGGGGGCGGAATGGATCAGCGAAATGGCGCGGCGCATACCGGGCGCCCGAATCGCCCTTGTCGCGGCGAACGAGAATGATGGAATACGCGTGATGATCGAGGGGAAAAGCGGCCTCCTCGCCGTTGCGCGCGACGGCGAGGGGCCAAAATGGCAAAACCGGCTGCGCGAGCTGCATTTCGACAGCGGTGCGGTGGCGACACTGTTTTCGGCTGGCGCCGCCGAAAATCTGCGCGGGCCCGAACATCATGTCGCCTGGTGCGACGAACTGGCGAAATGGCGCAAAGGCGGCGAGGCGGCGTGGGACAATCTGATGCTGGGGATGCGGCTGGGCGACAAGCCCCGTGTGCTGGTGACCACGACGCCGCGTCCGGTGCCATTGATGGCGAAGGTCGGGACGGTGCCAGGCTGTGTGACGAGCATCGGGCGGACGGCGGATAATCTTCACCTGCCGCCAAGTTTCGTGGCTCACATGATCGCGCAATATGGCGGGACGCGGCTGGGGCGGCAGGAACTGGACGGCGAGATGCTGGAGGATGTCGAGGGCGCGCTGTGGGCACGCGCGCTGATCGAGCGATGCCGGATCGATGCCGACACTATCGGCAAGCCCGCGCGGGTGGTGATCGGGGTCGATCCGCCGGCGACGTCGCATGGCGATGCGTGCGGGATCGTCGTCGCGGCGCTGCTGCGCGACGGGCGGCTGGCGGTGGTCGAGGATGCGAGCGTCGAGCGGGCGCAGCCGGGGGTTTGGGCACGGGCGGTCGCGGCGACGGCGGCGCGGTGGGACGCCGACCGGGTGGTGGCCGAAAGCAATATGGGCGGGGAGATGGTTGCCGCGACCCTGCGTCAGGCAGATTGCACGCTGCCCGTGGTGCCGGTGCATGCAAGCGTTGGCAAGGCGCGGCGGGCGGAGCCGGTGGCGCTGGCTTACGAGCGCGGGCAGGTCGTCCATGCAGGGAGTTTCGCGGCGCTGGAGGACCAGCTTTGCGGGTTTCAACTGGGCGGCGGTTATGCCGGACCGGGGCGGTCGCCCGATCGGGCGGACGCCTGTGTGTGGGCGCTGGCGGCGTTGCTGGAAGGGCTGCGGAAGGAGCGCGAGCCGGGGGTGACGCGGGTTTGAAATATAGTAGGGGGAGATAATCTCCTTGCGAGCCTAAGGGCCGTGTGCGAAAGTTTCGCAAGGCTAAACTCGCAAGAGTGATAGCCGTCCTACCCCGTTCTGCTCCGCCTAGAAGTCGAACGAATACTGGTTAGGCCAACGCCGGGTGTGAGCAGTCACGTGCTCGACCCGGCCAAGGCGCCAGCGCTTATATGCCCGTACGAATACGCGCTTCATAAGCTGTCTCCTTTTTGAAGATGGGATTGAGCCCACGCTCCGGAAGGCCTCGGGCCTCCGCGCCGTTCAGAGGCCGCGGTTCCGGTCAAAAAGGTTGGTAGGACGACTACCCAGGACGTGGATAAGCGAGCGCGAACAAATAGCCAACCATGAACAGCGGCCATTTCCATCCATTGGTCTCGGCCATGTGGACACCGATGGGGATAAGTATCCTTGATAGGGTGGAAAAACCCCTCGCCCAGCTTCGCCTAGCGAGCAAGCTCGCAAGGCTTCGCAACCCTCTCCCGCAAGGGGAGAGGGGAGTTTGCAGGAGATCATCATGAACTGGTTTGGCCGGAAGGCTGCGCAGGGATCTGCGCGGCCTGCTTTGTCGCGGGTGTATGGGAGCTGGTCGGCGCCCGCGCCCTTGTCTTATGAGGCGCAGCTGCGCGAGGGATATCTGGGTAATGCGATCGTCCAGCGGGCGGTGCGGCTGGTGGCGGAAGCCGCCGGTAGCGCGCCTTTGGTAGCGAGCGATCCGGTGTTGACGGCGCTGGTGTCGGCGACGTCGGGCGGGCAGGGGCTGGTCGAGACGCTGGCGTCGCAGTTGCTGCTTCATGGCAATGGCTATGTGCAGATTCTGGCCGACGGCGCGGGGGCGCCGGCCGAGCTGTTCGCGCTGCGGCCCGAGCGGGTGACGGTCGAGGCCGACGCGCGCGGGTGGCCGGTTGCCTATCGGTACAAGGCGGGCGGGGCGGGCGTGCTGCTGCCCGCCGAGGACGGGGCCGGACGGACCGCGGTGGTGCATGTAAAGGCGCTGCATCCGCTCGACGATCATTATGGCGCGGGCTGTCTGGGCGCCGCGTCGGCGGCGATTGCGGCGCATAATGCCGCGTCGCTGTGGAACCGCGCCTTGCTCGACAACGCGGCGCGGCCGTCGGGCGCGCTGGTGCACGATCCGGGGGACAAGGGGATGCCGTTGTCGGCGGAGCAGGTGGATCGGTTGCGCGAAGAGCTGTCGGAGAGCTTTGCAGGTGGGGCGAACGCGGGGCGGCCGTTGCTGCTGGAAGGCGGGCTGAAATGGCAGGCGCTTTCGTTGACGCCGGCCGAGATGGATTTTCTGGCGCTGAAAGACAGCAGTGCGCGCGAGATCGCGATGGCGTTCGGGGTGCCGCCGATGCTGCTCGGGCTGCCCGGGGACGCGACCTATGCCAATTACCGCGAGGCGAACCGCGCGCTGTGGCGGCTGACGGTGCTGCCTTTGTGCGCGAAGATTTTGGGAGCGGTGGCGCAGGGGCTGGCCGGCTGGTTCGACGGGGCGGATTTGCGCGTCGATCTGGATAGGGTGCCGGCGCTGGCGGAGGACCGGATGGCGCTGTGGCGCGAGGTTTCGGCGGCCGACTGGCTGACGGCGGACGAGAAGAAGGCGCTGTTGGGCGTCGCTTAACCCGGAGATTGCGGCATGGACGAGGAAGAGGCGCTGGCGCGGTTGATCGCGCTGGCAGGGACAAACGCGCCCGACGCAGCCTTGCTGCGCGCGGTGGTCGAGGAGGCGAGCGAGCTGGGGGCGCGGCGGGCGCTGGCACGACTGGGCCTGGCCGATGCGGCGGCGCGCGACGATATGGTCGATCTGCGGCAACTGCTTGGCGCTTGGCGCGATGCGAAGACCAGCGCGTGGAAGGCGGCGGTCGACTGGGCGGTGCGGTGCGGGCTGGCGTTGCTGGTCGTCGGGCTGGCGATGAAGCTGGGGTTGCCGGGGTTGCTGCGGTGAGGGCGGCAATAAATAGGGACAGTCCCTATTTATTGCGGTTCGCAGGCTATGCGTCGGTGTTCGACCGGGTCGATCGCGGCGGCGACGTGGTGCGGGCAGGAGCGTTTGCGGCGAGTTTGCGCGAGAGGCGGGCGGTGCCTTTGCTGTGGCAGCACCGGCCGGGGGCGGTCGTCGGGACGATCGAGACATTGGCGGAGGATGCGCGCGGGCTGCGCGTCGTGGCGCGGGTGACGCATCCGACCGCGGCGGCGCTCGTCGCGCGCGGGGCGCTGACGGGACTGAGCTTTGGATATCGGGTGACGGCTTCGCGCGGGAATGGCCCGCGCGAGCTGCTGGCGCTCGATCTGGCGGAGGTCAGTCTGGTGGCGATGCCGATGCAACCGGCGGCGCGGGTGATTGCGATAGATTTTCAGAAGGAGTGACGGGCATGGATATCGATATCGAAGTGAAAGCGGATGCGCTCGATGGAGCGTTCGACGCGGTGCTGGCGGCCGAGGCGGTCGGTGAACTGAAGGCGTCGGTGGCGGCGCTGAAGGCGCAGGTTGACGGGCAGGCGGTAGCGGCGTCGCGCTTGCCGCTCGATGGAGCGAAGGCGGCCGATCCGGCGCGCGACGCCTTTGTCGAACGCTATCTGCGCCGCGGCATCGACGCCGGGGTCGAGATGAAGAGCCTGTCGGGAACGTCGGGCGGCGAGGGCGGTTTTGCGGTGCCGCGCGAGATCGACGGGGCAATTGCGGCAACGCTGAAAAGCCTGTCGCCGATCCGGTCGATCGCGACAGTCGTGCAGACGGGGACGAGCGGCTATCGCAAACTGGTCGCGACGGGATCGATGGGTGCGGGCTGGGTCGGCGAGACCGCAGCGCGGCCCGAGACCGCGACGCGCAGCTTTGCCGAAATCGTGCCGCCGTCGGGCGAGCTTTATGCCAATCCGGCGGCAAGCCAGGCGATGCTCGACGATGCGATGTTCGACGTCGAGGACTGGCTGGCGGACCAGATCGCGCGCGAATTTGCGGTCGCCGAGGGCAGCGCGTTTGTGAACGGAAACGGCACGAACCGGCCGAAGGGTATACTGACCTATGCTACCACGAACGAGATCGACAGCGTTCGCGCGTTCGGCACCCTGCAGCATCTGGCGACGGGGACGGCGGGCGCTTTCCCGGCTTCGAACCCGCAGGACAAGCTGGTCGAGCTCGTCCACTCGCTGCGCGCGCCTTATCGTCAGGGTGCCGCCTGGGTGATGAACTCGGACACACTGGCGCGCATCCGCAAGTTCAAGACCACCGACGGTGCCTTCATCTGGCAGCCGGGGCTGGTCGAGGGGCAGGCGGCGACGTTGCTGGGATATCCGGTGGTCGAGGCGGAAGACATGCCCGATGTGGGCGCGAACAGCCTGTCGATCGCGTTCGGGAACTTCCGCGCCGGCTATCTGGTCGCCGACCGCGGCGAGACGCGCATCCTGCGCGACCCGTTCAGCAACAAGCCGTTCGTGCATTTTTATGCAACCAAAAGGGTCGGCGGCGCGATCATCGATTCGCAGGCCATCAAGTTGATGAAGTTCGCCGCCAGCTGATCTGGCGCGCGATGGGCGCCCGGCCCGCTTTCCCCCCCCTTTCAAGCGGACCGGGCGCTTTTTCTCCTCATATGACAATCGAACCCTGGAAAGGACGGCCCTGCCATGCCGACCCCCTATTTCGCCGATTTGGCGCGCGAGCTGTGCCAGGACGGCGGGACCGGCCCGTTGACGCCAACTGGCGCGGTGCCCGGCCACCGCCGTCTTGCCGATGCTGTTCCCGCCGACACGCCATTTCATTATGCCGTCGCGGGGATTGCGCGGCCCGAGCAGTGGGAAGTCGGATGGGGCCGGATCGACGACAGCGGGCGTCTGGTGCGCGACACCGTCATGGCGTCTTCGCAAGGGGTTGAGCGCGTCGATTTTGCGGCGGGTCTGAAAACAGTCGCGCTGACGGTCGCGGCCGACTGGTTCGCGGGGATCGACGCGGCGATCGCGGCGCAGGATGGCGCGGTGTCGGCGGTGGTCGATGCGCTGGGCGGCAAACAGCCGCTGTCGACGCTGCACGCCGCCGCCGCGGCGGGCGCCGTCGGTGACGCGGTCACCGTGCGGCGCGGCGATAGCTGGGTGAACATACCGCTGGCGACGCTGGCTTTTCGAACTGCCGAAGGTCGGTACGTGCTGGATGGCGAGATCGGCGCACCCAACGGCAATGCGGCAGCACCCTCGATCAGCTTTGCCGCCGACAGCGACACGGGCCTGTTCCGCGCGGGTGCCGACAGCATCGGGCTGGCGACCGGCGGCGGCGAGCGCATGCGGGTGACTGACGCGGGCCGCATAGGCATCGGGACGTCAGACCCCAGCGCGGCGGTGCATGTCAGCGGAACGTCACCCAATCTGCGCATCGGCCAAACCGCGGCGGTCGACACTTTCTATGGCGTCGAACTGTTTGCCGGAGGCTTTGTCGACGGATCGTTCAAATCGTCGCTGACGTCGGGCGAGGTGCGGATCTGCGCCGGGCGCAGCGTCGGATGGGGCGGCTTTCTGGCGTTTCACACTGACACGGTCGAACGGCTGCGGTTGAGCAGCAACGGGACACTGACGCCCGGCGCCGACAATGTTCAGGCGTTGGGTGCGGCCGGAAAACGATGGTCGACGGTCTTTGCCGCGACCGGAACGATCAACACGTCGGACGCGCGCGAAAAGACGTGGCGCGGCGCCGCGAACGAGGCGGAAATGCGAGCCGCGAGACGGATCGCGGCCGAACTGGGCTTTTTCCAGTGGAACCAGGCCATTGCCGACAAGGGCCCCGGCGCGCGCGAACATTTCGGGGCGCGTGCGCAATCGGTCTGGTCGATCATGGCCGAGGAAGGGTTGATCGATCCGATCGGCGAGGATGCCCCTCCGGACAGTCGATACGCTTTTTTGTGCCACGACAGGATCGAGCAGGCCGACGGGGGTGTCGAAGACCGTTTCGGCCTCCGCGAAGGTCAGCTGTGCCTGTTTCTGATCGCGGCGCAGGAGGCGCGGATCGCTGCGCTGGAGGCGGCGATATGATCGGGCGGATGGCGTTGGGGTCGCGCGCAATCGGCGATACCGGCGGGCGCGAGTTGCCGAGCGAATGGGGCGGTCCTGAACCGGCCGCGCGGCGGCACGGCGAGCGGCAGGCGCAGACGCGCGAGACCGCGCACCGGACGACGGTTCGTAAACCCTGAGGAGAAAAATGCCATGGCATTGGCGGTGAAGGATCCGGGAGCGCGGATCGATTTCGAATTCGACTGGGGCGAAGCCTATCCCGGCGGCCAGGCGGTTTTGGCAAGCAGCTGGACCGTCTCGCCGGAGCTGGCCGGCGGGGTCACGATCGCCGCATCGGCGCATGACCTGATGCGGGCGACGGCGCAACTGGCGGGCGGGGTCGCCGGGCAGGTTTACCGCGTCACCAACCGGGTGACGATGAGCGACGGGCAGATCGACGAACGATCGATGACGGTGCGGGTGGAGGAACGGTGATGACGACAAGCCTGATACCGGGCGACGCCCCGGTGAGCCTGAACGAGGCGCGGGGTTGGCTGCGATTGGGGACGACGATCGACGACGCCGTGGTGGCAGGGCTGGTCCGCGCCGCGACCAGTATCTGCGAAGCCTTTGTGGGGCAGTGGTTGCTGGTGCGCGTGACGGACGAGACATTGCCGGTCGGCAACGGCGCAGTTCAACTGGGTGTCCGTCCGGTCGTGGGGGTGGACGCGGTGACGCTGCTGGCCGAAGGAGGCGAGGAAATAGTGCTGGCGCCGACCGATTATCGCGTGGCGATTGCGCGTGATGGCACAGCGCGGGTGGCGATCGCCCTTCCCGGCGACATGCCGCGCGTGCGTGTCACCTATCGCGCCGGCATGGCGGAGGATGCGAACGGGATCCCGGAGGCGATCCGCCAGGGGATCGTTCGCATGACACAGCATCTGCACGACGCACGCGACGGCACCGGCGCGGCGCCGCCCGCGGCGATAGCAGCATTGTGGCAACCGTGGCGGCGGCTGACGTTGGGGGGTGGGCGATGACCTGTGCCGAGACCGCTCTGCGCGCCAGGGCGCTGGAACTGCTGGAGGGCGACAAGGCGCTGGCGGGGATGGTCCACGGCATATTCGACGGGACGCCGCCGCGGGCCACCGCGCCTTATGTTGCGGTCGGCGCGGCCGAAGGCATCGACTGGGGGACCAAGGACCGGGAGGGCCGCGAGATTCGCCTGACGCTGACCTTGGTCGGCGTCGGAAATTCTATCGACGACGGCGCTGCTGCACATGTCGAGGCCGCCGCCGGTGCGCTGCGCGGACCGGCAGGCGCCTGGTCCGTGGTGGGAGCGCGGACGATACGGACACGCTTCACCTTTGCGCGCGATGGTAGCTGGCGGCACGAAATCGTCGTGCGGTGCCGCTGCCTTGCCGCGTGACGCTCACTCCCCCGGCAGCGAGTTGTTCGATTTATAATCCTTGAACTTGTCGGTGAAGTTGGCGTGGTAATCCTCGATCTGCATGTCGGCGTCTTCGGACGCGGTCTTTTCGGAATCACCGCCCGAGCGGCCGAGCGCAATCACCGCAGCGCGGAAGGCGTCGCGTTCTTTCGAACAGTTCGACTTGAGCGCCAGTTCATACTCGGCCTCTTCCACCTTTGCTTCCAGCGACTTCTTCATGTCGTCGCGCAGGCATTTGGTGAACGCGGCGCGCGTGGTGTCGACCGCGCCGGTCGGTGCGGGCGCCATGGCGACCAAAAGCAATGTCGTAATCAGCATCCTGTGACTCCCCAGTTTCGGATGGTTTTTCTGTCGAGGAGATTAGACGATGGCAATAGAAAATGGGAGCGCTTTTCTGCTCAAGATCGGCGACGGCGAAGCGCCGCCCGGATACCAGACCGTTGCGGGCCTGCGTACGACCCAATTGTCGGTAAACGGCGAGGCGGTGAACGTCACGACGAAGGATTCGGGCGGATGGCGCGAACTGCTGTCGGGCGCCGGGGTACGATCGGTTTCCGTCAGCGCCGCGGGCATTTTTACGGGGTCGGACGCCGAGGTGCGGGTGCGCGGCGCTGCGCTGGCGGGAGCGATTGACGATTTCGAGCTGAGTTTTGAAAGTGGCGAACGGATGCGCGGGCGCTTTCTGGTCACGCGGCTCGACTACGCCGGCGATTATAACGGCGAGCGTAATTACACGCTGAATCTGGAATCGAGTGGCGTGGTGGTCAGCCTGTGAGCGCTTTAGCGAAGATGGGGGCCAATGCGCTGCGCGGCGAGGCGGAGCTTCGGGTTGGCGAGACATTGTTTGTGTTGCGCCCGAGCTTTGCTGCGCTGGTCACGGCGGAGGCCGAACTGGGGCCGCTGTTTGCGCTGGTCGAGCGTGCGGCGGACGGACGGCTGGGGCTGGGCGAACTTGCGGGACTGTTCTGGCATTGCGTGAAGGATCGGCCCGAGGCGCTGACGCGCGAGGCGGTTGGCGAGGCCGTCGTTGGTCAGGGGTTGGCGGCGGTAACCCCGGCACTGCGCGCGTTGCTGGGCCAGATATTGTCGGGGCGGTGAGGTGACAGACGACCGGCTGGGGCCTGCGGCGATCGTGCTTGCGGGCGTGCTGGCGCGCGTTGCGGGATGGCGGCCCGATGAGTTTTGGGCGGCGACGCCCGCCGATGTCCAGGCCGTGCTGGCGGGTTGGGCTGAGGCCGAAGCAGATGCTGACTTTGACGGCGCGACGCTGGCGGCGATGATGGAGAGGTTTCCCGATGGGTGACGAGGTCGATGAAATGGTCGTGGCGGTGCGTGCCGACACGGGCGCGTTCCGGCGCGACATCGCGGCGCTACGCGGCGAGCTGGAAGGTTCGCTGGGTTCGGGCGCCGATACCGCCGGGCGCGCGATCGAACGGGCGCTGTCGCGTGCGATCGTTTCCGGAAAACTGGGGTTCGAGGATCTGAAGCGGCTTGCGCTGTCGGTGATGGCCGACATTGCACGCGCCGCGATCTCGAACGGGATCGGCGCGGCGATGGGCGGCGGAACGGCAAGCGGCGGGGGCGGCGGACTGCTTTCGCTTGGTACCTCGATCGCGCAGGCTTTGTTCGCTGCGCCGGGACGCGCGACGGGCGGGCCGGTCAGCGCCGGGCGCGCCTATCGCGTCGGCGAGCGCGGGCCGGAGTTGTTCGTGCCGACGTCCAGCGGACGGATCGAGGCGGCAGCCAATGGTGGCGTGCGCAATATCGCGATCACCGTGAATGTGCGCGGCGAAGCGGGAAGCGAGCCGCAGCGGCTGGCGCAGACGGGGCGGCAGCTGGCGCGCGCGGTGCGGCGCGCCGTGGCGAGCGGAGAGGATTGATGGGTTGGGCTTTGATTGCGGCGGCCGAGCCGCCTCATCGCAGAGGCTGGCTCAAGCGGTTCGATCCGCGCTATTGGACGGTCGATTTTGCGCGGCCGATGATGGCGAGCGTGACGAGCGATGCGCCGGGCACTCTGCGCGTCGAGGCGGTGTTCTATCGGAAACAGGATCTGGCCGGGCTGATCTGGGATACCGAAGATCGCTGGGACCATCCGCTGCTCGCCTATGAAACGAAGCGCGATTTTCGGAACACACAACTGAAATTTCGGTGGCGGTCGGGTGGGGTGAAGCCGCTCGATGCGCTGCATGGGCCGACGCTGACGATCGAGGGGCGCGACGCGGCGGGCGCGCCGAGGGCGTGGTATGTGCGGCTGTGGAATTATGCGGTGGGGACGGGCGAGGATGCGATCATCAGCCTCGATTTCGATGCGCTGAACGGCGGCTTTCTGTTGCCGACTGAGGCCGACCCGGTGTGGGCGGGCGACATCGACCGGATGTTCATTTCGCTGGTGCCGCCGAACTATGATGGCGGCGACGGAGTGCTGGGCGCGCCCGCCGCGGGTTGGGCCGAGATGAGCGCGATCGCCTGTTCCGGATCGGGGTCGGTGCTGGCGGTCGGCGATGTGGTGATGCCCGTACATCGGTTGGGGATCGCGAGCGGATATGACGACAGTTATCACCTGACCCCGGCGCGGCTGGTGCGGCAGATCGTGCAGCTCGGCTATCGCGGCGATGTCGTCCATTATGTCGGGATGAGCCATTATATGCGGCTCGAGGCGTCTGGAGGCGGCTTTTGTGCAAGCCTGGCAGGGGGCGTGCTCAACCTGCCATGCGCGGCGTGGCATGCGGGGTTTTCAGCGGCGTGCCGCGACGCGGGGTTGGGGGTGATCTGGTCGCTCTCTTACGAATTGTTCGACGCCTATTGCTGGGGCGACTGGAAGCAGCGGGCGAGCGACGGCTCTCCGGCGCTGACGGGATGGGAGCCGCCGTCGACCTTGTTGTCGCCCACGAATGCCGCCGCGATGGGGTATTTGCAGTTGGTCGCGCGAGCATTTGTCGCGATCGGAGCGGCTGCGGGACTGCCGCTGAAGTTTCAGGTCGGAGAGCCGTGGTGGTGGATCGCGAGCGGCGGCCGGATTTGCGCTTATGATGCATCGACGACGACAGCTTTGGGGCCGGCGAGCGTGCCGATTGCCGATGTACGCGGGACGTTGACCGCACCGCAATTAGGCATGCTCGATGCGCTGGGGGCATCGTTGGCGGGATCGACTGCGGCGCTGGTCGCCGCAGCGCGCGATGAGGCCGGTGCAGGGGGATTGGTGAGCCATCTGCTCGTCTATCTGCCGACGGTGCTCGACCCGGCAGCCCCCGCGGTGCGGCGCGCGAATGTGCCGCTGGCGTGGGCGGCGCCGGCTTTCGATGTCCTGCAGTTGGAGGATTATGACTGGGTGACCGGCGGGCGCGGTGCGGAGACCGACGGCGCGCGCAGGGCGATGACATTGCGACTCGGTTATCCGACGCAAGAGCAGCATTATTTTTCGGGGTTTGTGCTCGCGGCCGAGGATCGCGCGGGGTGGGCGTCGATCGCCGAGGCGGCGGATCATGCACAGCGCGCGGGAGTAGCTCGCACTTTCGTGTGGGCGCTGCCGCAGGTCGCGCGCGACGGGTTCGTGATTTTTGACGGGGAGGGTGCGGTGCAGGCTTTCGATGCGGTGGATTTTCCGCTGGCGATCGGGCGCGAGGCGATGGTCGCGACCGAATTTTCGACGCAGATCATAAGCTCGCCGTCGGGGCATGAGCAGCGCGCGAGCGAATGGGCCGACGCGCGGATGCGCTATGACGCCGGGCCGGGGATCCGGTCCGAAGCCGATGTGCGAACGTTGGCCGACTTCTTTCGTGCACGACGCGGTGCGGCGCGCGCGTTTCGCTTTCGCGATCCGTTCGATTGCAGCTCGGCGGTCGATGGCGGGTTACCGACGGCGGGTGACCAGATGCTCGGCGTTGGCGACGGGGTGCGGCGACAATTTGCGCTGGTGAAACGCTATGGCGTCGGCGATGCCGAGCAGGTTCGCCGCGTACGGCTGCCGGTCGAAGACAGCGTGCGCGTGTCGGTCGATGGGTTGGAAACGGCGGAGTTTCTTGTGACCGGGGCCGGTGAGATACTGCTCGACGTCGCGCCGGATTCGGGCTCCGCCGTGCGCGCGGGGTATCTGTTCGACGTGCCGGTGCGCTTTGCCGATGATCGGCTGGAGGCGAGCCGCGCGACGTACCTGGCTGGCGAGATGGCGAGCGTGCCGCTGGTCGAGGTGCGGGCGCCATGGTGATTTCGGGAGTGATGATGACCGCGGCGCCGGGCTGGCTGCGCGAGGAACTGGTAACGCTGGCATGGTGCTGGCGGCTGACGCGGCGCGACGGGGTTGTGATCGGGCTGACGTCACACGACAACGACCTGATGGTCGGCGGCCTGCTGTATCGCGCCGCGCCTGGCATGAAGCCTTCGGCGCTGGAGACGAGCGATAGCCTCGATGCCGGGACGATGGACCTGGAGGGCGCAGTTGCGAGCGATGCGATCGCGGCGCGCGATCTCGATGCCGGGCGCTGGGACGGGGCGGAGCTGGTGCTGTTCGTCACCGACTGGAAGGCGCCCGAGACGGCGCCCGTAACGGTCGCGCGCGGATCGCTGGGGGCCATCGAACGGCGCGGGGCAGCTTTTGCCGCAGAGCTTCAGGGTGTTACGCGGCTGCTGGATCGGCCGGTGTGCCCCGCAACATCGCCGGGCTGCCGCGCGATGCTGGGTGATCGGGCGTGCCGCATCGACTTGGCGCCATTGACGCATGTCAGGCGGGTGGTCGCGCTCGACGGGCGCGCGGTGACGCTCGACAGCGCTGCCGCGAACATGGCGTTTGGCGAGATGTTGTGGATCGACGGCGCCAATTGCGGGCTGGCGAGCCCGGTGATTGCAGCCGAAGGCACGATATTGCATCTGGCCGAGGCGCCTGCCTTTGTCCCTGTGTTTCCAGCGCGGGTGCGGCTGATCGAAGGCTGCGACAAGCAGCTTGCGACCTGCCGAGACCGATTTGGCAATGCGGCCAATTTTCGCGGCGAGGCGCATTTGCCGGGCAACGATCTGTTGACGCGGTATCCTGGTGGATGAGCTGGGAGCGCGCGTCTTTGCGGCGGCGCGGGCGATGGTGGGGGTGCGGTTCCGGCCGCAGGGCTACGATCCCGTAACAGGCTTCGATTGCGTCGGGCTGGTGTTGGCGGCCTATGCGGCGGCTGGAAAGCCGCTGGTGCGGCCGATCGGCTATCCGATACGCGGCTGGTCGCGTGACCGCATCGAGGCGGGGCTGGCGGCGGCGGGATTTGTGCCTGTAGCTGGCGAGGGGCGTGCGGGCGATGTCGCGCTGATCCTATTCGATGCAGGACAGTTCCACCTCGGTCTGATCGGACCGGAAAGTCTGGTGCACGCGCATGCGGGGTTGCGCCGGGTGGTCGAGACGCCCTTCGATGCCATGGAGTGCGGCGCTGCGCGCTGGCGGCTGGAGCAATCCCTACCCCACTGCGGCTAGGCAGCAGTCCGTCAAATGTCGCTGCCCCTCACGCTTGTGGAAGGGGATGGAATTCATTCATTCGGGAGTGCGTCATGGCGACTTTGGTGCTGACGGTGGTCGGCGGGATTGTCGGGGGTCCGGTGGGCGCCGCGATTGGTGCGGCGGTGGGCCAGCAGATCGATGCCGAGATTTTTAAGCCAAAGGGCCGCGAAGGGCCGCGACTCGCGGACCTGAAGATCCAGGCGTCGACCTATGGGCAGCAGATCCCGCAGCTATTCGGGGGGATGCGCGTTGCGGGGAGCGTGATTTGGGCCACCGACCTGATCGAGCGGCGGAACAAGCGCGGCGGCGGCAAGGGGAGGCCGTCGACGACCGAATATAGCTATGCCGTTTCGCTAGCGATCGCGCTGTCATCGCGGCGGATTCGGGGAATCGGACGCATCTGGGCCGACGGCAATCTGCTGCGTGGGACCAGCGGGACATTTCAGGAGCGTTGCACCTTTCGCTGGCATGACGGGAGCGAGGACCAGGCGGTCGATCCCTTGATCGCCTCGGCGCTCGGCATCGGGTCGGCGAGCGCGTTTCGGGGTATTGCCTATGCGGTGTTCGAAGACCTCGAGCTTGGCGCGTTCGGCAACCGCATCCCGTCGCTGACGTTCGAGGTCGAGGCCGACGCGGGAAGCACCGACGCCGGGCTGGTCGGAGACAGCCTGTTCGGCGAAGCTGGGCGCTGTCACGGCGAATGGCCCTTTGCCGGCTATGCCGCCTCGGGCGACCGCTTGCGCGACGCGCTCGCGCCGCTGTTCGAGGCGGACGGCGTGCGACTGGCGAGCGGCCCCGGCGGCTGGCGGCTGGCGCCGGCGACTTTGGCCGGGGAGCCACTGGCGCTGGCCAACTTCGGCGAGGCACGGCGTGTCGACGCGCCGAGCGACCAGGTCGAGCATCGTCGTGCGCCGCTGTCTTCGCTGCCGGGCACGATCCGGCTGCGTCACTACGAGCCTGAGCGCGACTATCAGCTTGGCCAGCAGACGAGCCTGGTGGCAGGCGGCGGCATACGCGAAGAGCGGATCGACTTGCCCGCGGTTTTGCCAGCGACGTCGGCGCGGGCGCTGGCACAGCGGCTCGCCAGCGCGGCGGCGGATGGACGCGAGACTTTGATCTGGCAGGCCGACCTCGCGGCGTTGGCCCTGACCGTGGGGCATGTCGTTGCACTGGCGGACGGAAGTGGCTGGCGGCTGGCGGGACGGACGGTTCGCGGGAGCGAAATCTTGCTGGAATTGCGGCGTCATCAGCCGCTGCCTGCGGCCGATCTTCCGGCCGAACCGGGCGTTCCGGTCGGCGCCCCCGATTGGCCCGACGCCGTTGGCACGGTCCGTCTGTTCGACCTTCCTAATATGGGCAGCCCGGCGGCATCGGGGCCGCGGTTGGCAATCGCGGGCGCTGGCAGCAACGATGGCTGGCGCGGCGCCGATTGCTGGTTCGTCCCGTTCGCCGGTGCCGAACCGATCCCGGTCGGAACGGTGCGTCCTGCCGCCGCGCTGGGACAGCTTGCCGAACCGCTGGCCGCGGGGAGTGGTTGCTTGTTCGACCTGGCGAGCACTGCGGTCGTCGAACTGGTCAATCCGGCGATGACACTGGAATCGGTCAATGATTCGGCGATGCTCGGCGGTGCGAACCGGGCGATGGTGGGCGGCGAGTTGCTGCAATTCGGCATTGCCGAGGTGGTGGCGCCCGGGATCTGGCGCCTTTCGCGACTGCTGCGCGGGCGTGCGGGCACCGAGCGTGGAATGACCCATCTGGCAGGTGAACCCTTCGTTCTACTCGATGATCCGGCGCTTTTGATGTTGCCAGAGGCGCTCGGAGGATGGGCGGAGGGCGGCGGCGCGGCGTTTCAGTGGGCCTCACGCGGCGGGACTATGTCGAGCGAGATCGACATAGCGGCTGCCGGCCGCGCCTTACGGCCGCTGGCTCCGGTGCACGGTCATATCCGTGCCGACGGGGAGGGGGGTGCGATCATCGGTTGGGTAGGGCGCAGCCGTATAGACGCCGGCTGGCGCGACCATGTCGATCAGCCACCCGGCGAAAGTCGCGAAGCATGGCGCATCGCGGTGTCACCGCCGGTTCCGGGTGTGGGACCGTGGGAGAGCGCGTCGCCCCTTCTGAGCATCGGTGCGGATGAACGTGCGGCACTGCCGCCCGGCTGTGCGCTGGAAATTCGCCAGGTGGGGGATTTCGCGCGCTCGCCCCCTCTTTTCTTGCCCCTGACATAGAAGGATAAACTCATGACCGACTTGCCGAGCACACCGCGCTTTGCGTTACCGTTACTTGCCGTTGCGCAGGCGCAAAAGGAGGTAACGCACAACGAGGCGCTGACCCTGCTCGATGCGCTGGTTCATGCGGTGGTTGAAGCGGGCCCGATCGCGGTGCCGCCCGCGACGCCAGTTGAGGGGCAATGCTGGATCGCCGACGCCGCGCCGACGGGTGCCTGGGCCGGACAGGCGCACTCGATTATACTCTGGACCTCGGGTGGCTGGCGATTCGTCGCGCCACGCGAAGGGATGCAGGTGATGCGACTGACCGATAATGTGCGGCTTCGACATTCTGGCGGTATATGGGTCGCGCCGGCGACGATCAACATGCCCGATGGCGGGTCGACAATCGATTCTGAAGCGCGTAGTGCCATCTCAACGTTGATCCTTCACCTCGCCGCGCAGGGTCTTCTGATATCAGGCTGAATTTCCGTTCTTTGGCCTTCGAAGTGCGTCTTTTTAGCAACAGTTTCACGATTTGTTAGCTTGCACGGAACCAAAGCGGCGAGTAGGACGTCTGCCGAGACGTATATCTCAATTTGAAAGGGGAATTACTATGAGGAAGCTTGCCGTCGCTATGGCATTGGCCTCCACCGCCCTGGCGTCGCCTGCCCTGGCGCGCGACGACTCTTGGTATGTCGGTGTTGGTGCTGGTGCCATGCTGGTCGAAGACCTTGATCTCGATATCGGTACTTTTAACAATGCCGGTACGCTCGATCATCGCGCTGGTTATGATTTCGAAGGTACCGTTGGTTATGATTTCGGCGGCTTCCGCGCTGAAGTCGAAGTCGGCTATCGTGAAGCCGACATCAAGTCGGGCCGCTTCACGACGCCGGGTATCCCGCAGAACCCTAATGGTTCGGGCGCTCTCGTCACTGGTTCGCGTCCGCTCGCTGGTGATTCGAATGCTCTGAGCTTCATGGTCAACGGCATGCTCGATTTCGGTGACGACGATGGTCTTCAGGGCTTTGTCGGCGCTGGTGCCGGTGTCGCTCGCGTTTCGGTTGAGCCGGTCTATGCCGGTAACTTCCTCGACGATTCGGACACGGGCTTTGCATGGCAGGCAATTGCCGGCGTTCGCGCTCCGCTCAGCGACAACATCGACGTTGGCCTGAAGTATCGCTTCTTCAACGCCGACAACCTCGACCTGGTCGACCAGCTCGGTCGTGACGTTTCGACGCGCTTCCGTTCGCACTCGATCCTGGGCACGTTGACGTTCAACTTCGGTGGTGCTCCGGCGCCGGTGGAACCGGCTCCCCCGCCGCCCCCGCCGCCCCCGCCGCCGCCGCCCCCGCCGCCTCCGCCGCCGCCGGTCGTGGAATGCGCACCCGGACCGTACATCGTGTACTTCGATTGGGATCAGTCGAACATCACGCCGGAAGCCGCTTCGACTCTCGACAACGCGATCAGCGCCTACAACCGTGGTTGCACGGGTACGCAGGTCATGCTCGCCGGTCACGCTGACCGTTCGGGTTCGGCCAAGTACAACGTCGGCCTGTCGGAACGTCGTAACACCGCGGTTCGCAGCTATCTTACCGCTCGCGGTATCTCGGATGGCTCGATCAGCGCGCAGGGCTTCGGCGAAAGCCGCCCGGCCGTTGCAACCGCCGATGGCGTCCGCAACGACCAGAACCGTCGCGTGGAAATCACTTACGGTCCGAACTCGGGCATGTAAGACCGGTTTCCGCTCCCGACTGGGACTGGAAGAAAAAGGAGGGCGGTACCGCAAGGTGCCGCCCTTTCTTTATGCGTGCGTCGCCGATGGCGGCTTCCTGTTGGTGCCCGATATTATGCCTTGCCTGGCTTATTTTATGATATACCATCACAAACGGGCTTGAGATGGTCTTTGGCCCTCAAAGAGGGGTGGGCGCCCGTCGATCGAGGTGCATTCCCTCAACGGGAGAGAGACGATGCGCAGACGTCGCAGCATGTTTCACCGCAGTATTTTCCGTACCGATCCCAATGGCGATCCTGACATCAACACCACGCCGCTGATCGACGTCATGCTCGTGATGCTGGTGATGTTCATCATTACCATCCCGCCGCCGACGCATAGCGTCGACGTGATGTTGCCAGGGATCAAGCCGGGCTCCGCAGACGTTCGTGACGAGAACCGCATCACCATCGATACATCGGATGTGATCCGTTGGAATGGTGAGGCGATCGATCTGGCGCAACTCGGGCTGTTGGTGAAGACGGCGTCGGATCGAACAGCGCCCGCTGCGCTGATGCTCGAGCCCGATGCGCGGGCGCGCTACCTGCGCGTCGATCAGGCGATCGGGGCGATCCGGCGCAATGGTGGGTCGAAACTCGCCTTCCCCGGAATCCAGAATTACGCCAGCGCGATCTGACGGTCGGCGGCCTCCGCCGGTCAGCCGGCGGGGGCAGTTCCGGGCCGGAGATGGCGCAGCACGTAGCCAACATAGTCGGCCTTGCCGAGCGGGACGCCCATATGGCGGAGAACCGCATAAGCGGCGACGCGGTGGAAATAAAATTGAGGCAGCGCCCAATCACGAACATATTCGAACGCCGTCATGTCGAAGATCATGCCGTTCGGTAATTCGAAGCTTACCACCCGACCGCCATCATTGCCGAGCGCATCGACCGCGACGGTGTCGAGAAAGGCCAGTGCCGCGGCGATCTGGTTCTGCATCGTGGCGAAATCGCTCGCATCGTCGGCAAATTCCGGACCGCCCTCTACGCCAAGGCGCGTGAGCGGCTGGATCGCCTGCGTACATGTCGAGCGGACCTGCGCGGCGAGCGGGAACATATCGGGCGCCAGCCGGGCCACTGCGAACTGCAATTCGCCGATGCCATTCTCCGAACCCCAGGTGAGCGCGCGGGCGAGCTCTGCCGACAAGGCTTTCAGGCCGTTTTGATAGGCCGGGACGGTGAGGTCATAGAGCATCATCTTATCCTTCGTGGACGGAGTGGATCAGGAGGCGGCGAGATTGTCCTGGAATTGCAGCCGCGCGAGGCGGGCATAGAGCCCGTCGGCAGCGACAAGCACGTCATGCTTGCCTTCTTCGACGATGCGGCCGTCGTCCATCACGATGATGCGGTCGGCTGCGCGCACGGTTGCGAGACGGTGCGCGATGACGATCGTCGTGCGGTCGTGCATCAGCGTTTCGAGCGCGTCCTGGACGAGCTTTTCGGATTCGGCGTCGAGCGCCGACGTCGCTTCGTCGAGCAGTAGCAGCGGCGCTCGGCGCAGCAGCGCACGCGCGATCGCGACGCGCTGGCGCTGGCCGCCGGAAAGGCGCGCGCCGCCTTCGCCCATGAAGGTGTCGAGGCCTTGCGGCAGCTTGCGCAGGAACTCTTCCGCGTTGGCCGCGCGCGCGGCGTCCCAGAGATCCTCGTCGGTTGCGTCCCAATTTCCATAGCGGAGGTTGTCGCGCGCCGAGGCGGCGAAGATCACCGTTTCCTGCGGCACCATCGCAATGCGTGCCCGGATGTCCGCAGGGTCGGCTTCGGTGAGCGGGATGCCGTCAAGCAGGATCTGTCCGCCCTTCGGGTCGTAGAAACGCTCGGCGAGCTGGAAGAGCGTCGATTTGCCGGCGCCCGAGGGGCCGACGATTGCGACGGTCTCGCGCGGGTTGATCGCGAGCGAGAAATTATGAAGCGCCGGGGCGTCGGGGCGCGTCGGGTAGTGGAATTCGACGTTCGCGAACTCGAGTGTTCCGACGGGTGGTTCGGGGAAGGAGCGCGGTTTTGAAGGCGGCGCGATGCTGGCTTCGGCATTCAGCAGTTCGCTCAGGCGCTCGGCGGCACCGGCAGCGCGGAGCAGGTCGCCATAGACTTCGGTGAGGGCACCGAACGCGCCCGCGACCAGTCCGCCGGTAAGGACGAAGGCGGCGATCGTGCCGCCGGTGATCGTTCCAGCCGCGACGCCCGCGGCGCCATACCAGAGCAAAGTCGTGATCGCGCCGAACAGCAGCCCGATGACGATCGCGGTCATCGCCGCGCGCAGGCGGATGCGGCGCTTGGCCGTCGCGAAATTAGCCTCGACAGCCGTCGTGAAGCGCTCTGCCTCACGGTCCTCCTGCCCGAATGCCTGGACGATCTTCATTGCGCCGAGTTGTTCGGCCGTCGTCGCGCCGATGTCGGCGACGCGATCCTGGCTCGTCCGCGAGACATTCTGCAGCTTTCGGCCGAGCAGAACGATCGGCATGATGATCACCGGGATGCCGAGCAGGATGCCGCCGGTCAGCTTGGGCGATAGCGTGAAGAGATAGGCGATGCCGCCGATGCCCATCACCGTGTTGCGCAGCGCGACCGAGACGGTGGTGCCGACGGTTTGCTCGATGATCGAGGTGTCCGACGTCATGCGCGAGGCGATTTCCGACGGGCGGTTCTCCTCGAAGAAGCCGGGGGCGAGGCGGAGCAGGTTGCGCTGCACCGCCTGGCGGATGTCGGCAACGGTGCGTTCGCCCAGCCAGCTGACGAAATAGAAGCGCAGCGCGGTCGCGATCGCGAGCAGCAGCACGATGACATAGAAGAAGCGGAAATGCGGGGCGACGTCGCCGCCGCCGGCGACGAAGCCGCTGTCGATCATTTCCTTGAATTGGTAAGGAATCGCGAGCGTCGCGAGCGCGGCGATACCGAGCGCGACGGCGGCGATCAGCAGTTGCAGCGGATAGCGGCTGGCATAGTGCCAGATCATGCGCAGGCTGCCGAGCTTGCGGCGGGGCTGTTCGGATTTTTCGGATGTGGTCGCCATGGACGACGGCCCTAGCAGTCCCGCCGATGCCGCTCAACGCCGCAGAATGACGCATGGCTTCAAGCGCTTTGAAGCAGGGGGACAGGATTGCCACGAAAAGGGCGCGCCCGATTGTCACCGGTTGTCCAGCTGTGCGCGCACCGCGCGGAGGCCTGCTTGCGTGATGCGGTACGGCGCGCCGTTCTGCGAACCGATAAAACCGCGCCGCCGTAGCCGGTTGAACAGCGACAGACCCGTGTTTGCCAGCACATGTCCGTCGCGGGTGAAGCACAGCGCTTCGATGATCTGGCCGTTTTCGCTGCGCCGATGGTGGATCATGCCGCCCTGCGCCAGCACGTGGAGCATGCGCTGCTCCGCTTTCGAAATATTCATGGGATATGTCCGGGATTTTCAAGCAACAAAGGCGCGCTGGCCCGTTGGCCCGCACGCTGCGCACATCCCGATTACGCCGGGATGTTAGCGGTTGCCCGCAATCTCAGACATATTCACTCCTTCGGCGCATCACGCGCCGTGTGCGCAGAATATTCGCAACCGGGACGTCCCGCAATGATTTTGATGCATTGCACAATAGGGCGGAGCCCCTAGACTGCTAACCAACGCACAGGCGCCGAAGAGCGCCGCCGGGGCCACGCAAGGAACGATTACATATGCTCTATCACGCCTTTGACATGCAGAAGAATTGGCTCGCAGGGGCGAGTGCGCTGGCTACCGCGGGCGCACAGGTGATGCAGCACCCTGCGAATCCGCTCGGCTATTTCAGCGGCAGCCCGATGTTTGCCTCGGCGCTCGAGGTCTTCGCGCATGCGTCGGCGCCGCGCGGCAAGCCGGGGTTTGGGCTCTACGAAGCCGAAGTCGAGGGTGAGATGGTCCGGGTGACCGAGGTTGTGGAGGCGCGCAAGCCGTTCGGCCAGCTCAAGCATTTCAAGCACAAGGGATCGAAAGACGCGCCCAAGCTGCTGATCGTCGCGCCGATGTCGGGCCACTATGCCACGCTGCTGCGCGGCACGGTCGAACGGATGCTGCCCGGGCATGACGTCTGGATTACCGACTGGCGCGACGCGCGCAACGTGCCGCTGGAGGCGGGCAGGTTCGATCTCGACGATTATATCGATTATCTGATTTCGTGGCTCGAACATATCGGCCCCGATGCGCACGTGCTGGCGGTGTGCCAGCCGTCGGTGCCGAGTCTCGCCGCTGCAGCGATCATGGCGGCGAACAAGCACAGGTGCCGACCGAAGACGCTGACGATGATGGGCGGCCCGATCGACACGCGCAAGGCGCCGACCGCGGTCAACGAGCATGCGATGACGCGGCCGCACGCATGGTTCCAGGAAAATGTCATCGCAACCGTGCCGGCCTATTATCCGGGCGCGGGCCGACGCGTCTATCCGGGCTTTCTCCAGCTTGCCGGCTTCATGTCGATGAACCTTGGCAATCATATGATGAGCCATTGGAGCATGTTCAAACATCTGGTCGACGGCGACGGTGAGAATGCGGACAAGACCAAGGAATTTTATGACGAATATCGCGCGGTGTGCGACATGACGTCCGAATTCTACCTTCAGACGGTCGATGTCGTGTTCCAGCGCCACCTGCTGCCAAAGGGCGAGATGTTGCACCGAGGCCAACCTGTCGATGTCGGTGCGATCGAGGATATCGCGATCCTCGCGATCGAGGGCGAGCGCGACGATATTTCGGGGATCGGCCAGACCAAGGCGGCACTGACGATCGCCAAGTCGCTGCCCGCCGACCAGAAGAAATATCTGATGGTGAAGGGCGTTGGCCATTATGGCATCTTCAACGGCCGTAAATGGCGCGACGAGATTGCGCCGGTCGTGGAGAAATGGATCCGCGCGCACGGCGGCTGATGTCGGTTTGCAGCTGACCTAATTGAACAGGATGGTCCCCCCTGTCGCGCAGCGATGGGAGGAACTTTTTGCCTCGTACCCAACCTGATCGTCGGCCTTATGGTCAGCGAGCGGCCAAACGATAACGTTCACAATAGAGCTTGCCCGCCTTAGATGCGGGGGATAGCTTGTTCCCATAGCATTCCTCGTCGACCTCGTCTGTTTCCTGCTGATGCTGGTTCTTTGCTGCGGATTGGTTCGCGGGGCGATGGCGGACCGTCCGCTCGGCAACCTCTCGCTGCGCATCGTCGCGCTGGACGATGCGATCCTCTGGATCGGCCTTGCCGTGCTGCTGTTTCTTCACAAGGGCGAGGGCGGCGAGATGTTTTCGGTCGGTTTGGCCCAAATTGGGGCCATCGGTGTCTTTGCGGCGATGATCCTGCTGCGCGGGCGCTTTGCCTTGTCACCTGCCCGATCATATTCTCTTTAGCGCTGTGCTGGGCATCGCCTATCTGTCGGCGGGCGCCTATTTTGCAGGCGTGCTCACCCCGAAATCACTTGCCGGGAGACTGCAGCCCGAGGCGCTAGGCCGCCCCCGGTGCTGGCAGGCGCGCGAGCAGCGCGACGAGCTGGGCCTGCGTCGTGGCGCCGGTCTTGCGGAAAATGCCTTTCAGCAGGAAACGCACGGCGTTGACGCTGACGGCGCGCAGCGCGGCATAATCTTGCAGCGTATCACCCGCGGCGAGTGCGACAGCGAGACGGGCTTCGGCTGGCGTCAGACCGAACCATTGCGCAACGCGGTCAATTTCGACCACCGGGGTTTCTCCCGGCGAGCTGCCCAAGGTGACGATCAGCGAGGCGCCAAGGCTTATGCCGTTCATCTGCTGCGCCGACTGGCGCGTGATACGCGCGACCAGCACTGGGCATTCTTTGCCCGAGGGGCTGACTGCTTGAAAGGCCAGCCCGGCGGGTGCGGCGCTTTTGACCAGGTTGATGAGGTGTTTCTGGCTGGCAGGATGGGTGAAGGCGAAGCGGTCCTGCGCGGTGCGGATGAAGCCAGCCTTCTCATAGCGTGCAGCGCGGCTGTTGACCGCGAGAATATTGAGTTGGTCGTCGAGACTGAAGATTGCGAAGGGTGCGGCGTCGGCAGCGGCGCGGGCGGCGCCCGCGGCAAGGTCGAGCGTCGCGATCCGATCGCTGATCCGCATCGCGCGCTGGATATGCGGCGCAAGGACGCGAAGGCCGCGCTTCAATTGCGCGACGTCGCGGTCGCCGGGGCCGGGGATCATCAGCCCAAGCCGTTCGCCGCCGCGCCGATCGAGCAGCACCGCGATCATCCGGTCGATCCCCCAGGGCGCAAGGAAATTACGGAAAAATTCGGTTTCCAGAAACTCCTCGCGCGTCATGATGTCATTGCTGTCGACGACGCTGCCGTTGCCGTAGCGCATGAGTTTTCGCGACCAGGGGTGGTTGCCGGCGTAGACCGCCGAATAGATTTCCTGCACGCCCGCAGCAAGTCCGCTCGCCGCGACGAAGCGCGCCGTCGGCGGATTATTCCCCTCCCACAGGATGAAGGCGGCCTCCCAGCTGAGTGGGCAAAGCGTGGCCGTTATGCGGGCGAGGGTTTCGTTCCAGCTTTCGGGATGGAGTACCGAGTCGTAGACTTGCCCGATCAGTGCGTTGAGCACTTCCCATTCGTCCGGCGCATTATGGTCGGTAGGAAAGGTCGAAATATTGCCCACCTGCATGCACTTCCCCCCAGAAGACCCGCAGCACCGCCATTTGATAGGAGCGCGGTGCGGATAGCAAGTGCAATGCGATAAAATGAAAATATTCTGTCTCCTACCCAGGTGGGTAGTGAAACAATCGCCCGAATCGGTCATTCAGGTGGTGCGACCCGAGGAAGGTGGAACCAAGGCCATCTTGCTCTCTTGAAGTCCGTCGGCTTGCCGGCGGACTTCATTTTTGTGTGCGGAAGATCCCGGCCATATCCGGCTTCACCCCGTAGAAGACACTCCGCGTCAGAAAATGCGGCGGCTCTTCCCCCAAAAGTGGACTTGCGGCAGATCGAGGATCAGGGGGCGATCGCCAATCCGTCGCCGTTTTTGCCCGCCGCGATCCGGCGTAGCACCTTGCCGCTCGCGAGGTCGATTTCGGCTACCTTATCGTGCCCCGTTTCGGCCGCATAAAGTCGCTTCGAATCAGCGCTGAACAGCAATGTTACCTGGCCCTTTGCCTGCTCACCCGACACGATGATCGTTCGCACCGGCGCACGCGTTTCGGCATCGAACAGGTTTATCGTCCCCGCGGCGATGTTGCTCGTCGCGACGAATTTTCCATCGGGACTCGTCAACACGCGGATCGCGACCGGATCGACGGGCTGTTCCGCGATCTTCTTGCCCTTGTTCGTGTCCCAGACCTGCACGCGCGGCGCATCGAGATCGCCGATCCAGAGTTCGTCCCCCTGCTTGGTCAGCGACAGCCCCTCGGGTTTGCCGCCGACAGCGAAGTCACGCAGCTTCTTTGCCGTCTTGAGGTCGAGCACGCTCACCGTCCCCGACGCGATATTGGCGGTGTAGGCGGTGCGGTTGCCGGGCGCGACGACGATCATATGCGTCCCCTTCTGCCCGGTCGAAATCGACGTCAGCTTGCCATCGGGCGCAACCACCGCAACGGAATCGCTGCCCTCGGTCGTCGCGACCAGCCGCCCGTCGGACAGCCACAGCAGCCCGTGCGGCCGCTGGTTGGGGCTGAGGTCGATCGTCCGGACCTTGGTCCGGCTCGCCACATCGAACACGTCGATCGTCGTGCTGCCATAGGCGACGACCGCCGCCTGCTTGCCGTCGGGCGAGATCGCAATCTCGTGCGGCATCTTGCCCGTCGGCAGCCGCGCCAGTTCCTCGCCCGATGCAAGCGCGATAACGCTCAGCGTATCCTCCCCCTTGTTCCCGACGAGCAGGGTTTCGGCCCTGGTCGGCGCGGTGAGAAAGAGGGCGCAAAAGGCGGCGGTGATCGTGCGGCGCATGGCAGGTCTCCCGGTTTTTGAGGGTGCCACCCTATCCGCGGGCGCGGCAACGACAACCCGGCTTCGACCAGCGACATGGCCCGCATTACGATAAGTTAACTGTAAAGCATGCCCGCACGTTCCTAGCCGATGTTCCCGGCGGCCTTTCGCGCCGCCGGTCAAGACAGGAGGGGGAATATGGGTCTGTCATCCATCGATATCGAGGCGTTGCCGTTGCTCGACACCGCGGTTGGCTTGTTCGGCTCGCTCGTCGGCGAAACCGCGTCTTCTGGTCCATCGCTGTTCGAACTCGCGGTTACCATCGCGCTCATCGTCTACGAATAATCTGCGGCGGGGACCGATGAGCATGCCAAATGCGGCGCCATCGGTTCCCCCGTTTTAGGTAAAACGCGCCATGTCCTCCCGCCACAATCATTTTCCCGGCACAGATGCAGCGCGCCGGCTGGCGATCCGCCGCGCCGTAACAGACCTCGATGCCGCGTGGAGTATCGCCGACGTCGCCCCCGACGGTTTGATCTTCGCGATCGACACGCTCGCTGATGCGCCCGCCGATCTCGCGATCGTGGGGCTTCTGCCGTGGCTCACCAATATAGATTGGCTCCGGACGCGGCTCGACGCGGCGCTGGCATTGCTGACGGCCGATTATTTTGCGCGCCCGCCTTTGCGTCCTCTGGGTGGGGGCGAGGGCGGTGCCGGCGGGCTGATCCTCGCCGATCGCGGGGCGATCCGTCTGACGCTCCATCTGCGGCCTTTTGCGGCGAATGCGCCCGCCCCCGCCGCGATGGTCTTTGTTCCCGGCCGCGCGGCGCTTTATATCATCGATTGCGGTGGTGCCGAGCTTTGCATGCACGAGGTTACGGTCAGCGCAGCAGAGGAAGCGGGCGCTTTCACTGCGAGCGCTGCGGCCTCCTGTCGCAGCCTGCCGCCGCGCCGGCTACAGACCGGCGAGACGCTGCATCTCGACACTGCGCGCCAAGGCTTCACCTTTGCGGGAGGCGCCCGCGACCTGTTGTTTCTCGAACTCACCGTCCGGCCACCGTCACCGCTCCCGATGCGGGCCTATGATATTGCGAGCGGGAAGTTGATCCATGTCAGCGCGTCGCGTCGCGACAGCAGTTTTCGCCAGATCGCGCTTACGCTGCTCCGCCATCTCGGGCGCGCTGACGCCGCGCCCTTCTTCGTCGCGGAGACCCGAAGCGAGGATTTTGCAGCACGCTGGAACGCGATGCGCGAGCTGGTTGCTCTCGACCCCGCGACGGCGCGCGCACCTCTCGAGCGCATGGCGGCGACCGATCCGCATTCAGAGGTTCGCCGCGCCGCCGCGGCGACGCTCGCGCTCTTCTCCCTGCCTTCCGGTGAGACGGGGCGGGAGGGGGGTGGAAGGCCGGGGCCTTGCACGAGCCCGGAGCCTTCCACCCTTATATCCGCTCCCCGCGCTTCGGGGGCCGCGCCATGCCCCGCCTGATCGACCCGCCCGCGGGCGTCGCTTTGGACCTCGACGACGTCGCTGCGCACATCGATGAGATCGGCGTCGATCTCACCGATGAGGACAGCATCGCTTCCTGCGCCGATCTGCTTGCCGGCCTTGCGCGTAATCCCGACTTCCTCGCCGACCGCGTCATCGCCGCGCTCAAGGCCAGCTACGCCGACCAGCTCGAAATCAACCGCTATTCCGCGCAAGTTTTCTTGCTCCACCGCAGCCCGCGCGGGTTTTACCTTCGTGCCAATATGTGGCCCTCCGAACGCGACGCCGCCTATATCGCGAGCGGCTCCGCCGCTTTCTCCTACCGCATTCCGCACGACCATAATTTCTCTTTCCTCACCGCGGGCTATTTCGGTCCGGGCTATGTCAGCGATTATTTTGATTACGACCCCGAAACCGTCGACGGTCGCCTTGGTGAGCCGTTGAACCTGACATTTGTAGAGCGCAGCCAGTTGAGCCAAGGCGGGATGATGCTCTACCGCGCTCACCGTGACATCCATAGTCAGCTTCCTCCGGCCAGCCTGTCGGTCAGTCTCAACATCATGGACGAAGGCGAACATGTTCCCTGGCGCGATCAATATATCGTCGACCTCGAGCACGGCACGATCGCCAAACGCCCGACGCTGACGAGCGGGGAGATGCTGCTCCGCTGCGCGGTGCATCTGACCGACAATGGGCGCGATGTTGCCGAACAGTTCGCGAAGGCGCATCCGGTGCCGCGGGTGCGTGCGAATGCAATTGCGGCGCTTGCGGCGGTGGCGGCGGAACCGGTCACCATATTGGAACGCGGACTGGCCGACCGTGACCCTCGTGTTCGCGACGATTGTGCACGCTGGCTGAGCCTGTAGCTTCGCCTGCTGACAGCGCCGCTTTCGGCTGCTAGGGCGCGGCGCATGACCACTCCGCTTTCGCATATCCGCAACTTCTCCATCATTGCGCACATCGACCATGGCAAGTCGACGCTTGCCGACCGGCTGATCCAGTTCACCGGCGGGCTGACCGCGCGCGAGATGTCGGCGCAAGTCCTTGATAATATGGACATCGAGAAGGAGCGCGGGATCACGATCAAGGCGCAGACGGTGCGCCTGAAGTATAAGGCGCATGATGGTGAGACGTACGAACTCAACCTGATGGACACGCCCGGCCACGTCGACTTCGCCTATGAAGTGTCGCGCAGCCTCGCGGCGTGCGAGGGCGCTTTGCTGGTGGTCGATGCGGCGCAGGGCGTCGAGGCGCAGACGCTGGCGAATGTGTATCAGTCGATCGAGCATGATCATGAAATCGTGCCCGTTATCAACAAGATCGACCTGCCCGCGGCCGACGTCGACAAGGTGAAGGCCGAGATCGAGGACATCATCGGGCTGCCCGCCGACGATGCGGTGCTCGCATCCGCAAAGGCCGGTATCGGCATCGAGGAAGCGCTGGAAGCGATCGTCACGCGCATCCCGCCGCCGAAGGGCGACGCGAATGAGCCGCTCAAGGCGATGCTGGTCGACAGCTGGTACGACCCGTACCTCGGCGTCGTCATCCTGATCCGCGTCATCGACGGCGTGCTGAAAAAGGGTCAGCAGATCAAGTTCATGCAGGCGGGGACCACCCATCTGATCGACCGCGTCGGCTGTTTCACGCCGAAGATCGAGCAGCTCGCCGAGCTGGGCCCCGGCGAGATCGGTTTCATCACCGCGCAGATCAAGGACGTCGCACAGGCGCGCGTCGGCGACACCGTGACCGACGCGAAAAAGCCCGCGGCCAAGGCGCTGCCGGGGTTCAAGGAAGTCCAGCCCGTCGTCTTCTGCGGCATGTTCCCGACCGACGCGAACGACTTCGAGAAGCTGCGCGAAAGCATCCAGAAGCTCCGCCTCAACGACGCGAGCTTCTCGTTCGAAATGGAAAGCTCGGCGGCGCTCGGCTTCGGCTTCCGCTGCGGCTTCCTTGGCCTGCTCCACCTCGAGATCATTCAGGAGCGGCTGACCCGCGAATATGACCTCGACCTGATCACCACCGCGCCGTCGGTGGTGTACAAGCTGAAGCTGGGTCATACCAAGAATGAGGCGGCGAAGGAGATCGAACTCCACAACCCCGCCGACATGCCCGACCCGAACCGCATCGAAGAGATCGAGGAGCCGTGGATCGAGGCGGTGATCTATGTCCCCGACGAATATCTCGGCCCGATCCTGAAGCTGTGCCAGGACCGCCGCGGGGTGCAGAAAAATCTCACCTATGTCGGCGGCCGCGCGCAGATCACCTATGAACTGCCGCTCAACGAAGTCGTGTTCGATTTCTATGACCGGCTGAAAAGCATCAGCCGCGGCTACGCCAGCTTCGACTATCACCAGATCGGCCACCGCCCCGGCGACCTCGTCAAGATGAGCATCCTCGTCAACAACGAGCCGGTCGACGCGCTGAGCATGATCGTCCACCGCGGCACCGCCGAAACGCGCGGCCGCGGCATGTGCGAGCGGCTGAAGGACCTGATCCCGCGCCACATGTTCAAGATCCCGATCCAAGCCGCGATCGGCGGCAAGGTGATCGCCCGCGAAACCATCGCCGCGCTGCGCAAGGACGTGACCGCCAAATGCTACGGCGGTGACGCGACCCGCAAGAAAAAGCTGCTGGAAAAGCAGAAAGAGGGCAAAAAGCGGATGCGTGAGTACGGCAATGTAAACATTCCGCAGGAGGCGTTTATTGCTGCATTGCGGATGGGGGACGACGCCTAATCCGCCCTTTTCGTCAAAGCAGAATGAGAGGTAGGCCACTCAGACGAAGTTGCGGGACGGCTTCGCCCCTGCTTGCCCTTGGTTTCAGAGCTGAACATCCTCATGGCGCTGATATAGCTGTTTTAGGTCAGCGTGAGCCACACGGAACTGACTTCGCCGTTTTATTTGCGGTGCTCCGGAAGAGGCATTTTCAACTTTTACTGCGGGATCGTAATAAATTCTGCCCGCAGCAAAAGCTTTTAGGAACAGCAAGAAGTCCGTTTGTTCGCAAAGGAGAACATTAGCTCCATAGCTGTATTCGGGAGGCGGCGTACGGAACAACGAAGGTACATATGCGGCTTGCGCATGTTTGCGGTTCCAGTGCGCCATCATGCCTTTGAACGTCCAGGAGGCCGCGATCTCTTCAGCGGCATCGATGAGCGCCATGCCGCCATCAAAGTCGGTGATCTTGCCTGTCGCCTCATCATAGCCGGTCAGTGTCATGCGAAGACCAGTCAGCGCATGATGTGCCCGCTGACAGTCATAGCGGCCGCCAAAATTAACTCTGTCGGGCTTGCCTGCCTGATCGGGGTACCCGAATCGTTTCATGAATGCGACGACGCCTTCGGTGCGATAAATGCCGCCGGTCGGTTCTGGCGTCATCAGCGTGACCGGCGACATAGGCCTGAAAGACACAAAGTCACGGACGCCATATTGTTTTACCTCCCAGCCCATGAAGTCGGGCTCAGCATAGCTATTGGGCGTAATTCCCAGCTCAGCTTCCAAGGTGTAGCCACCGCCATTGCGAGCGGAGTATGAGGTTTTCGTGCCATCGGCGGCGAGCTTTTGCGAGGCGATCCACTGCAACTGCCAGATACGGCGCAGCTTGTTCAACAGTTGAATCCGAGGACTCTGGGCATGGGCAAGTGTCAGCGGCAATTCGAGGAAGACGCCAACCGTTGGCCAGTCGTACGCGTTCAATTCAGTGGCAATGGGGTCGTCGGAAGCCGCAGCGTAACCCATTACTTCACCCAGCGGAGTTATCCCGAGAATAAGCATGCGCCCTTCATCGCGGACGCGCATGATCTTTGCGGGAGCTGCTTGGCAGCCCCAGAGAAAGCCGGACATGCGGATTTCCGGATATTTCGGATAGAGGATCAGGCCGGTGTTGGGTGCATGGTGCCGCTGGGCGTCATCGATCCAGTAGAAGTCGACCGTCGCTTTTGCACGATCACGGATGGCGCCGGCTACATCCGCATCGTCGATATAAATATTTCCGTGCGGGATTATGTTGAGCGCGGAGAAGTCGCCGCCGAGGTATATCTGATTTTTGGAATTGTCATTGGGTGCAAGCTTTTTGGCATATATACGCGTTGCCCCATGATGCCGCATCAGGCCCAGCAATTGTTCCAGTGATGCGACCAACTATCCGCCCCTTATCGTGATCGTTTGCTTATCCGACTGTATCCAGCCGATCAGTTGTTGCATAGCTTCGGGGAAATCGAGTCTGGTTCGCCCTTTCAGCGCACACTCCCAGGCAGTTGCAACCCTCCAGCCAGTCGCCAGCAACTCCGCGACAGCCTTTTCATCATTTTTGACGTTGCGCGCGATTTTCTCGCGCCAGAAGTCATCTCGTGTCGCTGGCCAAGTGAACAGATGGCAGTCGTGCCGATGCCAAAAGCAACCATTCACGAAAATGACCGCTTTGTGGCGAGGAAAGGTAAGATCGGGTGTCCCGGGCAGGTGTTTCGCATGCAGCCGAAAGCGCAGTCCGGCCGCATGCATTGCCCTGCGGATCAGTAGCTCAGGTTTTGTATGGCCGCCTTTGATAGCAGCCATATTACGGCTGCGGGTCGCCGCGTCGTGAACGTCGACCACGCCTCAGGCGGCTTCGCGGTGCCGCGCCGGTTCGACCAACGTCTGAATATGCGGCTGCATGATCCGGGCAACTGCTTCGAAGACAGGTACCGCAACCGAATTGCCGAATTGTTTGTAAGCCTGCGTGTCTGAAACGGGGATACGGAAGTCTTCGGCATAGCCCATGAGACGCGCGCATTCGCGCGGTGTAAGGCGACGAGGATTGCGCGTTTCGCCTTGGCTGACCAGGATCTCCGATCCGTCCTTGAAATAGCGAGCCGAAAGCGTGCGCGCGACGTCGTCCGGCGTCACAAGACCAAAGCCGAACCCATTGCCCGCCGCCTTGTGTTTGGCGGCATAACCCTGGAGGTACTGCCAGAGTTTATCCGTCAGAGTGTATTTGTCATTTACGATTGCGTCTGGACCAAGCGTATAGGGCGCTTCGGCTTCCTCGGATCCGTCTTCGGGATGCAGGATGCTTTTCAGGCGCGCACTTCTTTTGGCAGGAAGCTTCAAGTCCTCCCAGCTAAACAGAACGTCGTCCCGGAAACCGACAATGACAATACGCTCGCGGTGCTGCGGCACGAAATGCTGCGCATCGATCACCTTGTGCCAGACCTTGTAACCCAGTTCCTCGGTCAGCGTCTTTAGGATCACCTGAAAGGTGCGTCCCTTGTCATGGCTGGTCAGATTCTTGACGTTCTCTAGCAGGAAAGCGGATGGGCGTTTCGCTTTCAATATACGGGCGACATCGAAAAACAGCGTCCCCTGAGTTTCGTCCAGAAAGCCGTGCTGGCGGCCAAGAGAATTCTTTTTGGATACACCTGCAATAGAAAACGGCTGGCATGGGAAACCGGCAAGCAGAACGTCATGATCCGGAATCTCGTCGCTGCCGATGGTCGTGATGTCGCCATGCGGCGGGTGGTTATCCCGAAAATTGGCTGCATAGGTCTGCTGCGCAAATTTATTCCATTCCGAAGTGAACACACAATGGCCGCCAATTGCGTCGAAGCCTTTGCGAATGCCGCCGATTCCTGCAAACAGGTCGATAAAGTTGAACCGACTCCCTGTCTGATCCGGAGCGGCTGCGGCCATTGACTGGAGCAGTCGGACTGCTGCCTCTCTAGGAACGCCGTCGTCCGCTTCCCACCGTTGCACCTGACGGGTGCTGTAGCCGGTCATCAGCGCAAGGTCCTCTACGGACAAACCAGCGCGAATACGAAGAGCTGCAAATTCGTTGAGCATACATTCCCTAGGACAATTTGCGACATAGTGTCGCTTTTCATCCCTTTAAGCAAGGCTCTAAGTTAAGAAGTTCTTATTTTGTTCTATTCTGTGATGCAATGTAGCCCTCCTTGCAAGGGGCCAAGTTGCAACAGCGACAAGTTCGTCCAGAAGCTGATTGCCGTAGCATGCGGTTGCGACGACTGGATTTCCGTTAGAATAATCAAAAATTCATCTCCTCCAACCGAACAATCCGCACCACACACCGCGCCGGAATCTCGATCACGCCGCTCAGCATCACGCGCTCCTCGTCGCCGACGATCACCGCCGATCCGGCGAGCACTTTGATGCAATCATCGTCGTGGATCAGGCGGCCGATCGAGAGGCAGGTCTGGACCTTTTCGGGCTCGAAGCTTTCGTAGGAGACCCAGCCGCCATAGGGTTCGCGCGGCTGGATCCATTCGATTTCGACCCTGCGGCCGAAGCGGGCCGCGATGCGGTTGGCTCGGGCGTCGTCGAGCAGGCTCATGGCTCGCCTCCGGCCTGTTGCGCTTCGTGCGCTGAGCGGACGGGCGAATTGTGCGAGGCCGCTGCCCCTCCACCATCGCCTGCGGCGACGGTCCCCCTCCCCACGGCTTCGCCGCAGGGAGGATCGCCTGCCTTCCACGCCGCCCAGCTTTCCTCGCTATAGGCGGCGTTCCATTCGCGTTCGAGTTCGGCGATCGTGCGTTCGATGCGGCGGCGCGCGGTGTCGCGTTCGCGGCCGGTGCCGCCGCCGCTGAGGCTGGTGTCGGCGAGGAAGTCGTGGGGATGCTGGATCACGGGCTGGCGCGCCTGTTGCCAAGCCTCGGCGCGCTCGCGCAGGGTGTGGGCCGCCCTGCGCATGTCGCCGCGGGTGATATGGTTGCTGACGAGGTCGCTTTCGCCGACCTCGCCCTCGATCATATGCTCGGCATAATGGTCGAACCACAGCTCATCCTCTTCGCCGCCTTCGGTCCAGGGGACATGGTCGGCGGGGGGCGGGGCGGGGTTCGACAGGTCGCCGCCCTCGGCCGCCTCCCAATCGACATTGCCCGACCCGGCCGACAGCGGGACGATCATGTCGGGGTGGTGCATGTGCCATTCGTGCTTTTGCGGGTTGGTGTAGGCGTCGGCCTGGCGCACCGCGGCCCAGTCGGTGCCGGGGCCGGTGAGCAGGTCCCATGCGGCGCGCTTGACCGGGTCGTGCGAAATCTTGCGCTGAAAGGCGGTGCGGATGATGCGCAGGCGATCGTCGAGGTCGGTTTCCTGCCGGTTCGCGCGCGCGTTATGTTCGAGCATCGCGGCCTGCCGCTCGGCCTCCCACTCGGCCTGCCATGTCTCGCGCAGGCGGCGGATCGCGTGCGGGACCGCGGTGGCGGGGCCGTCGACGGGGTTGATGCCGGCGCCGAAATTCTCCGGAAAACGGCTCGCGGCGATATGCTGCATCGCGCGAATGTTCGGGCGGCGGCGTTCGAGGATGACGCGGCCTTCCTTCGACAGCGTTTCGGGCACGCCATAGATCGCATATTCCATCAGCAGGTCGGCAACGCGGCGCGCCCCGGCCTCGACCGCGCGGTCCCATGCCGCGGCAAAGCTGCCCGCGTCGTCGCGCTTGCGGAGCTGGTAGAAGGCCGAGGTCGAGTGGCCCGCGACCTTTGCCGCCATGCTGACCGCGCCGGTCGCGGCGAGGTGCGCGATGAAAATGCGTTGTTTCTGGGCGGTGATGCCGGTCCAGCGTTTGGTGCGTTGCTCGACCGGGGTGAAGGCGAGGTCTTCGGACAGATCGTCGGGGTCGATGGCGCCTTCATCGACGAAATCGAGCGGTGCGGGGAGGGGTGGAAGGATTTCCTGCTTCATCGGAATTGCTCCATTGGTTCGTCAGATTATCATAACGAACCATATGGGGATAATGTAGGAAAGCGGAAAATCGGCACCTTTGCCGCACCCAACGCCACCCCGTGTCAGGGTCGGGGCGACGAAGGGGGAGGGAGTGGCGGCGCGGGCGCGCCTACATCTCGATCGTGATGCGGACTTTCGACGGCGTCGTGCCTGCGGCGTGGGCGATTTCGGCGCGCATGCGGGTGACGAGGTCGGAGAGATGGTCGCTGCCCGGCGCGCTGTCGCGGCGGAGCAGTTCGGCGGGGGTCGTGCCGAGGAGCTCCGCGAGCGTCTGAAGCCGCGCGAGCCGCGGGCGCGAACGGCCCTGCTCCCAATAGCAGATCGAGGTCACGGTGACGCCGAGCCGGTCGGCGAGGTCGGTCTTGCTGAACCCCCGGGCCCGGCGGAGGCGTGCGAGCCGGTCGCCGAGCCCTTCGAAGTCGGCGCCATCGGGTGCGGCATCAAGGGGGGCATGAATCATCGACCTGCAATCTTTCAGACTTCTATCTGCAACTTTTACCAAGTTAAGGCGGGGGCGGCTTTCAACATCTCACCGATATCGGGCGGTGAATATACGCAGCCCGGCGAACAGGGGGTGGATTGCGAGCGCGAGGCGGCGGTCCTACCATGGCGCGGCTGGGAGACCGCGATGACCGGAACGGATGAGCAGGCAAAAGGGCGGATCGGGCGGATCGAGGACATCGCGGTGCATTGTGCGCTGAACGACGGCACCGCGGTGTGCCTGCGCACGATTACCCCCGACGATGCGCCGCTGATCCGCGACGGGATCGCGAAACTGTCGGCGGAATCGCGTTACTTGCGCTTTTTCTCGCCGGCGCCGGTGTTGCCCGATGCAGTGGTCGAGCGGCTCGCCGATGTCGACGGGCACGACCATATCGCATGGGGGGCGATCTGCAGCGACTGCCCGGGCCAGCCGCCGATCGGCGCGGTGCATGCGGTGCGGCACCCGCAGGGCGGGCCGGTGGGCGAGTTTTCGATCGCGGTGCTCGACGAATTTCAGGGGCAGGGGCTGGCGCGGATGATGACCGCGGCGCTGCTCGTCCAATGCCGCGCCGAGGGGCTCGACATGCTCGACGTGCATATGCTGTCCGAAAATGCCGCGGCGCGGCGGCTGGTGAAATCGCTGGGCGCGGCGTGGGCGGGCGAGTCGGCGGGGGTCGCCGACTATCGGCTCGATGTCGCCGCGGGGATCGAAGCGCTGCGCGCCGACGGCGATGCGCCGGGGGTGCGCGCGGTGCTGCAAACGCTGGAATCTGCCGGCGGGGATGCGGGCAAGCGCGCGGACTAGTCCCTCCCGCCGCCCTGGGTCGCTGGTGGCGGCGGGAGGGTGGTCCGTGAAGCGGTTCGCTGAAAGCGAGTTCGCGTCCCGTTTCGGGTCATAAGCGCGATTGCGATGCGCCGCGGTGATCGACATCACAGGCTGAAAACCCGGCGCACGACAAAGGGCGCCGGAGTTCGATCCGGCGCCCTTCACCCTGCCCTTTAGGGGAGGCAAGCCCTCGATACTTATTTCTTCGCGGGATCGGCCGGGGCCATCGCGCCGGTTTCCGACGGAGCGATTTCGCCATTGTCGTCCATCGCGTTGGCTTTTTCTTCGCCAGCGGCTTCGACGGCATCAGCTTTGTTTTCCATCGCTTCCTTTGCCGCGCCTTCGGGCATCGCGTCGGCCTGTTCGTCGATCACGTCGGCCTTCGCTTCAGCCTGATCTTCGACCTTGTCGGCGGCGGGGCTCTGGCAAGCGCCGAGCGCGAGGGCCGAGGTAGCAGCGAGGGTAATGAACATCTTGCGCATATTGAGTGACTCCCAAAGTTGACTCGGGGGCTTAACGCCGGGTGAACGCAAGGGTTGCAACAAAATCGTCACGGCGCAGAAATTACGCCGTTTTTTCTTTATAACCGGCGACCGGCGTTCAGTCGCGCGGCTTGACCTTGACCCAAACTTGTACCGTCGCGGCGAATTTGCCGGGGGCGGGCGGGGTGACGTCGATCCGCTCGGCGGTGACGAGTTCGCCGGTTGCGAGCGTGAAACTGGCCCAGGGTTTGGGCATGCGGCCGAACGCCATTTTCTGGATCGGCTGGCCAGTGGCGGTGTTCATGATCGTTGCGGCGATACCCATGGCGCGCCGGTAGCGGTCGCCCCCCGATTCTGTCCAGCCGCCACGGACAAAAAAGAGGGCGCCCGAAGCGCCCTCTTTCATCCCTGGTCCGGTCCCGCGGCTCAGAAGCGCTGTTGGCGCTCGTAGAGGTCGCGGTAGTGCTGGATACGCGTGACGCGCAGCCCCGGCATGCCGCTGCGGTCGATCGACCGCTGCCAGCCGGCAAATTCCTCGAGGGTCAGCCCATAACGTTCGCACACTTCATCGACGGACAAGAGCCCGCCGTTGACCGCCGCGACGACCTCTGCCTTGCGGCGGACGACCCAGCGGGTCGTCGACGGCGGCGGCAGCGAGTCCAACGTCAGCGGTTCACCGAGGGGGCCGATGACCTGTGCGGGCCGGATTTTCTGATTCTCGATCATAGTCATTCCATATTTTCAACGTCGGGGGGGGATTTTTCCGACGCGTTTTGCTCTAAATCAGAGGGACTCAACATCGGCTGAAATCCTCTGGTAAACAGGCCGTTCATAGTTTCGGGCGAGCCGTTCACATCCTCCGACAAATCGAAGAAACGAACGACGCGGGGCGCTTTTTGTTCCGCCGTGCGAGCGGTTCCGCAAAGAATCTGGCGAAGCGCGTTAAGGGCTGCCCTGTGCGCTTCGCGATTCACCTGCGTCCGCGCCAACCGAACGGTCGGCAGCGTCGCCTGACGCGCGCTGGACACGGCCATGATGATGTCGAAGCCGGGCTTCGACAATCGAGTCGCACCGGCGATGCGCGGAAGTTCTGACGGGACGAAGTTCATGAGACTCGTCTAGCGACGACGGCCTAAGGTCGAGTAAATGCCTATTTCACGGCTTGTTAGCGAAGCTTAATCCGCGTCAATATCTTGACAGTTTGCGCGGAAAAGCTGGCTTTTTTGGATATGTATCCCTAGATGCCGCCAACCATGATCGAGACGATTTCTTCCCCCGCCGGCGTTGCGCAGGCCGACTTTCAGCTGCCCATGCCGCTGAAAGACCGGCGAATCGTCGTCGCGATGTCGGGCGGAGTCGATTCGAGCGTCGTCGCCGCGCTCGCTGCCCGATCGGGAGCCGAAGTGATCGGCGTGACGCTCCAGCTCTATGATCATGGCGCCAAGGCGAAGCGCGTCGGCGCCTGCTGCGCCGGGCAGGATATCCGCGACGCACGCGCGGTCGCCGACCGGCTGGGCTTCGCGCATCATGTCTATGACCATGAAAGCCGTTTTCGCGACACGGTGATCGACCAGTTCGCCGACGAGTATCTGAACGGCCGGACGCCGATCCCCTGCGTACGCTGTAATATGGGGGTGAAGTTCACCGACCTGTTCCGGCTCGCCAAGGAACTCGGCGCCGACTGCCTCGCGACGGGGCATTATGTTCGCCGCGTGATGGGGGCGAACGGCGCCGAGTTGCACCGGGCGGTCGATCCGGCGCGCGATCAGAGCTATTTCCTGTTCGCGACGACGCAGGACCAGCTCGACTTTTTGCGTTTCCCGCTGGGCGGACTTGAAAAGAGCGTCGTGCGCGAAATCGCGCGCGACCTTGGCCTCGGCGTTGCGGGCAAGCCCGACAGCCAGGATATCTGTTTCGTGCCCGATGGCGACTATGCGACGCTGGTCCGCAAGCTGCGCCCCGAAGCCGACGATCAGGGCGCGATCGTCCATGTCGACGGGACGGTGCTCGGCGCGCACAAGGGACTCATCCATTATACGGTTGGCCAGCGCCGCGGGATCGAGATCGGCGGGCAGGCCGAGCCGCTCTATGTCGTGCGACTCGATGCCGGGAAGAAAGAAGTCGTCGTCGGTCCGCGGCGCGCGCTCGCGGTGTCGGGCGCGCGGCTGGGCGAGGCGAACTGGCTGGGCGCGGTCGACGGGCGCGATGTGATGGCGAAGGTGCGCAGCATGGCAAAGCCGGTTCCGGCGCGCGTCGCGGGCGACCGCCTGATCTTTGCCGAGGCCGAATATGGCGTCGCGCCGGGACAGGCCGCGGTGCTTTACGACGCGTCGGACAATTCGCGTGTGCTGGGCGGCGGCTGGATCGAAGAAACTTTCGCGGCCGACGCCGGATAAGCCAGCGCAACCATTGACATTCCCGCCTGTTGGTTCAGCCTGAACGACAACAAAGGGGATATTAGGATGATTAACTGGATCTGGCGCGGCGCGGTGCTTCTGTGGGCCGCGTTTTTCACGATTCTGGGTGTGCAGGGCGTGCTGGACCCCGCGACCTTTACCGAGACCTTCGGCATCGGCATCGACGGTGCCGCCGCGAATACGGTGCGCGCGGACCTGTCGGCCTTTTTCCTGGTCGCTGCCGGCGGCGCGGCAATTGGCGCGCTGGTTCCGGGGTGGACACGCGCGCTGCTCGTGCCCGCGGCGCTTTATGGCACCGCTCTGACGGGCCGACTGATCGGGGCGGCGATGGGCGATCTGGTCAATGGCAGCATCGTGCAGGCGATGATCATCGAGGCGCTGACCGTCGCGCTGATGGTTGCAAGCTGGTGGGTGCTGTCGCGGCCGGTGCCGGCGAATGATACCGTGGTAACGCCTGCCGACGCTGCGTAGGCGACGCCAACAGCTGCCGTTTCCGTCCTCAAACTTGTCTTTTTAACCATTTTGTGAGCTATTGCGCGCCGGGTCGCTTCTGTTTTCCTTTGTGGTGGGGAGGAAGCGTGTGGCAAGCGATGAGGACAAAAGGGCAAATTCGGACAGACGGTCGAATGACAGGCGCGTCGCCGAAGATCCCGATTTTAAAGGACCCGATCGTCGCAAAGGCGACCGGCGGACTGGCAAGGATCGCCGGTTGCCCGACTAAGGGCGGCGGCGCGCGGCGACAGGAGAAGAATTTTGACCGAACCGCGCGTGCCGCGCCTGAGCGTCGATATCGTGTCCGACGTGATGTGTCCCTGGTGCATCATCGGCTGGCTGAAGTTCCGGCAGGTGATGGACCATTTTGAAGGCCGGCTGGATTTTCGCGTTCAGTGGCATCCGTTCGAGCTTAATCCCGACATGCCCGCGGAAGGCGAAGATGCGGCAAGCCATGTGATGCGCAAATATGGCATCAGCGCCGAACAGAGCCGCGCGAACAGCGGCAAGATGGCGGGTGTCGCATCCGAGCTGGGTTTTGCCTTTAATCGCGGGCCGGATTTCCGGATGCGCAACAGTTTCGACGCGCATCGCCTGCTGACCTGGGCCGGCGCGCTCGAGGAGCCTGAGCAGGACGGTGCGACCGGGGTGCAGACGGCGCTCAAGCTGGCACTGTTTGCCGCCCATTTTACCGACAATCGCGACGTGAGCGATCATGCCGTGCTCGCCGATGTGGCGGCTTCGGTCGGGCTCGACCGCGACCGGGCCGCCGCAATCCTCGCGTCGGGCGAGTTTGGCGAGATGGTGCGCACCGAGGAAGCTTATTGGACCGATCAGAATATCACCGGCGTCCCGGCGTTCATTCTGGGTGGTCGGATGCTGATCCCGGGCGCGCAGGACCCCGAGGTGTTCATCCGTGTGATCGAGACGAAGATACTGGCGGCGGCCGCCTGAGGAACCGCGCCGGGTGACGGCGCGTTTGCGATCATCCCCTTTTCAAGGAGCTGATCATGGCCGACGATCCTCGCAAACCCGACGCAGACGCGCTCGCCGACGAAGCGCCCGAGGCACGCAATCGCGAGCAGGATGATGAGGAAGCGCAGGCGCAGAGCGTCGCCGAGGCGGCGCGCCATGAACGTCCGCTGGAAGACAGCGACAAGGTGAACAGCGGCGACGACAGCGACGATGTGCAGGATCTGGTCGATCATATGAATCAGATGGAGCGATCGGGCGTGATCGACATGGACGCTTATCGCGGCGAACGCAGTGACGATGACGAGGATGACGAACTCGGCCCGGGCGGGGTCGAGGACGACGAGCCGCGTGGAGCGCCCTGACCGGCTGACTTTCTATTTTCGTTGGCTCGGAAATGGTGCCGCCGCGGGCCTGATTGACGGCGCTTGATTGCCATTGCGGAGCGGCCTGTTCGGATTTTGCTAAACATCCGCGGCTAGGCTGGACGGCATGTCCGGACCCGATTTTCACTATCCGCAACGCCGTACCGGCCGCCGCCGCAAAAAGCCGGCGCGGTCGCGGCGGCAGGTTGGATCGAACCTTTGGCTGGCGCCGATGATGGCTGTTGCCTTCGTGGCGGCGCTCGCGTCGTTTCAGCGCTTTCCGGGCGGATCCGACACCATTTCGGCGCCTGCGGCATCCTTGTTCGCAGGCGCCGAAAGCGCCGCGCACGATTCCCACTCCGCCCGCTTCGCACTTTGTCACAGCGGCGGCGGCGCGAATTGCGTCGTCGATGGCGACACCTTCTGGTTCGCGGGCGATAAATATCGGATCGCCGATATCGACACGCCCGAAACCCACCCCGCGCGCTGCGCCCGGGAGGCCGCGCTCGGCGATGCAGCGACGGGACGGCTTCGCGAATGGCTGAATGCCGGATCCTTCAACCTCGAAAGCGCCGACCGCGACACCGACCATTATGGGCGCAAGCTGCGCATTGTCACGCGCGGCGGAACAAGCGTCGGCTCGGTTCTGATCGCCGAAGGATTGGCGCGACCGTGGGAGGGGCAGCGTCGCCCCTGGTGCCAAGCCTGATTCTAGTCTCGCGGTTCGTCCGCTTCGCCGTCAGGCTCGGTGGTCTCGGCGTCGGCTTCGGTCTCGGCGTCAACATCCGCGATTGCATCCGCCGCGGCCTCCACCGCCTCGGCTGCGCTTTCCGCATCCGATTCGTCGGGAACGGGCGGAAGCCCGCTCTTCAGCGGCGCGTTCGGGCCTGCGATCTGGCGGTCGATGTCGGCGGCGATCAACTGCGCGACCGGATCGTCGCCGAGCGCGCCAAGTTCGTTGCGGCGCGCGGTGAGTGCGGCGATGCGATCCTGGGCGGGCAGCTTGGCCACCGCGATATAAAAGCGCACCGCCTGTAGCCACGGGGCGTCGTCGGTCAGCACATCCTCGGCCCAGCGGCTGAAGGCGCCGCCAGACTGGTGCCATACGCCGTCCTGCCGTTCGAGGAAGAAGAGTATGCGCGACCCGCGCGGAAAGGCATAGCGGGTGCACGCGCCGGCGAGGCTCTGCGGATGCGCGTCCTTCAGTTCGTAAGGATTGCTGAGCTGCATCTCGGCTCCCGTCGCGATCATTGCGGACAGGGCCAGCGGCCCGGACGGGGTGGTACCCTTCAGCGCTTCGACCGGCTCCACGGTGATCATCTGCTCCGGCGTGCTGTCGGGTTCGAAATCGCCGTCGTTGACGGTGCCGAGCAGGATGAGGTCGGCGCGCTCGACAAGTTCCATATTGGTCGGCACGCGGTAGCCCGGCACCACCGAACAGGCGAGGGCGGGGAACGGCGCGGCAAGAAGCGCGACGGCAGCGAGCATGGGGGGCGTGCGCATGCGCCGAACGTAGCGGCGCGGCGGCCCGATGGAAAGCGGCGCGGCTTTCGCCCGGCTCGTCCATGTCTATGGAGCCGACTCGATTTCCGTGCGTATGATAGCCAAGCTCCCCTCCCCGGAGCGGCAAGGAGAATGACCATGGCAGAGCATGACCATAGCGCGATCAAGGAAGACATGAATGTGGTCGGCGCCGACGGCGTCCACATCGGAACCGTCGATCATCTCGAGGGCGAACGCATCAAGCTGACCAAGGCCGACAGCGGCGATGGCAAGCATCATTATCTGCCTGCCGGGCTGGTCGCCGCGGTCGAGGGCGACACGGTCCGCCTGTCGGCGAACGCCGCGAACGCGGTCGATCTGTTCGAAGAGTCCGAATAGGCTTTACGCGATACGAGCGCTTCGGCGCCGAAACTGGCCCGTCCCACGCGTTGGGGCGGGCCAGTTTCATATGGAAGCGGCGGCGGATCGCGAGAGCCCAAAAAGACGGGAGCCGGGTGCACCCGGCTCCCCCCGCGCGGCAAGGTCCCTTTTGCAAAGGGGGCGCCGCGGCTTGTCCTATGTCAGCGCGATTCGACCGCAGCGGTGGTGCGTGCCTGGATTTCGGCGCGCGACAACCTGGTGACGAGGCCGTGGGTCGCGCCTACCGCGCCGTGATAGATGTCGGCGATGGGCACATTATAGAGCTTGCCGCCGCGGATCACGACCGCGGTGTCGGCCTCGACGCTCTGTACCGTGCCGACGCTGTTGCCATTGGTGTCATAGATTTCGGCGCCGGCGCGCACCTGTTCGCGGGTAGCGAGGGTGAGGTTGGCGGTATCGACCGCCTTGCCGACGGTGCCGTCGATATGCCCGACGGTCGCGCCGACCGGATCGGTGAGGCCGTTGACCGCGCCGCCGGCGTCGAGGACGCCGCCCGATCGCACCTTGCCGACGAGGTTGATGCTGGCGCCGCCATCGGCGGTGGCCGGGGCTTGGGCTGGCTGGGCAAGCGCGGGCGCGGCGAAAAGCGCGGGAGCGAGCGTCAGAAGGGCGAGGGTTTTGCGCATGTCAGTCTCCGTTGATGGCACCGGGCGGGGCCGGGGCCCGAACGGGGTGGCGCGGCCGATGCATTGAACGGAAAACGGACGAGATGTCCGCTTGTTGCGCGCCGCCCGCCCGAATGCGGCGGATGGCCGCGTCCGGGCGATAAGCGGCGGGCGGCAGGCGCGCGCCAGCGTCGGCGCCGCGCCACGTCGTCAGACGCCGGCGTTTTGCTCGTCGCGCAGCGCATGCTCACGCTCGCGCTGGCGCGCAATTTTGCGGTCGGCGCTGTTGTAGCGGACGAGGGCGATGCCGGCGATGGCGGCGGCCACCATCAACAGAATAATGCCATAGGCTAAAAGCGTTCGCGTTTCGATGGTCCGGACTCCTGAGGTGTTATGGGATTGAATTCATTGGGGCGGCTCTATTACTGCCGCCGCGCGCGAAGGTTGCATCGGAATGCCGCAGCGGCCGCGCGGCCGGGCGTGGTTATGAGCGCGCGGCGCGGCGAATGCCGTCGGGCGACCGGGCGGTTTTTTGCAGAAGCGTCGCGGGGGCGGCTGGTATGACGCCGCGCCGATGCCTATCTAGGCCGCGATGGAAAGCGGGGATCGGACGATGGTGGTAATCGCACGGCTGCGCGCCGCGCCGCTGATGGCGTGGCACGCGATATGCCTGGTGCTGCTGGTCGCGCTGCTGCGCGCGCTGGAGTGGGGCGGCGATCCGGTCGATGCCGTGCGCAACATGATCTTCGTTCATCCGCTGGTGGTGCTGGGCATCGCCGCGGTGCTGACCGTCTGGGCCTATTGGCTGGGCGTGTGGCGGCGGCGGAAAGCCTATGTGCGCCACGACGGCAGGACGCTCTATCGCGGCGGCGCCGCGGCCTGGCCGCTGATCGCGATCCGCGACGTGACGATCGTGCGCGGCGAACTGGGCGTGAAGGCGCTGCGGCTGGTCGTCGACGACGACAGCGAAGTGACGCGTGAGCTGGTAAAGCTGTATCTGCTGAGCGACCGGCCCGAGGTGGTGCGCGACGCGGTGATGTTCGCGGTGGCGCGCGCGGGCGGCGTGGGGGTTATGGCTTCGGTGCATTGACGCCGGACATAGGACGAGAGGGTGCCGCGCCAAGGCTCGCGGAGGAAGCGCGCCCGGCCCGGCAAGGCGCATGGCGCGTCCGCGCAATGATATTCCAAAGTTCACGAAGGTCACGCTGCGTCCCGGTATAATGATACCCGTCGTCCGGCGAATGCTTTCGGAGCAGCGGCGCCCGATCATCGGAGGCGGGGGCACGGCGGTGCGCGCATCGGGCGATGGGGTGGGGGCGATGGGGCTCATCTGCCAGTTTGGAGCATAGGCGAATAATGTAGGAAAGGGGGTTTTGGGCGGGGTGTGCGAAATAGGATTTTTGGGGGTGTGGGGGGTGGTGCGGAGAGTCGGTTTCACGCGAAGCCGCGAAGGCGCGAAGAAAAGAAGCGCCACCCCTCTTTCGTCACCCTCGGACGAGGCAGGTGACTCGTCCGACTTGATCCGGGGTCCAGACGCCGGCGCTGGAATGGATGCCGGATCAAGTCCGGCATGACGATTGAGGGGGAGGTGCCGGATGAAGGGGAAGGTGCGGAAGGTAGGCCGTCACCCACCCAATGGCGGCAATCCCAATTCTTCCGCCAGATCACGCCACTCCGCGTTCGCCGCTTCGATCAGTTCGATCTTCCACTTGCGCTGCCAGTTCTTGTGTCGCGTCTCGCGCGTGATCGCGGCGTGCATCGTCCCGGCGCGTTCGAACCAGAAGAGCGTCTTCACGCCATAGCGGTCGGTGAAGCCGCCGAAACTGCCGTCGCGGTACTGGCAGATGCGCTGGATCAGGTGCGAGGTGACGCCGGTGTAGAGCGTGCCATGCCGCGCGTTGGCCGTGATAGTGGCGCAGGGCTGAAAGTCGGCGTGCATGGGGTGAAGGCTAGGGCGGCGATGGACCCCGGATCAAGGCGGACGAGCCACGGGTCTCGTCCGCGGGTGACGAAGATGGGGTCGAACCGGATGCTTTCGCGCGCTGGTCATGCCGGAATTGATCCGTCATTGTAGCTAAACCCAATTGACGGTTGTTGCGCCTGTTACCGAAGCTCTCTCGTCTATATCTAATACGTAACCGGTACTATATTGTCGAAGCGAAAAGCATCGTTGGAAATCTTTCTTCTAAAAAATCTCAATTCAGCTTTTTCGTAAGGATCTAGATAATCATTTTTCATGTTGTGAAGGGTTGAGTAAATTTCAACAAGCTTTTTAAACTTGAATCTTCCATCTCCCACTGAGCAATTATATGCTATTAGGCAGACTTCTGGATCGGATAGGTGGGCTCGTATAATTCTAGAGTATATTTCCTTATTTTCTACCGAACTGTTTTCAAGCATGGCGTATAAATGATATAATATTCTAAAATAGTTCTTAAGTAGGATATTGCCAGATATAATTTTTCTATATTTTAGAGCGACAGTTTTCGGGTCGGCGTATCCATCGAATCCGATTTCATTTCGTATCCTGTATAATATAACCCGAAATGCTTGAGGTCCTTTGAATTCATGTTTTGTTTTTCTTAGCGACTTTATAAGTTTTTTATATTCAGCTTTTTCAGAAAGATTTTCAGCTATGGGTATGCGTTCGATTATTGTTAAATGAATTTCTTTTTGTTTTTCTTTAACGCTGTTTAATATAGTATAAAAATTGCTTTCAAATTGCTGTCTGTCATAGTTCTTATTCTGAAGATGTATCGAGTATAGTGCACCCACTAGTGCCAAGGTAGACATCAAAGATGCCAATACCCCAAAGGAGTCTCCAAATTGACCCAGCTTTTCAAAGGGTAGTGAGCTAGTGCTCACAGGTGCGTTGGCTCCAAGCAATAGGAATAGGAGCCAAGAAAGCCAAATGCATACGACAAATGTAGCTAAAATTGCCGCTATTCTGCCGTTCATATTATCCCTCACCCCATTCTTATTTAGGAGCTTGGTGGTGAAATTGTCAAAGAGCAATATAGATGGTTGATTGGAGACGGTGGCGCCGCCTCAAACCGAAAACCCGCCCGCATTGCGCCGGTTCGAGCTGGCCGCCAGCACCTTCTTGCCCTGCGGGGTCAGCGCCCATTTGGCGCCCTGCTTGACGACCAGCCCCAGCGTGACGAGTTCGTCGCGGATCGGGTCGGTGGGGAGTTGGGGGCGGCGGTTCGACAGGCCTTCGAGCGTCGTGCGCTGCGGCTGGCTGAGGATGATGAGTTTCTGTTTTTCGGTCATTTGGGTTGCCTTTGGCTTCTTGTTGGCCCGCGCTTGATCGCGGGCGTTTAGTTTCGGGTCGGTGGGCCCCGGCTTTCGCCGGGGATCACTAATAAGGCCCCTCCCGCTCGCGGGAAGGGATTTAGCTTATTCGGCGGCGATGCCGGCTTGTTTGAACATGTCGTCGCCGTCGGTTTCGGCGGTGATCACCGGCGCCGCGTCGTCGTTCGCCTTGGCTTTCTTGCGGTTGTCGAAGCTCGACCAGACATTGTTCCACTCGCCGCGGGTCGCGCCCTTGCTATATTCGGTCGCGCGCGTTTCGAAGAAGTTCGCGTGCTCGACGCCGTTGAGCAGCGGGGCGAGCCAGGGGAGCGGGTGCTCCTCGATCATGTAGATCGGCGAAAAGCCGAGCTGTCCGAGGCGCCAGTCGGCGATGTAGCGGATGTAGCGCTTGATCTCCTTGGGCGTCATGCCGGGGACGGGGCCCTGTTCGAACGCGAGGTCGATGAACGCATCCTCGAGCCGCACGGTTTTCTGGCAGGTGTCGATGATGTCTTCCTTCACCGCCTTGGTCAGGCAGTCGCGTTCCTTGGTGAAGGTGTGGAACAGCTTGATGATGCCTTCGCAATGGAGGCTTTCGTCGCGGATCGACCAGCTGACGATCTGGCCCATGCCCTTCATCTTGTTGAAGCGCGGGAAGTTCATCAGCATCGCGAAGCTGGCGAAGAGCTGCAAGCCTTCGGTAAAGCCGCCGAACATCGCGAGGGTGCGCGCGATATCCTCGTCATTGTCGACGCCGAACTGCTGCATATAGTCGTGCTTGGCGCGCATCTCGTCATATTCGAGGAACATGCCATATTCGCTTTCGGGCATGCCGATCGTGTCGAGCAGGTGCGAATAGGCCGCGATATGCACGGTTTCCATGTTGCTGAACGCGGTCAGCATCATCTTGATTTCGGTCGGCTTGAACACGCGGCCATATTTGTCGTGGTAGCAATCCTGCACCTCGATATCGGCCTGCGTGAAGAAGCGGAAAATCTGCGTGAGCAAATTGCGTTCGTGATCGCTGATCTTCTGCGCCCAGTCGCGGCAATCCTCGCCCAGCGGCACTTCCTCGGGAACCCAGTGGATCTGCTGCTGGCGCTTCCAGAAATCGAACGCCCACGGATATTCGAAGGGCTTGTAGGTGTTGCGGGATTCTAGAAGGGGCATCTGAACGATCTCCGGACTGGCGTATCTTTACTCCTCTCCCATCGGGAGAGGAAGGGGCCCAAGGCGTCAGCCTTGGGAAGGTGAGGGTGGTTGGCGGTTGGTTGGGAGCTGGTCGCCCTCACCCTTCCGCGACTGCGTCGCTCCTTCCCTCTCCCGGAGGGAGAGGGAGATTTGTTCCATGACGCCTTGGGTGTTCGTCAGGACGTCGTTGTTCCAGAAGCGGAGGACGGTGAGGCCCTGTGCTTCCAAAAATGCGGTGCGGCGGGCGTCGTAGGATGCCGCCTCCGCATGCTGGCCGCCGTCGATCTCGATCACCAGTTTCGCGGCGAAGCTGAAGAAATCCGCGAAATAGGGGCCGATCGGAACCTGCCGCCGCCATTTACCGGCGGGGAAGGTTTCGCGCAGGGCGCGCCACATCCGCTTTTCGGCTTCGGTGGCGTCCTTGCGCAAGGTGCGGGCGCGGGAGACGGTGCCGGAGGGTTGATTGCGATAGGTCCGCATGGGGGTCGTCACCCTCACCCTTCCGGCGCTTTGCGCCTCCCTCCCTCTCCCCGCGGGAGAGGGATTTATTGGCACGCCAGACACTCGTCGTAATCGGTGGTCTGCAGATCGTAGACCGGGGCTTCGGCGGTGTTGTCGGCCTCGACCCCGCCCGCGAAGCCGGCGCGCTGCACCGATTTAGAGCGGAGGTAATAGAGCGATTTGATGCCGAGTTCCCACGCACGATAGTGGAGCATGAGCAGGTCCCACTTTTCGACGTCGGCGGGGATGAACAGGTTCAGCGACTGCGCCTGATCGATATAGGGCGTGCGGTCGGCCGAGAGTTCGAGCAGCCAGCGCTGGTCGATCTCGAAGCTGGTCTTGTAGCAGTCCTTCTCGTCCTGCGTCAGGAAGTCGAGGTGCTGGACGCTGCCGCCCTTTTCGAGGATCGAGTTCCAGATATTGTCGCTGTTCTTCGCCTTGTCGACGAGCAGCGCTTCCAAGTGCGGGTTGCGGATCGAGAAGCTGCCCGAGAGCGTCTTGTGCGTGTAGATGTTCGCGGGCACCGGCTCGATGCACGCGCTGGTGCCGCCGCAGATGATCGAGATCGACGCGGTCGGCGCGATCGCCATCTTGCAGCTGAAACGCTCCATCACGCCCTGATCGGCAGCGTCGGGGCAGGGGCCGCGTTCCTTGGCGAGCAGCATCGACGCCTGATCGACCTGCGCGCGGATATGCTTGAAGACGCGCAGGTTCGACGATTTCGCCATCGCGCCCTCGAACGGCAGGCCGCGCGCCTGCAGAAAGCTGTGAAAGCCCATCACGCCGAGCCCGACCGAGCGTTCGCGGCTGGCCGAGTATTTGGCGCGCGCCATTTCGGGCGGGGCGCGGTCGATATAGTCCTGCAGGACGTTGTCGAGCATGCGCATCACGTCTTCGATGAAACCTTTGTCGCCGTTCCACTCGTCCCAGGTTTCGAGGTTGAGCGACGAGAGGCAGCAGACCGCGGTGCGATCGTTGCCGAGATGGTCGCGGCCGGTGGGCAGGGTGATTTCGCTGCACAGGTTCGAGGTGGTGACCTTGAGCCCCAGATCGCGGTGATGCTTGGGCATCATGCGGTTCACCTGGTCGATGAAGATGATGTAGGGCTCACCCGTCGCGAGGCGCGTTTCGACCAGCTTCTGGAACAGCGAGCGCGCGTCGACGCTGCCGCGGACGCTCTGGTCCTTGGGGCTGCGCAGGTTGAATTCGGTGCCGTCGCGGACGGCTTCCATGAACTCGTCGGTGATCAGCACGCCGTGGTGGAGGTTGAGCGCCTTGCGGTTGAAGTCGCCCGACGGTTTGCGGATTTCGAGGAACTCCTCGATCTCCGGGTGGCTGATGTCGAGATAGCAGGCGGCCGAACCGCGGCGCAGGCTGCCCTGCGAGATCGCGAGGGTGAGGCTGTCCATCACGCGGACGAAGGGAATGATGCCGCTGGTCTTGCCGTTGAGGCCGACGGGTTCGCCGATGCCGCGCACGCTGCCCCAATAGGTGCCGATGCCGCCGCCGCGGCTGGCGAGCCAGACATTCTCGTTCCACGTCTCGACAATGCCTTCGAGGCTGTCGGGGACCGAGTTCAGATAGCAGCTGATCGGCAGGCCGCGGCCGGTGCCGCCGTTCGAGAGAACGGGGGTCGCGGGCATGAACCACAGCTTCGAGATGTAATCATACAGGCGCTGCGCATGCTCCTGATCGTCGGCATAGGCCGACGCGACGCGCGCGAAGAGATCCTGGTACGATTCGCCGGGGAGCAGGTAGCGATCCTCGAGCGTTTCCTTGCCGAAGTCGGTGAGCAGCGCATCGCGGCTCTTGTCGGTCACGACGTCGAATCGACGCGCGTGGACCTTCGCCTCGCTGCTGTCGTTGAGCTTTGCCGTTGGCGCTGCGTCGGCAACCGATTCGCCCTTCGATTCGGGTGCCACCGGAGCGTCATTTTTCGTCAGTTCCATCGTCGCCACGTCGCTCGTCTCCACCCGTTCCGTTTCCCGAAAATCCATCGAATTCGCCCCCGATTTGAACGCGCACCCGGTGCGCTTTGTTCCTGTCTTGTTCGACTCAGGGCGAAGCCCCGGTCTTAGCATCTAAACCTGTCCACGGGGCACTTATTTTTGGCGCAAGAAGGGTTTTCCCGTGTCCATATGGGATGGACGACGGAAATCCGCCACTTGCAGCCTGATACAATTTCTTGGGGTGCCCCCGTGGTCGACCCACCACCTATAGTGCCACGTCGGCGCGACGATGCAATACGGTAAATGACAATATGGGGACTCAGTTCGTCGATAATTTGATTCGTCTCGTCGCGGCCGATGGGCGAGCGCGAGGCGACACGCCAGCCTTTCCGCGGGTTTGCGCGGAGAAGCGACGCAGATGCGCCAAGATGGAAATTTCAGGCTTGCCGAGCGGCGCGATGGACGCCGGGATGACCGCTGCGGAAAACGGCGAGCGGAGCAGGCGCGGGCGGTTTTGGCATCAGGTCCGCGCGTCGACGCCGGGCAAAGAAAAAGGGCCCCGGCGATGCCGAGGCCCGATCTCTAACTCAAATTCGGGTCAAGCCGAACCGCCACCGCTGTCAGTGCCGCCGCCGCCCATGAATCGCCAAAACCAACCCATGATAAATCTCCTGTCGCACTGCCCACGAGGAACAGTTAACGAAGCATATACCTTAATTAGTAAGGTAAATCGAGTCTTAACTATATCGATTGCTGCCAGTTTGGCAGCTACCCCGTGCGGTGCTGGGGAAGGGCGTTGAGCGTCGCGATGAGCTCGGAAAACAGTTGAGGTTTTCCAAGATGATAACCTTGGCCGACATCGCACCCGAGAGTCTCGAGAAGCGCCATGGTCTCGCCGTCTTCGATGCCTTCGGCGACCGCGACGGCGCCCAGGCGGTGCGCCAGATCGATCGTCGATTTGACGACTTCGAGGTTCCGCTGCGAATCGCGCATGGTCATCACGAATCGCTTGTCGATCTTGATCTCGTCGGCTTCGATCTCGGTCAGATATTCGAGGTTCGACTGGCCGGTTCCATAATCGTCGATCGACAGGCGGATGCCGGTGCGGCGGAGCTGCGCCAGCGTCTGACGCGCCTGGCGGCTGTTTTCGATCTGCGCGGTTTCGGTGATCTCGATCGTCAATATCTCGGGCGGCAGGTGATGCGCAGTCAGCATCACGCGGATCGTGCCGACGAGATCGCTGTGGTCGAGCAGGCTCGCCGACAGGTTGACCGACATGTTGATATGCGCGCCGCGCTCGTGGAGCTGCGCGGCCGAGCGGATCGCCTGATCCATGACGAACAACGTCAGGCGATAGATGTCCTGGCTTTTTTCGGCCTGGACGATGAATTCGTCGGGCGGGATCGGGCCGCGCGTCGGGTGGGTCCAGCGCGCGAGCGCCTCGACCCCCACCAGCCTCTGCGTCGCGATTTCATATTGCGGCTGGAACGCGACCCAGATGTCACCCCCGGTGAGTGCGTCTTCGAGCTGCGAGTGGAAGCTCAACTGCCAGCCGGCGTCTTCCTTCTGGCGCGAGGTATATTTGGTCCACAGCGAGCGCGTGCGGATCGCGCGCTCGGCGGCGACGAGCGCCGCGGCGAGGCGCTGCGCGTTCGATCCCTCGAACTCGTCATTAACCCCGAAAGCGATCGCGACGTCGACGCGCAGTTCGCCGATCGTCAGCGGCGCATTGAACAGCGCGGCGAGACCCGCGAGCTGCCCTTCGATCTGGCTGTGCTGATAATAGGGCACGAGCCACGCGAAGGTCCCGTCGAGATCGTGGTGCAGCATCGTGCCCTGCGATGCGAGCTGAAGGCGGCGCGTCACCTGTTCGACAAGCTTGGCGATCCCGTCGCCGGGAATGAATGCGGCGAGATCGTCGAAATTCACCACCTTGGCCGCGACCACAGTCGCGCTGCCAAATGGCGACTGCGAACGCAGCGCTTCGAAATTCGGCAGACCCGATACGGGGTTTTCGCGTTGGGCCGAATTGCGGCGCCGGGCACGCGCCACGTTGGAGCCGACGGCGACGAGGAAGAAGAGGCCTGTGCCAGTGGAAACCGTGACAAGCTGGGTTGCGAGCAGCAGCTGCGACACGACGAGGAGGACGGCGACCGCCAGTCCGACGAGGCTGAACCATCGGTTGCTGCGGCGCATCAGCATGGGCAGCGTCAGAAGCAGCGCGAGGCCCAGTGGCGGCAACCAGCCGAGGTTGACCGGATTGCCCCGGCGCAGCGTTTCGGCGGCGATCAAATGGATATAGGCGCCGGGCACCATGTCGTGCCCCGGCAAATAATGACGATCCTCAAGTCGCGAGGCCGTGGGCGCAAAGATCACGTCCTTGCCCGCCAGTTCTTTCGCGCCGACCGTGCCGTCGATCACGTCGATCGCGCTATATTGGCGGATGCTGGAGGTCCGATAGGAAAAATCGATGCGAAACTGCGACGGCGCTTGCCCCGATTTGCCCGCCATGATGGCCGAGAAACTGGGCAGCAATTTACCATCTGCAAGGTACATCAACGGGACGTCCCATACCTGCCAGAACTGATATTCCCACGCGATGCTGGCGCGCTGGGCCCGATCGCCGAAAGAGGCATCGGGGAAAATGGTAACGAGCCGGTCGGAGCCGGGCACCGATCGCGTCGGGACGGCGAGCACGACCCGGTCCTGCATATTGCGTACCGCCGCGCTTACGCTTTCCAGGCCCCCGTTATTGTCGGGACGTTCATAGTCGAAATCGATGAACAGGCGCTTCGGCCCGGCGCGATCGATGGCGCCGATCAGGCGGGCATGATCGTGCCGTGTGAACTCGCCGCCATGCGATTCAGCCAAAGTGCGATCGTCGATGCCGACCACCACGATATCGCCCGAAACATCGCGATAGGCGACGCGGCTGGTGGCCATGGCGATGAGGCGATCGGGCAACTCACCGACGCCGGTGATGCCGACGACGAGACTCAGCAGCAGCGAAAGCACGAGGGCCCGCCAACTGACGATCATCTTCTGTCCGAGCTTCAGCACGCACGTCTCCGCAAGATTGCCGGACGTGACTAGCTTCAGATGGTTATCATCGCGTTAATCATGAACAAAGTCCTGCGCCGTGCGGCGCAGCGCAAGGCGCAGGATTCCGTCCGTTTCAGGCGATGGCGGGCAGCGGCTCCAACGCAGCGTCGCCAGCGAGGGCCGAGGCGGCGAGGCCGGTCGCCGCGGGGACGATCTGTTGCAGATAGAAGCGCGTCGAGGCGATTTTCGCTTCGAGAAAGGCGCGATCGCCATTGCCTTCATCGAGCGCGGCGCGCGCGGCTTTGTTCTGGAGCGCCATCAACCAGCCACATGTCGCGGTCGACAGCATCGTGAGATAGGGATAGCTGCCCGCGAGACGGTCGGCGGTGTTCGCGCCGACCATCCAGTCGGTGACTGCGCGGCAGGCGTCGACAAGCTGCCGCAATTCGGGGAAATCGGCGGCGCCATTGGCGATATCGTCGATCAGCCCGCGAACGAGATCGCCGCCCGCCATGCCAAGTTTGCGCCCGACAAGGTCCGCAGCCTGAATGCCGTTGGTGCCTTCGTAGATCGGGGCGATGCGGGCGTCGCGATAATGCTGCGCGGCGCCGGTTTCCTCGATGAAACCCATGCCGCCATGGACCTGAATGCCCAGGCTTGCGACTTCGCAGCCGATGTCGGTCGCATGTGCCTTGACCAGCGGGATCAGGATTTCGGCGCGCATCGCGGCGGCTTCGTCGCCCAATTTGCCGAAATCGGTCTGCGCCGACGCATAATAGACGAGCGCACGCGCCGCCTCGGTCTGCGCGCGCATCCGCCACAGCATGCGGCGGACGTCGGGGTGCTGGTCGATGGTGACGGGGGTCCGGTCGGTGCCGCCCGCGAGTGCCGACTGGACGCGTTCGGCGGCGAAGCGCTGCGCCTGCTGCGTCGCGCGCTCGGCGATCTGGACACCCTGACAGCCGACCATCAGACGGGCGTTGTTCATCATCACGAACATCGCGCGCATGCCGCCCATTTCGGCGCCGACGATCTCGCCGAGGCAATCTTCGTCCTCGCCATAGACCATCACCGCGGTTGGCGAGCCGTGGATGCCGAGCTTGTGTTCGATCGAGGCGCAGTGGACGCCGTTCGAATGCGTCGGCTTGCCGTCGGCATCGAGGCGGTATTTGGGGACGAGGAAGAGCGAGATGCCGCGCGTTCCCTCGGGCGCGCCCGGCGTGCGCGCAAGAACGAGATGGACGATATTGTCGGTGAGATCATGCTCGCCGAAGGTGATGAAGATTTTCTGGCCCTTGATCTTGTAGAGCCCGGCGTGCTCGCCCTCGGTGACGAGTTCGGCGGTCGAGCGCAGCGCGCCGACGTCGCTGCCCGCGGCGGGCTCGGTCAGGTTCATCGTGCCGTTCCACGCGCCCGAGACCAGATTGGGCAGCCAGGTCTGGCGCTGTTCCGCGGTGCCATAGGCCATCAGCGCGTGGATCGCGCCGGGGGTCAGGATGTTGCAAAGGGTAAAGCCCATGTCGGCGGTGCCGAGCGCCTCGATGATCACGGTCGCGAGAGTGAAGGGCAGGCCCTGTCCTCCATAAGCAGTGGGACCGTCGATGCTGCCCCAGCCGGCGTCGACGAACTGCTGATACGCCTCCTTGAACCCCGGGGGCATCGTGACCTTGCCGTCTTCCCATTTCGGGTTCTGGACGTCGCCGACGCGGTTGAGCGGCGCGTAAACCTCGGCTGCGAACTCGCCGATGCCATTCACGATCGCCTCGATCATGTCGGGCGTTGCGGCGGCGAATTTGTCGTGCGCAGCCATCGCGTCGATGCGCGCGATGTGATCGAGGACGAAGAGCTGTTCGGTGGTGGGCGGCGTGTAGGTCATGGAGGGCCGACTTTCCTGGTGAATATCGTTGCGCGGGCGCTATAGCGCGGCATGGCTCGCGGTCAAATTCCACTATGGCGATAACCGACATCACTCCGTTCGATGCGAACGCCATTGCGCGCGCGGTGGAGCTGGTCGCGCAGGGTCAGCCAGTCGCGGTGCCGACCGAAACCGTTTACGGCCTCGCCGCCGACGCGCGCAACGCGCAAGGGGTCGCGCGCATTTATGCAGCGAAGGGGCGCCCCGATTTTAATCCGTTGATCGTGCACGTGGCCGATTTGGCGGCGGCCGAGCGGCTAGGCGTATTTGGTGCAGTCGAACGCGCGCTGGCGGCGGAGTTCTGGCCGGGGCCGCTGACGTTGGTGGTGCCGCGCGGCGCAGATTGTCCGGTAGCGAGTATTGCGACGGCGGGGCTGGACACGATTGCGCTGCGGGTGCCGGGGCATCGCGCGATGCAGGCGTTGCTTGCCGAAACCGGCGCGCCGCTGGCGGCGCCAAGCGCCAATGCGAGCGGGGGGGTTAGCCCGACGAAGGCCGAGCATGTGCTCGCGACGCTGGAGGGGCGGATTGCGCTGGTCATCGACGATGGGCCCTGCACGGCGGGGGTGGAATCGACGATCGCTCGGGTGAAGGACGGTGCGGTCGAGGTGCTGCGGCCGGGGCCGGTGACCGCCGACATGTTGGCTGTGGCGAGCGGGCTTGCCGTAACCGGGGTGAAGGGGGCGGAGATTGTCGCGCCGGGGATGCTGGCGAGCCATTATGCGCCGGGCAAGCCGGTACGATTAGGGGCGGAGGATTTTGCGGGCGATGAGTTCGGGATCGGATTCGGTTCGGTCGCTGGCGATTACCAATTGAGCGCGCGCGGCAACCTGACCGAAGCGGCGGCGCATTTGTTCGATGCGCTCCACGCGGGGGCGGCGAGCGCGAAGATGAAAATCGCGGTGGCGGCGATTCCGCGGGATGGCTTGGGTGCGGCGATCAACGATCGGCTGATGCGCGCGGCGGTGTAGTCCCCCTCCCGCTTGCGGGAGAAGTTAGGGGAGGGCCCGTTTCGGCCGGCGCCCTCTCCGACATGCCCTCCCCCGACCCCTCCCATAAATGGGAGGGGAGAAGATCAGGCCGCCGCCGGTTCGATCGGATCGAGTTGCGGGGTTTTTCGTGCGACGATCAGGCAACCGATAACGATCAGCACCGCCCCGGCGATCGTCGGCCAGGTGACCGCTTCGTCGAAGAACATCCAGCCGAACAGCATCGCCCACAGGAAGCCGGTATATTCGGTGGTCGCGAGGATCTGCGCCTCGGCGCGGGCATAAGCCCAGCTAAGCAGGAGCAGCGACGTCACCGCCAGAAAAGCGGCACCGATGAGCGGAAGCGCCTGATCGCCGCCAGGGACTGCCAGAAACCACGGCGCGCCGATCGCAAGGATCAACGCGACGAAGCCATTCTGGAAAAAGGCGATCTCCAGCGGCTCGGCCATTTTGGCCTGCCGCCGCGCGAGGATGAGGTTATAGGCGTAGAGCAGCGCCGAACCGAACACCGCGCCGACTGCCCACAGGGCTTCGGGCGCATAGTCGCCGCGGCCGAGCTTGCCGGCGACGATGACGATCACCCCGATGATGCCGAGTAGCGACGCGATGATCGAGCGCGGTCCGATGCGTTCGCCGAGAAAGATCGCCGCCATATAGAGCGTTGCGAGCGGCGCGATGAAGGCAATGGCGATGGCTTCCGCCATCGGCAGACGCGCGAGTGCCCAGAAGAAGCTGACCGCCATGCCCGCGACGAAAAGTGACCGCACCGCGTGGATGCGCAACGTCGCCCGGTCGGGCATTGCGGGGCGCGACGCGAAATAGAGCGCGCCGCTGAGGATCGAGCCGGCGCCGGTGCGCCACAGCACGGCGTTATAGGCGCCGATATCGATCGACAGCCCCTTCATCAGAACATCCATCGCCGAAAAGGTCGCAATGCCCGCGCACGCGATCAGGAAGGGGATGACGGGAGAGGCCGAATCGGGACGCATGAGTGCGCCTTAGCGGAAGGTCGCTTGTCCCGCGCCGTCGATATTGAGTTTCTGGCCCGAGCAATAACTGTTCGCATCGCTCACGAACCAGACCACTGCCGCCGCGACGTCGGCGGGAACGGCGACGCGGCCGAAGGGCATTTTGGTGTCGAGATGGTGGATGTCCGCGTTGCCGGTGATCGCACGCGAGAGTTTTTCGCCCATGTCGCTGACGGTCAGCGCGGGGGCGACGATGTTGACGCGGACACCGTTGCTCAGCTCCTCCTTGGCGAGGGTGAGCGCGAGCGCTTCGCCTGCGGCCTTGGCCATCGTGTAGGGCGCGCCGTTCGGCGAGTTCACATAGGTCGCGATGCTCGAGATGACGATGATGTCGCTGCGTTCGTGGGTGCGAAGTTGGGGGAGTGCGAGGCGCGACAGGCGGTGCGGGCCGGCGGCGTGGACGGCGAAGAGTTTGTCGACTTCCTCGGGGGTCGTGTCGGCCACGGACAGCCCGCGGCTGGCGATGCCGGCGTTGTTGATCAGGATCGACATTGGCCCGAAATCGGCCTCGATACCGGCGACCATCGCGGCGCAGGCGGCCTCGTCGGTGACCGAGGCCTGATAGGCTTTCGCCCTGCGGCCGAGCGCTTCGATCGCGGCGACGGTTTCGGCGGCCTCCTGTTCGCCGCGGGTATAGTTCACCGCGACGTCGGCGCCGGCTTCGGCGAGCCCGACCGCGATGCCGCGGCCGATTCCGCGCGAGGCGCCGGTGACGAGCGCGACGCGCCCCGCAAGATTCATCTCGGCCATCGCTCTCTCCCTAACCCATCAGTTCGTTATAGATATCGTCGTCGCTGCGGCTTGCGGCGTTGCGCCATTTGGACGCGTCCTTGCGGTTGAGGACGGTGCCGTTCGCGTCGAGGATCGCGACGGTCGGCGTGCCCTTGATCTTGAAACCGAAGCGTTTGGCGACCTCGGGATTGCGGCCCCAGCCGCGGATGTGCGGCATACCGATGTCGGCATAGACGATCTCGTAGCGATCGCGGACGGGCGCGAAGCGTTCGGTGGCGATCAAATTGGCGAGCCAGGCGCTGTCGTGGCAGCCGCCGGTGCCCATCACGAGCAGAACGGGCTTGCCCGATTGCTTCGCGTTCGCGAGCGCGGCGTCGATCGCGGGCATCGGATCGGCGATGAAGGCGGTGCTTTTATAGGCATCCTCGACGCCGGGGATCGTGCGTCTTTCGCTTGCGGCGGCGGGGGTGATCGCAAGCAGTACGGCGGCAAGGGCGAGGGTGATCGGGCGCGTCATTTGCCGACGATAGGTTTCGGATGACGTTTCCGTCAACGTAAGATAGCCTTCGCTCCATGAGCTGGAAAAAAGAGATCGACGAGCTGGGCGAACGCCGCGCGATGGCCGAGAAGATGGGCGGCGAGGAAAAGGTCGCGCGGCAGCACAGTCGGGGAAAGATGGACGCGCGGGCGCGGATCGCGGGCATCGTCGATGCGGGCAGCTTTCGCGAGATCGGCAAGATCGCCGGGCGCGGGCGTTATGGCCCCGATGGCGAGCTGGAAGATCTGGCCGCGAGCAATTTCATTTTCGGGCGCGCGAATATCGACGGCCGGCCGGTGGTGGCGTCGGCGGACGATTTCACCGTACGCGGCGGCGCGGCCGATGCGGCGCTGCACCGCAAATTCGTCCAGTGCGAGGCAATGGCGCATGAATATCGCCTGCCGCTGATCCGGATGATCGATGGCACCGGTGGCGGCGGGTCGGTCAAGACGCTGGAGGATATGGGTTATACCTATATTCCGCACGTGCCGGGGTGGCATGAGATCATCGCCAATCTCGATACGGTGCCGGTGGTTGCACTGGCGCTGGGGCCTACGGCGGGACTCGGCGCGGCGCGCGTCGTCGCGAGCCATTACAGCATCATGGTGCGCGGGCTGTCGCAGCTGTTCGCGGCGGGGCCCGCCGTCGCGGCGGCGATCGGCGATACGCTCGACCGCGAGGAATTGGGCGGCACCGACGTCCATACGCGCAATGGCGTCGTCGACGATGAGGTCGCAAGCGAGGCCGAAGCGTTTGCGGCGGCGCGGCGGTTCCTGTCCTATCTGCCTTCGTCGATCCACGACCGCGCGCCCCGGACGTCATGTAGCGATCCGGTCGACCGGCGCGACGAAAGCTTGCTGTCGGTCGTGCCGCGCGAGGCGAAGCAGGTTTATTCGATGCGGCGGATTACCGGCGCGGTGTTCGACCAGGGCAGCTTCTTCGAGATGGGCGCGCGCTGGGGGCGGGCGGTGATTACGGCCTTTGCGCGGCTCGACGGCTATCCGGTCGCGGTGCTGGCGAGCGATCCCACATATCTCGGCGGATCGTGGGATGCGAAGACGAGCGAAAAGGCCGAGCGGTTCGTGAAGATGGCCGACCAGTTCCGCCTGCCGATCGTCCACCTCGTCGACAATCCGGGCTTCATGATCGGCGGCGAGGCCGAGCGGACGGGGACGATCCGGTACGGCGTGCAGGCGATGAACGCGATCTACCGCGCGACGGTGCCGCTGGCGTCGGTGGTGGTGCGGCGCGCTTACGGGATCGCAGGAAGCGCGATGTCGAACGCCGAACGTTTCCAATATCGCTTTGCCTGGCCGTCGGGAGACTGGGGCAGCCTGCCGATCGAGGGCGGGGTCGAGGTCGCGTACAAGAGCGAGCTGGAGGCCGCGGACGACCCTGCGGCGCATCTGGAGGCGATCCGCGAGCGGCTGAACCGGGTGCGCTCGCCGTTCCGGACGGCGGAGAAATTCGGGGTCGAGGATATTATCGATCCGAGGGATACGCGGCCGTTGCTGTGCGAATTTGCCGAACTGGCCTGGCGGGTGCTTGACCGCGGGGGCAATAAATAGGGACAGTCCCCATTTAATCGGGAGCAGCTTATGGGTTGGAGCTATGGCGCGAATTAAATGGGGACTGTCCCTATTTATTGGCGGAGCGCGGCGATGAGTGCGAGGCGCCATTACGGCATGGACTGGCTGCGGATCGGCGCCTTCGCGCTGCTGATCCTCTATCATATCGGCATGTATTTCGTCCCGTGGGGCTGGCATGTGAAGATTGCCGAGCCGCTCGACTGGGTAACTATCCCGATGCTCGCGAGCAATAGCTGGCGGCTGCCGCTGCTGTTCCTCGTCTCAGGCTATGCGAGCGCGGCGCTGTTTGCGAAGCTCGGCGGCAGCGGCGCCTTTGCTCGGTCGCGGAGTGCGCGGTTGCTGATCCCGCTCGCCTTCGGGATCATTTTCATCATTCCGCCGCAGCCGTGGATCGAACTTGTCGGCCAGCACGGCTATTCCCACGGCTTCCTGCATTTCTGGACCCGCGACTATTTCCGTTTCGGCGCGCTCGACGGGATTATCCTGCCGACATGGCAACACCTGTGGTTCGTCGTGTATCTGTGGGTTTATACGATGTTTGCGGCATTGCTGCTCGCGCTGATCCCGGAGTCGGCGCGTATGAAAATCACGAGCGTCGCTGCGGGGGCGCTGCGCGGGTGGCGAATGCTCGTTGCGCCGCTGGCGTTGTGGGCGCTGGTCTATGTCCTGTTTCCCACGCATGACGAGACGCATGCGCTGTTCGACGACGGGCCGTCGCATCTTCATTATCTGGTGCCTTTCTTCGTCGGCTGGCTGCTTCGCGTGCGACCGGTTCTGTTCGAGACGGTCGCACGATATTGGAAGGTTGCGCTGCTGCTCGCGCTGCTGGCGTTCGTACCGGTTGCGTGGATCGAGTGGACCTGGCCGGGCAACATGGTCGCGCCCGATTGGGTGTTTCCGCCCTATCATCTGGCGCGGCTGGTCAACGGCTGGATGACGATCGTGGCGTTGCTCGGCATCGCCGACCGTTACTGGAACCACGATCACCCGCGGCGCACGATGCTCGCCGAGGCAGTGTTCCCCTTTTACATCGTCCACCAGACGATCATCGTGGTGGTGGGCTGGTATCTGTTGGGGGCGAACGTCGCGGCGCTGCCGTCTTTCGCGATCCTCGTCGCAACGACCGTCGCGGGATGCTGGCTTTTCTATTCCATCGGGCGCAACGTCGGCTGGCTGCGGCCGCTGATCGGATTGCAGCGCACATAGGGAGAGCATGATGGGGGCATTGAAGGGCATCCTTGCGATCGTCGGAGTGGCGATGGTGCTGGTGGGCGGATTGTGGGCGCTGCAGGGCCTCGACATCATACGCTGGCCGGCGAGCAGCTTCATGCTGGGCGATACGACATGGACCCGCAACGGCGTGGTGCTGGCGGTCGTCGGCATCGTGCTGATCTGGTTTGCACGAAAGCGCTAGGTGATCGACTACGAACGTAGTTGATCTGTATTGCTTATATGATACACTTGATCCCGCCGGGGCTGGATGGAGTGTATGATGATTCGTTCTTCGCGTATTTTGCCTGCCTTGCTGTTCGCCGCGAGCATGACGGCCTTGCCCATTGTCGCGCCGTCTTCGGCGATGGCCGCCGATGAGGTCAGCGCCGACCAGATTGCGGAAAATTATGCCGCATTGCTCGAACGCGATTACGTCTATCCCGAAATCGGCGAGCGTTATGCTGCGGCGCTTCGTGCGGCTATTGCAGCGGGCCGCTATGCCAAACTGACCGGCGAGGCGTTGGGGCAGGCCATCGACAAGGATGTGGCCGCAGTATCGCCCGACGGGCATCTGCGCCTGCGCACGCCTGAAGGTGCGCCTGCTGCGTCCGCTCCGGCGCCGGGTGCCGCCGCGCCCGTTCGCCGTCTGCCGAAGGTGCCGGTCGAGCAGGCCGGGTGGATCGCACCCGGCATTGCCTTCGTGCGCTTCAACGCTTTCCCCCAGGATGCGTCGGTGACGGCACAGGCCGCGAAGTTCATGGCGGACCATGCCGACGCCAGGGCGATCATCTTTGACATTCGTACGCATAATGGCGGCGGGCTCGATCAGATGGACGCGATCTTCCCCTGGCTGTTTGCCGAGCCGACGCGGCTGGTGACGATGGCGACGCGGTCGTCGGTCGATGCGCGCGGCGGCTCACCGATTGCCGGACTGGCTTCACTGCGGACGGTGACGGGCGATGCCGGCATGGTGTCGCGCGAACATTGGGCGACGCCATGTGCCGACGCGCGGCTGCGCGATGCGAAAGTCTATGTGCTGACGTCGGGCGCGAGCGCGTCGGCGGCCGAGCATTTCTCGCTCGCGATGAAGCATAGCGGGCGCGGCACGCTGGTCGGCGCGCCGACCGCGGGCGCCAATCATTTCGGGTTCGGCGCGGATCTGGGCGGCGGCTATGACGCCTTCATCCCGGTCGGTCGCACCTATGACCCGGTGACCGGCAAGGATTGGGAAGGCGACGGGGTGCAGCCCGACATCGCGGTGGCGCCCGCCGACGCGCTCGTGCGGGTGCTGACGGACCTTGGGATCGAAGCAGGCGAGGCGAAGAAACTCTCTGACGCGCATATGCCGAGCTGGCCGATGGAACGGCGCAAGCCGCGGAAATAGGCAACGTCATAATTCCGTTCGTTTCGCGCGAAGTCGAGACACCCCGAAGGCATGTACGGCCGTGGGGCATCTCGACTTCGCTCGATGCGAACGGGATTTTGGTTACGACGCAGACAGCGTCGTCAGCGCATCGCCGTCGACGCGCATCACGGTCCATTCGTCCATCAGTTTCGCGCCGAGGCTCTGGTAGAAGCCGATCGCCGGGGCGTTCCAGTCGAGGACCGACCATTCGAGCCGCGCGCAGTCGCGCTCGACGACGAGACCCGCCAGATGCGCGAGCAGCGCCTTGCCGAGCCCCGATCCGCGTGCTTCGGGGCGGACGAACAGATCCTCCAGATAGATTCCGGGGCGTCCCTCGAAGGTCGAGAAATTATGGAAGAAAAGCGCGAAGCCCTGCGGCGCGCCGTCCAGTTCGCCGATCACCACTTCGGCATAGGGACGCGGGCCGAAGAGTTTCTCCCCCAGCTTTGCCTCGTCGAAACGAACCTCGTGCGCGAGCTTTTCATAGTCGGCGAGGTCGCGGATGAACTGCGCGATCAGCGGCAGATCGGCGGGCGCGGCGGGGCGGATCGAGAGGGTCACGCGGATTATCCTGTAAAGAGAGTGGCGTTTCCGTCCCTTAGCGGCGGTGCATGCCGATGGGCAATGGCGGGCGCCCTTACAATCGCCCGCCGGCCCCCCATATGGAAGCGATGCCACTGGACCAGGCCGCGTCGCAACGCAGCAGGCCACCTGTCGGGCATTGTCTCCTATCGATCAGAATGATTTTGATTGGGTTTTCCGGGACAGGAAAATGATCGTGATTCCGGTGAGCTGACAGCCCGGATCGGCGATCCGAAAGGCATGCCCCTATGATCGGCTATTTCATCCTCCTCCACCGCTTCCCCGAACAGTTCAAGCGGATGTTCCATGCGATCTATGCCCCCGGAAACAGCTATGTGATCCATGTCGACAAAGGGTCGGGCCCCGCGTTCGCTGCCGACATCGCGGCGTTCCTGAAACCCTTTCAGGGGGTGGCGATCATCGAATCGAAAAAGGCGCTCTGGGGCGGGTACAGCCTCGTCGACGCCGAGCTGCGCGGGATGGCCAAGCTGCTGAAAATGAATCGCAGCTGGACCCATTATATCAACCTGAGCGGGCAGGATTTCCCGCTGAAGTCGCAAGCCTATATCCAGAGCTTCCTGCGCGCCAATCCGCGCCGCCAATATATCCGCGCGCTCGACCAGCGCGAGATCCGGCCCGATACGATGAACCGCGTCAGCCATATGTTCGTCGAGGCCCTTGGCCGCATGTTCCGAACCGGCCTGCCGCGGGCCTTCCTGAAGGGCGCGACGCCCTATATCGGCACGCAGTGGAAAGCGGTGACGCGCAGCTTCTGCCAGTTCGCGGTCCACAATCCCGGTGCCGAGCGCTTCAAGGCTTTCTATCGCCGCAGCTTTATTCCCGACGAAGCCTTTTTCCAGACGCTGATGATGAACAGCGCCAATCAGGGCGAGGTGATGAACGATGACCTGCGCACGATCGACTGGGTGCCCGACGGCGACATCAAGCTGCGCCCGCGGACATTCGTGACGGCCGATGCGCTGCGCCTGAAGCTCAGCCCAGACCTGTTTGCGCGCAAGTTCGACGCGGAGGAGGATTCGGCGATCTTCGACCTGCTCGAGGCGCATCTGAAAACGCCGGCGGGCAATGTCTATGTCGCGGAGGCGCCCGAAGCGCCACAGGATCGGGCACTGGAAGCGGCGTGATCCCGCGCGCGGCGGGTGCGTTAGTTCGCGCCCGCCGCCGCTCGCCCGCGGACAAGGATGATCGTGAGCGCTATCCATATAAGGAGCGGCTGGCCGATCACCGCCGGGGCGTCGGCCCAGAAGGTCGCGGGGCCGCAAATTCCGGCGGCGACCTCATAGATATGGAGCAGGCCGTGGAGCGTCAGCCATAACCCGCCGACGATGGCCGCGCGCCAGCGGCGGACGGGGTTCGCGGCCGCATAGAGCAGGATCAGCCCCGAGCCGAGATAGGCGAGGCCGATGTCGCGGATGAAATGTGCGTTCGGCGGGCCGGTGGTGACGACGGTTGGGACGAAGACATACCAGTCGAGCGGCTTGACGAGCATGAAGGCGCCATTGGCGATCGTCGTGGCCGCGGCGATGAGCAGCAGGAGCTGGGCGAGGCGGTGAAGGGCGTCGGGCTTGGCGGACATGTCTTGCCTCCATCAGAATGGAGCGAGGCTAATCTTTGCTGACAGCGATGTAAAAAGCTTTACGCCGCCTTGCCGTGCAGCGTGTCCATGCTCACCGAATTGCCGGCGTCGATCTCGGCCGCCTTCGCTTCGACCAGCTTGACGATATGCGCGATCATGTCGGCGTCTTCGACATGATGGTCGGTGACCCCCGAAAGGAAGACCATATGCTTGCCGTTGCCGCCGCCGGTGATGCCGATGTCGGTTTCGCGCGCCTCGCCGGGACCGTTGACGACGCAGCCGAGGACCGAGAGCGACATCGGGGTCTTGATGTGGCCGAGCGCTTCTTCGAGCGCCTGGACGGTGCGGATGACGTCGAAGCCCTGGCGCGCGCAGCTGGGGCAGGAGACGACGCGGACGCCGCGGGTGCGCAGGCCGAGTGATTTCAGGATTTCGTAACCGACGCGGACTTCTTCCTCGGGTTCGGCCGAGAGCGATACGCGGATCGTGTCGCCGATCCCGGCCCAAAGCAGGTTGCCGATGCCGAGCGCCGATTTGACGGTGCCGCCGATCAGTCCGCCCGCCTCGGTGATGCCGAGGTGGAGCGGGCAGTCGACCGCGTCGGCGAGCTGCGCATAGGCGGCGACCGCAAGGAAGACGTCGCTCGCCTTCACCGCGACCTTATATTCGTGGAAGTCGTGATCCTGCAGCAGCTTGATATGGTCTAGCGCGCTTTCGACGAGCGCCTCGGGGCACGGCTCGCCATATTTTTCGAGCAGATCCCTTTCGAGGCTGCCGGCGTTGACGCCGATGCGGATCGCGCAGCCATTTGCTTTTGCTGCACGGACGACTTCGCCGACGCGTTCGCTGCTGCCGATATTGCCGGGGTTGATGCGAAGGCAGGCCGCGCCCGCGTCGGCGGCTTCGAGCGCGCGCTTATAGTGGAAATGGATGTCGGCGATGATCGGGATGCGCGACGCGCGAACGATCTTGCCGAGCGCGGCGGTCGATTCGGTGTCGGGGCACGAGACGCGGATCAGGTCGGCGCCGGCTTCCTCACAGCGACGAATCTGGTCGATCGTCGCGACCGGATCGCTGGTCAGCGTGTTGGTCATCGTCTGCACGCTGATCGGCGCGCCGCCGCCGACGGGGACCGCGCCAACCATGATCTGACGCGATGTGCGCCGCGCAATATCGCGCCAGGGGCGCAGGCCGGGATTGTGATCGCTCATATGTGCGTGCTCGACAAAAGGGGGAGATATGCGCCGCTCTTTAGCCGTCCGCGGGCGGCTTGGCAAAGCGCAAGCGGTTGTTGCACGAAAGACACAGTCTGACGCGGATTCGCCGCCGCACGCAATTTTCGTTTGTGCATTGCAACAAAATCGGCAATTTCGGAGGCGTTCGTCGTTACAGGCCCGTACCAAGAGGCGTGAACACGCACGGCAGGCTGGGACGATCCGTATTTTTATTAGGGGGATCACCCATGAAGTTTCTTACCAAAGCGTGTTTCGGCATGCTGCTCGCCGCGTCGGCCCTGTCGACGCCCGCCTTCGCCCAGGAAGAAGAAGCCAGCGGCCCGTTCACGCTTTCGGGCGGCATTGCGGTCACCACCGACTATCGCTTCCGCGGCATTTCGCTGTCGAACGAAAAGGTTGCTGTCCAGCCGACGCTGACGGTCAGCCATGAAAGCGGCCTCTACGCCGGCGTCTGGGGTTCGTCGCTTCCCGACAGCGATGCCTATGGCAAATTCGAACTCGACCTTTACGCGGGCTTCAACACCGAGATCGCGTCGGGCACGACGGTCGACCTTGGCGTGACCTATTATACCTATCCTGGCAGCAATGATGGCGGCGCCCCGACCGACTATTTCGAAGGCATCGGCAAGCTGTCGCACGATATCGGGCCCGTTTCGGTCACCGGCATGGTGGCTTATGCGCCCAAGCAGAACTCGCTCGGCGACGACGACAACATCTATCTGAACCTCGGTGCCGGCTTTGGCGTGCCCAATACGCCGCTGACGCTGACCGCGGGCATCGGTTACAACGACGGTTCGCTGGGCCTCGTGTCGCCTGACGGCAAATATGTCGACTGGTCGGTCGGTGCGTCGGTTCCCGCCGGTCCGCTGACGTTCACGGTGCAATATATCGACACCGACGTCAAAAAGTCGGGCGTGAAGGCGCTCGATACACTTTACGATCCAACCGTGGTCTTTACGTTGGGCGCGTCTTTCTGACAGCCTGACGGGTCAGCGACCACGCACTAAGGGGGCGGCTTCGGGGGAGGCCGCCCCCTTTTTCGTGCGCGAAAGGCCGGTGAGCGGCCTGTCGCATCGCGCTTGACCGCATCGACGAACCGTGCAAATTCGTCGACCAGTTGAAGCAGCGGAGAGTATCCCCCATGACTCAGAGCGTTTCCGTTCCTCCCGTCCCGTCCCCAAATCCTCCAGCACGAAGCGAGCGAAGTCCCGGCGTCAAACTGGTCATCGCGGTGCTGATCGCGGTCGCGCTGATGGTTCCCCTTTTGATGATCTATGGCCTGCTCTGGGATCGCCAGCAGCAGGCGCAGACCGCGCAGGCCTCGATCGGGCAGGGCTGGGGCGGGCAACAGACGATCGCCGGACCGGTGATCGTCATCCCCTATCGCGCCACCGAAACGAACACGGTCACCGAAAATGGCAAGGACGTGACGCGGACGGTCAACACGATCCGCAACCTCTATCTCTCGCCGCAATCGAACAGCGCCGATGTCGTGATCAAGCCCGAGAAGCGGAAGAAGGCGATTTACGAAACCGTCGTTTACGAAAGCCAGATTTCGGGGAGCGCCAATTTCGTGCTGCCCGCCGATATCGCGCGTTTTGGCGTCGCGCGTGAAGCGCTGATGCTCGATCGCGCCGAAGTCCGCCTCGGCGTCAGCGATGCGCGCGGGCTGGTCGATGGCAACAGCGTCGCGGTCAACGGGACCCCGCTCGCGCTTCAGCCGGGCAAGGGGCTGCTGTCGACCGGCAATTCGGGCACCTTCGCGTTCGTCGACTGGACCGCGGCGGCGCCGCTGAAGGTCGATTACAAGATCGGAGTGCGCGGGCTGGGCGACTTCAAGCTGATCCCGCGCGGCGTTGACACGCGCTGGACGGTCAAATCGAGCTGGCCGAACCCGAGCTTCGGCGGCGATTTCCTGCCCGCCAAGCGCGATGTGAAAGAAAGCGGCTTCACCGCGACCTATGCGATCCCGAATCTTGCGTTGGGACAGGCGCAGGTGCTGACCGGCGACCTGTCGCCGCCGGTCGCGACCAGCTATGGCCCGCGCAACGCCTATACCGAGCCCATGCCGCCCGAGGTCGCCGCCATGGCGGACGGTAGCACGGGTGAGGCGTCGGGCGGCACCGCGAAGGCGGTCGCGATCAGCCTGATCGAGCCCGTCGATCTTTACAGCCAGGTCGACCGCAGCATCAAATATGGCTTCCTGTTCATCGGCTTCACCTTCGTCGCGTTCCTGATGTTCGACATCATTGCGGGCGCGCGCGTGGCACCGGCGGAGTATCTGCTCACGGGCGTTGCGCTGGTGCTGTTCTTCGTGTTGCTGCTCGCCTTTGCCGAGGTGATCGGCTTCACCTTCGCCTATATGCTGGCGTCGGCGGCGATCATCGGGCTGCTCGCTTTCTATAGCGCGGCGGTGCTGAAGAGCTGGAAACGCGCGCGCTTCCTCGCGGCGCTGCTGATCGGGCTATATGCGCTGCTTTATGTGCTGCTGAACCTTGAGGCTTACTCGCTGCTCATCGGGTCTGTGCTGATGTTCTTTGCCCTTGCCGGGGTGATGTACATGACGCGGAGCATCGACTGGAGCGGGATCGGCAAGAAGGATGAGGTGGCGGTGGCCTGACCTGCTGATCCTCCCTGTCGCGCAGCGATGGGGAGGTGGCAGCCCGCAGGGCTGACGGAGGGGCCGCGAGGTTGCGGCCCCTCCACCACCTTCGGTGGTCCCCCTCCCCACGGCTTCGCCGCAGGGAGGATGTTTTTACCGCCAGCGCAGATTTTGGGGGCCGAGATCCGACAGGGTCTTGGCCCCCATCAATTTCATGCCGCGCTCCATCTCGGCACGCAGCAATGCGATGGCGCGGCTCACTCCATCCTCGCCCGCCGCGGCGAGCGCGTAGAGATAAAGGCGCCCGCCCGAGCAGGCCTTCGCTCCGACCGACAGCGCTTTCAGTACATGCGTGCCGCGCGTGATCCCGCCGTCGCAGATCACCTCGATCTTGTCGCCGACCGCATCGACGATCTCGGCGAGCGCGTCGAAGGGCGAGATGCTGCCGTCGAGCTGGCGCCCGCCATGGTTCGACACCATGATCGCGGTCGCGCCGATGTCGACCGCACGCTTCGCATCCTCGACCGCGGCGATGCCCTTCAGGCAGAAGGGGCCGTCCCATTGCTTGCGGATCGCCTCGGCGCGTTTCCAGTCGAGGCTCTGGTCGAGCATCGAGGTGAAATATTCGGCGACCGATTTCGGCACGCTCGACCCTTCGGAGACGTGGGTCGCGAGGTTGGGCAGGCTGAACTTCTCACGCAGCGCGTAATTGAGCCCCCAGCCGGGCTTGATCGCATAGCTCAGCATGTTGCGCGCGGTGAAACGCGGCGGCGAGGTGAAGCCCGAGCGCAGGCAGCGTTCGCGGTTGCCGCCGACGATCGTGTCGACGGTGAGCGCGACGGCGTCGAATTTGGCGGCGTGTGCAGCGTCGAGCATCGCCTTGTTCAGCCCCTCATCGTGGTGGACATAGAGCTGGAAGAGCTTGGGCCCGTCGGTGAGCGCGCCGGCTTCGGCGAGGCTGATCGTCGCGAGGCTCGAAATGCCCGCGACCGTCCCCGCGTTCGCGGCGGCGCGGAGGACGGCGCGTTCGCCCTGCCAGTGGAACAGGCGCTGGAGCGCGGTCGGCGACAGGAACAGCGGCATCGCCATCTCGCGCCCGAACAGCGTCGTCTTCATGTCGACGCTTTCGACCCCTGCGAGGACGCGCGGGATGAGGTCGCACTGGTCGAAGGCCGCGCGGTTGCGGCGGCGGGTGACCTCGTCGTCGGCGGCGCCGTCGATATAGTCGAACACCGGCCACGGCAGGCGGCGCTTCGCGAGCGCGCGGAAATCGTCGATATTATGGCAGTCGGTCAGGCGCACCTCAGTCCCCGTCTTCTATCCTAAAAAACCGTCCGCGCCGCGGCCGTGCCCTTGGTCGCAAAGCTGAATCGCGGTTCGATCGCGAGGTTCGCATCGAGAATGTGCGCCGCGACGCGCTTGCCGACCGCGGGGCCGTTCTTGAACCCGTGCCCCGATCCGCCGCCGACGAGCCAGACGCGTTCCTGCCCTGGAAAGCGGTCGATCAGATAATCGCCGTTCGAGCTATTCTCATATTGGCAGACGCGTCCGCCGATCAGCGGAGCATTGGCAAGGCCGGGGAAGCGACGGGTGAGATAGGCGCGTGCCTCGGCGATGCCCGCCGGGCTAAGCTGCCGCTCCATCGTGTCGGGGTCGATCACCGGACCATGGCGATCGATCGCGATCTTGAACCCGGCGCCTTCAAGGTCGGGGATGCCATAGAAGATGCCGCCGTTGCTGTTGTCGGCCCACACCGGAAGCTCGGGCGGGGCAAAGCGCATGTCGCCCTGCGGCGCGCCGAAATGATAGACCTCCTGCCGCGTCGCGACGATCTTGTTCATCAGCTGCTGCGGGAAAAGCTCGGCGAGCCATGGACCGGCGGCATAGACGAGGTGATCGGCGGTGCCGCCGTCGGGCAGCGTGTGCTTCTTGATCCGCTTTGAAAAGAGCGGCGCGGGCATGACGACGCGTTCGACCTCGATCTGCGCGTCGGCGATCAGTTCCTGCACGCCGCGCCCCGCGATCAGCGCGCCGGTTTCGGTTTCGAGGATGCCGGTTTCGCCCTGATAAAATTGCATCTGGCGATATTTGTCCTGCAGCCAGCGGACGTCGCCATGCTCGTGTCCGACGCGATTCGCCTGCAGCCAGGCGAGCGATTGCGCGGTGTAGGTATCGCCCTGCGGCGCGAACCAGAGTACGCCGGTATTGTGAAAGATCGGCGCGCTCGCGCTGTCGGACAGGTCCTTCCAATATTTGAGCGAGTCGCGCGCCATCTCCGAATAGATGGTGTCGGCGCCGTACCCCATGCGAATGACGCGGCTTTCGCCGCCCGACGATGCGCGCACGTGGCCGGCGCCATAGGCGTCGAACAGGCGTACGCTCTTGCCGGCGCGCAGCAGGTGCCACGCGGTCCATGCGCCGAAGACGCCCGCGCCGATGATCGCGACGTCGACATGCTGAACCTTGGGCTTGGCGGGTTTGCGTTTCTTCGGCTTGCGTTCCTTGCGTTCGGCAGCCGCGGCGGCTGCCGCCACGGGCAGCGCGGCGAGCCCGGTCAGCAGCGCACGCCGCGTGTGTACGTTCTTGGGCGGAACGTCAGCGGCCAACGGTCGCGCCCTCGCTTTTCTTGTAATAGCGATAGCCGCCGATCCAGGTTTCGAGCGGGGTCATACGGCGAATCTCGTCGGGGCTGGCGAGCATCGGATCGGCCTCGACGATCAGGAAGTCGGCGCGCATCCCGGGCATCAGCGTGCCGATGCGGTCCTCGGCAAAGCTGGCGAAAGCCGCGGTGCGCGTGAAGCCGTCGAGCGCGGTTTCGCGCGTCACGATCTCCTCGGGACGCCAGCCGCCAAAGGGTTCGCCCTTGGCGTCGGTGCGCGAGATTGCGGCGGCGATGCCGGGGAAGGGGTTGGCGCTTTCGACGGGCACGTCGGAGCCGAAGGCGAGGCGGACGCCGGCTTTTTCAAGGCTGCGCCACGCATAGGCGCCCTTCAGACGGTCGGGGCCGAGGCGCGCTTCGGCCATCACGCGGTCGCTCGTCTGGTGGACGGGCTGCATCGAGGCGATGACCTTGAGCGTTGCGAAGCGCGGGATGTCGACGGGGTCGATGATCTGCGCATGCTCGATGCGCCAGCGGCGTTCGCCGGGCAGGTCGGCGGTGAGGTCGGTGATCGCGTCGAGGGCCTCGGCATTGGCGGCGTCGCCGATCGCGTGGATCGCGACCTGAAATTTGTCCATCGACGCGCGGACCATTTTGTTGCGCAGCTGCGCGGGGGTGAGGAGCGGCAGGCCCTTTTGTCCCGGTGCATCGCTATACGGTGCCTTCAGCCACGCGCCGCGCGAGCCCAAGGCGCCGTCGAGGTAGAGCTTCACCCCGACCATGCGGAGGCGGTCGTCATAGAGCCAGGGCGTCGGTTCGCTGCCCGCGATGATCGCCATATTGTCGATGTCGCCGCCATAGCTGAGGATCCGCACCGCGAGCTGTTTCTTGTCGCCCGCGCGGCGATAGGATTGCCATTCTTCGATCGTCGTTCCCATGTCGGCGATCGTCGTGATGCCCTGTTCGAGCAATTTCTGCTGCGCGAGATAGAGCGCGCGGTCGAGGTCGCGCGCGAGCGGTTTGGGCTTGGCGCTGTTGACCAGGCTCATCGCCGCGTCGACGAAAACCCCGCTCGGCTTGCCGCCGTCCATTTCGATGCGGCCGCCCTCGGGCGACTTGCTCGCGGGCGTGATCTTCGCGGCGGTCATCGCCGCGCTGTTCGCCCAGCCGGCATGGCCGTCGACGCGTTCCAGCCAGACGGGGCGGTTCGGGACCGCGGCGTCGAGGTCGGCGGCGGTCGGAAAACGCCCGAGGCCCCATTTTTCCTGATTCCAGCCCGACCCGATGATCCACGGCATTTCGGGATTGTCGGCGGCATATTTGCGGATCGCCGCCTGCGCTTCGGCAAGGCTGTTGGTGCCGCTGAGGTCGAGCAGCATCAGCTGGAAGCCCAGCCCCATGACGTGCCCATGCGCGTCGATCATCCCGGGGATCAGAGTCCGGCCCTTGCCGTCCTCCTTGAAATCGGGGCGTTCGGGGCGCTTGTCCTTGCGGTCGAGCAGTTGCTTGACCTTGCCCTGCGTGTCGATGACCAGCCCGGTAAAGCGGACAAGCTTGCCGTCCTTGTCGAGCGTGATGCCGTTGACATTGTCGACGAGCGTGTCGGCGTGCGCGGGGGCGGCGAGGGTCAGCGCGAGCGCTGTCACGATCAGGCGTTTCACTTCGGAATCCTCGTCACGAGCGAGCTTGTGTCCTTTCGCCCGCCGCCGGCCTTTTGCACATCGGCATAAAATTGATCGACGAGGCTGGCGACGGGCAGCGTCGCGCCGTTCGAACGGGCCTCATCGAGCGCGAGGCCGAGATCCTTGCGCATCCAGTCGACCGCGAAGCCGAAGTCGAATTCGTCCTTCGCCATCGTGCCCCAGCGGTTGAGCATCTGCCAGCTCGCCGCGGCGCCGCCCGAGACGGCTTCGAATACCTTGTCGGTGTCGAGTTTCGACGCCTGCGCGAAACGCAGCGCTTCGGACAGGCCCTCGATCACCCCGGCGATCGCAATCTGGTTGACCATCTTGGTCGTCTGCCCCGCGCCGGGGCCGCCGATATGCACCATCCGCGCGGCATAGGCCTGCATCACCGGTTCGGCCGCGGCGAAGGCGTCCCTGGTGCCGCCGCACATGATCGAGAGCGTGCCGTTCTGCGCCCCCGCTTCGCCGCCCGAGACGGGGGCGTCGACGCAGAGCAGCCCGAGTCCGTCGGCCTCGACCGAAAGCTGGCGTGCGATGCGGGCGGAGACGGTCGTGTGGTCGACGAACAGCGCGCCCCCCCGCATCGCCCTGAATGCGCCGTCGCGGCCGAGCGTCACTTGCGCGAGATCGTCGTCGTTGCCGACGCAGGTGAGGACGACGTCGGCGTCGCGCGCGGCCTCGGCCGGCGTCGATGCCGCCGTTCCGCCGTGCTGCGCGACCCAGGCGTCGGCCTTGGCGCGCGTGCGGTTGTAGACGGTGAGGTCGTGACCCGCCTTGACGAGGTGACCTGCCATCGGTCCGCCCATGACGCCGGTTCCGATGAAGCTGATACGCAATTTTTGTTCGCTCATTCGCGGTCCATAGCATTGTTTGCTTCGCGCGCCAGATGGGCTACGGCGCTTGCCGTTATGACAGATCAACTCACCCTGACGCCCGCCGCCGATTTTCCGGCGATCACATTGGACGATGTGCGCGCGGCGGCGGAGCGAATTAACGGGTCGGTGGTCCGCACCCCGACGCTGCATTCGCAGACCTTGTCCGAGATGGTCGGCGCCGAAGTGTGGCTGAAATTCGAAAATCTGCAGTTCACCGCGGCGTATAAGGAACGCGGTGCCCTCAACGCACTGTTGTTGATGGATCCCGAGCAGCGCGCGCGGGGCGTCATCGCGGCGTCGGCGGGCAATCATGCGCAGGGCCTAGCCTATCATGGCAAGCGCCTGGGGGTCCCGGTCACCATCGTGATGCCGCAGACGACGCCGCAGGTGAAGGTGTCGCAAACCGCAAGCCATGGCGCCGAAATCGTGCTGTTCGGCGAGAAGTTCGACGATGCCTCGGCGCATGCGCGCGTTCTGGAAAAAGAGCGTGGGCTGACCTTTGTCCACCCGTTCGATCATCCGCATATCGCCGCGGGGCAGGGCACGGTCGCGCTCGAAATGCTCGAGGATGTTCCCGAAATCGACACGCTGATCGTCCCGATCGGCGGCGGCGGACTGCTGACCGGCATGGGCACCGCGGCGCGCGGGATCAAGAATGACATACGCCTGATCGGCGTGCAGGCCGAACTCTATCCGTCGATGTATGCCGAGCTCAACGGTGTCGACATGGCGTGCGAGGGCGACACGCTCGCCGAGGGGATCGCGGTCAAGCAGCCGGGCGAATATACGCGCAAGATCGTCGCCGATCTGAACGACGATATCGTGCTGGTGGCCGAGCGTCATCTGGAACGCGCGGTCAGCCTGCTGCTCCAGATCGAAAAGACGGTGGTCGAGGGCGCGGGCGCCGCCGGGCTCGCCGCGATGCTCGCGCACCCCGAGGAATTTGCTGGACGGAAGGTCGGGCTGGTGCTCACCGGCGGCAATATCGACACACGCCTGCTCGCCAATGTGCTGCTGCGCGACCTCGCGCGGTCGGGCCGCATCGCGCGCCTGCGCATCCGGCTTCAGGACCGGCCGGGCGCTTTGTTCAAGGTGATGAAACTGTTCGACGAGAAACAGGTCAACATCATCGAAATCTATCACCAGCGCATCTTCACGACGCTGCCCGCGAAGGGGCTGATCACCGACATCGAATGCGAAGCGCGCGACCGCGAACATCTCGACAGCCTCGTCGCGGCGCTCCGCGATGCGGGCTATATGGTGACGACGGTGGAATTGGCTTGAGGGAGTTCACGCTCGACCTCGTCGCGACGCCCGAGAGCATCGACGAGCTGGGCCATGTCAACAATGCCGTATGGGTCCAGTGGATTCAGCAGGTCGCGACGGGCCATTGGGACGCTGCGGCGCCGCAAAGCCATAAGGACGCCTATATCTGGGTCGTCGTGCGGCACGAGATCGATTATCTGCGCGCGCTTGGTCCGGGCGAGACGGTGACCGCGCGGACATGGGTCGCCGACAAACCGCAAGGCGCGAAGTTCGACCGCTTCATGGAATTTACCGGCGCCGACGGCAAAGTGCATGTGCGGGCGCGAACGGTGTGGGCACTGCTCGACAAGGCGAGCGGCCGGCCGTTGCGGGTTACCGATGACATTGTCGCGCCTTTTTCGACGTGATCATCCGTCCCGCCACTCCCGCCGATGCCGCCGCGATCTGGGCGATCATCGAGCCCATGATCCGCGCGGGAGAGACCTATACGCTCGATCGCGATATGGCCGAGGGCGAGGCGATCGCTTACTGGCTTGGAACCGACAAAGAGACATTCGTCGCCGAGGATGAAGGCACCATTCTGGGCACCTATTATCTGCGCGCCAATCAGGCGGGTGGCGGCGCGCATGTCGCCAACGCAGGCTATGTGACGGGCGCTGCGGCGACGGGTCGCGGGGTTGCGCGGGCGATGGGTCTGCACTCGATCGACCATGCCAAGGCGCGCGGTTTTCGCGCGATGCAGTTCAACTTCGTCGTCAGCAGCAATGTCCGCGCGGTGGGGCTGTGGCGGTCGTTGGGGTTTGAGGTGGTCGGCCGCCTGCCGGGCGCGTTCGAGCATCCGGCGGAGGGTTTTGTCGATGCGCTGGTGATGTTCCGGACGCTTTGACTATTCCTTGATGCGTTCGCTCAGCGGCCTGGCGGCGAGCGCGTTCAGCGCCTTCAGTATCGCGCCATGAACGTCGCCGACCTCTTCGAAGAGGGTGCGATAGACGTCGGTTATCCGCAGACTATACGCGTCGATGCGGCGAAGCTGGTCGTGGCCTGCTTCGGTCAGCCGGAAAATCTTGCGCCGTGCGTCGGCGGGGTCGGCGTGCTGGGTGATCAGGCCGAGGCGGAGCAGCGCGGGGCATTTCTGGACGACCAGCTGGTGCGACTGGCCGAGCGCGCGTGCGAGGTCGGCGGCCGAGGCTTCGCCGGCCTCTGCGAGTGCCGTGAGCAGCGAGCAGGACCGCACGGGAACGATGATGCCGGCGGCGTCGAACAACGGACGCGTCTGTTCCTCGATCCGCTGGCTCAACGCTTCGCTGAGGCGGCCGAGGAACGAGATGTCGTCGAGATCGGTCGAGATGTCAGTCGAGGCGGGCATAAATCTGGGTTGTTCCGTCGCGGTCGATGCGTTCAAGCCCGGCGACCTTGCCGCCTTTGCGCACGACGCGGAAGCGGAAATCGCGCACCCCCTCGATCGCCAGCAGGTCGCCCGGAAGCGGCTCGAGCGTCAGGCGGAGGCGTTCGCGCCAGGTGTAGAGCAATTTGCCGCCGACGAGGTCGATGCGCCGACCTTCGTAGCGGCCCGCGATCGCCTTGAGCGCGGCGATCGACGGTTGGGGGTGCGCGGCGAGCTCGGGCGCGAACCAGTCGGCGTCGGCCTGTTTCGCCGGGTCGGCCTTTACAAGATCGGCGAGCGCGAGGCGGTGCGCGACCGCGAGGGCGTCGGCCGAGGCGACCAGATGGTCGGGCGTGACGCCCTGTCCCTCGAAATCGCCGCGGTCGACGGGGTCGCGGATCTGGCCGATCGGCACCTGCAGGAAGAAATCGCGGCCGACGGGCTTGCGATCGACCGGATGCGCGCCGCCCGCGGTGCGCTCGCCCACCAGCGTCGCGCGGCCCAGTTTTTTCAGCGTGTAGGCGAACCATTCGGCGGCGGAAAAGCTCGTCGACCCGGTGAGGACATAGACGGGTTTTCCGGTCAGGCGTTTCGCGGGCAGCGCGGGGAGCACCCACTGGCCGCGTTCGACGCGGCGGCCGTCGAGGCTATAATAATAATCGAACAGCTCCTGATCCTTGTCGCCGCGGAAGAGCTGGCTCGCAAGCAGCTGCGCCATCTCGAGATAACCGCCATTGTTGTAGCGCAGGTCGTAAATCACCGCGTCGCCATTTTCGATAAAGCGCATCGCGGCGGCGGCGGCATCATATCCGAGTTCGGGGTCGGCGAAATGCGTCAGGTCGACATAGGCGATATTGCCGTCGAGGTAGCGGAGGCCGGCAAAGCCGAAATTCCGCCGCGCTTCGTTGCGCCGTTCGTCCTCGCGCAGCGCCGCGGCGCGGACGGGGTCCTGCCGCGCGGCGTAGCTGGCGACCCATTCGGGATCGACCCCCACCGAGAAATGCAGGTCGTTGCTCGCGGCAATCAGATCGTCGGTCAGCTCACTCGCAAGCGTGCTCCGGTCGGACGCGGCGTCATAATCGCCGGCGTCGAGGTTGCGGCGCAAGGTCGCGGCGATGGTCTTTGCCTTGTCCGGATAGACATAATTTGCCTCGAGCGTCTGGCCGAGCTGCTCGACCACCGCGCGCCTGTCGGCTGCGGTGAGCGGGGCTTCGTCCGCGGCGGCGGCGGGCGCCAGCCACAGGGTCGCAGCGGTCAAAAAAAGGCTCCAGCGCTTGTTGTTCATCCGATTTCCTGCCTGTGATTCGTTTTATACAATATATTGCGCAATATATTGTAATAATCTGTGACACAAGAGGGCATGATGGATTTTTGAGGGCAGCAACCGGGCAGGCGCGCGCGAGGAGCGAAGCGTGATGGAGGTCAGATTCCGGCGATGATGTCGGTTTTGGGGTGGGAGGCAGACGTTCGCCCTCTCCCGTCGGGAGAGGGATATGCAGGCTTGGTTGCAAAGCAACCTAGCCGAAGTTGGGTGAGGGGATCGCCCTTCGACCGCGAAAACCGCGCTTTACGAAACTCCACTCACCCTCACCCAACCCTCTCCCAAAGGGAGAGGGCTTTTCGTCCGGAAATGGTCGTTAGCCGCCCTCACGCGTACCCCACCCAACCCCGCCATGTGAAGGCGGCGTAGAATTGTTCGACGTCGCTGAACCCCCCGGCGCGCAGCGCGGCCTCGTCGGCTTCGGGGCTGAGCATCGCGACGTGGGTCGCGACCGCCTCGCGCCCCTTTGCGACCTGATCGCGGTCCCCGCCCGAGGCGATGGCAAAGGCGGCGTAGCGGTCGAGCCAGCGGTCGCGGGTCGCCGGTTCTTGCGGGAAGCTGCCATGCGCGGCGACGAAGGGCGCGCCGGGTTTCAGCCGCTTGCGGATTTCCGCGATGGTACGGATACGCTCTTCGACGGCGAGGAAATGGAGCGTGAGCAGGCAGGTCGCGCCGTCGAACGGGCCGGCGGGCGCGTCGTCGATAAGGCCCTCGATCAGCTCGGCACGGCCGGCGTCCGGCCCCATGACCGTTGCGGCGAGATCCAGCATGGCCTTCGCGGGATCGACCCCGGTGAAGCGCCAGCCCGGATGCGCGTCGGCCATCGCTTTCAGTTCGAGCCCGCCGCCCGCGCCGAGGACGAGGATATGCGCGTCATCGGGGACGCGCTCGGCGAGCAGCAGCCCGGTCATGCGGTGCAGGCCGTCGAGACCGGGCACGAAGCGCCGCGGCCCGTCGGTGTAGCGCGCGACCGCCGCCGGGTCCTTGAAGCTGTCGAGGAAATGCCGGGCGCCTTCAGCCATGGATATGCTCCTGTATGTGGTTTGATCGCGCGGCCATGCGTGCGTGAAAATCGGCCGCAAGCCGGGCAAGTGTCACCTCGCCGAAACGCGCCAGCAGCAGCGCTTCGGCCTCCTGAAAACTGGTGTCGAGCGCGGCGTTGACCGCCTGTTCCACGAGGCAACCGGGTGCTTCGGTGCGGTTGCCCATCGCCATCAGACTGGGCCGGCCGATCGCGTCATAGACGTCGCGCATCGTGATCGCCGCAAGATCCTGTGCAATCGTCCAGCCGCCGCCATGGCCCTTTTCGCTATGCACGAAGCCCGCATCGCGCAGCCCGCCGAGAATGCGGCGGATCACGACGGGATGTGTCTGCATCGCTTTGGCTAACTGGTCCGACGTCATCGGCGCCCGCTGTTCGGCCATGTGGAGGAGGACGTGGAGCACGCCCGAGAGTCGGCTGTCGCGTTTCATGTAACTTTAAATAGTGCATGAAGCGCCATCGTCAAGGCGGGACTTGATCGTGCCGCGCGGCGCTGTTAGGCCTGCCCGCGATGACCAACGACCAATCCCTGCGATTCAAGGCGTATTGGCGCTCCTTTACATAGGAGCGGCATGGCATCACCTGTGACCATCGCCGCCGTGTTCGGACAAGGCGAATGGTCATCATCACACCACCACCCCCCGTCACGGCGTGCGCTTTTTGAAGAAGACGCGACATGACCGATACCTTGCTTGCCCTGTCGACCGACCATTGCCGCATCACGCCGCTGTTTGCCGACGATGCGCGTGCGCTGTCCGCGATCACCGACGAGACGGTGACGTCGCAGGTCCATTTCCTGCCCGCGCCTTTTACCGAAGCCGACGCCCGCGCGCTGATCGCGGGTTCGGGCGGCGGCGACGTGTTTCACGCGGTGCGCGACGAAAGCGGCCTCGACCTCAACGGCGTGATCGGCGTTCATCGCCGCCTCGGACAGGAATATGAGATCGGATATTGGTTCGCCGCCCGTGCGCGCGGCAAGGGTTTCGCGACCGAGGCGGTGCGCGCGGTCGTCGCGGCGCTCGCGTCGTCGCGGCCGGGCTGTTCGATCGTCGCCGAATGCCACCCCGACAATGAGCGGTCGCGCGCGTTGCTGCGCCGGATCGGCTTTGTGTCGACGGGGCGCGCGGGAAAGCGTCCTGGGCGGATGTTGATGTCGTGGCGGGCGGCGCCCGCTTATCGCATAGACGTTTGCTGACGAACTGGATCCTCCCTGTCGCGAAGCGATGGGGAGGGGGACCGTCCGCGTAGCGGATGGTGGAGGGGCCGCGTTAAAGCCCCTCCGTCAGCGACTGCGCCGCTGCCACCTCCCCATGGCTTCGCCACAGGGAGGATTTTAGTCGGGTACAACCTCTTCGGTCAGTGCTTTGACGATCGCGGCGACCGACGTGGGAGCATAGGCGAAGCCCATATGGCCGCAGTCGACCTCGACCTGCCGGTCGCTTTCGTGCGGCTGGCCGCGCGCGCTGCTCACCGCGACGACGCCGTCATGCTTCGACCATAGCGCGAAGGTGGGCATTTCGGGGCGCGGTGCGGGGTGGAAGTCGATCGGCGGATTGTCGACCGGGTGGCGTGCGACGAGGTGGTAGAGCCGCCAGGCGCGGTTGGCGCGGCGGCTGCCCGAAAAGGGGGAGCCGAGGGTCACGACGCGCGCGACCTTGCCGGGGTGATGCTTGGCATATTCGCGCGCGTAAATGCCGCCCAGGCTCCAGCCGACGAGCGCGGGGGCGTAGCCGGTGCGGTCGATGATCCATTGGACGCGGGTGTCGATGCGCTCGATGATGTCGGGGGTGGCGCCGCGATTGAAGCCAAGGCCCCAGGCGTAGCAGCGAAAGCCCGACCGGCGGAGATCGGCGCGCAGCGCCTTGGTCGCCCAGTCGCCCGACAGGAATCCGGGAAGGACCATCACCGGCGGATGCTCGCTGTCGGGGTTCGGCTCGGGCGGCATCGCGCGGATCCGTCCCGACATCGCGCGCGCCAGCGACCCGATCTCGCGCCACAGCAGCTTCAGCGGCGGCAGGGCGTCGGGATCGGGAATGCGTGCGGGCCATTCAGCGCGCCGGGTGAGGAGACCGCGGATCATGCGGCCGCCTTTACCGTTTCGGGACGAGCTTCACCAGCTTGCCGTTCTCGCCGTCGGTGAGCAGCCACACCGACCCGTCGTCGCGAACCTCGACCTCGCGGATACGCTGGCCGAAATTCCACCGGTCGGACTTGTGGAGTTTGTCGCCATCGACCGCCATGCGGACCAGTCCTTCGCCCGACAGCGCGCCCATCAACAGGCTGTTCTTCCAGCCCGGATACAGATCGCCATCGTACCAGACGAGACCGGCGGGCGAGACCGAGGGGTTCCACCAGAGCTTCGGCGCCGCAAATTCGGGGCGCGTCGGGTGATCGGGGATATCCTTGCCGTCATAATGGTCGCCGTTCGACACGATCGGATAGCCGTAATTGGCCTTCGCCTCGACGAGATTGACCTCGTCGCCGCCCTTCGGACCCATTTCCTGATTCCACAGCTTCCCGGTGCCGTCGAAGGCGAGCCCGAGGATGTTGCGGTGGCCGAGCGACCAGATTTGCGCCGTCACCCCGCCTTCGCTGACAAAGGGATTGTCGGCGGGGACGCTGCCGTCGGGATTGAGCCGCAGCACCTTGCCGAGGTTGGCGGTCATATCCTGCGCGGGCGTGAATTTCTGGCGCTCGCCCGATCCGATGAAGAGATATTTGCCGTCGGGCGAGAAAGCGAGACGGTGCGAGAAATGGCCCTGACCGGTGACTTTGGGGTCCTGTTTCCAGATGATCTGAAGCCCCTCGAGCGCCGGTGCTGCACCCTGTTTCAGCTTCGCCTTGCCGACGACCGCGCCATAGGTCTTTCCGGCGCCGGGCTCGACCCAGCTAAGATACACCGTGCCGCTGGTCGCAAAGTCCGGGGCGACGATGACGTCGCCGAAACCGCCCTGGCCACCATAGGCAACTGCGGGAACACCCGCGACGTCGAGCGTCGGGCCGTTTTCCTGCCAGAGTTTGAGCTTGCCCGATCGCTCGGTGATCAGCGCAGCGCGCGTGCCGGGGACAAAGCTCATCGCCCAGGGTTCGTTGAAGCTGGCGACGTCCTTGACCGTGAACGGCGCGTCGGCGAGCGGCGTTGCGGGCTGTGCGCCCGAGGCGTCGAGCTTGCCCGTGTCGGCGGGCGCGGCTTCGGTCGACGCGGGCGCGGCCGAACAGGCGGCGACGGTAAGCGCGGCGATCAGGGCAAGATGCGGCAGATTTTTCATCGGGGGGGCTCGCTTTGCTGGGGAAGGGTGCATCCATCTGGCGTGGTCGCGCGGCAAAGTCGAGAGGGGTAGCGGACCTTAGCGGCTTGCCGCCTCGCGCCGTGCGGTGATCGTCTCGACGCTGTCCATGATCGCATCGACCGCTTCGCTCGCGGGCGGCGCGTCGGCGCGCTTTTGCGAAAACTGACCGCTGTTCATGATTTCTTCGAGCGCGGCGCGCGCGCGCGACACGCGGCTTTTCATCGTGCCGAGCGCGCAGTCGCAGATGCTCGCGGCTTCCTCATAGGACAGGCCGCCCGCGCCGACGAGGATCAGCGCCTCGCGTTGATCCTGCGGCAATTCCATCAGGCCGCGTTGCAGGTCGGCCATTTCGCCGCTGTCTTCCTGACTGGCGGGGGTCGACATCGTGCGTTCGACCGCGGTTTCGTCATATTCGCCGACGAATTTATTCCGGCGCATCTGCGACAGGAAGGTGTTGCGCAGGATGACGAAGGTCCACGCCTTGATCGACGTCCCGCGCTCGAACCGCTCGCGCGAGGCCCACGCCTTGACCATCGTGTCCTGCGTCAGATCGTCGGCGAGATCGGGGTTGCCCGACAGGCTGCGGCCATAGGCGCGCAGATGCGGAATGACGCCCGCGAGCAACGTCTTGAATTCGCCGTCCGACAGGGTTTCTGCCTGCGGCTCGGCCGCAGCGGTGGGGCCGGTCATTATTGCTTCGGGCTTTTCTGATCGAGCTGCGAGAGGAGATCGAGCATATTGTCGGGCAGTTGTTCCGCGACGACTTTGCCATAAATCATGCGCAACTTTGCGCTCACCGGTTCGGGCGCCTGTCTGCCGGTCAGCGTTCGGTGCCAATGATCGCCGTTCGTGCCGGGAAAGCTTCCCTGGTTTCGATGCGATGTATCGGTCATCGGGTGCGGGGTGCCCTTGCCGTTCATCCGGTTGTTGCCTTGCGTAGCCATGGAGGAGCAACGAGGAAAACGGCTGCGGGTTCCCGCACTGTTGGTTTTTTCGACGAACGGTGTTGCGGCGAAAGCACAGCGCCGGGTGCGGGGAGGTGCTTACGGCTCTCTGAATGCGCTTTCGGTTCCCATAAGGGATTCAACCGGCTAAGCCCTATATCCATTCAGCGACGCTTCAGGGCGCCCAAGTGATCAGGACCGTGTGACTAGCGACGAAACGCCCCAAAGGCTCGACCCCCAACCGCTTGACGATGCCAGCTTCAAGCAGGAATTGGCGGCGATGTTGCCGCACCTGCGTGCGTTCGGGCGCAGCCTGACGGGCAACGCCGATCAGGCCGACGACCTCGTTCAGGAAACGATGTTGAAGGCGTGGAAGGCGCGCGCGCAATATGTGCCGGGCCCGGCGAGCATGAAAAGCTGGGCTTTCGTCATCCTGCGCAACTGTTTCCTGTCGCAGATGCGGCGCAAGAAATTCACCGCCGAATATGATGAACAGGCTGCCGAGCGGCTGCTCGTCGCACCCGACGATCAGGACGACAGCCTTCACCTCGCCGACGTCCAGCGCGCGTTGCTGTTGCTTCCGGTCGACCAGCGCGAGGCGCTGGTGCTGATCGGCGCGGGGCAGCTATCCTATGAAGAAGGCGCGGCGATCTGCGGCTGCGCGGTCGGCACGATGAAAAGCCGCGTCTCGCGCGGCCGCGCTGCGCTCCAGACGATATTGGAGAGCGGTGAAATGCCGCGGCGTAGCACCGACGTCATGCCGTCGAGCGAGGCATTTCGCACGATCATGGACAATGTCGACCAGCTGACCGCGAACGGCCCCGTAGGGGAATAACGCGCCTTATGCCGCGAGTTGCGGCGTGAACAACAGGCTCTGACTGATCGCAGCGCGCACCGTGTTTTCGCGGAACGGCTTCGAAATCAGGAAGGTCGGCTCGACCCGGCCGCCGGTGAGCAGCCTTTCGGGAAAGGCGGTGATGAAGATCGCGGGCACGGGTGCAATCGCCAATATATCCTGCACCGCATCGATCCCCGATGATCCATCGGCGAGCTGGATGTCGGCGAGGACGAGCCCGGCGTCGGTCCTTTCGAAAGCCGCAACGGCATCCTCATGCGTCGTCGCGATGCCTGCGACGTGGTGGCCGAGGTCGCGCACGATCTGTTCGAGTTCCATCGCGATCAGCGGTTCGTCCTCGATGATCAGCACCGAGGTGCGCGATTCGCGGTCGAGTTCACCGACCGCATCGGCGAGCAGGGTTTCGACGGTCACGCCGTCGGTGCCGGTGATCAGGCCGGCTTCCTCGACCGAAAAGCCTTCGAGCGCGGTGAGCAGCAGGATCTGCCGTCCGAGCGGGGTGATCTGGACAAGGCGCTGGTGCGCGGCGCGCACGAGCGGATGTTCGCCGTCATCGCCGTCTTCACCCTCATCGATATAGGCGCTTTCCCAGATGCGGTGAAAATTGCGGTAGAGGTCGATCCGCGTGCCGTCGCCGCTGTGAAATTCGTCCGGTGCGGCAACGATGACTTCGAGGGTGGTATGGACATAATTGTCGCCATGTTGCTGGCTGCCCGTCAAAGCCCGCGCGTAACGGCGCAGGAAGGGAAGATGTCCGCGAAGCTCTTCACCCAATGTCATTCATATTGCTCCCTCTTGAGAGTCATCATACGCGTCCCGGCGCGGGTCGGTTCCCGCATCATGAGCCGAAAAGCCGCGTGGCGGGCTGCAACTTGTCGCGCCTTGGAGCGTAGAGTCAGCCGGGACGCGAAGATGCCATGGTGTAAGTGAGTGGAATAACGCCACTTTCCTATCGTCTGGCAAGCATGCTTTTACAGGGACCATATTCATGGCAGAGCGGCGCCCCGGGGAAATGAGCGATGCGGGGCCATCGGCATCGCAAGGCAGCGAGGGGCGGCATTTGGCAGACGGGGACGACGAAGCAGCTGCGCGCGCCGAAAAGCTGCGCCTCGACACGCTTCGCGAATATCGCATCATGGATACCCCGCCCGAACAGGCGTTCGACCGCGTGACGAAAATGGTCGCCGATCTGTATCGCACGCCGATCGCGCTCGTGTCGCTGGTCGACGATTGCCGGCAATGGTTCAAATCGGCCTATGGCCTCGACACCCCCGAAACCCCGCGTGAAATCAGCTTCTGCCAATATGTCATCGCCGAAGACCGGCCCGTGATGGTGACCGATGTGACCGGCGATCCCCGCTTTCACGACAATCCGCTGGTCACCGGCGATCTTCACATCCGCTTCTATGCCGGAGTACCGTTGCGCGCCTATAACGGGTCGATCCTTGGTACGCTTTGCATCATCGATCGCGAAGAGCGCGAAGCGCTGACCGAGGGCGAGCTGACGCGGCTCGAAGATTTCGCCGGGATCATCATGGCCGAAGCCGATCTGCGCCGGATCAGTGCCGAGCGCGACGAGGCGCGCCGTACGCTGGAACGCGCGCTCGATTTTTCGGGCATCGCAGCATGGCAATATGATCCCCGGACCGATCGTCTGCTTACGCAGGGCGCCGGCGCCGAACTATGGGGCTCCGAATTCCAGGCGATGCTTGCAACCGGCAACGGGTTTTTCGACCTCGTCCATCCCGACGACCGGGCGACGCTACGCGCGATCCTCAAGGAAGCGGTCGCGAATGGCACCCCTTATTCCGCCGAGTATCGCGTCCTGAATCCCGAGCGAGGCGTGCGCTGGAATGCGGTGCGCGGCGACTGGGATGTGCGGTCGAACGATGCGATGCTGACCGGGGTCAGCATCGATATTACCGAGCAGAAGAGTCGGCAGGAAAATGCCAACCTGCTGATGCGTGAACTGCATCACCGGATGCGCAACCTGTTCGCGACGGTCAGCGCGATCATCTCGCTGACCCGCCATGCGGCAACCGACGTCGACGATTATGTCGAACGGATCAGCAGCCGGCTCGACGCGCTCAATCGCGCGCAGAATGTCCTGCTCGGCGCCAATTTCATGACCGGGTCGATGCATGCGCTGATGCGCGAGGTCGAAGCGGCCTTCCCGCGTATCCGCTGGTCGGGCCCCGATCTGCTGCTTCCCGAAAATGCGCTCGTCGCGATGGCGCTGCTCTTCAACGAACTGGCGACCAACGCGGTCAAGCATGGCGCGCTGACCGTCGATGCGGGACGTGTCGACGTCAGCTGGTCGCAGGACGACGAAGGCAGCGAGGCGCGCATGTTCCGCCTTATCTGGACCGAGAGCGGCGGCACTGGCTTGATCGGCCCCCCCGACCGGACAAGTTTCGGCACGTTGTTGATGGAGCGCAGCGTGCGCAACAATCTGGGCGGCACGATCGAGCGGCGTTGGGAGCCGACGGGCCTTGTTGTCGAGATTGCGCTGCCCGCCCGGTGGCGCGACGCGTAAAGCGCGACAACTTAACCGAGGATATTTGTTCTTTATATGTTCCCATGTTAGGCATGGGGCATGTCCGCTAAACCGATTCTGGAAAAGCTCGCCGTTCTGGCCGATGCCGCCAAATATGACGCGTCCTGCGCCTCGTCGGGGACGGTGACGCGCGACTCGACGGGCACCAGAGGCATCGGGTCGACCGAGGGCATGGGTATTTGCCACAGCTATGCCCCCGACGGCCGCTGCATCTCGCTGCTCAAGATATTGCTGACGAATTTCTGCATCTACGACTGTCGCTTCTGCATCAACCGCGCGTCGAGCAATGTCGAGCGTGCGCGCTTCAGTCCGCAGGAGGTCGTTCGGCTCACGCTCGATTTCTACAAGCGCAATTATATCGAAGGCCTGTTCCTCTCGTCGGGGATCATCCGATCCGAAGATTACACGATGGAGCAACTGGTCGAGGTCGCGCGCATCCTGCGCGAAGAGCATCATTTCCAGGGCTATATCCATCTCAAGACCATTGCGGGGGCCGACCCCGGCCTGATCGCGCTCGCGGGCCTTTACGCCGACCGGCTGTCGACCAATGTCGAACTGCCGACCGAGGCCGGATTGCAAAGCTTTGCGCCCGAGAAAAAGCCCGAGACGATCCGCAAAACGATGGCGTCGGTGCGCGTCGGTGCCGACGATGCGATCGACGCCGCCAAAAGCCGCCTGATCGGCAAGGCGATACCGCCGCGTTTCGCCCCCGCGGGGCAATCGACGCAGATGATCGTCGGCGCCGACGCGTCGCGCGATGACGACATCCTCAAGACCGCGACGAACCTCTATTCGGGCTATCAGCTTCGCCGCGTCTATTATTCGGCGTACAGTCCGATCCCCGACGCGAGCAGCGATTTGCCCCCGGTGCGCCCGCCACTGATGCGCGAACATCGGCTGTATCAGGCCGACTGGCTGTTGCGTTTCTATGGCTTCGAGCGCGCCGAAATCATGGAGGGAGCGAGCGGCGGGATGCTCGATCTGACGATCGATCCCAAGCTGGCCTGGGCGCTGATGCGGCGTGAGGCGTTTCCGGTCGATATCAACCGCGCCCCGCGCGAGCTGCTGCTGCGCGTGCCGGGGCTCGGTACGCGCGCGGTCGACCGCATCGTCGCGGCGCGGCGGTTGGGCAAGCTGCGGCTCGGCGATCTGGCGAAGCTGACCGCGTCGGTGAAGAAACTGCTGCCCTTTGTCGTCGCGCTCGATTGGCGGCCGGGGATGCTGACCGACAGCGCCGACCTGCGCGCGCGCTTTGCGCCGCCGCCCGAACAGCTGGTGCTCGCGCTGTGAGAGAGGTCGTCCTCAACGAGCCCGGCGATTTCGCCGAATGGCGAAGCGCTGCGCGCGGACTGCTCGTGGATGGCGTGGCGCCCGAGGATGTAAGCTGGCGCGGCAATGACGAGGGGGCATCGTTATTTGGGGTGGAGGCCGCCGCGACGACCAGAGGTGCGGTTTCGTTGCCGCGCGAATTACTGGAAATTGCTGAGCGGGTGATTTGTGTCCGCGATTCTGAAGTTCCGGCGCGGCTCTACCGGATCATCTGGCGCGCAGCGACCGACCGGCAATTGCTGGCGCGACGGACAGACGCCGATGTCGATTGGTTGATGAAGGCCGACAAGGCGATCCGCCGCGACGTGCACAAGATGCACGCCTTCGTGCGCTTCCGGCGGCTCGGCGAAGAGGCGGGGCGCGAGAGTTTCGCGGCTTGGTTCGAGCCATCGCACCGCATCCTGCGGCTGACCGCGCCCTTTTTCCAGCGCCGCTTCTACGGCATGGACTGGGCGATCGTGACGCCCGACGCGCGCGCGATCTGGCAGGACGAAACGCTCAGCTATGGCGCAGCCGGAACGAAGGACGAAGTGCCGGATAGCGATGTGGTCGAGGATCAGTGGCGCACCTATTATGGCGCGATCTTCAATCCCGCGCGGGTGAAGATCGACGCGATGCGCGCCGAAATGCCGAAGAAATACTGGAAGAACCTGCCCGAGGCGCAGGATATCGCGCCCTTGCTCGCCGGTGCGGAGGCGCGGGTGGAACGCATGCGCGCAGCGGCCGTTTCTTTGGCAAATCCCCGAACCGAGAAATGGCGGACGCGCGTGCCCGACGAACTGGCCCTGACCGACGATATCGACACGCTGGATGAACTCGCGCGCGCTGTCGGCGGCTGCACGCGCTGCCCGCTCCATTGCAACGCGACGCAGGCTGTGGCGGGTGAGGGGCCGAAGACTGCGCGCATCATGCTTGTCGGCGAGCAGCCGGGCGACCGCGAGGATCTGGAGGGACGGCCGTTCGTCGGACCCGCCGGGCAGGTGCTGAACGAGGCGCTGGAGGAGGCAGGGCTCGACCGCACGCGCCTGTTCCTCACGAACGCGGTCAAACATTTCAAATTCGAACCGCGCGGCAAGCGCCGCCTGCACCAGAATCCGACGGCGGGCGAGATCGACATCTGTCGCTGGTGGCTCGGCAAGGAGCGCGCGTTGGTAAAACCCGACCTGATCGTCACTTTGGGCGGTAGCGCGCTGCGCGGCGTGACGGGTAAAAGCGCAAGCATCGCGTCGATGCGCGGCGCGGTGCATGATCTGGAGGACGGCGCCAAGCTGATCGCGACGATCCATCCCTCCTTCCTGCTGCGGCTGCCCGACCGCGAACGCGCCGCCGAGGAACGCAGCGCGTTTGTTGCCGACCTGATCCACGCACGGGAACTCGCCGCCTGATGGCAAAGGGTAAATCCTGGATCGAACCGCATGCGAGCGGCATCTACGTCAAGCCCGCCGACCTGTGGATCGACCCGTCGCGCCCGGTCGAGCGCGCCGCGGTGACGCACGGCCATGCCGATCATGCGCGCAGCGGCCATGGCGCGGTGTTCGCGACCCCCGAGACGCTCGCGATCATGGCGCTGCGCTATGGCGTCGATGTCGAGGCGAGTCACAATCAGGCGTATGAATATGGCGACGGCTTCGAGCGCGGCGGAGTGCGGTTCAGTTTCCATCCCGCCGGACATGTGCTCGGCAGCGCGCAGATATTGATGGAATATCGGGGCGCGCGGATCGTCGTTACCGGCGACTATAAGCGGCGCTCCGATCCGACCTGCGCGCCGTTCGAGGTTGTGCCGTGCGATATCTTCGTCACCGAGGCGACCTTTGGATTGCCGGTGTTTCGCCATCCGCCGACCGCCGACGAGATCGCCAAGCTGATCGGCGCCGTGCGGGCCGAACCCGATCGCTCGGTGCTCGTCGGCGCCTATGCGCTGGGCAAGGCGCAGCGGGTGATCGCCGAATTGCGCGGCGCGGGGTGGGATGCGCCGATCTATATCCACGGCGCGCTCGAGAAGATGTGCCAGCTTTATGCGGTGCATGGCGTCGATCTTGGCGAACTGCGGCTGGTTTCAGAAACCGACAAGGCCGAGATGGCGGGGCAGATCGTCCTCGCACCGCCCTCGGCGCTGAACGACCGCTGGTCGCGGCGGCTGCCCGATCCGTTGACCGCGATGGCGTCGGGCTGGATGCGCGTGCGCCAGCGGGCGCGGCAGCGGATGGTCGAACTGCCGCTCGTCATTTCGGACCATGCCGACTGGGACGAACTGACGACGACTATTTCGGAGGTGAATCCGAAGGAAAGCTGGATCACCCATGGCAGCGAGGATGGGCTGCTGCGCTGGTGCGAGCTGCATCAACGCAAAGCCCGCGCGCTGCATCTGGTGGGCCGCGATCTGGAGGAGGAGGCGTGAAGCGCTTCGCAGCCCTGATCGACCGACTGATCTACACGCGCTCGCGAAACAGCAAGCTGGCGCTGATCGTCGATTATCTGCGGCATACCCCCGATCCCGATCGCGGCTGGGCGATTGCGGCGCTGACCGAGAGTCTTGATTTTCCGGCGGTGAAGGCGGGAACGGTGCGAACCTTGCTCGCGACGCGGGTCGATGAGGACTTGTTCCGGCTGTCGCGGCATTTCGTCGGGGATACGGCCGAGACCGCGGCCCTGCTCTGGCCCGAGGCACCGGGCGCGAAGGCGGACCTCAGCGTCTCGGAAGCGGTGGACGCGCTATCGGCGGCTTCTCGTAGCGACGCCCCCGCTGTCGTCGCGTCGCTGCTCGATCGCCTCGACGCCGATGGACGCTATGCCGTGCTCAAGCTCGCGCTCGGCGGCATGCGCGTCGGGGTGTCGGCGCGGCTTGCGAAACAGGCGTTCGCGCAGGCGTTCGATGTGCCCGTCGACGATGTCGAGGAGCTGTGGCACGCGATCGCGCCGCCCTATGCGCCGCTGTTTGCGTGGGGCGAGGGGCGAGCGGAGCGGCCCGACCTCAAAGACGTCGCTTTCTTCCGCCCCTTCATGCTCGCACATCCACTCGAGGAGGCGAGCGTCGACCTTGCCGACTATGCCGCCGAATGGAAATGGGACGGCATCCGCGTCCAGATCGTCCGTGGCGGCGCCGAAACGCGCATCTACAGCCGCGGCGGCGAGGAGATCAGCGGCGCGTTTCCCGAGCTGGTCGCGGCGTTCGACCAGGACGCGGTAATCGACGGCGAACTGCTCGTGCGCGGCGAGGTGCAGGGCGGTGAGGCGGCGAGCTTCAACGCGCTGCAGCAGCGACTGGGACGCAAGGTCGTGTCGAAGAAGATGCTTGCCGACTATCCGGCCTTCGTAAGGGTCTATGATTTGCTCGCGGTCGACGGCAACGACCTGCGGGGCCTGCCGTGGACCGAACGCCGGCGGCAATTGGAGGCGTTTGTGCCGCGCCTTGCCGACAGCCATTTCGACCTGTCGCAGGTGATCGACGCGAAGGATTTCGACGATCTCGCCGAACGCCGCGCGGGTGCGCGCGATGCGGCGATCGAAGGCGTGATGCTCAAGCGGCGCGATGCGCCCTATGTCGCCGGGCGGCGCGCGGGCCTCTGGTACAAGTGGAAGCGCGACCCGCTCACCGCCGATTGCGTGATGATGTATGCGCAGCGCGGCAACGGCCGCCGCGCGAGTTTTTATTCGGACTATACCTTCGGCTGCTGGTCTGATGCGGGTGAATTGCTGCCCGTCGGGAAAGCCTATTCGGGCTTCACCGACGAGGAACTGAAATGGCTCGACAAGTTCGTGCGCGACAACACGCTGAATCGCTTCGGCCCCGTGCGCGAGGTCGAAAAGTCGCTCGTGCTCGAAGTCGCCTTCGACTCGATCCACAGCAGCAAGCGCCACAAGTCGGGGCTCGCGATGCGCTTCCCGCGCATTTCGCGGATCCGGCGCGACAAGCCCGCCGAAGAGGCCGACCGGATCGCAACGCTTCAGGCGATGGTGACTTGAGCGGTCACCGGAAAAATTGCCGTCGCGGGGTTGCAACCGGTGGGGTCGATACCGAGTTAAAGGCCCCAAACCCTCTATAAAAAGGATGGACTGCCATGACGATCGCTCTTCCCCCGCTGCCCTACAAGCAGGACGCGCTCGAGCCGCATATTTCGGCCGACACGCTCGCGACGCATCATGGAAAGCATCACAAGGCTTATGTCGACAAGGTCAACGCGGCGATCGAAGGCACCGAACTGGCCGACAAGCCGCTTGAGGAAATCGTCCACCACGCCGAGGGCGCGGGAAACAAGGGTCTTTTCAACAACTCGGCTCAGTCGTGGAACCACGCTTTTTACTGGAACAGTCTGAGCCCGGAAAAGACTGCGCCCACGGGCGACCTGCTCGCCGCGATCGAACGCGATTTCGGTTCGGTGGACGAGCTGAAGAAGAAGCTCAAGGAAACCGCGGTCAACCATTTCGCGTCGGGCTGGGCCTGGCTTGTCTCGCGCGACGGCACGCTGTCGGTCACCGACACGCATGACGCCGGCACCGAGCTGACAGCGGGCATCAAGCCGCTCGTTGTCGTCGATGTGTGGGAACATGCCTATTATATCGACCGCAAGAATCTGCGCCCGGCCTATGTCGATGCGGTGGTCGATGAACTGCTCAACTGGGATTTCGCCGCGGAGAATTTCGCGCGCGACACGACCTGGACCTATCCGGCCTGATCTTGAACCCCTCCCCCTTGATGGGGGAGGCAGCGAGACTTGCGAACTTGTTCGCTAGTCGCAGCGGAGGGGGTGCGGGCTCGGCCTCGGGCTACGCCGCACCCTCACCCCCATCCAACTTCGCCTAGCCGCTGTCGCGGCAAGGCTGCGTATCCTTCCCCCATCAAGGGGGAAGTTTTTGGCCCGCCCGGGCCTATCCCGATGCCGGCGCTTCTCCTATAGGGCCGCCATGACGATCAGCCTTTTCGAACTTTTCAAAATTGGCGTCGGACCTTCGAGCTCACACACCGTGGGTCCGATGGTTGCGGCGCGGCGTTTCACGGTCTGGCTCGACGAGCAGGCGTTGCTCGTGAAGACCGTGCATGTCGAAGCTGACCTGTATGGCTCGCTCGCGCTGACGGGCAAGGGCCACGCCGCCGACACCGCGATCGTCGCGGGGCTGGCCGGCGAAATCCCCGCATCGACCAGCCTCGCCGCGATCAAGGCGCATTGGGACCGGGCGGAAAGCGAAGGCTTTCTTTACCTGCTCGGCCGCCAGCGGGTGCGCTTCCAGCCGGCGCGCGACCTGCATTTCCAGATGCGCCAGCGCCAGCCCTTTCACAGCAATGCGGTGAGCTTCACCGCGCGCGACAGCGACGGCGAAATCCTTGCCAAGCGGATGTATTTCTCGATCGGCGGCGGCTTCGTCGTCGACGAGGACGAGGCGGGACGCAACAGCCGCGGCGCCGAGGACGAGGTCGAACTGCCCTACGCCTTCACCTCGGGCGCCGATTTGCTCAGCATGGGCGCGGCGTCGGGCAAGAGCTTTGCCGAAATGATGCTCGAGAATGAACTCGCGCACCGCAGCCTCGAAGAGGTCGAGGCGGGGCTCGATGCGATCGCGGGCGCGATGGACGCCTCGATCGAGGCGGGCTGCTGCAGCACCGGGATCCTGCCCGGCGGGCTCAAGGTCAAGCGCCGCGCGCCGCAGATCGCCGCCGACATCCGCAACCGCCACGAACAGAATCTGACCGATCCGCTCGCGATGATGGACTGGATCAACCTGTGGGCGATGGCGGTGAACGAAGAAAATGCCGCAGGCGGCAAGGTCGTCACCGCGCCGACCAACGGCGCGGCGGGGATCATACCGGCGGTCATCCGTTTCTACCGGCGCGGCTATCGCGGTGACGACGCGGGGGTTCGCACCTTCCTGCTCGCCGCCGGCGCGGTCGGCGCATTGTACAAGCGCAACGCGAGCATCTCGGGCGCCGAGGTCGGTTGCCAGGGCGAGGTCGGCGTCGCCTGCTCGATGGCGGCGGCGGGACTGACCGCCGCATTGGGCGGCACCAACGCGCAGGTCGAGAATGCTGCCGAGATCGGCATGGAGCATAACCTCGGCCTCACCTGCGATCCGATCGGCGGGCTGGTGCAGATCCCGTGCATCGAACGCAATGCGATGGGCGCGATCAAGGCGATCGACGCCAGCCGCATCGCGATGATCGGCGACGGCACGCATGTCGTCAGCCTCGACACCGTGATCGTGACGATGCTGCAGACCGGGCGTGATATGCGCGACAAATATAAGGAAACGTCGAAAGGCGGGCTTGCCGTCAGCGTGGTGGAGTGTTGAGCGCACCCTCACCATCGCTATCCCGGACTTGATCCGGGATCTACGGCGGCGCTGAAGGCATGGACCCCGGATCAAGTCCGGGGCGGCGATGAAGGGAAGGTGACCGGCAGATGGTGCTTTCCTACAATATTGCGCTGTGCCAGCCTGCGGTCCCGCTCATTGACCTCGTCGATATTCGCGCCTTGCTTAAGGCGACAAAGGAGACAGTTCTGCGCTGTGCGTGCGAGTCTTTTGTCTCCTTAAGGGCCAAGGCGAAGTACCGACAAAATCCTCCCTGTCGCGTAGTGATGGGGAGGTGGCAGCGCGAAGCGCTGACGGAGGGGCCTTTGGCGCGACTTTGCCGCCCCTCCACCACCGCTTCGCGGCGGTCCCGCTCCCCATGACCTTCGGTCACAGGGAGGATCAGGAGCATCTTGCATTGCCGCCGCGTTTGCCTGATTGGGAGCGCCGAGAAGGAGACCCGCCATGAAGACCCGTGCCGCCGTTGCATTCGAAGCAAAGAAGCCGCTCGAGATCGTCGAACTCGACCTCGAAGGCCCGAAGGCGGGCGAAGTGCTGGTCGAGATCATGGCGACGGGGATCTGTCACACCGACGCCTATACGCTCGACGGCTTCGACAGTGAGGGCATCTTCCCGAGCGTACTCGGCCATGAGGGTGCCGGCATCGTGCGCGAGGTCGGCGCCGGGGTGACGAGCGTCGTTCCCGGCGACCATGTGATCCCGCTCTACACCCCCGAATGCCGCCAGTGCAAAAGCTGCCTCAGCGGCAAGACCAACCTCTGCACCGCGATCCGTGCGACGCAGGGCAAGGGGCTGATGCCCGATGGTACGACGCGGTTCAGCTACAAGGGCCAGCCGATCTTCCATTATATGGGCTGCTCGACCTTCTCGAACTTCACCGTGCTGCCCGAGATTGCGGTCGCGAAAATCCGTCAGGATGCTCCGTTCCAGTCGAGCTGCTACATCGGCTGCGGCGTCACCACCGGGGTCGGCGCGGTGATCAACACCGCGAAGGTGCAGGTCGGCGACAACGTCGTCGTCTTCGGCCTCGGCGGTATCGGGCTCAACGTGATCCAGGGCGCGCGGCTTGCGGGTGCCGACAAGATCATCGGCGTCGACATCAACCCCGACCGCGAAGCATGGGGCCGCAAGTTCGGGATGACCGACTTCCTCAATACGAAGGGCATGAGCCGCGAAGACACGGTCGCCGCGATCGTCCAGCTGACCGACGGCGGCGCCGACTATACCTTCGACGCCACCGGCAACACCGACGTGATGCGTACCGCGCTGGAAGCCTGCCACCGCGGCTGGGGCACTTCGATCATCATCGGCGTGGCTGAGGCGGGCAAGGAAATCGCGACGCGTCCCTTTCAGCTGGTCACCGGGCGCAACTGGCGCGGCACCGCGTTCGGCGGCGCGAAGGGCCGCACCGACGTGCCCAAGATCGTCGACATGTATATGACCGGCAAGATCGAGATCGATCCGATGATCACCCACGTCATGGGGCTTGAGGAGATCAACAAGGGCTTCGACCTGATGCACGCGGGCGAATCCATCCGTTCCGTCGTGGTCTTCTGAGGCCGCGATGTTCAGCCATGTCGCACTGGGCGCCGACGATATCGAAGCCTCGCGCCGTTTCTACGACGCAGCGCTGGGCGCGCTCGGGGTTCCGCCGGGCGCCGTCGATGCATGGGGCCGGCTGATCTATTCGCACGCCGGGGGGCGCTTTCTGATCACGAAGCCGCTGAATGGCGAAACGGCAAATGGCGCAAATGGCGGAACGCTGGGGTTCGCCGCCGCGTCGACCGAAGCGGTCGACGCATGGCACGCGGCGGGCGCGGCGAACGGCGGCACGACGATCGAAGATCCGCCGGGCGTCCGCCATGGAACCGAGGGGCGGACGCTGTATCTCGCCTATCTGCGCGACCCCGCCGGCAACAAGCTGTGCGCGACGCACCGGATCGCCTGATGGAAAAGATGGAAAAGGGTGAGCCGGTCTTTGTCCTGACCTTCAGCTGCGTCGATGCCGTCGGCATCGTGGCGGCGGTCACCGGGCTGCTCGCGGAACGCGACGGCTTCATCCTCGACAGCCAGCAATATGCCGACCTCGATTCGGGGCGCTTTTTCATGCGCGTCGAATTTCGTGGGGCAGGGCCGCGTTTTCCCGGCGAGCTGGCCGCTGTGCAAGCGGCCTTTGCGCCGATCGTCGCGCGGTTCGCGATGGAAGCGCGGATCAGCGACAGCCAGGTCAAACCGCGCTTCGTGATCGCGGTGTCGCAGGGCAGCCATTGCCTCAACGACCTGCTCCACCGCTGGTCGACGGGGAACCTCGCGATCGACATCGCCGCCGTGGTGTCGAACCACGAGCATCAGCGGCGGCTGACCGAATGGCACGGCCTGCCATTCCATCACCTGCCGGTCAGCGATGCCAATCGTGCCGAACAAGAGGCGGCGATCCTGCAGATCATGGCCGATGCCGGCGCCGAGCATCTGGTGCTCGCGCGTTATATGCAGGTGCTGTCGCAGGATCTGTCGGCGAAGCTTTCGGGGCGCTGCATCAACATTCACCACAGTTTCCTGCCCGGCTTCAAGGGCGCCAAGCCCTATCACCGCGCGCACGAACGCGGGGTCAAGCTGATCGGCGCGACCGCGCATTTCGTGACGAGCGACCTCGACGAAGGGCCGATCATCGAACAGGCGGTCGAGCGTGTCGATCACCGCGATTCGGTCGAGGAGCTGATCCGCATCGGCCGCGATACCGAGGCGCAGGTGCTGGCACGCGCGGTGCGGTGGGTCGCCGAACAGCGGGTTTTGATCGACGGACGCAAGACGGTGGTCTTCCGCTAGCCGCGGGAACAAGATAGGTTCCGATTCGCAACCAAAACAAGAGGAGCGACAAGGCGATGTACAGTCACAATATGGTCGGGGCGAACGACATTGAAGCCGCCAAGAAATTCTATGACGCGACCTTCCAGGCGATCGGTGGCAAGCCCGCGATCACCGACGACAAGGGCCGCCTGATCTATATGCACAATGGCGGGCTGTTTCTGGTCGGGGCGCCGATCGATGGCGAGCCCGCAACGGTGGGCAACGGCTGCACGATCGGCTTTGCGATGGAAGGCCCAGAGCAGGCGAAGGCCTGGCACGACGCCGGCGTTGCGGCTGGCGGCACCTCGATCGAGGACCCGCCGGGCGTGCGCGAAGGGGGTTTCGGCCAGCTTTACCTCGCCTATCTGCGCGATCCGTCGGGCAACAAGCTCTGCGCGCTCCACCGCGTCGTCTGAACTGATATAATGATGCGAGGCGAAGCGGGATTGCTGTCCGATCTGGGCGTGCTTGCAATCCCCTTCGCCGCGCACGAGCATGACGCGGTGTTTACCGTGGCCGAGAGCGATGCGGTACACGCCGCGATGCCGGGAGCGCACACCAAGAATCTGTTCCTGAAGGACAAGGGCGGCGCCTTTTGGCTCGTCACCGTGCCGTCGGATGCGCGCGTCAATCTGAAGGCCTTACCCGGCGCGATCGGGTGCAAGCATGTCAGCTTTGGCAAGGCCGAGGATATGGAGCGGCTGCTCGGCATCACGCCGGGGTCGGTGACGCCGCTCGCGGCGATCAACGCCCTGCCCGGCAGCATCACGGTGGTGCTCGACGAGGCGCTGGCAGTGGCCCGGACGGTCAACGTCCATCCGCTCCGCAACACCGCGACGCTTGGCTTGGCCGGCAGTGCGATACTGGACCTGTTGCGCAATTGGGGGCATCATCCGGTGGTGGCCGCAATACCGGTCCAGCCGTAGGGGGAGGACAAGCATGACGACATATCGCGCCAAATGCGATTCGCACGAATGGGAAGGCGCCGCGCGCGACGACCGCGACGACGCCGAAAAGGACCTTGATGCCCATGTCCGTTATTTCCCGGGCGAGGATCATGACGGCGCCCGCGTCGACCGCGAGTAAAGCGACTTAAGCGCGGGGCGTCTCGCCGTTCGAGCATGTGGATCGTCGTCTGCGAGGACGGCGGGCTTGCACGGTTCGGGCGTGCGCGGCACAAGGCCGTATGACCATAGAAACCCTCTCCACCGTTCGCAGCCATGGCGGCACGCAGGGCGTGTACAGGCATGCCAGCACGACGACGGGCACCGACATGACCTTTGCCGTGTTCATCCCCGATCATGAACCGGGCGCCAAACTGCCGGTGCTCTGGTACCTGTCGGGACTGACCTGTACCCACGCCAATGTGATGGAGAAGGGCGAATATCGCGCCGCCTGCGCCGAACAGGGCGTGATCTTCGTCGCGCCCGACACCAGTCCGCGCGGCGACGGCGTTCCCGACGATCCCGACGCGGCATGGGATTTCGGGCTGGGCGCCGGCTTCTATGTCGATGCGACCGAGGAACCATGGGCGGCCAATTACCGGATGCGCTCCTATGTCGAGGACGAACTGCCGTCGCTGATCCTGCGCGAATTCGCCGCCGCCGACATGACGCGACAGGGGGTCACCGGCCATTCGATGGGCGGGCATGGCGCGCTGACGGTCGCGCTGCGCACCCCCGACCGTTTCAAGTCGGTATCCGCCTTTTCACCGATCGTCGCGCCGCTGCAATGCCCGTGGGGCGAGAAGGCATTGGGCAATTATCTGGGCGCCAATCGCGAAACGTGGAGCGTTTACGACGCCTGCGCGCTCATCGCGGGCGGAGCGCGCGTGCCCGACCTGCTCGTCGATCAGGGTGATGCGGACAATTTTCTGGCCGAGCAACTCAAGACGCATTTGCTGGTCGAGGCGTGCGAGTTGGCCGGGCAAAAGGCGACCATCCGGATGCAGCCGGGATATGACCACAGCTATTATTTCATCTCGACCTTTTTGGCCGAGCATGTCGCGTGGCACGCGGAGCGGTTGAAGGCCTGACAGCTCCCCTCCCGCCGGCGGAAGGGGAATTAATTATGCTCCGGAATCAGCAGCGTTGACCCTGTCGTCCGTCCGGCCTGTAAATCGGCATGCGCTCTTGCCGCATCCTGCAACCCATACCGCTGACCCACGGTGATCTTCACCGCACCCGACGCGATCATTTCGAACACGCGCGCCGCGCCGGCGGCGCGTTCGCCGGGGTGGAGATAATAGTCGAAAAGGGTCGGCCGGGTAACGAACTGCGACCCATGCTGGGCGAGGACGCCCAGATTCACGCCGGTGACCGGCCCGCCGGCGTTGCCATAGCTGACGATCAGCCCACGCCGCGCGGTGGCTTTCAGCGAAGCCTCCCACGTTGCCATGCCGATGCCGTCGAAGGTGACGGGCACGCCCTGACCGTCGGTGATCTCGCGGACATGCGCTGCGACGTCGTCTTCCTTGTAGCGAATGACATGGTCGGCGCCGGCCTCGCGCGCGGCATGTTCCTTGGCTTCCGTGCTGACCGTGCCGATCACGGTCGCGCCGATCGCCTTCAGCCAATGGACGAGGATCAGCCCGACGCCCCCCGCGGCGGCATGGACGAGCACGGGCGACCCCGCCTGAACCTTCGCACAGCGTTCGACGAGCATCTCGACCGTGCAGGCTTTCAGCAGCGCGGCGGCGGCGGTTTCATCGTCGATATCGGGGGGGAGCTTGAACAGCGATGCAGCGCCGACAAGCCGCGCGCTGGCATAGGCATTGCGCTCGGGGCCGAAGGTGGCGACACGGTCGCCGGGCTGGATGCCGTGGACGTCAGGGCCGACCGCGATGACCTCGCCGGCGGATTCCACGCCAAGCCCGCTGGGGAGGGGGATGGGGTAGGTGCCGTCGCGATGATAGGTGTCGAGATAGTTGAGCCCGACCGCAGTCTGGCGGAGCAGGACCTGGCCGGGGCCGGGTTCGCCGAGCGTCACCTCGCGCCAGTCGATGACCTCGGGTCCGCCCTGGCTTTCGATAAAGGCTTCGATCGCTTGCATGCGCCTGTCTCCTGCTGTCCGGTCCATCTGGTGGGCCGGGCAGGCGAGCGCAAGGGCGGTGCGATGAAAGCCCCTCCCGCGAAGGGGAGGGGTTTATAGCTTATTTCGACGGACGGCGCGGGCTGCGCTGGCCGAAGGGTTTGGGCTTGTAGCGATCGGTGGGCTTGCCGCCCGGGCCGCCAGGGCCACGCGGACGATCGCCGAAACCACGGTCACCGCCGGGCGCGCGGCCAAGCGTGCTGCGCGGGGCGCCATCGCGCGGGCCGCTATGGCCGCCGCCATGGCCGGCCTTGTCGCGGCGCGGCGGATAGCTCGGGCCGTCGGGTGCGGGGGTGATCGAGACGCCGCTGTCGTCCTCGCCATCCTCGTTGGCGCTGCGCACGACGGCTTCGGCAAAGCGGTCGGCGATCGCGCGCGGGATGTTGAACATCGTTTCCTTGGGACCGATGCGGATCGCGCCGATCTCGTTCTTGCTCACATGGCCGCGGCGGCAGAGCAAAGGCAGGATCCAGCGCGGATCGGCATTCTGGTGCCGGCCGATGTTGAGGCGGAACCAGACGCTGTCTTCGAAGCCTTCGCGCTGATCGCCACCGGCGCCGCGTTCGGGACGTTCGAAGCGTTCGCCGCGCTCGGGTCGGCCGGCGGTGTCGCGGCCGCGCGGGCTGTTGTCGAGCAGATCCTCGGGCGGCGGCATCAGCGCGCGGTGCGCCTGGACGAGCGATGCGGCGATGTCCTCGGGCGTACGCTCGGCCATCAGGCGCTGCGCGAGTTCGATATCTTCGGCTTCATGCTCGACGGGCGTAAGCAGCTTCTCCATCAACCGCTCCTGGTCGCGCTTGCGCACGTCGGCGGCGGTGGGGGCCTCCATCCATTCGGCATTGATCCGTGCACCGCGCAGCATGCCGTCGACGCGGCGGCGGCGCGGATAGGGGACGATGATGACCGCGGTGCCCTTTTTGCCGGCGCGGCCCGTGCGGCCCGAACGGTGCTGGAGCGCTTCGGCATCGCGCGGGATTTCGACGTGGATGACGAGGCTGAGCGTCGGCAGATCGATACCGCGCGCGGCGACGTCGGTCGCGACGCAGACCTTGGCGCGGCGGTCGCGGAGCGCTTGCAGCGCGGCGTTGCGCTCATTCTGGCTATGCTCGCCCGACAAGGCGACCGCGGCGAAACCGCGTTCGACTAGGCTGGCGTGGAGACGGCGGACGTTATCGCGCGTCGCGCAGAACAACATTGCGGTTTCGGCGTCGTGCAGGCGGAGCAGGTTGACGACCGCGCCTTCGATATCGGCGGGGGCGACGGTGACGGCCTGATAGGCGATGTCGCCATGGCCGCGGTCCTGGCCAACAGTCGAAATGCGCAGCGCGTCTTTCTGATACCGCTTGGCGAGCTGAACGATCGGATTGGGGATCGTGGCGGAGAAGAGCAGGGTGCGGCGAGTCGCGGGGGTGCCGTCGAGGATTTCCTCAAGGTCGTCGCGAAAGCCCATGTCGAGCATTTCGTCGGCTTCGTCGAGGACGGCGACACGCAGCGCTGAGAGGTCGAGCGCGCCGCGTTCGAGATGATCGCGCAGACGGCCCGGGGTGCCGACAACGATCTGCACGCCCTGGCCCAACGCGCGGCGTTCCTTGCTGGCGTCCATACCGCCGACGCAGGTCGCGATGCGCGCGCCGGCCTTGGCGTAAAGCCAGCTCAGTTCGCGGCTGACCTGCAACGCGAGTTCGCGCGTCGGCGCGATGATCAGCGCCAGCGGCGAGGTCGCGTAGGGCATACGGCCGTCTTCGAGCAGTTCGTCGCCCATTGCGAGGCCGAACGCGACGGTCTTGCCCGACCCGGTCTGCGCAGAAACGAGCAGATCGCGGCCCTTGGCCTGATCTTCGCTGACCTGCGTCTGGACGGGGGTGAGCGCTTCATAGCCGCGCGCGACAAGGGCGTCCGAAAGGACGGGGGAAAGATTTTCGAAAGGCATTTTTATCTCAATAGATTAGGCGGTCACCGGTGCGGTGACAGGCCGACAGAAAGGGGCTCAATGGGCTTAAATCACCTGTCCGGCAGCGTGTCCGCTAGCCCAGGCCCATTGAAAATTATAGCCGCCTAACCACCCTGTGACATCTACGGCCTCGCCGACCGCATAGAGGTTTGGAACGGTTTTGGCCATCATTGTTTGCGACGACAGTCCGGCGGTAGCGATTCCGCCGATTGTGACCTCGGCTTTGGCAAAGCCTTCGGTGCCGTTGGGGTGGAAAGTCCAGCGTGCGAGGCGCGACTCGGCGTCGGCGAGTTTGCGGTCGGTCTGGGCGGCGAGTTCGCCGGGAAGCGCGAGGCGTTCGGCGAGCGTTTCGGCGAGGCGGTCAGGAAGCAAGGCACCCAGCGCGGCGCGCACGGTGGCGCGCGGCCGGGTGCGCTTGGCCTCGAGAAGCCAGCCTTGCGGGGCATCGGGGAGGAGGTCGATCGTCACGGGTTCACCGTGGCGCCAATAGCTGCTGATCTGCAGGATCGCGGGCCCCGAGAGGCCGCGATGGGTGAACAGCGCGGCTTCGCGAAAGGCGGCCTTGCCCGCGCGCGCTTCGACCGGTGCGGCGATTCCCGACAATTCGCGGAACAGGACATCGTCGCCGCCTAATGTCAGCGGGACCAGCGCGGGGCGCGGCTCGACGACCTTCAATCCGAACTGGCGCGCGAGATCATAAGCGAAGCCGGTCGCGCCCATCTGGGGAATCGACGGCCCGCCGGTGGCGATGACCAGACTGGAAGCGGTGAAGCTGGCGTCGCCGAACCGGACGGTGAATTTGCCGTCTGCGTGGGAGACGTCGCTCACGGGCTGGCCGGTACGGACATCGACGCCGCCTTTTGCCGCTTCGTCGAGCAGCATCGCCACGATCTGCTTCGCCGATCCGTCGCAGAAGAGCTGACCGAGCGTCTTTTCGTGATGCGCAATGCCGTAGGCGTTCACGAGCGCGATGAAGTCGGCGGGCGTGTAGCGGGCGAGCGCCGATTTGGCGAAATGCGGGTTCGCCGAGATGAATCGGTCAGGCGCGGTGTTCACATTGGTGAAGTTGCAGCGCCCGCCGCCCGAGATCAGGATTTTCTTGCCGACCTGATCGGCATGATCGAGCAGCAGCACGCGGCGGCCGCGCTGCCCCGCGACCGCGGCGCACATCAGCCCGGCCGCGCCGGCACCCAGCACGATGGCATCAAATTCATTGGTTGACATGATGGCTCAGTGCAGCTTTGCGATCGGAAGGCTGTCGGCCTTGGCCCGGGCCTTCACCGATTCCTCGCTACGGGTGAGCGCTTTGGCGATCGACTTCAGCGGCATGCCTTTCTTGGCAAGCGTGTGGAGCTTGTCGATTTCGGCGGGTGTCCACGGCTGTTTGTGGCGTTCGAACTTGTCTTTCATGCCTGCGTCTCCGGGTCGGTCTCGACGGCAAGGATAGTAATCGCGTCCTCGCGGTCCTGATATTCGACGCCCTCGCCCGCCTCGGCGCCCATCAGCGCGCGGGCGAGCGGAGCGGAAAAGGCGATCAACCCAAGCGCCGGGTCGGCCTCGTCACCGCCGACGATGGTGATCGTCTTTTCGGCCTTGTTCAGGCAATAGGTCACGCGGCTGCCAAGGCCGACGCTGCCGTCGGCGGGCGGTGCCTGGACGTCCGCCGTGGATTGGCGTGTATGGAAATAGCGCAGGCGGCGCTGCAATTTCTTGCGCGCGTCTTCGTCGGCGGCCGCTGCAATTTCGCCTTCGAGCCGCGCGACCTCCTCGCCGAGCAGACGCAACCCGCGCGGGGTCACGAGATTCGGGCCGACCGCGATGGGCAGCTCGAACTCGGGTTCCTTGTGCTCGTCGTCGCTCTCGCGGCGAAAGGCTACGCTCATGGTCTGGCTCGCTGGTTGAAGAGGAAACCCGCCCCCTGCGCGCCGAAGGTGGCGACAAGATGGCAGGCGCTCTGGACAGGTCCGGCGAATGTGTGTTATGCGAGCAATACAGAGGAGATTTGCAATGCGTAACTGGACGATGGCGGTTTTGCCGCTGGCTTTGGGGCTGACGGTAACGGCGTGCAACGGCGCCGATCACAAAGGCGGCGACAAGCAAGGCAAAAGCGAAACCGGCGCGCCGGCTCATGTTGGTCCGATAACGACCCAATCCTATGACCTTACCGGCTTCACCGCTGTCGAGGTCGCGGGTCCCGATGATGTCACCATCCGTCAGGGCGACGCCTTCTCGATCACCGCGCGCGGACGCAAGGAGGCGCTTGACCGGCTCGAGATCAAGCTCGACGGACCAGACCTGTCGATCGGTCGCAAGCGTGAGGGTTTTAGCCTTTCGAGCAACGACGACGATGATGATATCGATATCGCGATTACCCTTCCGAGGTTGGCCAAGGTGCGCCTGACCGGGTCGGGAACGATCGACGCCGACAATGTCGATGGCGACGCGGTCGAGGCGGTGGTGACCGGATCGGGCGACCTGAAGGTGGCCAAGCTGACCGGAAAACGTGCCGACGTCACCGTGTCGGGATCGGGCGATATCGAGATTCGCGGCGGCGCAATCGGGTCGGGCGAGCTCAGCGTCACGGGTTCGGGCGATATCGATGCCGAAGGGCTGGTTGCGACGACGCTGGAGGTGTCGGTGACCGGGTCGGGCAATATCGACGCGCAGGCGACCGGCAAGGCCGACATCCGCATCCTTGGATCGGGCGATGTAACGCTGGGCGGCGGGGCGACCTGTTCGACGCGTCAGATGGGTTCGGGCACCGCGACCTGCAAATGATGCCATGCTGGTGCCGCCTGCCCGAAGCGGGTAAGGCGGCACCATGACGCTTGTCCACAGATGCGCCGCGATCGCGGCCGCCGCCCTGCTTGCCGCCGGTTCCGCATCAGGGGCGGAGAAGCGATATGGCCTGACCAGTTTCGAGGCGATTGACGTGACCGCCGATGTGACGGTCGAGGTCGTGACGCGGGCACCCGTCAGCGCCGTCGCCACCGGGCCGCAGGATGCGCTCGACCGCCTGAGCGTCGAAGCGGCTAGCGGCAGGCTGGTGATCAGCGAACGTCAGTTCGCGGGCGACGAAAAGCGCCGCGGGCCGCGCGGGCCGGTGACGGTTCGTGTCTATGCCGCCAACCTGCGCTCGGCGACGCTTGCGGGCGCGGGGTCGCTACAGATCGACAAATTGAAGGGACAGCGCGCGATGGTCGGCATTCGCGGACCCGGACGGCTGACCGTCGGACAGATCAGCGCCGATCGGTTGCAGGTCGCGATGATCGGCAACGGCACCATGACCCTCGCCGGCGCCGCGAAAAACGCGCAGATGACCTTGTCGGGCGCGGGCATGGTTGATGCCGGCGCGTTGACCGTCGACGAATTGATCAGCGACAGCGAAGGCGCGGGCGATCACATATTGCGCGCGGTCAAAAGCGCCGCGATCACTTCGCGCGGAATCGGCAAGACCGTGGTGCTCGGCAAGCCGGTTTGTACCGTGCGCAATGTCGGCAGCGGGTCGGTGACCTGCGGGCCGGCAAAATAATCGACAGAGAACGACCAGAAGCAGACCTGTCCATCATCGCCACCCCGGACCGGATCCGGGGTCCATGACTTCAGCGCCGCAGTGGATCCCGAATCAAATCCGGGATGACGAAATTTGGTTATGCAACGTCCGCTTCCAAAAGCGGACTTGGACCCTGCGCTTCGAAGGGCTCAGTGCCCCGCATTACCCAGAGCGTCGATCTTCTTCGACTGGCGGACGATCAGTCCGGGGAACCAGCGCGCGAGGCGTGACAGCCGCTTGGCCATCTTGCCGACCGTAGTGTGCACCTCGCTGCCGTGAACCGCAGCCCACGCCGCCTCGGCGACGCGCTCGACCGGGACAATCTCGAACCCGCTTTGTGACAGGCGATTGCGCGCGGGTTCGTTGCTGTCGGCGCTGACCTGGTCGAGCAAGGGCGTGTCGATGAAGCCGGGCATCAGCGAACGCACCTTGATGCCATGCTTGGCGAATTCGATTTCGAGCGCCTCGGTCAGGCCGCGGACTGCGAATTTGGTTGCCGAGTAGATGGCGAGACCGGCGACGCCGTAGAATCCCGATGCCGATCCGGTGTTGAGGATCGTCGATCCCGGGGTCGCGCGGAGGAGCGGCAGCGCGGCATAGATGCCGTTGACGACGCCGCCGAAATTGATCGCGATCAGCCGGTCGGCTTCGGCCGGCGGCGTGTCGGCGAACTGGCCGCCGGTGCCGATGCCGGCGTTGTTGAACAATACGTCGAGACGGCCGCCGCTTTGCGAAGCGAAGACGTCGAGTGCGGCGTTCCACTGGTCGCGGTCGCGTACGTCCATGACGTGGCGCGACGAGGCACCCGCCGGAAGCAAGGCGGCGGTTTCATCGATCCCGGCAGTGTTGACGTCGGCGATGCCGACGAACCAGCCTTGCCCGGCGAAATGGCGCGCAACGGCGCGGCCGATGCCCGATCCGCCGCCGGTGATGAAAATCGCCTTCCGTGCCATAGGGCCTCTCCTTACATTCATGTCAGCGGGACATGATGCGAAGCTGACGTTCACGTCAAGCGGCAATCGCGGCTTGGCAAATCGAAGTGCCGCTGGCTAAGAGAGCGGCGATGACCCGCGGCGTACGATTGATCCTCCTGTCCCTGCTGCTCCTGTGCGCCGGACTGACCGCCCCGGCGCGTGCCGAGGTGGTCGTCAGTTTTTACAGCCATGATTTCGGCGACCGTTTTCCGCATGCCTTCGTCGTGCTGAAGGGCAAGATCGACGCGACGGGCGAGGTGGTCGACGCCAATTACGGCTTTACCGCAACGTCGGTGAGCCCGGCGATCCTGTTCGGATCGGTGAGGGGCGAGGTGCAGACCTCGAAACCCGACTATATCGCCAAGAGCGATCGCCAGTTCGACGTGACGATCGACGATGCAACCTATGCGCGGCTGATGGCAAAGGTCGCCGAATGGCGTGACCGCAAGCAGCCGAGCTACAGCTTGAACAAATATAACTGCGTTCATTTCGTGATGGAGTTGGCTGAAATTTCCGGGCTGAAGGTCGACCGCGAGAGCAAATTGTTTAAAAAGCCCAAGAGCTTTCTTTTGGAGGTGAAGGGCCTGAACCCGGGGGTGGAATAGCGCCGATGATGTTGCTGACGATCGTGATGGCGGCGCTTGCGGCGCCAGAAAAAGTAGCCCCGCCAGCAGAGCGCGCCGGGCTTGAGCAGCCCGGTGCGCCCGCGACCAATCCCGCGACCTGGGTGACGCGCGGCGAGTATCCGGCGCGCGCGATGCGCGAACGGCGCGAGGGGACGACGGGCTTTCGCCTGACCTATGACGCGACCGGCCAGGTGCAAAAATGCGAGATTGTTTCGAGTAGCGGCCATGTCGACCTCGATACGACGACGTGCGACCTGGCGATGCTGCGCGCGCGTTTCCAGCCGGGCAAGGACGCTGCCGGCAAACCGGTCGGCGGCACATATAGCAACCGCGTGCGTTGGAGCATTCCCGACGCGGCGCCCGGTCCGCTCCCATTCTCCAGCCCGGGGCAGATGACGGTCGCATATACCGTCGATGCGCATGGCGCGGTCATCGCGTGCCAGGGGCGTGTCGAAGGCCTCGCGGACCTTGCCGGCGGAGACGCGGGGGCGACCGATCCCTGCCGCGAAATCCAGCGAATGGCGCCATATCAGCCCGCGCGCGACAAGGAAGGCCAGCCGCTGGCGCGGCGCTATCGCGTCAATATCGAAGTCGCCATAGACGATATCGCGTCCTAAGGTGGTTCCCTGAATTCACGTTGCAGACCCTAGACGTCGCGCGGCTTTCACCCTATGTTCAGGGAACGGGGCGCAATAATCTGGGCTCCGAACGGTATGAGGGGCGATTCTTGCGGCTATTGCTGACCCTTTTGGCATTACTGACCGGTCTGGCTACCGCCGACCGGGCCGTTGCCGCGCCTGCCGTACCGGCGGCGATGGGGGCTCTGGTCATGTTCGCCGAAACGGCGGGCAAGGCGGAGACCAGCGAGGTTGAACGCCGTCCGACGGCCACCGCGCCGACGCGGCGCGTTGCGAGCGGCGGTGGCAAGCCGCGCAAGGCGGCCCCGCCGCATCTTCCCGGCCTGCTCACCGGCAGCGATCGCGCGCTCGAATAGCGTGAACGTCCCGCGCCTTTTCGAGGGCGCCGCCTCATCGTGGGGCCTTTTTCATATATCCGCGTCGCGCTGAGCGGCGCCATTTCATTCTAATCCCGAGGGAAAATCCATGTTTGCTGGCCTTGCCAAGAGCCTGTTCGGCTCGTCCAACGACCGTTATGTCGCCTCGATCCGCAAGATCGTCGACAAGATCAACACCTTCGAACCCGCGATGCAGGCGCTCGATGACGCCGCATTGCAGGCGCAGACGCAGAAATTCCGCGATCGCCTGACCGTAGGCGAAACGCTCGACGACATTCTTCCGGAAGCCTTTGCAACGGTGCGCGAGGCGGCGGTCCGTACACTGGGTATGCGCCATTTCGACGTGCAGATGGTCGGCGGCGTCGTCCTTCATCGCGGCGAAATCGCAGAGATGGCGACGGGTGAGGGCAAGACGCTGATGGCGACGCTGCCCTGTTACCTCAACGCGCTCGAGGGCAAGGGCGTTCACGTCGTTACCGTCAACGACTATCTCGCCCGCCGCGATGCCGAATGGATGGGCACCGTCTATGGTTTTCTGGGACTGACCACCGGGATCATCGTCCCGAACCTCAACGAGATGCAGCGCCGCGATGCGTATAACAGCGACATCACTTACGCGACGAACAACGAGCTCGGCTTTGACTATCTGCGCGACAATATGAAGTTCGACCGTCAGCAGATGGTCCATCGCACCTTCAATTTCGGCATTGTCGACGAGGTCGATTCGATCCTGATCGACGAAGCGCGTACCCCGCTGATCATTTCGGGGCCGACCGACGACAAGTCCGAACTCTATATCCGCGTCAACGAGGTCGTCCACAAACTGACCGAGGATGATTATGAGAAGGACGAAAAGTCGAAGTCGATCAACCTGACCGAAGACGGTACCGAGCATGTCGAGCGGCTGCTCGAAGATGCCGGGCTGCTTCAGGGCAACAATCTCTACGACATCGAGAACACGCAGGTCGTCCATCACGTCAATCAGGCGCTGAAGGCCATCGTGATGTTCCGCATCGATACCGACTATATCGTCAAGGACGGCAAGGTCGTGATCATCGACGAATTCACCGGCCGCATGATGGACGGGCGCCGCTGGTCCGATGGCCTGCATCAGGCGGTCGAGGCCAAGGAAGGCGTGCAGATCGAGCCCGAGAACCAGACCCTCGCGTCGATCACCTTCCAGAATTATTTCCGCATGTACCCCAAGCTTTCGGGGATGACGGGCACCGCGGCGACCGAAGCGGCCGAATTTTTCGACATCTACAAGATGAATGTCGTCAACATCCCGACCAATCGCCCGATCGCGCGGCAGGACGACGAGGATGAATTCTACAAGAATATCACCGACAAGTTCGGTGCGATCGCCAAGACGATCCGCGAAGCGAACGAGCGCGGCCAGCCGGTGCTCGTCGGCACCGTGTCGATCGAAAAGTCCGAACTCCTGTCGTCCTTCCTCGAAAAGGAAAACGTCCCGCACAGCGTTTTGAACGCGCGTTTCCATGAAAGCGAGGCGCATATCGTCGCGCAGGCGGGTCGCACCGGAGCGGTCACGATCGCGACGAACATGGCGGGCCGCGGCACCGACATCAAACTGGGCGGAAACGAAGAATTCCGCATCGACGACGAGTTGAAGGATTTGCCCGACGGCTCCGAGCGCGAGGCCGGCATCGCGCGTATCCACGCCGAAGTCGCCGCCGAACGCGAGGCGGTGCTGGCTTCGGGCGGGCTGTTCGTGCTCGCGACCGAACGCCACGAAAGCCGCCGCATCGACAATCAGCTGCGCGGCCGTTCGGGGCGTCAGGGCGATCCGGGTCTGTCGAAATTCTACCTCTGTCTCGACGACGACCTGCTGCGCATCTTTGGTCCCGACACGCTGTTTTCGAAGATGATGAACAAGAATCTGGAGGATGGCGAGGCGATCGGGTCGAAGTGGCTGTCGAAGGCGATCGAGACCGCGCAGAAGAAGGTCGAAGCGCGCAATTACGACATCCGCAAACAGGTCGTCGAATATGACAACGTCATGAACGACCAGCGCAAGGTCATCTATGAACAACGCGGAGAGATCATCGACAGCGAGACCGTCGACGAGGTGATGCTGGCGATGCGCGCCGAGACGGTGAACGCGATCGTCGCCGACGCGTGCCCGCCGGGAAGCTATCCCGAGCAGTGGAACATCGAGCAGATGAAGGAGCGGGTGGAGAATATCCTCGACCTGTCGCCCCCGATCGACGCATGGATGGAAGAGGATGCGGTCGACGCCGAAATGTTCGAGGAGCGCATTCAGGCGCTGGCCGATGCGGTCGCGGCCGAAAAGGCGGCACTGGTCGATGAGGAGACGTGGAAGGGTATCGAGAAATCGGTGCTGCTCCAGACGCTCGACCATCATTGGAAAGAGCATCTCGCTACGCTCGACGCGCTGCGCCAGGTCGTGTTCCTGCGCGCCTATGCGCAAAAGCAGCCGATCAACGAATATAAGCAGGAAGCCTTTGCCCTGTTCGAGCGCATGTTGTCGAATATCCGCGAGGATGTGACGCGCACCGTCGCGCGCATCGACCTGCGCTTCGAAGAGCCCGAAGCGATGCCGCTGCCCGATCTGCCCGACTTCCTGACGACGCACATCGACCCGTTCACGGGCGAGGACAACAGCGCCGACATCGACGGCGGCGATCTGGGCGTGATTGCCAATACGCTGCCGCCTATGCAGATCCCGCGCCCCGACCTGCCCGATGGCGAGAATCCCTATGCGGCGCTCGACATCAGCCGCAATGCGCCGTGCCCGTGCGGGTCGGGCCGTAAGTATAAGCACTGCCACGGTGCGATCTGACGCGCTGCCGCGCGCCTTCGGGCGCGCGGCAAGTCCTTGATGTTACGGTAACACCGTGCTTCACGAGCCCGCTTGCCAAGCCGCGCGGGCGCGATTAGCATCGCGTGCATAAGCTTGACGGCCAAGCAGTCGGCAAGTGACGCAGCAGCTGGAACAGGATGCGCCGCGCAGGCCGAATACGTCGGGCGCGTGGTAGAAGTTGGCATGTTGCGTGGAAAGGGTAGGCGCATTTCCTTTTTCGATGAAATGACGAGCCATGAGGGCGAAACCCGGTCGCCCTATCAAGATTATTGCGGGTGGTTCGAGGCCGAGGAAGCAGCGCGCATCCAGCACAAGGCGCAGCAAGCCGAAGCGCTGTTCCGCACCACCGGGATCACCTTCAACGTCTATGGCGCTGCCGACGCCGACGAGCGGTTGATCCCGTTCGACGTCGTGCCGCGTATCATCTCCGCCAGCGAATGGCGCCGCCTGTCGCGCGGCATCGAACAGCGCGTGCGCGCGCTTAACGCCTTCCTTTACGATATCTATCACCGGCAGGAGATCCTGCGCGCGGGGCGCGTCCCGACCGAGCTGATCGCGGGCAACGTCGCCTTTCTGCCGATGATGATGGGGCTCGATCCGCCCGGCGGCATCTATACGCACATCAGCGGTACCGACATCGTGCGCACCGGGGCCAATGAATTTTATGTGCTCGAGGATAATGCGCGCACCCCGTCGGGCGTGTCGTACATGCTCGAAAACCGCGAGACGATGCTCCAGATGTTTCCCGAGCTGTTCGCGAAAGTGCCGGTGCGCGAGGTCAGCGACTATCCGATCAACCTGCTGAAATCGCTCGCGGCGTGCGCGCCACCCGCGTGCGGCGGCACGCCGACCGTCGCGGTGCTGACGCCGGGCATCCACAACAGCGCCTATTACGAACACAGCTTCCTCGCCGACCATATGGGCGCCGAGCTGGTCGAGGGGCATGACCTGCGCGTAGTCGACGGGCGCGTCGCGATGCGCACGACGCAGGGATATAAGGCGATCGACGTCATCTATCGCCGCGTCGACGACGATTTCCTCGATCCGCTGAACTTCCGTCCCGATTCGATGCTGGGCGTGCCGGGCATCTGGGACGTCTATCGCGCTGGTGGCATCACCATCGCCAACGCGCCGGGCACCGGCATCGCCGACGACAAGGCGCTCTACAGCTACATGCCCGACATCATCGAATTTTATACGGGCGAAAAGGCGTTGCTGCCGAATGTGCCGACGTGGCGCTGCTCGGACCCCGAGCATCTGCGCGAGGTGCTCGATCGGCTTCCCGAGCTGGTGGTCAAGGAAGTCCATGGGTCGGGCGGTTACGGGATGCTCGTCGGTCCCGCGGCGAGCAAGAAGGAACTCGCGGCGTTCGGCGCCAAGCTGGAAGCGAACCCGGGCAATTATATCGCGCAGCCGACGCTGTCGCTGTCGACCGTGCCGATCTTCACGAAGAAAGGGCTGGCGCCGCGTCATGTCGACCTCCGCCCCTTCGTGTTGATGTCGCCGCAGGGGATCACGATCACCCCGGGGGGACTGACCCGCGTTGCAATGACCAAGGGGTCGCTGGTCGTGAACAGCAGTCAGGGCGGCGGCACCAAAGACACCTGGGTATTGGAAGACTGATGCTGGGCAAGACCGCGGGCAGCCTCTTCTGGATGGCGCGCTACCTTGAACGGAGCGAGAATAATGCGCGACTGATCGACGCGGGCTTTCGCATCGCGCTGACCCGCTCGAGCACCGCGGCCGCCGAATGGAAATCGGTGCTCGTCACCGCTGGGGTCAACCAGGCGTTCAAGGCTGCGCACGGCGATTATAGCTCGGCGCGCGTGATCGACTTTTTGCTCCGCGATTCGGCGAACCCGTCGAGCATCCTTTCGGTTATCAAGCTGGCGCGCGACAATGCGCGCACCGCGCGCACCGCGCTGACCCGCGAGACATGGGAGGCGGTCAACACCAGCTGGATGACGCTCGTCGCGCTGCTCAAGCGGCCGGTGCGCGAGGATGATCTGCCCGACGTGCTCGCGACGATCCGCCAGCAAAGTGCCTATGTTCGGGGATCGCTAAACGGCACGATGCTGCGCAATGACGGATATAATTTTGTGCAGCTCGGTACCTTTCTGGAACGCGCCGACAACACCGCGCGCATCCTCGACGTCAAATATTATCTGCTGCTGCCGTCGGTCGCGCATATCGGCACGACGATCGACAATGTGCAGTGGGAGACGATCCTGCGATCAGTATCTGCGCACCGCGCCTATCGCTGGCTGTACGGGGCGGAGATCAGCGCGCTGAAGATCGCCGAATTCCTGATCCTCTATAAACAGATGCCGCGCAGCCTCGCCTTTTGCGGCGACCGGATGGAGGATAATCTGGCGCAGCTCCAACGCCATTATGGCGAGGAGACCGAGGCGTGGCGGCTGGCGCACAGCCTCGCTCACGAAAAGCTCGCCGGGCCGATCCAGTCGATCTTCGATGGCGGGCTGCACCAATATGTGACCTCTTTCCTTCGCGCCAACGCCGCGCTCGCGCGGCAGATCGAGCGCGACTACCGGTTTGTGGAATGACATGAAACTGCGCGTCGAACACACCACCCGCTATCAATATGATGCGCCGGTCAGCTATGCGCTGCAGCAGCTCAAACTGACGCCGAAGGACCGGCCGGGGCAGCAGCGCATCCTCGACTGGGCGATCGACATCGAGGGCGGGGCGCAGCAACTGCATTACACCGATCATCACGGCAATGGCGTCGATCTGATCGCGGTGCATGGCGGGACGACCGAGCTCGTCATCCGCTGCCACGGCGCGATCGAACTCGAAACCTGGGACGGCGTGATCGGGCCGCACCGTGGTGCGATGCCGCTGTGGACCTTCCTGCGCCCAACGCCGTTGACGCGCGTTGGGCGGCAGGTGCGCGCGCTGACCGCGCAGCTCGGCCGCGACCATGCGAGCGAGATCGAGCGCGCGCATGCTTTGTCGGCGCTGATCATCGACCGGCTGGCGTACCGGATCGGCTTTACCGATGCCGAAACGACGGCTGAACAGGCGCTGGGCAGCGAGGGCGGGGTGTGTCAGGACCATGCCCATATCTTCATCGCCGCGATGCGCCACCTCGGGCACCCGGCGCGCTATGTCTCGGGCTATCTGATGATGAACGACCGGACGCAGCAGGACGCGACCCATGCGTGGGCGGAGGCGCATTTCGACCATATCGGCTGGATCGGCTTCGACGTCAGCAACGGCCATTCGCCCGACCAGCGTTATATCCGCGTCGCGACGGGGCTCGATTACCGCGATGCCGCCCCTGTTCGCGGCATGCGCTATGGCGCAGCGCGGGAAAATCTGGTTGTTCAATTGCAGGTCCAGCAATAAGCGGACTGGACGATCAGGACTTTCCGGGGCGGGGAAACGGGATTCGATGACTTATTGCGTAGGCATGCGTTTGAACAAAGGGCTGGTGTTCATGTCGGACACCCGCACCAACGCGGGTGTCGACGACATCGCCCAGGTCCGCAAAATGCGCAGCTGGCACGTGCCGGGCGAGCGCGTGATCACCTTGATGTCGGCGGGCAATCTGGCAACGACGCAGGCGGTCGTCAGCCTGCTCGACGAACGCACCAAGGCGCCCGAAGACCGCCACCCGTCGATCCTCGAAGCGCCGTCGATGTTCCAGATTGCGACGCTGGTCGGCGAAACGCTGCGCAACATCGTGATGCGCCACAATCCCGAGGGGCCGGCGGCGGAGTCGCTGTTCCGCGCCTCGCTGATCATCGGCGGGCAGATCAAGGGTGCTGAACCGCGGCTGTTCCTGATCTATCCCGAAGGCAATTTCATCGAGGCGGGCGAGGACAACCCTTTCTTCCAGATCGGCGAGACCAAATACGGCCGGCCGATCATCGTGCGCTCGTACGATCCTGCGATGTCGTTCGAGGATGCGGTGAAGCTGCTGTGCGTTTCGTTCGATTCGACGATCCGCGCGAACGCCGGCGTCGACTTGCCGATCGACCTCAAGATCCATGAGCGCGACGATTATACGACGGTGCGTGAACGGCGTTTCGAGCGGAATGATCCCTATTTCGAGAGCGTCGCCGACGGTTGGGCCGAAGCGCTGGGGATCGCCTTGGCCGAGTTGCCCGACTTTCATTTCTGATCGTCCTCGGGGCGGTCCCGCTAATGTATGCGAAAGGGTCGCCATGTCGCGCTGGTTTGCTGTCGCACTGTTTTTGATGGCCAGCCCGGCCGCGGCGGAAGAGTCGGGCTTCGATACGGCGCTGCGCGATTTTCGCGAACTGCACCGGGCCGAATTGAGCCGGTCGGGCATCGTCGGCAGCAGTTTTTATGTGGTGCGTGATGGGCAGACCGTCGCCGCCGATCATCTGGGCGAGCAGGATGCCGATGCGCATGTTCCGGTCGATGCCCGGACGATCTATCATTGGGCGTCGATCACCAAGACGATGACGGGGATCGCGATCATGCAATTGCGCGATCGCGGTCTGCTTTCGCTCGACGATCCGATCGTCCGGTATGTTCCGGAACTGGCGGCCGTGCATAACCCTTATGGCGACACGGGCGCGATCACGCTGCGCCAGCTGATGAGCCACAGCGCGGGATTTCGCAGCGGGACGTGGCCGTGGCGCGACCATGACTGGCAGCCGTTCGAGCCGAAGGGTTGGCCGCAGCTCGCGGCGATGCTGCCTTATACGCAGGTCGAGTTCAAACCCGGCACGCGCTTTGGCTATTCTAATCCCGGCATCGTCTATCTGGGCCAGGTCATCGAGCGTCTGTCGGGCGAAGATTATGAAGTCTATGTCGACAAATATATCCTGAAGCCGCTGGCGATGCACGCCAGCTATTTCGACCGCACACCGCCGCATCTGCTGGCGCACCGGTCGCACAGCTATACCATCAAGGATGGCCGGCGGGTCGCCGCGCCGTTCGATGTCGATACCGGGGTGACGGTATCGAACGGCGGGCTCAACGCCCCGATGCCCGATATGGCCAAATATGCGGTGTTCCTGCTTGGCGATCCGGCGCGCCAGCCCGAATTCGACCTGGTGCTGAAGCGGTCGTCACTTGAGGAAATGTGGGTGCCGCAGATTTCGGCGGGTGAGGACTTCACGCAGGGCCGGATGTCGAAGACGACCGAGAGCGGTCTGTCCTTCTTCATTGACCGCCGCGCCGCGGTGCGGTTCGTCGGGCACAATGGCGACCAGAACGGCTTTCGGGCTTATCTGAGCTTTTGTCCCGGGCAAGGGGTCGGGAGCCTGCTGGCGTTTAACACCGAAACCCGCGGGGTTCAGAACAGTCCTGCCAATCGCGATACGGCGGAATCGCGGATTGCGCTCGCGACTGATCGCTTGTGCGAGGCGCTGGCGGAATAGGATGCCATCGAGCCATCAACCACCTCCCCCTTGATGGGGGAGGCAGCGAAACTTGCCAGCTTGCTGGCTAGTTGCAGCGGTAGGGGTGTGGTGTCGTCCTGAAGTGACGGTGCATGGACGCACCCTCACCCCCATCCAACTTCGCCTAGCCACATTCGTGGCAAGGCTGCGTATCCTTCCCCCATCGAGGGGGAAGGGGTGCGTTACCGGTTCTTCCGCCCTTCGATCAATCCGTCGACCAGGCCCGGATCGGCAAGCGTCGACGTATCGCCCAGCGACCCGAAATCATTCTCCGCAATCTTGCGAAGGATGCGGCGCATGATCTTGCCCGAGCGGGTCTTCGGCAGGCCCGGCGTCAGGTGGATATGGTCGGGGGTCGCGATCGGGCCGATCTCGGTACGCACCTGCTGTTTCAGCGCCGCGGCGACCTCGTCGGTCGGCTCGACCCCCGCATTGAGCGTCACATAGGCGTAGATGCCCTGACCCTTGATGTCGTGCGGGAAACCGACGACCGCCGCCTCGGCGACAAGATCGTGCAGCACGAGCGCGCTTTCGACCTCGGCAGTGCCCATGCGGTGCCCTGAGACGTTGATGACATCGTCGACGCGCCCGGTGATCCGCCAATAGCCATCGGCATCGCGGCGGCAGCCGTCGCCGGTGAAATATTTGCCCTTGTAGGTCGAGAAATAGGTCTCGGCAAAACGGCCATGGTCGCCGTAGATGGTCCGCGCCTGACCCGGCCAGCTGTGCGTAATGCACAGATTGCCTTCGGCCGCGCCACCGGTCTGTTCATTGACGAGCACGGCGCCCTCGGCATCGACGAGCTCAGGGCGGATGCCGAAGAAGGGGCGCCCTGCGCTGCCCGGCTGCATCGGATGCGCGCCGGGAAGGGTGGTGATCATGATCCCGCCGGTTTCGGTCTGCCACCATGTGTCGATCACCGGAACGCGGCCCTTGCCGACGAGCTGGTGATACCAGCGCCACGCCTCGGGATTGATGGGCTCGCCGACGCTGCCGAGCAGGCGGATCGAGCTGAGGTCGTGGCGCGTCACATAATCGTCGCCCTCGCGCATCAGCGCGCGGATCGCGGTCGGGGCGGTATAGAGGATGTTGACGCGATGCTTGTCGACGACCTGCCAGAAACGGTCGTGATCAGGATAATTGGGCACACCCTCGAACATTAAGGTCGTCGCGCCATTCTGGAGCGGGCCATAGACGACATAGGAGTGGCCGGTGACCCAGCCGATGTCGGCGCTGCACCAGAAGATTTCGCCGGGGCGATAGTCGAAGCCATAATAGAAGGTGCTGGCTGTCCACACGCTGTAGCCGCCGACGGTGTGGAGCACACCCTTGGGCTTGCCGGTCGAGCCCGAGGTGTAGAGGATGAACAGCGGGTCTTCGGCATTCATCGGCTCGCACGGGCAGGTGTTGCCGACATCGGCCGAGAGCGCGTCGTACCAATGGTCGCGCCCTTCCTTCATCGCGACATCGCCGCCGGTGTGCGCGATAACGAGCACCGCCTTCACATCGACACGCTCGAGTGCCTTGTCGACATTGGCTTTCAGCGGCACATGCTTGCCGCCGCGCAGACCTTCGTCGGCGCAGATCACCCAGTCGCTCGCGCAATCCTCGATCCGGCCGTGGATCGCCTCGGGCGAGAAGCCGCCGAAGACGACGCTGTGGACCGCGCCGATCCGCGCGCAGGCGAGCATCGCGACCGCGCCTTCGGGGATCATCGGCATATAGATGGTGACGCGGTCGCCCTTTTGGACGCCCATTTTCTTCAGCGTGTTCGCGAAGCGGATGACGTCGGCGAGCAGCGCGGCGTAGCTGATCGTGCGCGTTTCGCCGTCGGGGGCGTCGGGTTCGAAGATGATCGCGGTGCGGTCGCCGTGACCCGCGGCGACATGGCGGTCGACGGCGTTGTGGCAGAGGTTGAGGACGCCATCCTCATACCATTTGATCTCGACCGGATCATAGGACCAGTTGCCGATCTTTGTCGGCGGGGTGATCCAGTCGATGCGTTTCGCCTGTTCTGCCCAGAAGGCGTCGGGATCGGCGATGCTCTGCGCATAGAGCCGATCATAATCGGCGGCGCTGCAATGCGTGTTCGCCGCGGCATCGGCCGGAACGGCAACAAAGGGCTCGGACGGCGGCAATTCGGATGGCTGCAGTTCAGACACGGGCGACTCTCCCATTCGGGTTTGCATTGTTCGCCCGCTGCGATAACCCGCGAGCCACAAGTTGCAAGGCGCGAAGGCGTTTATGAAGGGACAGACGATGGTTCAACTGGGCCAGGAGACCGGCGCGCTTCTCGACAGGCTGGGCGTCGACCGCGCGCTGTGGACCGAGGGGTCGATGCCGTCGGCAACGCCGCTGACCGGCGAGCAGCTGGGCATGGTGCGGGTCGCAGACGCGGCGGCGATCGACGAAACGATCGATCGGGCGAGTGCGGCTTTCCGCGCCTGGCGCCAGATACCCGCGCCGCGGCGCGGCGAGCTGGTGCGGTTGTGGGGCGAGGAATTGCGCGCGGCGAAGGACGATCTGGCCAAGCTGGTAACGATCGAGGCCGGAAAAATCCCGTCCGAGGGCGCGGGTGAAGTGCAGGAGATGATCGACATCTGCGACTTTGCGGTCGGGCTTTCGCGCCAGCTTTACGGCCTCACCATCGCAACCGAACGGCCGGGGCACCGAATGATGGAGGTCTGGCACCCGCTTGGACCTGTCGGGGTCATTTCGGCGTTCAACTTCCCGGTTGCGGTGTGGGCGTGGAATGCGGCGCTGGCACTCGTTTGCGGTAACAGCGTCATGTGGAAGCCTTCCGAAAAGACGCCGCTGACGGCGCTGGGCGTCCAGGCGATTTTCACACGGGCGGTGGCGCGGTTCGGCGATGCGCCCGAAGGGCTGTCGCAATTGCTGATCGGCGGGCGCGAAGTCGGCGAGGCACTGGTCGACGACAGGCGCGTCGCGCTGGTGTCGGCGACCGGGTCGACAAGGATGGGACGCGCGGTGGCGCCGCGGTTGGCGCAGCGTTTTGCGCGCGCGATCCTCGAGCTTGGCGGCAACAATGGCGCGATCGTCGGGCCCTCGGCCGATCTGGAGCTTGCGCTGCGCGGGGTGGCGTTCGGGGCGATGGGGACCGCGGGGCAGCGGTGCACCACGACGCGGCGATTGTTCGTGCACGACAGCATTTACGATGGCTTCGTCGCCAAGCTGAAGGCGGCCTATGCGAGCGTTGCGATCGGCAACCCGCTGGACGGCGAGGTGCTCGTCGGACCGCTGATCGACCGTGCGGCCTATGAGGCGATGCAAGCGGCGTTGATCGCCGCCAAGGGTGCGGGCGGCGTCGTTCATGGCGGCGAGCGGGTCGGTGCGGGGGCCAGCTTTTATGTGAAGCCCGCGCTGGTCGAAATGCCGGGGCAGATTGGCCTGGTGCTCGAAGAAACCTTTGCGCCGATCCTGTACGTCATGCGCTACTACGACCTCGATGCGGCGATCGGCCTGCACAATGACGTCGCCGCCGGCCTGTCGTCGGCGATCTTCACCACCGACATGCGCGAAGCCGAACGGTTTCTGGTCGCGAGCGACTGCGGGATCGCCAACGTCAATCTCGGCACCTCGGGCGCCGAGATCGGCGGCGCGTTCGGCGGCGAGAAGGAAACGGGGGGCGGACGCGAGTCGGGGTCAGACAGCTGGAAGGCTTATATGCGGCGCGCGACGAACACGCTGAATTACTCGGACGCGCTGCCGCTGGCGCAGGGGGTTTCGTTCGACATTTGACCTGTTCCCCTCGTTTGCGGGAGGGGAGATCAGGCTGCGCGCCAGCCGAAGCCGTCTTCGAGCGCGACGATCTGTCCTCCCGTTCCGACAGGTTCCGTCGTGCCGTCGGTCAGAAACGCCAGCATCGCGGCATCGCCGACATCGACATGTGCCAGCGTACGATCCCCCGCGGGCGTGCGCGCCACGACAACGCCGGCCTTCGGCGCGCCGTCGCGTCCGTAGAATATCGTATAGCTTTCGATCGTCGCCGGACCCGCATAATCCTCGACCAGGCCGGGCACCGGGCCGCGCTTCGCCTCGGCTTCGGCCTGATAGTCGAAATCCTGCGGGAAACTTGCCGCCGCGATCGGCTGGCTTCCCAATATGATGCAATGATTGTCGGTCGCGAAGCCGCCGTTGGCGAACAGGAAACCATAACGGCCTTCGCCGCGCAGTTTGTCGACCATCGAGACGATGGCATGGCTCATATAATTGGCGATCGGGCCGCCGCCAAAGGTGAGGCCGCCGAACACCGTCGCGGGGCGATCCCACGGCCAGCCGAGGATACGCCGCGCCATTTTGGGCACACAGGGAAAGCAGCTGTAGAGTTCGACGAAATCCAAATCGCCGGCGGCCATATCATTGAGTTCGAGCGTGCGCGCGATCGACGTCTCCATGCTGACGCTGCCGTCGTAACGGTCGCGGTGGAGTATGCTGGCGGGCTCCTTCGCCGCGGCGCCCATGCCCACGTAGATCAGCCGGTCTTCGGCGATCCCGCGGCGGCGCGCTTCGGCGAGGCTGGCGACGATAAAGCCCGCCCCCTGATTGACCGACGAATTGGCGACCATCAGCTTCGAATAGGGGAAGGCGATCGGCCGGTTGCGCTCGTCGACCCTGAGGATGTCCTCGGGCGAGGCGGGCTTGCGGATCCACGCGCCGTCGTTCGCGGCAGCGACTTCGGAAAAGCGCGACCAGATTTCGGCGCTTTCGAATTGCGCTTCTTTAAGGCTCTGGTTCCACGCGGCGCGCGTTGCATTCTCGTAAAGCGGATAGACGTCGACCGGCGCGGCGAGGCCGTGGGCTTGCGCATAGTTCGGCTCGCGCCGCGTCGCGACCTTGCGGATCGCGTTATAGCTTTTGTCCTCACCGCTCGCGGCTTTGGCGGCACGGCCGGCGGCGGTGCGCAGCGCCTCGGCGCCGACGATCGCGGCGAGTTTGACCTCGCCCGCGCCTATGCGGTTCGCGGCCTCGTTGAGCAGGCGCACCGGGGTGTCACCATGGGGGGCCGCCGATTGATAGTTGATCGCGGGGGTGGCGCCGATCGCGGCGGCGAGCGGATCGCACAGCTTGCCGAGGCTGTGGAAGCTGATCTGGTCGACGATCGCGAGGCTGTCGATTTCAGCCAGCGATACGCCCGCATCTTCTGCTGCGACCTTCAACGCCGCGACCATCAGCCCGAGCGAATCCAGTCCCTGATCGGGGTCTTCTGGCCTGTCGTTAATCTGGCCGACGCCGATGATGACGGGAATACGCTCAGGGTCGGTCATCGTCATGTCAGCGGGCTTTCCACTCGGGCTTGCGCTTCTGTGCGAAGGCGAGCGGGCCTTCGCGGGCGTCTTCGCTGCGCATCAATACGCCGCGCTCACGGGTGTTATGCTCCCAATAGGGCGCGTCGGCGGCGATGCGGCCGTCGTCGATGCCAAGCGCGACGCGTTTCGACGCCTGCACCGACAGCGGCGCGTTGGCGGCGATCTTTTCGGCGAGTGCGATCGCGGTGGGCAGCAGGTCGGCGAGCGGGACGACATGGTTGACGAGCCCGAACTCGGCGGCGCGCGCCGCGGGGATCGGGTCGCCGGTCAGCATATATTCCATCGCGAGCTTGCGCGGCAGTTGCTGGGCGAGGCGGAACGCGCCGCCCGCCGCGGCGAACAGTCCGACCTTGACCTCGGGCAGCCCGAATTGCGCATGGTCGGCGGCGATGATGATGTCGCTCATCAGCGCGATCTCGCAGCCGCCGCCAAAAGCGAAGCCGTTGACCGCAGCGATGATCGGCTTCGAGATCGGGTGCGACACCATGCCGGCAAAACCCCACGCCTGCTGCGCCGGATCGTCGGGATAGAGGCTTTCGCCGCGAGAGAGCGCGACGAGATCTGCGCCCGCACAGAAGCTTTTGTCACCCGCGCCGGTGATCAAGACGACGCGGATTTCAGGGTCTGCTTCGGCTTCTTCGAGCGCGATGCCGATGCCGATGTGGACCGCGGCATTGACCGCATTGCGCGCCTCGGGCCGGTTGATCGTGACGATCAATATATGGCCGCGGCGTTCGGTGAGGATGGTGGTGTCGGTCATCGCGAATCTCTCCCTTTGGCGGGAGTATCGCGGTTGGTTGACGTTTACGTCAACTGTAATCCTCCCTGTCGCGCGGCGATGGGGAGGGGGACCGTCCGCAGGATGGCGGAGGGGCGGGGACGTTCGCGCCTTGGCCCCTCCGTCAGCGCTGCGCGCTGCCACCTCCCCATGGCTGTGCCACAGGGAGGAAGTTTTATCAGATCGACTGGCCGGTCTTTGCCCAGTCGGCGAGGAAGCCTTCGATGCCCTTTTCGGTCAGGATATGCTTGAACAGCCCCTTGATCACCGACGGTGGTGCGGTCATCACGTCGGCGCCGATCTTGGCGGCCTCGAGCACATGGATGCCGTGGCGCACACTCGCGACGAGAATTTCGGTTTCATAGCCGTAATTGTCGTAGATCAGACGGATATCGGAGATCAGCTGCATCCCGTCGAAGCCATTGTCGTCGTGACGGCCGACGAAGGGCGAGACGAAGGTCGCGCCGGCCTTCGCCGCGAGCAGCGCCTGCGCTGCCGAGAAGCAGAGCGTGACATTGACCATGGTGCCGTCGCTGGTCAGCGCCTTGCAGGTCTTGAGCCCGTCAATCGTCAGCGGCACCTTGATGCAGACATTCGGCGCGATCTTGCGGAGGATCTCGGCCTCTTTCATCATCGTCGCATGGTCGAGCGCGACGACTTCGGCCGATACGGGGCCGGTGGTCAACGCGCAGATTTCCTTCGTCACTTCCTTGAAATCGCGGCCCGACTTGGCGATCAGCGACGGGTTGGTGGTGACCCCGTCGAGCAGGCCGGTCGCGGCGAGTTCCTGGATGTCGGCGATTTCGGCGGTGTCGGCGAAGAATTTCATGGCGCGGGGCTTTCCTGTGGGAAGGTGATTCGGGTTGGCCATCGCCCTAGAGCAACGGCGGAGAAAACTGAACCGTCCTCACCGTCTTTCGTCACCCTCGAACGAGACTCGTGGCTCGTTCGACTTGATCCGGGGTCCATGACGACCGGGCGGTGATGAACGTCGGATCGAGTTCGGCATGACGAACAAGGAAAGCACTGGAGTTCTTTCTTTGTTCCTATTAAGCGCGAGCTATGGCCAAAGCGAAACGTCAATATGTCTGCCAGAATTGCGGTTCCGCCACCTATCGCTGGCAGGGGCAGTGCGCCGATTGCGGCGAGTGGAACACGCTGGTCGAGGAGGCTGGCGAAACGGTCTTTTCGGCAAAGCACGACCTGAGCAAGGGCGGGCGCACGATCGCACTCGAATCGCTCGATGCCGAGAGCAAGATGCCTGAGCGGATGCTGTGCGGAATTGCGGAGTTCGACCGCGCGCTGGGTGGCGGGTTCGTTGCCGGGTCGGCGACGCTGATCGGCGGCGATCCGGGGATCGGCAAGTCGACGCTTTTGCTGCAGGCGGCAGGGCGGCTAGCGCAGGCGGGCAAGTCGGTCGTTTATATCAGCGGCGAGGAAGCGGCGGCGCAGGTGCGGCTGCGCGCGCAGCGGCTGGGGCTCGGCAACGCGCCGGTCGCGCTGGCGAGCGCGACGTCGGTGCGCGATATCCTTGCGACGCTCGACCGGCAGACCGCCGATTTCGTCGTGATCGATTCGATCCAGACGATGCACAGCGACCTGATCGACAGTGCGCCGGGGACAGTGAGCCAGGTCCGCGCGAGTGCGCAGGAGCTGATCCGCTATGCCAAGGATAGCGACGCCGCGATCGTGCTCGTCGGTCATGTCACCAAAGACGGGACGATCGCGGGACCGCGCGTGCTCGAACATATGGTCGACACCGTGCTGGCGTTCGAGGGCGAGCGCAGCCATCAATATCGTATCCTGCGCGCGGTGAAGAACCGCTTTGGCGGCACCGACGAAATCGGCGTCTTCGCGATGGGCGAAGAAGGGCTGGGCGAGGTTTCGAACCCGTCGAGCCTGTTCCTGACCGATCGCAGCCGCGACGTGCCGGGTTCGGTGGTGTTTCCGGCGCTGGAAGGCACACGGCCGGTGCTGGTCGAGGTGCAGGCGCTGACCGTGCGGCTGGCGAGCGGCGCGACTCCCCGGAGAGCGGTGGTTGGCTGGGACAGCGGGCGGCTCGCGATGGTGCTCGCCGTCCTCGAAGCGCGCTGCGGGCTGCAAATGGGCGCCGCTGAGGTCTATCTCAACATCGCGGGCGGTTACCGGTTGACCGATCCCGCCGCCGATCTGGCGGTCGCGGCGGCGCTGATATCGGCGTTCAGCGAACGTCCGGTGCCCGCCGACGCCATCGTGTTCGGGGAATTGTCGCTGTCGGGCGAAGTGCGGCAGGTTTCGCACGATGGGCTGCGGCTGCGTGAGGCGGCGAAGCTTGGTTTCTCGCGCGGTTGGGGGCCGAAGGGCATGAAAGCGGTCGGCGGGATCTCGGTCACCGGTTTCGAACGCCTCGGCGAACTCGTTGACCTGATGCTCGGTCGCGACTAGCGACCGCAAAATGGGAAGTTTGACGGCTCTGGATATCGTCGTGCTGGTGCTGGTTGGCGGCGGCGCGGTACTCGGTTTTTCGCGCGGCCTCGTGCAGGAACTGACGACGCTGCTCGCCTGGGTCCTGGCGATTGCGGCGGTGCGGTTTTTTCACCCGCTGGTGACCGACCTGCTCGCGGGCTGGGTCGGGACCGAAGGCGGCGCTGCGGCGCTCGCTTTCGTCCTGCTCTTCGGCGGCGTGTTCGCATTTGCCAAATGGGGATCGCGCGCCATGGGACAGCGCAGCCGCGCATCGCTGGTCGGCGGTTTCGACCGTGGGCTGGGCGCTGGGTTCGGCGCCGTCAAAGGCCTGCTGATCGCCTCGATCGGTTTCATGCTCGTCTCGCTGCTTTACGACATCGGCTATGGCAATGCGCAGCGTCCGGCGTGGATAACCGACAGCCGCACCTATCCGGCGCTGAACGCCACCAGCACCGCGATGAGCAAGGTGATCGCCGATCGCCGCGCCGAAGCGCGCGAGGCCGAAGCTGAAGCCGGCAAAGACAAGCCATGAGTGCGCCGCTCTATAATCGCGATATTCTGGCGCTGGCGGTCGCGACCGCCGAACATCTGCCAAATCCCGATGCGCGTTTCCGGGTGAGCAAGCGCGCACCGCTGTGCGGCAGTGCCATCATCCTCGACCTCGACACCGATGACGCCGGCCGTGTCACCCATGTCGGCATGCATGTCGAGGCGTGCGCGCTGGGGCAGGCGTCGGCGGCGCTGCTGGCGCGCCATGCGCGGGGACGCAGCCTTGCCGATCTGCGCGATGCGCGCGCCGCGATCGCGGGCTGGTTCGGGGGCACGGGCGGCCAGCCCGACTGGCCGGGCTTTGACCTGCTTGCGCCGGCGCGTGATTATCCCGCGAGACACGGCGCGATCCTGCTGCCCTTCGACGCCGCGATTGCGGCGCTCGAGGAGCGGGCCGCGGCCGCATGACCCTGCTCACGCTCACCGCGGCGGCTTCGGAAGCGGCTGAAAAGGTAGCCGAAACCGCAACCGATACCGCGCTGGTCGAGGGCGCGATCCTGCTGGGGGTCGCGACCTTGTTCGTGCTGATTTTCCGCCGCCTCGGCCTCGGCGCCGTGCTCGGTTACCTGATCGCGGGCGCGGTTGTCGGGCCGCACGGCCTAGCGCTTGTCGGGGGCGGCGAATCGAAGCTTGCCTTTGCCGAGCTTGGCATCGCTTTCCTGCTTTTCCTCGTCGGACTTGAACTCTCGCCGAACCGGCTGTGGCAGATGCGCCGCGCGATTTTCGGGCTCGGCATGGCGCAGGTCGTGATCACCGGGCTGGTGCTAACGGGGCTCATCCATTTGACTCTGGGGTTCAGCCCCGCGGCTTCGCTGGCACTCGGCTTGCCGCTGGCACTGTCGTCGACCGCGCAGGTGTTGCCCGGCCTCAAAAGCTCGGGGCGGATCAATTCGCCCTTTGGCGAGAAGGCCTTCTCGATCCTGCTGTTTCAGGATCTGGCGATCGTGCCGATGATCACCATCATCGCGGTGCTGTCGCGCGCGCCAGCCGATCCTTCGGCGCCGTCGGGGTGGAAGATGGCGTTCTTCACGGTGTGGGCGATCATCGTCCTGGTTCTTGCGGGCCGCTTCGTCGTCAATCCGTTGCTCCGGATCATCGGCCGTTACGGCGAGCGCGAATTGTTCGTCGTCGTCGGCCTGCTCACCATCCTGGCGAGCGCCGCGCTGATGCACAGCCTGCATCTGTCGACCGCGCTGGGCGCCTTTATCGCGGGCGTCATGCTCGCCGATTCGCCTTATCGGCACGAGATCGAATCGGACGTCGAGCCGTTTCGCCTCGTCCTGCTGGGCCTCTTCTTCCTCGCTGTCGGCATGGTGCTTGATGTCGGCGCGGTTCTGGAACGTCCGCTGATGGTGCTCGGCCTCGCGCTCGGGCTGGTCGCCGTGAAGGTCGTCGTCCTGACGCTGATCGTGAAGCTGTTCGGGAAACCGTGGCCAGTCGCGCTCGGGCTCGGGCTGCTGCTCAGCCAGGGCGGCGAATTCGGCTTCTTGCTGTTTGCGCAGGCCGCCGATGCGCTGCTGATCCAGCCCGAGGCGGCGAGCCTGTTCAGCGCGGTGGTCACGTTGTCGATGGTGACGACGCCGTTCCTGATGCTGTTCGCGCGCAACCTCGAATTTTCACCCGCCGCCGAGCCGTTTGACATGGACGATCCCGAGGGCGCGCCGCGCGGGTCGGCGATCATCGTCGGCTATGGACGGTTCGGCCAGATCGTGTCGCAGATGCTGCACGGCGTCGCATGCTCGGTGACGCTGATCGACAAGAAGCCGAGCCAGATCGAGCTGTCGAGCCGCTTCGACACCAAAGTCTATTTCGGCGACGGGCTTCGCATCGACCTGCTGCGCCGCGCGGGGGCCGAAGAGGCGCGGCTGATCATCTTTTGCATGGATGATGCGTCGGTCGATGCCGCGGCGATGAAGCCGATCGTCGATGCCTTTCCGCACGCGAAGATCTTGATGCGCGTGTTCGACCGGCGGCAATTGCTGGCGGTCGAAGGGGCGGGGATCGACGGGGTCGTCCGCGAAGTGTTCGAAAGTTCGATTGCGATGGGGTTAAGCGCGCTTCGCCACCTGGAAGTCGATCCGCGCGAGATGGACGATGTCGAGGCGGCGCTCCGCCATCTCGACGAGACGCGGCTGCAGGCACAGATCGACGAAGGCGATATTTCGGCGGGCATGGACCATCGGTTCAAGCCGGGCGGCGGGCGCGAGGCCGACAGCGTGCTCGAGACATTCCGTCGCAAGCGGCTCGCGGCAAAAGCTGCCCGCGAAGAAAATGAAGCAATGGGCCTGACGGGCGAAAGCTAGCTACCCTGCCGCCGCTCCAAAGACGCGCGGTGGGGGTTACCCAATGAGATCGGGATCGGCAGTGGGCGCCTTACCCGTCCAGAAAGGCCGCGACGGCCTCAAGACCATAGTCTTCGGTGACGAAGCTCTGTCCGATGCCGCGCGTCAGGATCAGCGGCAGCTTTCCGCCGCGAACCTTCTTGTCGTGCGCCATATGGCCGGCCAAAGTCGCGCCGTCGGTGTTGACGCCCGCGCTGGCAAGGCTGTGCGGCAGGTCGACGCTGGCCAGATGGTCGCGGACGCGCGCCGCGTCTTCGGCAGAGCAGAGGCCCTTCGCGGCCGAGAATTGGTGCGCGAGCACCATGCCCGCCGCGACCGCCTCGCCATGGAGCAGCCGGTCCGAATAGCCGGTCTCGGCCTCGAGCGCATGGCCGAAGCTGTGGCCGAGGTTGAGCAACGCACGAATGTCCTGCGTTTCGCGCTCGTCGGCCGCGACGATGCGCGCCTTGGCGGCGACGCTGTGGGAAATCGCCTTGTGGCGAGCCGCGCTGTCTCCGGCGAGCAGGGCGGCACCGTGCGCCTCGCACCAGGCGAAGAAGTCCGCGTCGTCGATCAGGCCATATTTTACGACTTCGGCATAGCCAGCGCCAAGTTCGCGGCGCGGCAGCGTTTCGAGCGTCGTCGGATCGATCACGACGAGCGCGGGCTGGTGAAAGGCGCCGATCAGATTCTTGCCCGCGGCGACGTTGATCGCGGTCTTGCCGCCGACGCTGCTGTCGACTTGCGCAAGCAAAGTGGTCGGCACCTGGATGAAGTTGCAGCCGCGCTTGACGATGCTGCACGCAAAACCGACGAGGTCGCCGATCACGCCGCCGCCGAGGGCGATCACATGGTCGCCGCGCTCGACGCCTTCGCCGATCAGCCATTCGGTCAGGCGCGCCAGGCCGGCCCAGCTCTTCGTGCCTTCGCCGGGTTCGAGGACGAAGGAGGAGAAGGATATGCTCTCTATCCCCAGCGCGGTGCCGAGCGGGACCAGATATTGTTCGGCGACATGGCTGTCGGTGACGATCATCGTTCGCGGGCGCTTGAGCAACGGTGCGACATGCTCGCCGATGCCGCGAATAAGACCATCGCCGATCAGGATCGGGTAACTGCGGCTGCCGAGTTCGACGGTCAGGCTTTCCATTGCGACAGCGCCTCCAGAATGTTGCGCACCGTATGGTCGTGCGGCGTGCTCGCCGAACTGATGCGCAGATGCGCCTCGGCATAGATGGGGTTGCGGACCGCTGCCAGCTCGCGCAGCACTTCGCCGGGGTCGCGGTTCTTGAGCAGCGGGCGATGGCTGCGGCGTCCGACGCGCTCGACCAGCGTTGCGATATCGGCGTCGAGCCAGATGCAGAGGCTGTCCTGCAAGATCAGCGCGCGCGTTTCGTCGTTGATAAAGGCGCCGCCGCCGGTCGCGAGCACCATCGGCTTGCCCGCCAGCAGGCGCGCGATCACCCGCCGCTCGCCATCGCGAAAATGCGCCTCGCCGAACCTGGCGAAAATATCCGAAATCGTCGTGTCGGCGGCGCGTTCGATCTCGTCGTCGGCATCGGCAAACCGCATGCCCAACCTTTGCGCGAGACGGCGGCCGATCGTCGATTTCCCGGACCCCATCAGCCCCACGAGCACGATCGACCGTTCGCGGATCGACGCGGGGATGGCCCCAGAAGAAATTGGGCCCGGGCTTTTCGGGTTTCGCGACATGGTGCGCGCGGCTATACCGCCCAAGGCGCGCGGGACAATGTTTTTGCTGCACGCGCGTAATGGGACGAACGGCAGGCATTGGACATTGCGCGCGAAAGGCAGATCGGGAAAAGGGCGCTGGATTGCACGATTGATCGTGCTGGCGCTGGTTCTGGTGGCTTTCTTTCTGTTCCTGCTGTTCCTGGGTCGGCCGATCGAGCCGCGAACGATTGAGGTGGACGTGACCGACAAGATTGCCGAAAGCGCACCGCAATGAAGATGAAAACACTGTCGCTCACGCTGGGCTTGTCGGGAACCGCCATGGCCGCCGCGCTGGTACTGCCCGCGCTCGCGCAGGAATCGCTGTTGCCCGAAGGCTTCGGCAACCCCGCCGACACGCCCGCTCCGCGCCCGTCGCCGACGCCGTCGCCCAGTGCGACGCCGACACCCGGCTCGACCCCCAAAAATGGCGCCTCGCCGCCGCCGGTTGCCCCGACGCTGAGCACCACCACCGTGAGCGCGTCCGCCGAAGAGGGCGAGGATGCCGAGGAAGGCGAGGAGGTCGCATCGGGCGGGCTGAAATACGACCTGCCGCCCGGTGCGCGCCGCCTGCTCACCCGCATCGGGCCGCTGACCCCGGAAACCGGCGGGCTTGCTCCCGATGCATTCGGCGTGCGCGGCCAATATGCCGCCGCGATCATGCGCAAGACCAATGGCCAGTTCGCATCGCGCTGGGGCCAGATATTGCTTCGCCGCTCGCTCGCCTCGGCGATCGATACGCCGGTCACGATCAACGGCGCCGATCTGGCGGCCGATCGCGCCTCGCTGCTGCTTCGCATGGGCGAATCGATTGCCGCGCGCTGGATCGTCCAGTCGGTCGATTATGATCGCGCGAGCCCGCGCCTCGTCGCCGCGGCACAGCAGACCTATCTTGCCAATGCCGATCCGGCGGGGATGTGCCCCTATGTGCCTGCAGGCCTCGCCCATGGCGACGAGCAGGCATGGCGGTTGTCGGCCGCGATCTGTTCGGGCCTGTCGGGCGAAGCGGGCCCTGCGGGCTGGGCGATCGGCCGGGTGCGGTCCAGCGGCAAAATCTCGAACTTCGATATCTTGCTCGCCGAACGCGTGCTCGGCGCGACGGGCAGCGGCCGCCGCTCGACGACGATCGAGTGGGACAATGTCGACCGTCTGACGAGCTGGCGTTTCGGTATGGCCACCGCGACTGCGATCCCGGTTCCCGAGGCGCTGCGGACATCGGCGCCATCCAATATCAAAAGCTGGGCGGTGCTGGCGCCCATGACCGATATGGCAAGCCGTGTCGCCGCGGCGCCCGAAGCGGCCGCGCGCGGCGTGTTGTCGAGCGAGGCCTATGTGTCGCTGTTGAGCGCCGCGGCGAGCGAGGAAGAACCCGCCGAGGCGCTCGCAAACCAGACCGACCAGCTTCGCGGTGCGTTTCGCTTCGCAAGCGGCGTCGATCGTTATGCGGCGATGGAGCGCCTTTGGGGTACGGACACGGGCAACCCGACGCAGCGTTATGCCGCGATGGTCGCCACCGCGCGCGCCGCGGCGGCTTTGCCAGCCAATACCGATGTCGGGGCCGACCCCTGGCAGCTGATGGGATCGATGCTCGCTGGCGGTTACGACGAAAATGCCATCGCATGGGTCCCGACCGTTTCGATCGGCAGCCGGGCGTGGGGCGTGCTCGCCGTGGGGTCGCCGCGGCCGCTTACGGGCATGAGCGCGGGCGCGGTCGGACAGTTTGCGGGCGACGACGACAGCGCCGATGCGCTGCGGTCGAAGTTCCTCTTGGCGGGTCTCGCCGGTCTTGGACGGCTCGATGCGAGCGCGGCAGCGTCGGCGGCGAGCGATCTGGAGGTCGACCTTGGCAAGCAGACGCGTTGGTCGCGTGCGATCATGGCGGCGGCCGAGCGCCGCGAGCCGGGGATGGTCGCCTTGCTTGCGGCAGCGGGAATGCAGGGCGAATGGTCGAATGTGCCGCCCTATCATCTCTATTATATTGTCCGGGCGCTGCGTGAGGTGGGGCTTGCGGCCGAAGCGCGGATGATCGCCGCCGAAGCGTTGGTGCGTGTCTGACGAAGCGCTGATCGACCGCTTTCTCGAAATGATGGCGGCTGAACGCGGGGCCTCGCGCAATACGCTGGCCGCCTATCGCCGCGATCTGGAGCAGGCGGCCGAGTGGGGCAAGGGGCCGCTGTTCGAGGCAGATGCGGCCGCCTTGCGCAAATTAATGGCGGATTATCAGTCGCTGGCCGCGAGCAGCGCAGCACGCAAATTGTCGGCGCTGCGCCAGTTCTTCGCTTTCTTGCTCGATGAAGGCGAGCGCGCCGACAATCCGGCGCTAGATATCGCGCGGCCAGCAACGCGTCGTCCGCTGCCGCGAATCCTGACGCACTCGGACGTCGAACGATTGTTCGAGCAGGCGGGCGGGGAGGCCGACGGCGAGGCCGCGCCTGCCAATGCCGTGCGCATGCTGTTACTGCTCGAGCTGCTTTACGGTTCGGGGCTTCGCGCGACCGAGCTGGTCTCGCTGCCGCGGCGGGCTGTCGCCGGCGAACGCGAATATCTGATCGTCCGCGGTAAGGGCGAGAAGGAGCGGCTGGTGCCGCTGTCCGAGCGCGCGCGCGATGCGTTCGATCGCTGGTTGCCGCTTCTGACCGATGCGTCGCCGTGGCTGTTCCCATCGGGCAAGGCGCATATCTCGCGCGTCCGGCTGTTCCAGATGCTGCGCGAGCTGGCGGCGCGCGCCGGGCTCGATCCGACCGCGATCAGCCCGCATGTCCTGCGCCACGCCTTTGCGACCCATTTGCTCGAGGGGGGAGCCGATCTGCGCGCGCTGCAACTGATGCTCGGCCACGCCGATATCGCCACGACCGAAATCTATACCCATGTCGACAGCCGCCGCCTCGTCGAACTGGTCAACCGCCGTCACCCGCTCGCGCAGATGCCCGACCGTACAGCCAGCGTTGACCTTGAGACGCCATCGTCCTAGCGCTCCCCTATGACAGCCTTTCTGGACTTCGAAAAACAGGTCGCGGCGCTCGATCGCCAGATTGCCGAACTGCGCGAAATGGGCGACGATCCCACGCTCAACATCGACAATGATATCGCCCGGCTCGAGGATAAGTCCTCGAAATTGCTGCGCGAAATCTATTCAAAACTGACGCCTTGGCAAAAGACGCAGGTCGCGCGCCACCCGGACCGTCCGCATTTCAAACATTATGTCGCCGGCCTGTTCGACGATTGGATGCCGCTCGCCGGCGACCGCAATTTCGGCGACGATCAGGCGATATTGGGCGGGATGGCGCGTTTTCGCGGCCGCCGCGTCATGGTCATCGGCCACGAAAAGGGCGACGATATCCCGTCGCGGATGAAGCATAATTTCGGGATGGCAAAGCCCGAGGGCTATCGCAAGGCGATCCGCCTGATGCAGCTTGCCGACCGCTTCGGCCTGCCCGTCGTCACGCTCGTCGACACGTCGGGCGCGTTTCCGGGCATTCAGGCCGAAGAGCGCGGGCAAGCCGAGGCGATTGCGCGCTCGACCGAGCAGTGCCTTGCGCTGGGCGTGCCGATGGTCGCCGCGGTCGTGGGTGAGGGCGGCTCGGGAGGCGCGATCGCGCTCGCGGCCGCGAACCGCGTGCTGATGTTTGAACATGCGGTCTATTCGGTGATTTCGCCTGAGGGCTGCGCGTCGATATTGTGGCGCACGTCGGACAAGGCGGCCGATGCCGCCGCGGCGATGAAGATGTCGGCGCAGGACTTGATGGGCCTGAAAGTCATCGACCGGATCGTCCCTGAACCCGTCGGTGGCGCACACCGTGCCCCCGAAGTCGCGATTGCGGCGCTGGGCGACGCGATTGCGCAGGAACTCGACGCTTTGTCGGGCCTGCCGCGTGACAAGATCCTTGCCGCGCGCGAGGAAAAATTCCTTGCGATGGGCCGCGCTTAGACGCGGCTCTCGTGGAACCCGATCGCGGGTTATCGCGTTCCCTTTTCGAAAATCGGCCGACCGCGATTCACCGCGTGGCTTGCGTTGTCGTGCGACGGGGATACCCTGACCAAAGAATAGAGTGGGAGGCATTTCGATGAGCTGGAAGACCGGAAAAAGACTGGCAGCGATGCTGGCGATGGGCGGAATTGCGGTCGCCGGCGCCGCCGACGCGCAGTTGAAGGCGATCAAGACCGCGACGAATATTTCGCCGGCCGAACGCAAGCAGGGCACCGACGCGCACCCGCAGCTGATGGCCGAATTCGGCGGTGCTTATAACGGGCCGCAGGCGACCTATGTGAACCGCATCGGGCAGAATATCGCGGTCCAGTCGGGCCTGTCGCGCTCTCCGAGCGATTTCACCGTAACCCTGCTCAACTCGCCGGTGAACAACGCGTTCGCGATCCCTGGCGGCTATGTCTATGTCACGCGGCAACTGATGGCGCTGATGAACGACGAGGCCGAACTGGCGGGGGTGCTCGGGCACGAGGTCGGCCATGTCGCTGCGCAGCACAGCAAAAAGCGCCAGTCGGCGGCGACGCGCAACCAGATTCTCGGCGTCCTCGGCGCGGTGCTGGGCGGCGCGATCGGCGACAATGGCGGCCTGCTCGGCGGGCTTGGCGGGTTGCTCCAGAATAATTCGATGCAGGTTGCGCAAATGGCGACACTCGGCTTTTCGCGCGCCCAGGAATTGCAGGCCGACCAGCTTGGCGTCCAGTATCTGCGCAGCGCGGGGTATGACCCGCTGGCGCTGTCGACGATGCTGACGAGTCTCGCCAACCAGACGACCCTCGACGCGCGGCTTTCGGGCGGCGATGCGCGCTCGCTGCCCGCGTGGGCCAGTACGCACCCCGACCCCGCATCGCGCGTCCGCAATGCGCAGACGCTGGCGAGCCGCGTTGGCGGAAGCGGCGGGACGCGTAATGCCGAGGCCTTTCTGGCGTCGGTGGACAATATTCTTTACGGCGACGATCCCGCGCAGGGTGTGGTCGAGGGCAATGAGTTTCTGCATCCCGACCTGCGGCTCAAATTTACGGTGCCAAACGGCTATGGCATGCAAAATGGCGTCGACGCGGTATCGATCAGCGGCAACGGCGGCCAGGCGCAATTTACGACCGGTCCATATAATGGTGACATGAACGCCTATATCACCGCCGCGTTCAAGGCGGTGGCGGGCAATGCGACGATCAGCCCCGGTGCGATCCAGCGTACCACCGTCGGCGGCATCCCGGCGTCCTATTCGACGGCGCGGGTCAACACCCAGTCGGGGCAGGTCGACGTCACCATTTTTGCTTATGAATTCTCGCGCAGCAGCGCGTTCCATTTCGTCACGCTGACACAGGCTGGCGGCGCGAGCGCGTTCAATTCGATGTTCAACAGCGTCCGGCGCCTGAGCGTCGCGGAAGCCGCGGCGATCAAGCCGCGGCGGATCGATGTCGTGACCGTCGGCCGCGGCGATACGATGGCCAGCCTTGCCCGGCGGATGGCGTACAGCAATTATCAGGCTGAGCGGTTTCAGGTGCTCAACCGGCTCAGCGCGTCGAGCCGGCTGACCCCCGGGCAGAAGGTCAAGATCGTCGTTTACGCCAGCCGGTAGCGGCTTTTTACAGGATGCACGAAAAAGGGCGGTGGATTGCTCCACCGCCCTTTCCGACTTGCCCGCGCATCGCGATAAGCGGTGCGCGAGGCAATGAGCTTAACGCTCCTTGTCGAGTTCCGACGAAACGTCGGTGAAGGTGTTGCTGACGCTGTTGCCGACTGCGCCCATTGCGGTGATGCCGGCGACGGCGATCAGGGCCGCAATCAGGCCATATTCGATGGCGGTGGCGGCTTCGGTGTTGCGGACGAACTTTTTGATGAACTTCATGACTGGTCTCCTGATTTCACTTACCCTGTTGACGGTCTGGTCTTGGTCAACATCTGGGGGTTTAGGGCGAATAGGTTTTGAAAATCTTAATGGCGCCGAGGGCGCTGCGGAGCCGCGGTCCTGAAAAGGGACAGCCGCCGCAACGCTACATATTCGTCTCGGCGGCGGTTGAGACCTTGCCCCACATGTTGGTTGTAGAATTGGCGACATTGCCCACGGCAACGACAGCCGCCAGAAAGACAAGGGCCAGGATCAGCCCGTATTCGACGGCTGTGGCGGCCCTGGTCGACCGCATCAGCCTGTAAAACTTTCGCATTGTTCCACCCCTGACTGAAATTATAGTTCCCGAGGGTGCCCATATTCACACAGGAAGGTTAATAATTTGTCCGCGCTTACACCCGGAAAACCGCCAAAAAGCTTGCTCATTGTCGTCGCGGCGGCGCTCGTCGATCGCGACGGAAGACTGCTGGTCCAGCAGCGTCCCCAGGGCCTGTCGATGGCCGGGCTGTGGGAGTTCCCGGGTGGCAAGCTGGAACCCGGCGAAACGCCGGAGCAAGCGTTGATCCGCGAACTGGGCGAGGAACTGGCAATCGATGTCGATCATGCCTGCCTGGCGCCGGCCTGTTTCGCGAGCGAGGCACTCGGCGACAAGCATCTGCTGTTGCTGTTATACGTATGCCGGAAATGGCGTGGAACGCCGGTCGCGCAGCACGCCAGCGCGCTGCGCTGGGTGCGTCCGGTCGAACTGCACGCCCTCGACATGCCGCCGGCCGACAAGCCGTTGATCGGCCTGCTGGAGGCGTTGATCTAGGTCTTCGGCTTTAAGGCTTCGGCGAGTGAAGCGGTGCCGCTGCCGCGCCGCGCCGGTTGCGGTTGGTCGGGATGCGGCGCCCAGCCGCTGAAATGGACAAGGCGGAAGGCTTCGCCGATGCGGCCATCGGGATCGGCCTGACTTTCGAAAGCAGCGGCGATCCGTACGGACTCTTCGCGCGTCAGTGGCGGCGGAGCGGGTGCGAGGCGGCTGGAAAGACCCGCGGCGCGCAAATCGCGCGCGAGCGCAAACCAGTCGCCATATCGCACCGTCAGTGCCTCGACGTCGACGACGGGCATGGTGAAGCCGACGCGCTGGAGCAGATTGCCCATCGCGGCGAGGTCGATCTGCGGATGCAGCCGCGCGATCGACCGCACCCCGTCGGTCATCACCGCGCGGCGAAGCCGGGGGAGGCTGCCGTCGCCGACAAAGGTGCCGAGCAGCAAGCCGTCGGGCGCGAGCAGGGCGCGCAGGCGGACAAGCGCGCCGGGAACGTCGTTGACGCTGTCGAGCCCGCCGGGCCAGACGATGAGGTCGAAACTGGCAAAGGGCAGGTCGATGGCGTCGGCCTCGACCATGATGGCGCCGCTTTGGGCCGCAAGACGCGGTCCTGCCTCGGCGATGGTCAGGTCGGTGCCGAGCGCGCGCAGATGGTGCGCGAGCGCGCCATCATGCGCACCGATGAGCAAGGCGCGCGGAAATTCGCGCGTCACCATCGCCAGCCGATCGAGCAGGGTTTCGGCGATGATCGGCGCCAGGAAATTGGCGGATGCGGGAAGGCGCGCCAGGCGGTCGCGCTGGGCACGGTGGCGGGCGGCAGAGAAAAGCGGGCGGGGGGATTGCGACATGCGCCGCTTGTGCCGTCCCCGGCGATGCTTCACAAGTCGGGGATGGCGAGTGCGACGGGGGATGCCGGAAAAGAAGATGCGCCGACCGGCAGGTTGTTCGGCGGCTTGCGCGTCGCAGCGCGTGCGATCGTGGATTATGCGCTGCCCCCGCGCTGCCCCGGTTGCGGCATCATCGTCAGCGAAGATCGCCAGTTTTGCCTGACCTGCTGGTCGTCGCTTGATTTCATGGGCGGGCCGTCCTGTCTGCACTGCTCGATCCCGCTTCCCACCGCGCTCGCGGGCGCGCCGATCGCCTGCGGGGCGTGCCTTGCGACTCCGCCGCCGTTCGACGGCGCGCCCGCTGCGCTTGCTTATGGTCCTGTCGCACGCACCGTCGCGCTGCGGCTCAAATATGGCCGGCGGACAGGGCATGCCCGATTGATGGCGCAGTTGATGGCGCGACAGCTGGCGACACTGGGGGAGGCCGACACAATGCTGCTGGTGCCGGTCCCGCTGCACCGCTGGCGGCTCTGGTCGCGCGGCTTCAATCAGGCGGCGCTGGTGGCGGACGAACTCGCGCGCCTCACGGGCGCGCCGCGCGACCATCATCTGCTGCTCAGGATCAAGGCGACCGCATCGCTGCGCGGGAAAGGGCGGCGCGAACGCGATCGCATCGTTGCCGGGGCATTCGCGCTGGCGGGTGACGCAAAAACGCGCGTGGCGGGCCGGCATCTGGTGCTGGTCGACGACGTCCATGCCAGCGGCGCAACGCTGCGTGCGGCTGCGCGCGCCTTACGTCGCAGCGGCGCGACGCGGGTTTCCGCGCTGACCTGGGCCCGGGTCGTTCCGGACGCGCTGATGACGGGCAACATATTTGACTTTGCTTCGTTGGATTCCGATATGACAGACCAACAGATGACAGGATAGCCGCATGGCCAAGATCGAAGTTTTTACCAAATTCCTTTGCCCCTATTGCTCGCGCGCGAAGGCGCTGCTCGAGCGCAAGGGCGTCGAATATCAGGAAATCGACCTGACGATGGATCGGCCCGGGTTTGACGCGATGGTCGAACGTGCGGGAGGCGCGCGCACCGTCCCGCAGATTTTCATCGACGGCAAACATGTCGGCGGCAGCGACGATCTGGCGGCGCTTGATGCACGCGGCGGGCTCGATCCGCTGCTCGGGCTGGGCTGAGCTTGATTGTCTTCGACCTTTGTTGCGCCGTGGGGGACCATCGCTTCGAAGCCTGGTTCGCGAGCAGCGAAAGCTTTTCCGACCAGCAGGCGCGCGGGCTGATTGCCTGTCCGGTGTGCGGCGATGACGATGTCAAAAAGGCGGTGATGGCGCCGCGGGTCGGCGCCAAGTCCAACCGCCAGGCTATCGCTCAGACGCCCGCCAAGCCGTCCGATGCCGGCGGACCGTCCCCCGAACTGGTCCGCAAGCTGCTCGCGGATATCGCCGCGAAGCAGGCCGAAATGCTGCCGCAATCGCGATGGGTGGGGCGCGATTTCGCCGACGCCGCCCGCGCAATGCACGAAGGGCGTGCGGCCGAGAAGCTGATCCACGGGCAGGCCTCGCCCGAGGAGGCAGAGGCGCTGCGCGACGACGGGATTGCCGCGATGCCTTTGCTCGTGCCGATCGTGCCGCCAGAGGCGACCAATTGACCCATCCCGATTGACGCTTTGCATCCGCCGCCGCTACACGAACGGCGGCGCACCCGTAGCTCAGCAGGATAGAGCATCAGATTCCTAATCTGGGGGCCACTGGTTCGAATCCAGTCGGGTGCACCACCGGTCATTTGAGTGCGAAGAGGGTCGGTTCTTCCGGCGACGGCGTTTCGATGACCAGCAGCCCCAGATGCATGGCTTGGGTAATCAGATGCGCCCGGTTCCGGGCATTCAGTTTCAGACGCACATTCTCGATATGCCGTTCGACGGTTCGCGGCGCTATATTTATCTCGATCGCGATCTGCTTGGCCGAGCAGCCTACAGCGACCAATTCCAGTATTTGATGCTCACGAAAGGTCAAATGCGGTTCGACGTTCAAAGCGTTTTGATGCACGGCGCAATCCCCTGATACCCCAAGGCGTAGACACGGTGCGACCGACGAGCATCTTTTGTGCGGCAACGCCGCAACCCACCTGCTCTGGCTTCGATGATATCCCTTTGCGCGCTGTTTAGCAATTAAGCTAAGCTAATTAAGTATATGCAGACACTTTCTGTGCCAATACGTCTATACTACTGAAATTCAGTCTAAATCTATTCGAAAATGCTAAGAAAATTTACGTAAGTGTTTTTGCTACGCCATTCATACACACGAATTCCTAGGTCTTTACCCGGATGGATTCGTCAGGCGCAAAGGCAGATGAGACTCGCAAATGGGGTCGCCGCAAATACCAATTCCAGATTGGAGACGTGGCGTGCAAGGTCTATCGGCAGAGTTTCAGCGCGGGTCTATACCGCAGGATACCATCCTAAAATTTCGTAAGGGCGAGATCATCTTCTCGCAGGGCGATCCTGGCGATTGCTGGTTCGAAGTCATCTCTGGCACCGTCCGAACCTGTCATTTTCATGTCGACGGGCACCGCCAGCTGACGGGTTTTTTCTATCAGGGTGATGTTTTCGGAGTCGAATATGGGTCGCGCGACGCCGCGGCCGAAGCAGTCACTAACACGATCCTGAGCCGCCGTCCGGCGCTGAACGGCGACCCCGATTCGTTCGGGCAGAACCGCGCGCTCGAACGTGCGCTGGACAGCGCGAATCAATGCATCTTCCTGCTCGGCCGCCGCAACGCCAATGAACGCGTGGCGGCGTTTCTGTTGATCGCGGCGAAACGATTGTCCTCGCTGGGCAGCATTCCCTTGCCGATGACGCGCGGCGATATCGCTGATCATCTGGGCCTCACCATCCATACGGTCAGCCGCACGATCTCGGGCTTTGTCCGTCAGGGGCTGATCGAACTGGAAGGGCCGCAATTGTGTCGGCTGGTCGACCTCGACGGGCTGCGCGCGATCGCGGGCGAGGAGATGGGGGTGGCGATCGACCATATGGGTGCCATACGGCCGCGGCGAACATTCTCCGGGCAGGAGGCGGGCGCATGAGCAACCTGTCGTCCCCACTCGTACTGCGCCATATGGGCGTTGCGGCGGCCGGGCTGTCGGCCGTTTTCATGCCTGCGCAAGCCGAGGCGCATGAAGCCCCAGCTCTCGAATGTCTGTGCGAAACGCTTCCCTTCCTCGACACCGCACCGACCTGGAATGCGGCTGCTGAGGCGTCAGGAATTGCCGACGCGCCGCCCGCTGCGAACGTCGAGAGCGAGATCGACGCACAACGCCGGATCATTGCCGAACAGCGCGCGCTGATCGATCAGCAAAACGTGATGCTGGCCGAGCAACGGCAACAGATAGTGAAGATGCAGGGACAGCTTATTACCCAACAGGCGCAGGTCGATCGGCTATCGTCCTTCGCGCTCGCCGAGGCACCGCTCGATCTCTTCCGCGGAACCGGTATGGGACAAGGCGTCGGACCCGGCCCGGCGTTGCCCGGCGTGGGCAGCGACACGGTCGCACTCCCCGACGCGCCTGTCGGCGAAGCGCCGCCACCAAGCGAGTCGCCCGAACAGCGTGTTGCCGCGGTTCCCGAAGGGCAGGGGGTGCTGACGCGCGCCGGCCATCTGATTTTCGAACCCTCTTTCGAATATACGCGCTCGTCGACCAACCGCCTGGTTTTCCGCGGAATCGAACTGATCCCCGGCATCCAGATCGGCCTGATCGAGGCAACCGACGCCGACCGCGACACGCTGGTCGGTACAGCGTCGTTACGTTACGGGATCAGTGACCGCCTCGAGGCCGAAGTGCGAATACCCTATCTTTATCGCAACGACCGGATCGAGGTCGTCCAGCAGCGCGATGAGGGTATTGTCCGGTCGATCGCGCTGCGCGAGGACGGAATTGGCGATGCCGAATTCTCGCTGCGCTATCAATTCAATCGTCCGATCGGGCAAAAGCCGATCTTCGTCGGGACGCTGCGCGTCAAATCGGACACGGGCAAAGGACCCTTCGAAGTCGGCTATGACGAATTCGGCGTTGCGACCGGGCTGGCCACCGGGTCGGGTTTCTGGGCGGTTCAGCCAGGGCTCAATTTCCTGATGCCGTCGGATCCCGCGGTGATTTATGGCGGGGTGGCCTATCTTTATCACATTCCGCGCGACGTAAACGAACTGGTCGGCGACGTGATGATCGGGCGCGTCGATCCGGGCGATGCAGTTTCGGCCAATATCGGCTTTGGGTTCGCGCTCAACCCGCGCTTCTCCTTCTCGCTCGGATACCGGCATAATTATATCTTTCCGACCAAGACCGAAGTCGGCGATACGAACCAGAAATCCAACTATCTCCACGTCGGCTCGCTCAATTTCGGCATGTCGTACCGCCTGACGCAGCGCGACGTGATCAACCTTGGCTTCGAAATCGGGGTGACCGAGGATGCGCCCGATGTGTCGATCACGCTGCGCATGCCGTTCGGCGGGAAGCTATAATTCCCAAGCTGACCCAGCCAATATAAAGAAAGCCCCGCCAACGAAAGGCGGGGCTTAGGTGAACCGTCCCCGTCGAAACGGGGACGGGGGGTCGTTCAGTTGCCGAGTGCGCCGACCGTCTGCGCGCCCATCACGGCGCCGATCGCATCGCTCATTCGCGTGGATGCCAGTGCATCGCGGAAGCCTTCATAGCCGCTGAGGTCGAGCACGGCATCGACCTGCTGGTTCAGCGAGACGTTGCTTGCGGTGTTGATCAGCACATTCTGGATCGCGTCGGTGCTCTGGATCAGGGCGGTCTGGCCGTTGTTGGCGAGGAACACCTGTTCGTTGCCGACGCGCATGGTGATGCCGCCGCTGGTCAGGATGCCGCCCTGGATCTGCGCCGCGTCGACCGCGGTCAGCGCCGGCGACACGAAGCGCTCGATCGTCGACCCCTGCGGGGTCCAGCTGACGACCGTGCGCAATGCGAGTTCGTCGTTCACGAAGCTTCGGATGTCAGCGCCAAACGCGATCACCATGCCTTGAAAGGCGAAACCACCCCGCTGCGTGGCAAGAACCTCGTCCGGCACCGTCGCCGCAACGAGAAGCGGATCGTCGCCCGGCGGCTCGCTCGCTGCAAGCAGCGCGGGGGCAGCGGCGAGGAGGAGGAGAAAGCGTGGGGACATGGTCAATCTCATTTCACGGTACCGACGCGCACATCGAGCAGGACCTGCGGCGACAGCTGATACTGGGGGGGGAGGTGGTTCGTGAGGTCGCCCGCCGAAACATGGAGCGACCCGTCTTTTTCGAGCGGTGCCTGCGACCAGGGACCCCAGTCGCCGGCGAGATTGAAGGAAGGGCGCTTCTGTCCGCCCTCGACGATTGCCAGCGCGATTCCGTTCCAATGTTCTTCGAAATCCTTAAGCGAATATTCGTTCAGGCCGAGCACCGAATCGCCGGTGAGCACGCGATCGTTCTGCACCCCCTTGATCACGACGAAATGCTTGAAGCCCTTCAGGTCCATCAGGACGATCGTCGGGCGCTTTACTTGCTTGAGCTGCTCCGCTGTGAGCCGAAAGCCCTCGGCGCGATAGCCGCGCGACGCGAGATAATTTTTCATGTCGAGCATCGAGAAGCCGACCTTGCGGATCGCTTCGCGATCACCGAGTTTCCACATCTCGCGGAACGGCATCGCCTCCGACGTCGGAGCGCCATAATGATAAGTGAGCAAGGTCGCGACCGCTGCCGAGCCGCAGCTGAAATCATAGCGCTGGCGAACGACGGTACGAAACGGAATATCCCACCAGGTCATAACATGAAGCTGATAGTTGCCGCCGGTTTCGGGTCCGGTCAGCCGGACCTCGGCGGCGGCAGGCGCCGCGGCGACAGCGCACAGCAGGCCCGCGATCAAGGTGCGCAGGGCCCGCATGGCGCGCTCAGTCGCCCAGATTGATCGTCAGGTTCATGCCGCTCTGGGCACTGACCTGGGCGCCGGTGTTGATCAGCAGGTTGCCGACACCGTTGAAATTGGACAGGGCGAAATCGCTCAGGGTTACCGCGCCTGCCGTATAGTCGCCCTTGAGCACGTTGCCGCTGACGATTGACTCCATCGTCTGGTTGGTGATCACGAGCGACTGACCACCGCGCAGCGTCTCAAGCTCGTTATCGTTCAGCATCGGCGATTTGCGCTCGAGCGGCACCGCGATTGCCGGAACCACCAAGGCGTCGACCGGGACGGCCTCGGTTACGAGCGGAGCCGCATCGGGGGGAGGCATCTGCGCCGACACAGGCACGGACAAGCCTGCCAGGACGAGCAGGACCGGGACGATCGGGGGTTTCATGACTAGGCGCTCCTTGAGGGCGAAACGTCGGGAAATGGCCGGCCCGCCAGTGGTGCCGGGCCGGCCATCCGGGGGGACTTATTAGTCCGGGTCGCCGCCGCCAGCAGCAGCCGGAGCACTGTCGCCGAAGCTGACGGTGCCTTGCGCCGCGATGTTGGTGGCTGCCTGGGCGTTCGAGTTGATGCCCGTATTCCAGGCGGCATTGAGGATGCCGGCATAGGCCGCGAAAGCGTTGCCGCTGACGTTGTTGCCGCCGCTGTTATAGCCAACGGCCGTTTCGGTGCCGTCTTCGCCGTCCAGATCGACGACTTCGTCGAGCTGGCTGTTGCTGTTGGTCGCGGTCAGCGCCTGGATCGCAACGACGGCCGTGTTGCCGTTGCCCGAGCCATTGCCGTCATTGTCCTGATCGTCGTCCGAAAAGGTGTCGGCCGCATTGTCCTGAACGAACAGGTCGATCAGGTCATTGACGACAGTGGTGTCGTTGCCGATGCCGCCTGCGGCGCCATTGGTGGCGTTGTCATTGTCCTGATTCTGTTGCGCGAAGGCCGGTGCGGCCGTCGCGGCGAGCGCCAGCGTCGACACCGCCAGCATGACTTTCTTGATCATGACTTCTCTCCTTAAAAAAGGGGATGGCGCGCGATGCCGAATGGCATTGCTGTTGCGGATCCTCCCCGACTCCGTCCGCATCGGTGCGAACAAGGCGATCATGATCCGTCGGCGCAGGGGCCGCTTTGCGAATTGGCAATGTCGGGGGTGGAGAAATACCCAGATGATCTCGGTGGGTTGATTTGCCCGGCGTCAGCCCGCCATGTCGGCGCGCATCGTCGTCCGGCCTGCGGCATCGCGCGCCCACAGCCGTGCGCCGTCCCCCGCTCGGACGAAGCAAAGATCGAAGGGTGCGCCGTCGGTCAATGGTGCCTCGGCGCGGAAGCTGAAATGACGCGGAGCGATGTCGGGTGCGATGCGCTGCGCCTGGTCGATCAACAGCGTTGCGATCAACGGGCCGTGGACCACCAGCCCTGCGTAACCCTCGACATCGCGGGCATAGTCGCGATCGTAATGGATCCGGTGCGCGTTGAAGGTTAGCGCCGAGTAGCGGAACAGCAGCACCGGGTCGGGCACGATGCGGCGGACCGCGTCGGCGGGTTCGGCCCGGGTTGGGGCGTCTGGCGCTGGCGCTGGCGCGCTTGTCGCAGGTTCGCGATAGACAATGTCCTGTTCCTCGCGGATCGCCGCCACGCCGTCGGCGGTGATCTCGTGGCGCAGCGTTACGAACAGCAGGTCGCCGCTCGCGCCGCGCTTGGGCTTGATCGCATCGATCGTGGTCACGCGGGTCAGCGCGGCACCGACGGGGATAGGCGACAGAAATTCGACGCGCCCGCCCGCCCACATGCGGCGGGGGAGGGGGACCGGAGGCAGCAAGCCTTTATCGTCACGGCGCGGATGGCCATCCGCGCCGATTGCCGACTGAAGCGCGTCGGGCAGGAAATAGAGCCAGTGGCCGAGCGGTGGAACCTTGCCGTTCCAGACGGACATGTCCTGATCGAGCAGCGCGGCGAAGCCTGCGAGCGGCGCAGCGGTGGCGGTGTCGTGCCGCGTTTCGCGGCGGCCCACCCAGGCGGAAAAATCGTCCATCGGCTCAGAAGCTTTTGGGCAGGCCGAGCGCGTGGGTCGCGACGTGGCTGAGGATCAGGTTCGTACTGATCGGCGCGACCTGATAGAGGCGCGTCTCGCGAAACTTGCGCTCGATGTCATATTCCTCGGCAAAGCCGAAGCCGCCGTGGGTCTGCACGCACATGTCGGCGGCATACCAGCTCGCTTCGGATGCGAGCATCTTGGCCATATTGGCCTCGGTCCCGCCATCCTGCCCGGCATCGAACAGGCCCGCGGCCTTGTCGACCATTTCGGCGGCGGCGGCGATCTGGACATAGGCGCGCGCGATCGGGAACTGGACGCCCTGATTCTCGCCGATCGCGCGGCCAAAGACTTCGCGATCCTTGGCATAGGCGGTGGCGCGGTCGATGAAGAAGCGCCCGTCGCCGATACATTCGGACGCGATCAGGATGCGCTCGGCGTTCATGCCCGACAGGATATAGCGAAAGCCCTTGCCTTCCTCGCCGATCAGGCTCGCGGCGGGCACCTCAAGATCGTCGAAGAACAGTTCGGTCGTCGCATGGTTCAGCATCGTGCGCACGGGGCGGATGGTAAGGCCCTTGCCTTGCGCCGCGCGCATATCGACGAGCAAGACGCTCATTCCGTCGGACGACTTCGCGCATTCATCGCGCGGAGTGGTGCGGCACAGCAGGACCATCAGGTCCGAATGTTCGGCGCGGCTGATCCAGATTTTCTGTCCGTTGACGACATATTTGTCGCCGACCCTTTTGGCGAAGGTGCGGATGCGCGTAGTGTCTGTGCCGGCAGTCGGCTCGGTCACGCCGAACGCTTGCAGGCGGAGCTCGCCGCTGGCAATGGCGGGTAGATAGGCCTGCTTCTGCGCCTCCGACCCATGTTTGAGCAATGTGCCCATCGTGTACATCTGCGCATGGCAAGCGCCACCATTGCATCCCGAACGATGAATTTCCTCGAGCACCGCGGTCGCCGCGCCGAGGCCGAGGCCCGAGCCGCCATATTCCTCGGGGATCAGGACCGACAGGAAACCCGCTTCGGTCAGCGTGCGCACGAATTCGGTGGGGTAGATGCGGTCGCGGTCGAGCCTTTGCCAATATTCGCCGGGAAAGCCCGCGCACAGGCGGCGCACGGCTTCGCGGATTTCGGGATGGCTTTGCGGCTGGGCTTCGGACACGGCGTCTGGCTCTCCCCTGATCGTCGGGGAGAGCCTTAGAATGCGAAGCTGTTTCGGTGCAACTGAAACAAACGTTAGATGCTCGGCAGATCGAGGCCCTTCTCGCGCGCACAATCGATTGCGATATCATATCCCGCGTCGGCGTGGCGCATCACGCCGGTGCCGGGGTCGTTCCACAGCACGCGTTCGAGACGCTTCGCGGCTTCGGGCGTGCCGTCGGCAACGATCACCATCCCGCTATGCTGCGAATAACCCATGCCGACGCCGCCGCCATGATGCAGCGACACCCAGGTTGCGCCTGATGCGGTGTTGAGGAGGGCGTTGAGCAAAGGCCAGTCGCTGACCGCATCCGAACCGTCGCGCATCGCTTCGGTCTCGCGGTTGGGGCTGGCGACCGAGCCCGAGTCGAGATGGTCGCGGCCGATGACGATGGGAGCTTTCAATTCGCCCGACGCCACCATTTCGTTGAACGCGAGGCCGAGCCGATGGCGGTCGCCGAGCCCGACCCAGCAGATGCGCGCGGGCAGGCCCTGAAACTGGATTTTCTCGCGTGCCATGTCGAGCCAGTTGTGAAGATGCTTATTGTCGGGCAGCAGCTCCTTCACCTTGGCGTCGGTCTTGTAGATATCCTCGGGATCACCCGACAGCGCCACCCAGCGGAACGGGCCGATGCCGCGGCAGAAGAGCGGGCGGACATAGGCGGGAACAAAGCCCGGGAAATCGAAGGCATTTAAGACGCCCTCGTCCTTCGCGACCTGACGAATGTTGTTGCCATAGTCGGTCGTCGGCACGCCCGCCGCCTGCATATCGAGCATTGCCTGAACATGTACCGCCATCGAAGCTTTCGCGGCTTTGGCGACCGCGGCCGGATCGCTCTCGCGCTTTGCAAACCACTCATCGAGGGTCCAGCCCGCGGGGAGATAACCGTTGACCGGGTCGTGCGCTGAGGTCTGGTCGGTGAGCAGGTCGGGGCGAATGCCGCGGCGGACCATCTCGGGCAGGATTTCGGCGGCGTTGCCGAGCAGGCCGACCGATATAGGCTTGCCCTCGGCATGGCTCGCCTCGATCATCGCGATCGCCTCGTCGATGCTCGATGCCTGCTTGTCGAGATAGCCGGTGCGCAGGCGCATTTCGATGCGGCTCGGCTGGCATTCGATCGCGAGGCAGCTCACGCCCGCCATCACCGCTGCGAGCGGTTGCGCACCGCCCATGCCGCCGAGGCCGGCAGTCAGCAGCCAGCGGCCCGCAAGGCTGCCGCCATAATGCTGGCGGCCCATCTCGACAAAGGTTTCGTAAGTGCCCTGGACGATGCCCTGGCTGCCGATATAGATCCAGCTGCCCGCGGTCATCTGGCCGTACATCATCAGGCCCTTTTTATCGAGCTCGTGGAAATGATCCCAGTTCGCCCATTCGGGGACGAGGTTCGAGTTGGCCAGCAGCACGCGCGGCGCATCGGTGTGGGTGCGGAACACGCCCACGGGCTTGCCCGACTGGATGAGCAGGGTCTCATCGTCATTGAGCCGCTTCAGCGTTTCGACTATCTTGTCATAGCTCTCCCAGTCGCGCGCAGCGCGGCCGATGCCGCCATAGACCACCAGTTCGTGCGGCGCTTCGGCGACATCGGGATGGAGATTGTTCATCAGCATCCGCATCGGCGCTTCGGTGAGCCAGCTTTTCGCGCTGATCTCGGTCCCGGTTGCCGGGCGGATCACGCGGCTATTATCGAGGCGGGTCATTGTTGTCCTTTCGCAAAATCGAGGGTCGCGGCGATCACTTGCTCCAGCACGGGCCGGATCGGGGGGGTCGGATCGATGGGGGAGGGCCAGTTGGCGTGGGTGATTTCAGCGGGCTCGGCCATGTAGCCGCGCTGTGCCAGCTCCATCTGGATCGCATGGATGCCGTCGTCGGGTCGGCCGTAGTGGCGCGTCGTCCAGCCGCCCTTGAAGCGGCCGTTGACGACGTGGCTCCTGCCGCTCGCGGCGCAAATGTTCGCGATGATGGTTTCGAGTTCGGGCGCACAGGTCCCGCCGTCGTTGGTGCCGATGTTGAATTGCGGCAGTTCGCCGCCGAACAGGCGCGGGACGTGGCTGCGGATCGAATGCGCGTCGTAGAGGACGACGCGGCCGTGCGCGGCTTTCAGCCGGTCGAGTTCCTGAGTCAGCGTATCGTGATAGGGCCGGTGATAGAGATGCAGCCGCTGCATGATCTCGGCCTCGTCCGGCGCGTCGAAACGATAGAGCGGCTCGCCGTCAAAGGTCGTCGTCGGGCACAGTTCGGTCGTCGCCTGCCCGGGGTAAAGCGAAGCGCCCGACGGATCGCGGTTCATGTCGATCACGCTGCGCGAGATATCGGTCGCGACAAGCGTCGCACCGAGGTTGGCAGCGAAGGCGTAAAGCTCGGCGATCCACCAGTCGGTGTCGATCTGCGCATGCCAGAGCGAGACGAACTGCTCGTCGAGCCCGGCGAGGTCGGTGCCGCCGTGCGGGAAGGCGATCACGAGCGGCGCGTCGCCGCGATGGACGCGCAGCCAGTCCATCAGGCGAGGCCCGGCAGGTCTGCCGGGACCGCAGCGACGAGGCTGCCCGAACGGATCAGCGCGGTGGCAGACTCCATATCGGGATGGAAATGCCGGTCGTCTTCGAGCGTCGGCACCTTGGCGCGCAGATGTTCATGCGCCGCCTCCAGCGCATCGCTCGATTTCAGTGGCGCGTGGAAGTCGATGCCCTGGCACGCGGCGAGCAGTTCGATGCCGATCACCGCGCTGACATTGTCGGCCATCTCGAGCAGGCGGCGCGCGCCGTGCGCCGCCATCGAGACATGATCCTCCTGATTAGCCGAAGTCGGGATCGAATCGACGCTGGCGGGATAGGCGCGCTGCTTGTTCTCGCTGACCAGTGCGGCGGCGGTGACCTGCGGGATCATGAAGCCCGAGTTGAGGCCCGGGCGCGGGGTCAGGAAGGCGGGGAGGCCCGAGAGCGCGGGATCGACGAGCATCGCGATGCGGCGTTCGGAAATCGAACCGATCTCGCACAGCGCCATCGCGATCATGTCGGCGGCGAAGGCGACGGGCTCGGCGTGGAAATTGCCGCCCGACAGCGCTTCGTCCCCAAACGGACCAGCGCCGGCGAAGATCAGCGGATTGTCCGATACACCGTTCGCCTCGATCCCGAGCGTCGTCGCAGCCTGCCGCAGCAGGTCGAGCACCGCGCCCATCACCTGCGGCTGACAGCGGAGGCAGTATGGATCCTGCACACGCGGGTCGTCGATGGCATGCGAGGCGCGGATCGCCGATCCTGCCATCAATGTGCGCAGCGTGTCGCCGACCTCGCGCTGCCCCGCGTGGCCGCGCAGCGCATGGATACGCGCGTCGAAGGGCGCGTCGGAGCCTTTTGCGGCCTCGGTCGACAGCGCGCCGGTGATCAGCGCCGAGCGGAACACGGTTTCGGCGCGGAACAGGCCCGCGAGCGCGTTGGCGGTCGAAAACTGCGTGCCGTTGAGGAGCGCGAGGCCTTCTTTGGGGCCGAGGTCGAGCGGGGCAAGGCCCGCCTGCGCGAGCGCGTCGGCGGCGGGCAGGGTTTTGCCGCCGACTTCGATTGCTCCGACGCCGATCATCGCCGCCGCCATGTGAGACAAGGGCGCGAGGTCACCGCTTGCGCCGACAGAACCCTGCGACGGAACAACGGGAGTCAGGCCCTTTGCCAGCATCGCTTCGATCATCGCGACCGTCGTCCGCTGCACACCCGACGCGCCCATGCCGAAACTCGCGAGTTTCAGCGCCATCATCAGCCGCACAATGGGAACGGGCGAGGGGGCACCGGTGCCTGCGGCGTGGCTGAGCACGATGTTGCGCTGGAGCGTCGTCAGATCGTCGTCGGCTATGCGCACGCTCGCGAGCTTTCCGAAGCCGGTGTTGATGCCATAGACAGGCGCGCCCTTGGCGACGATCCGCGCGACCGCGGCGGCGCTCGCGTCGATCGCGGTCCATGCATCGGCGCTCAACGTCGCGCTCGCGCCTTCGTAGATCGCGCGCCAGTCGGCGAGCGTCATGGCGCCGGGGGTGATGATCATTGTCCGTCCTTGATACGTTGGTGAAGCGGGTTGAAGCCGATGCGGTAGACGAGCTCGGCGGGGTCGGTGACGTCCCAGATGGCGAGGTCGCAGGCCTTTCCGGGCTCGAGCGTCCCGATCTCGGCACCGAGGCCGAGCGCGGCGGCGGCATGGACCGTCACCCCGCGCAGCGCCTCGACCACGGTCAGTCCGAACAGCGTTGCGCCCATATTGAGCATCAGCAGCAGCGAAGTCGTCGGCGAGGTGCCGGGGTTGCAATCGGTCGCGAGCGCGATGCGCGTACCGTGGCGGCGCATCGCGTCGATCGGGGGCAGCTGGGTCTCGCGCATGAAATAATAAGCGCCGGGCAGCAGCACCGCGACGGTGCCCGCCGCAGCCATCGCGCGAACATCGTCGTCGGTGGCATGTTCCAGATGGTCGGCCGACAACGCGCCGTGTAGCGCCGCGAGCGCGCTGCCGTGAAGCGCGGACAATTGTTCGGCGTGAAGCTTGACCGCGAGGCCGTGTGCCTGCGCCGCCGCAAACACGCGGGCGCATTGCGCGGGCGAGAAGCCGATGCCTTCGCAAAAGGCATCGACCGCGGTCGCGAGCGGCGCGGCGGCGGGGATCATTTCTCCCACGACGAGATCGATATAGGCGTCGCTGTCGCCCTTATATTCGGGGGGCAGCGCATGCGCGCCGAGGAAGGTCGGCTCGACGCGGATATCCCGCTGGCCAGCAAGCGCGCGGGCGGCGCGCAGCATCTTGAGTTCGTCCTTGGTCGACAGGCCGTACCCCGATTTGATCTCGATCGTCGTAACCCCCTCGGCGATCAGCGCATCGAGACGGGGTAGCGCGGACTCGACCAGATCGGTCTCGCTCGCCTCGCGCGTCGCGCGCATCGTCGATACGATGCCGCCGCCCGCACGCGCAATCTCTTCATAGCTCGCGCCCGCCAGCCGCATCGCCCATTCGTTCGCGCGATTGCCGCCGTGGACGAGGTGCGTGTGGCAATCGATCAGGCCGGGGGTGATCAGCCGGCCTTTGCAATCATGGACGGTTCCCGCTGCGGTTGGCGCGCCATCGGCCGGTCCGGCATAGACGATCCGGCCGTCCTTCGCGTCCACCACGCCATCGTCGATCAGGCCGAGGTCACCATCGGCCATCGTTGCGAGTCGGGCGTTCTTCCAGCGTTGCTCCATCTGGACAGTGTCGTTCGAATGCGCCATTATGTCTAGACATAATATGAGGACGAAGACGATGGCTCTCTGGTTCGAACGTGCGTGGATCGACAATGGTTGGGCGAAAGATGTGCGGCTGGCTGTCACGGACGGCCGGATCGCGTCGATCGAAACCGGCGTTGCGGCAGAGCCGGGCGACGATCGTCACCGCGTTGCGCTGCCCGGGCTGTGCAATGTTCACAGCCATGGTTTCCAGCGCGGCATGGCGGGGCTTTCGGAGCGCCGCAGTCGGCCCGACGATAATTTCTGGAGTTGGCGCGAGATCATGTACCGCTTCCTCGACCGGCTGACCCCCGAGGATGTCGCGGCGATCACCGCGCAGGCTTATGCCGAGATGCTCGAGACGGGCTTCACGCGCGTCGGCGAGTTTCATTATCTGCACCACGATCCGGCGGGCGCCGCCTATGCCGATCCTGCCGAGATGGCGGGCGCGATCGTGCGGGCGAGCGGTGAAACCGGGATCGGTCTGACCTTGCTTCCCGTCTTTTACGCGCATGGCAATTTCGACGCCGCACCGCCGAGCGCGGGGCAGCGGCGTTTCCTCAACGACGTCGACGGCTTTGCGGCGTTGCTCGATGCATCGCGGTCCAAGCTCTCCGGCGACGCCAATATGGGTGTCGCGCCGCACTCGCTTCGCGCCGTGACGCCCGACGAACTGGCGGCGCTGCTCGAATTGTCGCCGACGGGCCCGGTGCATATCCACGCCGCCGAACAGGTGAAGGAGGTCGCCGACTGCGTCGCGTGGAGTGGCGCGCGGCCAGTCGAATGGTTGCTCGACAACGCCGGGGTCGATGAACGCTGGTGCCTGATCCACTCGACCCATCTCGACGCGCGGGAAACCGGGCGCCTCGCCGCGAGTGGAGCGGTCGCGGGGTTGTGCCCGATCACCGAGGGCAATCTGGGCGACGGCATTTTTCCGGCGGTCGATTATCTTGCCGCGGGCGGCCGCTTCGGGATCGGCACCGACAGCAATATCTTGGTCGACGCGGCGCAGGAACTCCGCGCGCTCGAATATTCGCAGCGTCTCGCGCAACGCGCTCGCGCGCTGCTCGCGAATGAGGAGGCGCCCTTCGTTGGCGCCAATCTGTTCGCGCGCGCTGTGCAGGGCGGGGCACAGGCCTTGAATGTGCCTGCGGGGCTTGCCGTCGGTCACGCCGCCGACCTCGTCACGCTCGACCTTGATCACCCCGTTTTTGCCGGCACCGACGATGCGACCTTGCTCGACCGCTGGATCTTCGCGGCGCGCTCGGGTGCAATCGACAGCGTCTGGCGCGCGGGCCTCAAGCGCGTCGAAAAAGGCCGCCATATCGATGCCGAGACGATCGGCGCCACCTATCGCGCCTGTGTCGCGCGGCTGCTCGCATGAACCCCGCGCGCCGTATCCGCGACGAGATCACCGCCTCGATCCAGTCGGGCGAATGGCGCCCCGGCGACCGCGTCCCGACCGAACAGGAACTCGCCGCGCGCTATGGCTGCGCGCGCGCGACGGTCAGCAAGGCGCTGGGCGAACTCGCCGCATCGGGGCTGGTCGAACGACGCCGCAAGGCGGGGACGTTCGTTGCGCATCCGCCGGTCCATTCGGCGGTGATGACGGTGCCCGATCTCGCCGAGCTTATCGCAGCGCGCGGCGAGGCCTATCGTTGGGACCTGACCTCGGTCGAGAGGGCGGATGCGGGCGAGGACCTGTGCCCCGGACCCGCACTGCGCATCGAGGGCGTGCATATGGCTGCGGGCGAAGGCTTCGCGCTCGAACGGCGCTTTATCGCGCTCGGCGAAGTGCCCGAGGCGGCGGACGCCGATTTTGCCAGGGTCGCTCCGGGCACATGGCTGCTCGGGCATATCCCGTGGACGCAGGCGCGGCACGTGATTCGAGCGGTAAACCCGACGCGCAAGGAAGCTGGGATTCTTGCGATCGGCGCCGGTGCGGCCTGTCTCGACCTCGACCGCACGACGTGGCGCGCGGGGCGGGTAGTGACCCATGTCCGGCAGCTGTTTCGCGGCGATCGCTTCGATCTGGTGGCCGAGTTTAACGCGGGACCGTGAGTGTCAGGCGGGCTCGATCCCGGTCAGCGCCAGCGCGCCGAGCAGGCCGGTATCGTCGCCCAGGGCCGGCGGCACGATCACCTGTTCGGGGTCGCCCGTGAAATAGCCGTTCGACGCGGCCACGGCCTCGGCGCGGACGCGCTCGATCAGCCCCGGCGTCCCCATCACGCCGCCACCCAGGATGATCCGGGCGGGTTCGAGGATCGCCTGGAAGGTCGCCGACGCCTGCGCCAGATACCAGGCAATGATCTGGTGGCCGATATGGTCTGACGGCAGATCGGACAACGACGCCCCCCAGCGCGCCTTGATCGCCGGACCCGCGGCCAGCCCCTCAAGGCAGTCGCCGTGAAAGGGGCAATGCCCGGTGAAATCGGTATCGGCGGGGTGACGCGGCATACGGATGTGGCCCATCTCCGGATGGCCGACGCCATGGATCAGCTGTCCGCCAACGACGGCTCCGCCACCGATGCCGGTCCCGACCGTCAGGTACAGCATCGCGTTCGTTCCGGCGCCGGCGCCCCATTTCCACTCGGCGAGCGCTGCGCCATTGACGTCGGTGTCGATTACGACCGGGCAATTCAGTGCGCGGACGAACGGGCCAGCGATATCGGCGTTGCCCCAGTGCGGTTTTGGCGTGCGGGTAACATGCCCCCATGTCGGCGAAGCGCGATCAAGGTCGAGTGGACCAAAGGAGGCGATGCCGACCGCAGCATATTCGGCCCCCTGCTGCTGAAGCCAGGCGATAGCCGCAGGGATCGTTCGTTCGGGAACGGTCGTGTCGATTCGTGTCCGCGCAAAAATCCGGCGCGCTGCATTTCCCACTCCGACTATGAATTTGGTTCCGCCCGATTCGATCAGCGCAATCTTGCCGCTCATCACTGATCGATCCCCTGTTGCATTGGCGCCGTGGAGGCGGGCTTTCACCCTAGCGAGGGAGAAGCTTGCCCTTCGTCCGGCTCGTCAAATGAAACAGCCGGCAACGGTCGCATCGATATGTCCGAAGCTGCAATTCAGAACGCCAGATGGCAATGAGTGCGTCCTCCTCCGTTCGATAGGAGAGCTTCTTTTTGCAGATGCTTAGCCTGGTGCGCACATTGTCTCTTTGCCAAACATCCCGAACGGTGGCTTTCGCATAAACATTTGCCCTGCCGACGAAAATCAGGCGCCGTGGTAACCGCCCAGAGCCTCTTCGAATTCTTCCAGCGATCCCACATGGTCGCGCGCCGGTTCACCGGGTGCGAGCGGAAAGACCGCGTCGATCCGGCGCCGCAGCATATCGTCGAATTCGCGTTGATCGGATACGCGGGCTCGTTTCCCGACGGCCAGTTCCGAACAGATCGCGTCCTTGATCCGGTCGAGCCCATCGGCGCTCAATACGCCCGCGTTCAACAATTCCTCGCAAAGCTGGATCAACCCCACGGCCGTCGCGTGCGCGCGAAGGCCGATGAAGTCCAAAGTCCGGTGACGCTCGCGTGCTGCGGCGTCGCCCCTGGCAGGGACATTCATTGGCATCCTCCTCTGTTGCAACCCGGTTTTCGGCGGCATCTACCTCTTTCGGGTAGCTCCCCAAGGCGACCATGCCGGGCGAGCGTTCGATCAGCAAGAGCCGATCTGACTGCCATCTGCAGTTCTTCTCCCTTGAACGCCGGGCGTGGAGGCTTAGATAGGTGATGCGGGCCGGGCCCCTCTGGCGATGATCTCATCGTGATGTCGGACCGCATCGAGATTTCTCGATGTCGGCTCGGCCAAACACCATCTCGCGGCTGCATCCTGATCTCGATAGGCTTACCTCTTGGGAGTTTTGCACATGGCAAAATCATCGATATTTTCATCGCGCCGACGTTTCGTTGAAGGGAAAAGCGCATGACGAACCCCGGCGCCGGCATGCCTTGCCCTGTTTGCGCGGTTCCGCTCGTCATGAGCGACCGGCAGGGCGTCGAGATCGACTATTGCCCGCAGTGCCGTGGCGTCTGGCTCGATCGCGGCGAGCTCGACAAGATCATCGAGCGGAGTCGCGGGCCTGAACCTGCGCCGCAACCCGCGCCCCACCAGCAAAATTATGCGCAACCGCCCGCCGGACAATCATGGGGGCGCGAGCATCAGGGCTATGGCAAAGGTTATCCAAAGCGGCGGAAATCGTTTTTGGAAGAATTGTTCGACTGATATGAGGGGCCGGGCTGGCGTTGTCGGTCCGGCCTTTTGTCAGCCGCCTGACCGGATGAGGTGATCGAAAGCGGACAGGGCGGATTTCGACCCTTCGCCCATCGCGATGACGATCTGCTTGAAGGGGACCGTTGTGACGTCGCCCGCTGCGAAGATGCCGGGCTGGCTCGTTGCGGCCCTTGCATCGACTTCGATCTCGCCGCGATCGCTGAGCGCGACCGCGCTTCCCAGCCATTCGGTGTTCGGGATCAGCCCGATCTGCACAAAGATGCCATCGAGCTCGACCCGATGTTCGTCGCTGGTATCGCGATCGCGATAGCGCAGCCCGACCACCTTTTCTCCATTGCCGAGAACTTCGGTCGTCAGCGCCGACGTGATGATTGTCACATTTGGCAAGCTGCGCAGCTTGCGTTGCAGGACCGCGTCGGCGCGCAGTTCGTTGTCGAATTCGATCAACGTCACATGCGCCGTCAGCCCGGCGAGGTCGATCGCCGCCTCGACGCCCGAATTGCCGCCGCCGATCACCGCAGTGCGCTTGCCCTTGAACAGCGGACCGTCGCAGTGCGGGCAATAAGCGACGCCCTTGTTGCGATATTCTGCCTCGCCGGGAACTCCCATCTGGCGCCAGCGGGCACCGGTCGACAGGATGATCGTCTTGCCCTTCACGCTGGCGCCGCTTTTCAGCTTCACTTCGTGCAGACCCGACGCGCCGCCGGGGACGAGTTCGGCCGCTTCCTGCAAGTTCATGATGTCGACGTCATAATCCTGCACATGCGCCTCGAGCTGCGCTGCAAGCTTCGGACCCTCGGTGTGCTGAACCGAAATGAAATTCTCGATTCCCAGCGTGTCGAGCACCTGCCCGCCAAAGCGTTCGGCGACGATGCCGGTGCGAATGCCCTTGCGCGCGGCATAGATGGCCGCCGCCGCGCCGGCCGGCCCGCCGCCGACGACGAGCACGTCGAACGGTTCTTTCGCCGCGATTTTCTCGGCCGCGCGCGCCACCGCGCCGGTATCGAGCCGCGCGACGATCTGGGCGAGGTCCATCCGGCCCTGGGCGAAGGGTTCGCCGTTCAGGAAGATGGCCGGTACGGCCATGACCTTCCGGCGTTCGACCTCGTCCTGGAACAGACCACCGTCGATCGCGGTGTGGCGAATATTGGGATTGAGCGCCGCCATGATGTTGAGCGCCTGCACGACTTCGGGGCAGTTCTGACACGACAGCGAGAAGAAGGTCTCGAACGCAAAGTCACCCTTGAGCGCGCGCACGGCGTCGAGCAGGTCGGCGTCTTCCTTGGGCGGATGGCCGCCGACATGGAGCAGCGCGAGGATCAGCGACGTGAATTCATGCCCCATCGGCAGGCCCGCGAACACGGCTTCGGCCCGCCCGTCGTCGCCGCGGACGGCAAAAGAGGGTTTGCGCGCGTCCTCGCCGTCGAAGCGGGCGCTGACCAGATCCGACTGCGCCGCGACCTCCTCGACAAGGCTGCGCATCTCGGCCGACTTGGGCGAGGCGTCGAGGCTTGCGACCAGTTCGACCGGGCGGCGAAGGTTGCCGAGATAGGTTTTGAGCTGGGCGGTGGTGTTGGCGTCGAGCATCGGCATGGGGAGAGCCTTTCGGGCAGGGCTTCGGGCACGAAGCCGCAGTCGCCGCGCGATGCACGACGATGAAATTCTTGATTGTCGGGATGCGAAGACCGGGCGAGCGCCGCCCGCCCGGTCCTGCAAATCAGATCGAAGCGGCTTAGATCTTGCCGACGAGTTCGATCGAGGGCGCGAGCGTTTCGGCGCCTTCTTCCCACTTCGCCGGGCAGACCTGGCCGGGGTTGGCGCGGACATAGACCGCGGCCTTGATCTTGCGGACGAGTTCTTCGGCGTTGCGGCCGACGCCTTCGCTGGTGATTTCCATCACCTGGATCACGCCGTCGGGATCGACGACGAAGGTCGCGCGGTCGGCGAGGCCCGAATCTTCACGCAGCACGCCGAAATTGTTGGCAAGAACGTGGTTCTGGTCGCCCAGCATATGATAGTTGATCTTGCCGATCGCCGGCGAGCTGTCGTGCCATGCCTTGTGGCTGAAATGCGTGTCGGTCGATACCGAATAGACTTCGACGCCGAGGCCCTGCAGCGTTGCATATTGATTGGCGAGATCTTCGAGCTCGGTCGGGCAGACAAAGGTGAAATCGGCGGGGTAGAAGAAGAAAACCGCCCACTTGCCCGCGGTATCGGCATCGGTCACGGGGACAAACTTGCCCTGATGGTAGGAGGTGGCGTTGAACGGCTTGATCGAGCTTCCGATGATACCCATGGGAGAGTTTGTCCTTTTATGTTGCGGTGCAATAAGTCAGTGCACGGGGCAGGTATGAGATGAGGCGGCCGCCATCAAATCAATTCTTCCTCGGAGACTTATCGTAAAAATCAATCAAACCGAAACGTCCGGTAATCTCCCTGTTTGCGTCTGCAATCAGAGGTTAGGAAGACACCGACGTGCCGTTCATCAGGCCGATGATTTCGAGATCGAATGCATCCGCGGGCGGCGGCGTGATCTTTCGGAACCGCTTTGCGCAATAAGCGGCGCGGGGGCCCAGATCGGGCGCATCCTTGAAACGGAGCGCGGTCCCCTGATGATCGGTGATCACGTCGGGCATGTCGTTCAACACGGCGCTCACCGTGAGCACCGCGCCCGGCCGGACCTCGGGCGGATATCGCCCATGGCGGCTGATGCACAGCGCCAGATCGTCAACTCTCCACTCGTCCGTCATAATCAACCTCATGGCTGTTACGCAGGCTTGCGGACCGTATATCATATCGAAACAGGCGCCGCCATTCGCTTTGCCGGAATCGATGAGCAGCAAGGGGCGGGCTGAATTCGCCGGCCGACCCGGAAGGGGCATCGATGCCGGCGTGGTTCGTCCTGGCGCGGATCAGCCCGGCATCACGGAATATCGGCAATCACGACCAGCCGTGGCGTTGCGGCATCATAGGTGGCAACGACCCGGCATGGCTTGATGGACGGGAGGCAGAGGCGATCGACACGCGCCGCGATCGATGTCCGATCCATCGCCCGTCCCCTTTTTTTGTCCTCCTGTGCCGGGCGGTCCGCTACCGCGCTCGTCCAGTGGCTCTGGCCCTTGCCGTCAACAAAATGGACAAGAACGCCATTGGCCGCGTAGTCGGTTATGGCGCACGCGACACCGGAATCCTGACGGCAACGTCCTAACAGCGCCTTTCTCGCTCCCTCAGAATCCTGCTTTCCGCTATCAAGCCAGCTCTTGTTCTGCCATGCGGCCGGCGCCGTTTTATCGGGCCGTGCGACCATGATCCAATGATGCCGTTTGACCGGGCCTGCGGGAAAATAGTCTTTGGAATGATCGGTGCCGGGGTCGTGGTTGCTCCGCAAAATCCCGCCACCGCGTTTGTCCGAAAGCTCGCAGCCAAAAGAGCTTTCCAGGCAAAGCAGAAGCGCTTGCTTCGGCGCGACGGTATTGTCCTGCTGATTCCACGGCAGCTTCATATCGATGCGTGCGCCCTTTACCCAGGTTAGCCCCATGGCATCGTGCACAACCGCGATATGACCCACGTCATAGACCGTGGCGCCGAGGATGCAGCCACCCCCCATCGCTGCGGCGCACGCGCTCATCACGCGCTTCGTCGCCGAATCGGCGGACCAGTGTGCGTTCGTTATCCAGACTGCTGACGTGTCCATGTGATAGGCGGCGGCCATATAGCTCGGGACCATGGGTGCCAGCACCGGCCGCACCTCCTGTTCTGGCTCCGCGCTGCCCTCGCTACCGACATATTGGCAAAGCAGCACCGGCGCGTGTGCCTGACTGCCCGGCGTCTGACCGACCACGACCTCGCCCGGGCCGGGACCATTGCCGCACGGATATTGGGCCTGCGCCGGGTCCGTTAAGAAAAACAATATCGCAATAACGGCAATTTGGCGAAGAGCATTCAATCGAGCACGCATCGTTTTCCTTTGGCGGAGAGCCTGGCGCGATCACCTTTGTCAAATCGCATGTGAAGCGTACAACGTACCGGGTCGAAATCTGCGCCGCAAATTCTGCGGTGCACTGGTTCATGTCGTCTTCGTACCGGCTGCGAGCGGTAAAGCTGGGGCCGTTCCACGAGTTGACCGTCTGCCTCGGCAATGGCGCCGAACGCCGGATTGCCCGGGCCTGAACTGCCGCCACGCAAGCGCATCTCTTCAAAGGAATCTGCAATGATTCCCGATGTAAGGAACGGCCGATGAAGGCGGAAGCGCGGACCTCGATCATCCCCAACCCCAATATGACCTGGTACATCGCACCTTCTGGCGGCGCCCATGCCCCCGCTTTAGACCGGTGTATGGGCGACCTCGTTTAATTGGCGAGCGTTGCGGGGAACGGGTTATTATGAAATTGCTGGTTTTGCGTACGTTGATTGCGCGCTGGTTCGCTATTGCGGTCCTGATATTCGTCGGTGCACTGATTTCGCAGCCCGCCAGCGCGCAGCATACATCGCTCGCCTGTCCGCCGCAGACCGCGACCGTGGGCAATGGCGGTTCGATCGAAATCGATATTACCGACTGCGACGACTATAATTTCGGTTACGGCAACGGACCTGCACAGACGCGGAACGGGCCTTCGCATGGCCAGGCGACCGTCCGACAGGATTTTGTGCCACCAAGCACCGCAAAATCGGTGCTGATCTATACCCACAATGGCAACGCGGCGACGCAGGACACCTTCGAGATGGAGGATCTGGACCTGCGGTGGATCCGGTTCACGATTACGATCACGCCGCCGTCGTCGGCGATCGTCGTGGCGCCGGCCAATCTGCCGACGCTGACCGCCGGCACGCCTTTCAACCAGGCCCTGTCATCGACCGGGGGAACGGCGCCGTACACCTACTCGCTCGCCAGCGGAGCTTTCCCGCTCGGCGTGTCGCTGAGCAGCGCGGGCGCGCTGTCGGGTACACCGACACAACGCGGGCTATATTCCTTCAGCGTCCGGTCGCAGGATTCGGTGGGTGCCTTTTCGGTCAAAAGCTATTCGGGCTCGGTGCAGAACCCCTCCCTGTCTCTGGCGACGCCGACCGTAACATTGGCCGCGGGCGTTCCGGCATCCGCGCAACTGGCGACCAACGGCGGCCTGTCGCCCCATATCTATGCCACCGAACCACCCGGCACGCCAATGCCGTTCGGCCTTAGCCTGTCGTCCAGCGGCCTGATAACGGGTACGCCGGCGACCACCGGCAGTGCCACGGTGCAATTGCGCGTCACCGACGCCAGTACGCCGTCAAACGCGCCCTATTTCGAACTCGAAATATTGACGATCAACGTCGCCGCGCTGCCCACCGTGTCGATCGCGGTCGCACCGGCGTCGGTTTCCGAAGATGGCGCGACCAATCTGGTCTATACGGTCACGCGCAGCACCGCGAGCGCCAGTCCTTTGTCGGTCAACCTCACGGCGTCGGGCACCGCGACGTCGGGAACCGATTATGCGGGCGGCGTGGCCACCGTCACGATTCCGGCCAATGCCACCACCGCCACGGTGACGATCGATCCCACCGCCGACAGCGCCGTCGAAGCCAATGAGACGGTCATCCTTACCGTTGCGACAGGTGCCGGATATCTCGTCAGCGCGCCGGCTTCGGCGACCGGAACGATCCTCAACGACGATGTGCCGACCGCGACGATCACCGTGTCGCCGGCCAGCACGCCGGAGAATGGCGCTCCGAACCTGGTCTATACGGTCGCGCTCGACGCCGCACCGACCTCGGCGCTGACCGTGAACTTCACGCTGGGCGGAACGGCGATTAACGGCAGCGACTATGCCTCGACGGGAACGTCGGTTGTCATTGCCGCAGGTGCAACCAGCCAGACGATTGTCATCAACCCCAATTCGGACGGGACGATCGAACCCGACGAAACGGTCATCATCACCCTTGCCGCCGGCGCGGGCTATGTCGTCGGGACGCCGGCGAGCGCGACCGGCACGATCACCAACGACGATTTCCCCAGCATCGCGGTCGGCAATGCCACGGTAACCGAAGGCAATAGCGGGACGACCAACGCGGTCTTCACTCTGACGCTGTCGGCGCCTGCCGCGACGGGGGGCGTCACCCTCGATATCGCGACCGCCAACCGCGTCGCGCTTGCGGGTCAGGATTATGTCGCCAACAGCCAGACCGGGTTTGTTATTCCGGCGGGCGCAACATCCGCGACCTTCACCGTCGTCGTGAACGGCGACGCGCTGAACGAACCCGACGAAGAGTTCTTTGTTAATATCGCCAATGTGACCGGGGCGTTCGTCAACGGGTCACAGGGCAGCGGTGTGATCGTCAATGACGATCCGGTGCCCTCGGTTTCGATCAACGGCTTTTCGGTGGTCGAAGGCAACAGCGGGGCCACGGTCCGGAACTTCGTGATTACGCTCGACGCACCCAGCGGCCAGCCGGTGTCGATCGATGCTGCAACCGCTAACGGGACGGCGATCGCGGGTACCGACTATAATGCGACCACGGCACCCTTCGAATTCCAGCCCGGCGAAACAACCAAGAGTTTCCCGGTAACGATCCTTGGCGACACGACTCCGGAAAGCGACGAGAGCTTCACCGCCGTCTTGTCGGGCGCGTTGAACGTCACCATCGCGACCGGTACCGCGACGGCGACGATTATCAACGACGACGTGCTGCTCAATATTTTGCCCGAAACTGTACCGAACGGAACGGTCGGCGTTTTCTATAGCGCGATCCTGACGACCGATGGCGGCGTCTTCCCCTATCGCTATTCGGTGACCGTAGGGACGCTTCCCAGCGGGCTGACGCTTGCGTCGGACGGCACTTTGTCGGGAACGCCGGTCGCGGCGGGCAACGCCAATTTCACGATCACCGCGCTCGACAGCAGCGGTGCGCCCGGACCCTATTCGACCAGCCGCGCCTATACCGTAACCATCGCGCCGCCGCTCATCGAACTGACGCCGGTGTCGCTGCCGAACGCGACCTTTGGTGTGCCATATAGCCAGACCATCACCGCCGACGGGTCGATTGCGCCCTACAGCTTTGCAGTGACCTCGGGCAGTCTGCCTCCCGGTCTCACGCTGGCGTCCGGCGGCACGCTCTCGGGAACGCCCGCGCTCGGCGGTCCGCGGACCTTCACGATCACCGCGACCGACGCGACTGCGGCACCTGGCCCCTATGCCGGTGCCCGTGCTTACACTCTTACCGTCGATGTTCCGGCGCTCGTCCTGCCGACAACGACGCTGCCTGACGGGGCGACCGATGTCGCCTATTCGGCGCAGATCAACGCGGCAACGGGTGGTGTTGCCCCCTACCACTATGTCGTGACCTCGGGCGAACTGCCCTATGGCGTGACGATGTCGCCGACCGGCGCGATCACGGGAACCCCGACGACCGCTAACAATTTCGGGTTTGTCGTCACCGCGACCGACAGCAATCCGAATGGCCCGTCGGTCGTTCAGCAAAGCTATACGATCAACATCGTCAACACCCCGCCGGTGGCCAATTCCGTCACCGCCAGCGTTCCTTATGGTGCAGGCCTGACGCCGATCCCGCTCAGCATCACGGGCAGTGCGACCTCGGTGGCGGTGGCGACCGCGCCGACCAGCGGCCGCGCGATCGTCAATGGGCTGACGATCAGCTATATTCCCGATACGGGTTTCGCCGGGTCGGACAGCTTCACCTATATCGCCAGCAACAATGGCGCCAATTCGGCCCCGGCGCTGGTGACGATCAGCGTCGCCAATCCGGCGATTACGATCACCGCGGGCGGTCCGCTGACCGCGACGGTCGGTACGGCCTACAGCCAGACCTTCACCTTCAACGGCGGGACGCAGCCGTTCACCGGCTATCAGGTGACCGGCTTGCCCGCCGGCTTGCAGCCGGGAAGCAGCGGCGCGAATACTATCGAGATTGTCGGGACGCCGACCAGCGCCGGCAGCTTTGCGCTCGCCGTGTCGGCGACCGACGCCTCGACCGGCGCGGGGCCGTTTGGCGCCAGCCAGACCTTCGCGCTGACCGTTGCGGGGCCGACGCTTACCATGACGCCGGGGGCGGGAACGCTGACCGCGCCGTATAATGCGCCCTTCACGCAAAGCTTTGTCGCAACCGGGGGCGTAGGGCCTTTCACTTACGCGTTGAGCGGAACATTGCCCACCGGGCTGGCCTTCGCCGGAAACCAGATCAGCGGCACTGCGACGGCACCAGGCAGCTATCCGGTCATCGTCACCGCAACCGATACCGGTTCGACGGGCGCGGGGGCGCCGTTCACGATTGCCCGGACTTACACGATCAACGTCCCCACGCCGACGGTAAGCATCACGCCGGAAACGTTGCCAATCGGCACCGTGGGGGCAAGCTATAGCCAGACCGCAACCGCATCGGGCGGCGTTGCGGCTTATGGCTTCGCGGTGACTGCGGGAGCGGTGCCGCCGGGGCTGACGCTTTCGGCGGGCGGTGTGCTTTCGGGCACGCCAACCGCTGGCGGTGCCTATAATTTCACCCTGACCGCGACCGACGCCAACGGCCAGACGGGCAGTCGCGCCTATGGCCTGACGATTGGTGCGGCGGTGGTAACACTGCCCCCGACGTCGCTGGCGGGCGGGCAGCTTGGTCTTGCCTATAACGCGCCGCTGAACCCGGCGGGCGGCGGCACCGCGCCCTACAGCTATGCGGTTACCGGCGGGGCACTGCCTGCCGGACTGATGTTGTCGGCGGGCGGGACGCTGTCGGGCACGCCGACGGCCTTTGGCACTTTCAACTTCGCGGTGACCGCTACCGACAGCAGCGCGGGCAGCGGGCCCTATGCGGCGACCCAAAATTATTCGGTGCAAATCGAACAGCCTGCGCCGGTGGCCAATCCGGTGTCGGCGACGGTCACTTATGGCAGCACGGCTAACCCGGTCGCACTCAATATCACGGGCGGTGCGGCGGCGAGCGTCGCGGTTTCCACGCCGCCTGCAAACGGGACCGCGGTCGCCAGCGGCATCGGCGTCACCTACACCCCCAATGCGGGCTTCGCCGGCACCGACAGCTTCTCCTATACCGCGACCAACGCGGGCGGGACGTCGGCCCCGGCGACGGTAACCATCACCATCGCCAACCCGGCGATAACGGTTGCGGCGGGCGGGCCGCTGACCGCGACGGCGGGGGCGGCGTATAGCCAGACCTTCACCTTCAGCGGCGGCGCGCAGCCCTTTTCTGGCTATCAGGTGACGAACCTGCCGACCGGGCTGGCGATCAGCGGCAGCAGCACGAACAGCGTGACGGTGTCGGGAACCCCGACCAGTGCGGGCAGCTTTGCCGTGGTCGTCTCCGGCATCGATGCCTCGACCGGTAGCGGGCCGTTCAACACGAGCCAGACCTTCACGTTCGTCGTCGCCGCTCCGGTGCTGGCGCTCACGCCCGCGACAGGCAGTTTTACCGCCAACTATGCGGCGGCATACAGCCAGGCTATCACCGCCACCGGCGGGGTCGGCCCCTATAGCTACAGTCTGACCGGCAACCTGCCGGCGGGAATCACCCTCAACCCGTCGACCGGACTGCTGGCCGGGTCGCCGACGGCGCCGGGGACCTTCGGCTTCTCGGTTGTTGCGACCGACACCGGATCGACCGGAGCGGGCTCGCCGTTCACGATCCAGGGCAATTACAGCCTGAATGTCGTGGCGCCGCTGGTCGCCGTGACGCCGACCGCTCTGCCCACCGCAACCGCCGGTTCCGCCTATTCGGCAACACTGACGGCGACGGGCGGCGTCGCGCCCTACCGCTTTGTGCTGACGAGCGGCACGCTGCCGGCCGGGCTTTCATTGTCGGCGGACGGCATCGTGTCGGGAACGCCGACGGCGGCAGGAAGTTTTGCCGTCACTGTGAATGCCACCGACGCCAATGGCCAGGCGGGCACCGCCAATCTGACGCTGACGGTCGGCAACACCGCAATTACCGTCACCCCGGCGACCTTGCCCAAGGGTACGCAAGGCGTCGTGTACAGCCAGCGGCTCACTGCGGCCGGCGGCATCGCGCCCTACAGCTTCGCGGTCAGCTCGGGCACGCTGCCTGCGGGCCTGACGATCAACGCCGCGACCGGGGAGATTGCGGGAACGCCGACGGGGTCGGGCGATGCGACCTTTGCGATCACTGTCACCGACAGCACGGGCGGGACCCCGTCCACCGCGACGATCGGATACATGTTACAGATCGTGGCGCGGCCGAACCCGGCGAACGATCCCGAAGTGCGCGGGCTGGTCCAGGCGCAGGTCAACTCGGCCCGCCGCTTCGTCGACACTCAGGTCGGAAATTTCAATCGCCGGCTTGAAGGCCTGCGCCGTGGTGGCGGGGGCGGCGGCTTCAGCAATTCGTTGCGGATCAGCGCCTCGGATCATTGTATCGACACTGTCACCGCCTGGACCAATCCGGTCTGCGCCAATGCCGGCGGCGCTGCCGGTGGACTGAACGGTCGGCCGGGCGGTTTCGGCGCCGGTACGCCGGACGGACTTGGGTCGGCCGGCATGCTTGGCGGCGGACCGATCGGGTCCGCAGCGTCCGCCACCAGCGCCGCCGCTGGCACCGCCGCTGCCGCCGATGGTTCGGGCCGCGCCCCGGCACCGCTGACGATCTGGGCCGGCGGCACGATCCGCTGGGGCGATCGCGACGAAAAGACCGGCCGTCCGTCGGAACGCTTTGAATCCGAAGGCGTCACTTTCGGGGCCGACTATCGCTTCAGCCCGTCATTCGCCGCGGGTATCGGGGTCGGGCTGGGCCGCGAAACAACCGATGTCGGCCGCAACGGTTCGCAGAGCGAGGGCGAGGCAAAGACGCTGGCGATCTATGGCAGCCACCTGCTCGGCGGCGGCCTGTATGTCGACTGGCTGGCGGGGTATCAGTGGCTCGACTTTGATCTGCGTCGCTATGTCACCCTGTCCCGCGCGCTGGTTGACTCGTCGCGCAGCGGCCGCCAGTGGTTCGGTTCGGTGTCGGCGGGTGCCGATATCGAAAGCGGCGACTGGCGTTTCACCCCTTACGCCCGCATCGATGCCCAGCGCGGCAAGCTCAATGGCTATACCGAAAGCAGCGGCTCGGTCTTCGACCTGACCTTCCTAGACCAGGATGTGGCGTTCACCTCGATCGGGGCGGGGGCGAAGGTCGACTATCGGATCGCGGTCGAGAACGGCTTTTTCCTGCCCCGTCTGCGGCTGGAATATCAGCGCGATATCGAGCGCGATAGCGAGGCGCTTGTCGCCTATTTCGACCAGATATCGGGGCCGTTCAACGGCGTGCCGCTGACCGGTTATGCGCGCAGCCGCCTTTTGATGGGCATCGGAGTCGAAATGGCGATCGGTGACCGGACCGCGGTTGATATCGAATATTCGAACAGTCGGAATAGCGGCGCGGACACCGATCAGGGCGTGCTGATCAACGTCAAGCAGGCGTTCTAGCCGAACTGGGCGTCGTCCTGTGGCACCCCGCCGCTATGGCCAAAGGGGGATGAAATCGGATTGTCCGGCCACACGGCGTCCCGGCTCTGCGTGTCTCGTTCTTCTTTTGTTGGACCAGATAAAAACGGTTCAAAATGCGCAGATCAGGGCATCGATGATGGCCGCATGAGCGCCTTGTTTTCGTCGACTGCGGCGACGGCGGTTCGCCGCGCGCGCCGATCTGTATTGACACTGTCTATTTGATGCGTAAATTGACAGTGTCAATTGGAGTCCTTTATGTACCTTCCTGTCCTTCTGTCGCTCCGCGTCATGCCCTTTGGCCCGTTCACGGTGATATCGGATGCCGGGCCAGCCCATGTCGCGACGCACCGCCGGCAACCTGGAAATTGATTAACCCGCTGGCGACATCGGCCGAAACGCTATGCGTAGCCACGGCTGCAACCCGAAGTCATGTTTTTGAAGCAAGCGGTCATGGGATGCGTGTTTTGTATCGGCAACATGCATTGCGAGGTCGAAGCCTTGAGGAGTGGGCATGCGCAAGAGATTCGTCGGGATCATCCTGTTTGCCATGCTGCTGACATCGCACCCCGAGCGAGACTTGCAGCCGTGACCGCCCGGGTTGTGGTGAGGGGCTTGCCGACCGTTTTGCGGCTGGAGAGCGCGCCGACCGATGAACTGTGAAACTTCCATCGAGCGGCGCTCCCATATGATGTTCCTCGCGATCATCGATTCGGACGACAGTGCAACCGTTGCAAGGCTGCAGGCGATCCTGCCCGAATGCACGCTGGTGGCAGTGCCGCTGTTTGCGGAAATCGCTGGTCCGAAGGCCCAGGACGGAGCGACGATGGGCGGTCTCCTTCAGCTCACCCGGCGTCAGCAGACGATCCTGCCGCTCCTGCTCCGGAATCTTTCCAACAAGGAAATCGCTCGCACCCTTTCAATTTCCCATTTCACCGTCAGAAATCATGTTTCGCAATTGCTGCGGGTGCTCGGCTGCCCTTCGCGAAAGGCTGCGATCGCCATGTTTAGGCCACGAACGGGCGCAGACGCCCTAAATGTGAACTAACCCGAGCTCATAACTATCCTCGCCTGAATTGCTCGCGTCGCCAACGCATTTCCATCCTGCGGCTTCGTAAAATCGTGCCGCTCGCGATCCGGTTTCGGTGACAAGGCGTATGCGTTTCAGGCCGTGGCGCTGCGCTCCCACGACGAGTTGCTCGTGAAGCAACCTCCCAAGTCCGTGCCCTTCCATATCTGGCGAAACAAACAATGCCCAAACGGTGCGATCTTTCAAGTCTAGGGCTGCAAAACCCCTGACTTCATTCTCATAAATCGCAACCCAGCAGCTTTTTTGTTCGACATAGGGAAGATAGGAGGAGCCGGATATGATGCCCGGACGGGTTAACCTGTTTTCTCGCACCGAAATTCTGATTTCGTGCATCGCTGTGATATCTGATGGCTGTGCCAGTCGAATAATTGGTTTCATATCGATTCCGGATATTTGTTCGGAGAGAAGGACGGCGAAACACCAGTGGTTTAAGGGCGCTAACAACGGGCCTCGGCCTTCACAGTCCGCGCCGGAGATTCAGCCTGTCTCGCGGTCCCTTACCGTACCATCGTTTGAACGCGCGAGAAAAGGCGCTGGGATCAGAAAAACCGACGAGATAGGCGGTTTCATTCACCGAAACCTTTTCTCCATCCATATAGTGCCACGCCAGTTTGCGGCGCAGCTCGTCGAGGACCTTTTCGAATGTGGTGCCTTCGGCTTTCAGTTTCCGGTACAGGGTCTGCCTGCTCATTGCCATCTGGCCCGAAACGCTGTCGATGGTGGCATTACCCAAGTGCAAAATCAGCATGAGTTGCCTCTCGACCTCGGTTCTGAAGGTTTTGCCGGCTTCCAGTTGCCTGAGCAATGCATCGGCGTGCTCGCTCAATATTCCGAACGCATAATGCGGGGTCAATGCAACCGGGTGGGTCAGCCAGCTTTCATCGAGCATCATGGCATTGCGGCTGCAATTGAAGGTGACCGGCGCGCGAAAGACGCGTTGATATTCATCGGCATAGGCCGGCGCGCTGTGCGTGAAATGAACGGCGCCGAGACGCAGTTTGTCGGTAAAATTACGCGGCCCGGACACGAGCCGCGCAAAGGTTATTTCGGTCAGTTCGGGAAAGGCGTCGGCGTTTAGCCGGTTGTCCACCAACCAGATGCTGTTTCCTTCGCGAACGATCTCGAACCGCTGAGCGAGGCCGACATCGACTTCCGCGACCAATTGGCCATAGCGGTTGAGCTGCATTAACGCGTCCATCATCGTTGCAGAGGCGTGTGTCACCAGCCCGACCACCGACAGTTCGGACAGATCCACCTGCTCGGCATAATGCATTGCCAGCGCGGGGTCGCCGGTAAGGTCACTCGCCGCCGCGACGAGTGCCTGATAGCACGACATCGCCACCCGGTTGTCCTGATCGGCAAGGATCGAAGCGTCGATCCCCGAACGTTCCAGCAGACCTGCCCGCGACGCACCGCCGGCGATCGCGAAATCGATCAACCCACTGGCGACCCCGGCCGAAACAGTATGCTCAGCCATCGCTGCAACCTGAAGTCATGTTTTTGAAGCGAGCGGTCATGGGATGAGTGTATTGCATAGATAATACGCATTGCAAGGTCGAAGCTTTGAGGAATTGACATGCGTAAGAGATTTGCCGGAATCATCGTGTTTGCCACGCTGACGACATCGCATCCCGCGAGCGCCGATACGGTTAGCGACTGGGTCGAATTTTCCAGTCGAATTCATCGCCAGTCGGGGCAGGGTTCAGAAGGGCGAGGGCGCCCGGATGCAAACCGCGCAAATACCCGTGTTGCGCTGGCGATGTTCGAAGCCGTCAATGCGATTGATCGCCGCTACGAAAGCTATCTCGGCTTGGTGGAGGGCGACAAGAATGCTTCGCAGGAAGCCGCTGCGATCACGGCGGCCTATCTTGTCTTGCACGACCATTTCCCGAGTGCAAAGGGGCAGTTGGACGATGGATATGCTATCGCCATGGAGGCGATCGCGGACGATGCAAGGCGCGAAGCAGGCCGCCTGATCGGAGAGAAAGCGGCCAAGGCGGCCCTTGCGGTTGGAGGTATCGATCCCGGAATCGTCCAGATACCATATAAACCCAAGGCGACACCTGGCGTGTGGACGGCCACCGATCTGCCTTCGATCCGTCCCCACCATGTTGCCTTCTTTCCCTGGGCGATCGAGAATGCCGACGCGCTTCGCTCGCCGCCGCCGCCCGCGCTGACCAGTGAACGCTGGGCCAGGGATTATGAGGAAGTGAAGCGACTTGGCGGCAAGGTCAGCAAGGACCGGACGCCGCATCAGAGCCTGATGGCCCAATATCGCATCATGCCCGACTTTTCGCCGTCGCTGCGGCGCTCCGCTGATGCGCCGGGACGAACGCTGGTACAGAACGCCCGGATGTACGCGCGCGTCTATATGGCGATTGACGATGCCAATCTCGCGAATGCCGCGGCCAAGCTCCATTATGACAGCTGGCGCCCGGTTGTTGCGATCCGCAACGCCGAACAGGACGGCAATGATGCGACTGTGCCGGATCCGGCGTGGGAGTCCTTCCTTCCCACCCCCAATTTCCCCGAGCATCCGTGCGGCCACTGCACCTATGGGGCGGCCGTGGCGGAGGTCATGACGGCCGAAGACGGCCCGCGACCCGCCGGTGGCGTGCGTGTCACTTCGCTGTCGTCGCCGAATGCGGTCATTCAGGCTCTGCCAGACTGGAACGAATGGTCACGGCAGGTATCGGATTCGCGCATTTACGCGGGCGCGCATTTTCGTTTTGCCAACGAGGCCGGCGAGCAGATCGGCCGCGCGGCGGCGCAAGCGGTCCTCGCCAAGGTCATGCGCCCCTTGCCGCCATCGAAATCGCGCTGAGGCCTGGGGCGAGGTCCGCATGGCCCGTCCTCGCCTTTCGTTATCGCTCGCGTTCGCGCCCGACCTTTTGGTCGGGCCGGCGCTTTCAAGCCCGGGCCGGTTTCCAGCGGTGTCGTTATCCTGCCCGATCGGGCGCTATAAAAAGAACGGGGTTCACCCATGCTGAGAAGGATTTTCCCCGCACAGATAGATAACGTCTATCGGGGCCACAAACTGGCGTTGCTGCTGCTTGTCGTCGTGGTGATATTCAAGACGATGATGGCGTACAACTCGCTATTCGACACGCGATTCATCATGATCCACGCGGATGGCATCCCGCTCGACAGCTATCCCCCAGATGCGGCGCAGACCGCTCTCACCCTCTTTGCGCTGCTGGGCAATATCAACTTCATCATCACGTTGTTTTGTGTGCTGGCGCTGGTGCGCTATCGCGCGATGACGTCGTTGATGTTCCTGGTTCTCATCTACGAATATCTGACCCGCAAGGCGATCAATTACTATTTCGACGACATGCCCTGGTTTCAATGGCCCAGCGGTATTGCCTCGACCGTGGTCCAGTCGTTGTTCGTTGCCATGCTCGTTGGTTTTGCCTTGTCACTGCGGCATCGCGATCCCGCCGAGTAGCATCTTCGAAATCGGCCACATTTATCCGGCCGGATAGCGTCGTTAGAGTGTCTGGCTTCCCTTGATTTCGCCGGGGCGCAACGTGCTCACAAGCTGGACGAAGCTGCGCCGCGCGATCGCCTCCAGCATCGGCATCTGCGCGCGCCAGGGTTTTTCAAAGCCCGCGAACATCGTCATGCCTTCCATCGACGCCGAAATGAACAGCGCCAATATCTCGCGCTCGTCGGCAGGAAGCGCCGGATTGATTTCGGCGATCAGTTCGTTGAGCGACACGCGCGCGCGTTCGTACAGCTCGTTCATCCGGTCGTGGACGAAGGGATCGTGGTTCGCCATTGCCCACAGCTCGGGGAAAAAGCGCGTCGTCTTCTTGGTCGTGATGTCCTCGAGGATGAGCATCACCAGATTCTCGAGCCGCGCTTCGGCGCTCGCGCCGGGCTCGTGAATGATCTCGTCGAACGATTCCTCGTAGCTGCTGATCACCGCATTGAGCAGTTCGCGGATCAGCTCTTCCTTCGACCGGAAATAATAGTTGAGGTTGCCGACGTTCATTCCCGATTCGGCGGCGATCCGGCGCAGCGTCAGCGCGGCCGAACCCTGATTCACCAGCAGCGACAGCGCCGACCGGAGGATGTGCTCGAAGCCGTCCTGGCCGCGGGCATAGCCCCCGGTGCGGGGGGTTATTTTCAGGTCGGGAACAATGAAATTCGTCAAGATTCAGCAGCCTCCGCGATCTAGGTAACCGTCCCGCGCCTGTTGGACAAGTGCCCTAATTTTGTCACTTGACTAAAATTGGACAGTCGAACAATATCATCTCGAATCGGCCATCAGAGCCCGTTGTCAGCTAAACAGGGAGTGTCGCGATGCTGCGCATCACGCGAGGGGCGGTCTTTGCCGCATTGATGATATCGGCCAGCGCGTCGGGCGCGGCGGACTTTCCGCAGCCGTTGCCTGAAGAGCCGGTGCCGACGGTCGCCGAACTGCCCGAACGCTATCCCGACAGCTGGGTCTTCGTGCACGACCTCCACTTCAACAGCCTGCCCGACGGGCGCGCGGCGATCGTCGATGTCGGGGCCGAAAACCACCATCTGCGCGGGCAGGTTCCGGTCGCCCAGTTCGGCAACATCCTGCCGTCGACGACGCGCGGCGAAATCTATGTCGGCGAGACCTTCTATTCGCGCCTGACACGCGGCGAACGCACCGACGTCATCACGATCTGGGACACGAAAACGCTGGCGCCAAAGGACGAGATCGTCCTGCCCGGCGGCAAGCGCGGCCTGTTCGTGACGCTGCGCAACAGCCTGCAACTGACGAACGGCGAGAAATGGGCGCTCGTCTTCAACTTCACTCCCGGTTCGTCGGTGACCGTCGTCGATCTCGATGGCCGAAAGATCCTGTCGGACATCGACCTGCCCGGCTGCTCGCTCGTCTATCCGACCGGACCGCGCGGTTTCACCTCGCTGTGCGCCGACGGAACGATGACGAGTGTCGCGCTCGATGCGACGGGCAAGGCGGGCCCCGCAGTCACCAGCAGCGCGTTCAACGACATCGACGATGATCCGCTGTTCATGACGCCTGCGATGGTCGGCCGGACCGGCTGGTTCGTCAGCTTCAAGGGCGCCCTTCGCGCGATCGATTTTTCCGGCGCGGCGGCAAAGGACCTCGGCGGTTTCGCGATCCCCGTGCAGGCGGGCGGCGCGCCCGAATGGCGCCCCGGCGGCTGGCAGGTGATTTCGGCCGACCGCGCGGGGCTGCTCTATGTGCTGATGAATCCCAAGGGGGCCGAAGGGTCGCACAAGGATGGCGGGACCGAGGCGTGGGTCATCGACCCGAAGGCGAAGACGCTCGTCCGGCGGATCGCGCTCAAAAACCACAGCCTGTCGCTCGAGGCGACGCAGCAGGAAAAGCCGCTGCTCGTCGCATCACGTCCCGACGGCTCGCTCGACGTCTATGACCCGGCGAGCGGCGCGTTCGTCCGCACGATCGCCAGCGTTGCGCACGATCCGATGACGATGACGGCGGTGCGCTGATGGCTGTCGTCGAACCCGTGCTCGCGCTGTTCCTCGCCGCTGTCCTCGCGGCAGCTTCGGTCCACAAGCTCGTCGACCGCGCGCGGCTGACGCAAGCGACCGCCGGCCTGTTACGGCTCGCGCCGACAGTCGCGATGCCGGTTGCGATGGGGGCGGCGGCGGCCGAATTTGCCGCCGCGCTTGCGCTGCTTTTCCCGGCGTCGCGCCCTGCCGGCGCGCTGCTCGCTGCGCTGCTGTGGGCGGGATATGGCGCCGCGCTGTTCGCCGCGCGTCGCCGCGGCGACGGCGGCATTGACTGCGGCTGCGACTTCGGCGCGCACCGCCGCGGGATCGGCAGCTTCGCTATCGGCCGCGCCTTCGCGCTTGGCGCCGCGGCGCTGCTTCTCTGCCTCTCTCCCACAGAGGGCGGTGCGATCGACATCGCGTCGGTCTTCGCCGCCCTCGCCTTTGTGACGCTGCTCTTTGCCGCCGGCGAAATCGCCAATCTTCCCGCCGCCAGCCGGAGTGCCACCCGATGACCGGATTCTTCCTTGCCTCGCAAATTCTGCTGTGGATCGCCGTCGCGGTGCTCGGCGTCCTCGTCGCGGCGCTTGCGCGGCAGGTCGGGGTCTTGCACGAACGTATAGCTCCTGCGGGTGCGCTGACGCTGCACCAGAAGGTCAATGTCGGCGACACCGCGCCAGCGATGACGCTCGAGACACTGGAAGGCAAAGAAGTCGTGATCGGCGGCAAGCGCGAACGGCGCGGGCAGCTCATCTTCTTCCTCTCGCCCGATTGCCCGGTGTGCAAGACGCTGCTCCCCGTCGTCCGTTCGGCGCGCGGCGCCGAACGCGGCTGGCTCGATGTAGTGCTGGCAAGCGACGGCGATCCCGCGGCGCATCGGCGGCTGGTGATGGCCGAGGGACTTGCGGGCTTCGACTATGTTTTGTCGGAAGGCCTCGGCCGCGCACTCGGGGTGTCGAAGCTCCCCTATGCGGTGCTGATCGACGAGGAGGGCAACATCGCCTCGCTCGGCCTCGTCAACAATCGCGAGCATCTGGAGAGCCTGTTCGAGGCCAAGGAGCGCCGCGTTGCCTCGATCCAGGAATATCTCGCGCGCGGCTGATCCCGCCACCGCGACAAGAAGGGGACACAAATGTCGGGACTGGACAAATTTTCGGAAAAGGTGACGCGCCGCGTTGCCCGCGCGACGTCGCGGCGCAGCCTGCTGACGCTGATCGGCGGCGCGCTGACCGGGGCGACGGTGATCCCGGTGCTGCCGGTGTCGCGTGCGCAGGCGCAGGGCCATGGACACGGTGGCGGCGGCGACCCTATCGCGCCGCAAACCACGGGCAACCCGCAGGATCCGGGCGACCAGACGCAATGCGATTATTGGCGCTATTGCGCGATCGACGGCTTCCTCTGCAGCTGCTGCGGCGGCACCGCTAGCAGCTGTCCGCCGGGCACCGAGATGTCGCCGATCACCTGGATCGGCACCTGCCTGAACCCGGCTGACAATCGCGCCTATATCGTCAGCTACAACGACTGCTGCGGCAAATCCTCGTGCGGGCGGTGCCTGTGCAACCGCAACGAACGCGACCGGCCGATGGTGCGTCCGCAGGCGAACAACGACATCAACTGGTGCCTCGGCACGTCGAGTGCGATCTATAATTGCTCGACCGCGGTGATCCTCGGCGTCGCGCTGGAGCAGCCATGATGCGGCGCATTGCGATCCTTCTCGCGCTGTCCGGGCTGGTGGTCACCGGACAGGCGAGGGCGGCAGACGATGGGGCGACGATCTACAAGCGCTGCGCAGCGTGCCATCTGGTCAACGGCGCAGGCGTTCCCGGCGCCTTTCCTCCGCTGAAGACTGATGTCCGTGCCTTGGCGGGAACCGCTGCCGGGCGCCGCTACCTTGCACTGGTCGTGATCCGCGGCGTGTCGGGACCGATCACCGTCGAAGGCAGGCCCTATCGCGGGATGATGCCCGCGCAGACCGGGCTCAACGATGCGCAGGTTGCGGCGGTGCTCAACCATGTGGTTCGTGGCGGATCGGCCAGGGCTTTCACCCCGCGCGAGATCGCCGGATACCGGGCAGGCAGCGCGGCGCTCAATTCCGCCGCCGTGGGACGTCTCCAGCCGGCGGCCGCCGGCAAATGAAATGGCTGGCCGTTCCCGCGCTGATCGTGGCGAGCGGAGCGGCCGTCACGACCCCGGCGTGGAGCGGTCCGGAACCGATCCCGGGCGTGGCGAACGCGGCGCGCGCGCGGCAGAACTGGATGCTGTCGTGCCAAGGGTGCCACCGCGCCGATGCGACCGGCACGCCGCAAACAACGCCGACGATGGCGGGCGTCGTCGCGCGATTTCTGCAGGTGCCGGGCGGGCGCGAATATCTGGTGCAGGTGCCGGGCGTAGCGACCGCCGCGCTGTCCGATGCCGATCTGGCTGAAGTGGTGAACTGGTCGCTCGTGCGGTTCGATGCGGCAAATATTCCGGCCGATTTCAAGCCCTACAGCTCCGCCGAAGTGGGACGGCTGCGGCTGAAACCGCTGCGGGCCGAAGCGATGGCGGTGCGCGCAAACATGGTCGCGCGCATGCCCAGGGACAAATGACAGAATTAACGAACAGGGGGAAGATTTCGATGACCAAGATAACAAAGCGCTGCACCGCCCGCCCGATGCTGATCCTGCTTCTGGCCAGCGTGTCGGCGCCGGCGCTGGCGCAGGAAACGGCCTCGGAGGCCGTCGTGGCCGAAACGGTCGACGGGACCGACATCGTCGTCACCGCGCAGAAACGCTCCGAACGCCTGCAAGATGTTCCGATTGCGGTCAGCGCGATCGGCGGGGATTCGCTTGAACGGCAGCGGGTGACGCAGGCGGACGAACTCGCGAGCAAGATCGTCAACCTCCAGCTCACCTCGACCGTCGGCGACAACACCCCGATATTCGCGCTGCGCGGCGTGTCGATGTCCGATTACAGCCTCAACCAGGCGAGCCCGGTCGCGACCTATTATGACGAGGTCTACAAGGGCAACTTCGCTTTCCTCGGCGTCGCGATGTACGACCTTGAGCGCGTGGAAGTGCTGCGCGGCCCGCAGGGCACGCTCTATGGCAAAAACACCACGGGCGGCGCGGTCAACCTGATCAGCCGGACGCCGGTGCTCGGCGATACCGAAGGCTATCTGAACCTCGGTTATGGCAATTACAGTCGCTACGAAGCTAATGGCGCGGTCAGCGTCCCGCTCGGCGAGACCTTGGCGGCGCGTGTCGCCTTCACCTTCGCGCGCGCCGACGGCTGGTTCAAGAACCAGCTTCCGGGTGAGCCCGACCTTGCGAGCGTGCGCGAATATGGTGTCCGCGGCAGCCTGTTGTTCGAACCCAGCGACAGCGCGCGCTTTGTCCTGCGCGCCTCAACCAGCTATCAGAACCCGCGCAACTATGGGATTTACGCGCAGCCCGAAGCGGCGAACCGCCCTGGGCTGGGGCGGCGCGAGATCGAGGCGAACGTCACCGACCGCCGCCGCGCGCGCACTTGGTCGGTGGCGCTGACCAGCACGGTCGATTTGAGCGACGCGCTGGCGATCACCAGCGTTACGTCGTGGGACAAGGGACGGCTCAACTTCTACGAAGACACCGACGGAACGGCGACCGAGTTACTCGAAATCCCCTATACCGACCGGGCAACGCAGTTCGCGCAGGATTTACGCCTGACAAGCGACTTCGGCGGGCCATTCAACTTCATCCTCGGCGCCTATTTCAACCGTGAGAAAGTCTATAACGAGACGACCTTTGAAATCGGCAAGGACATCGATTCCGACGGCCTGCCGGGCGTCACCGACGGCGATTGCGCGGCTGGCTTCCCCTTGGGTTGCCTGTTCCGCAACAGCTTCGACCAGCTCAAGAAAAGCTATGCGGTCTATTCGGACGTGAGTTTCGAACTTACCGACCAGCTAACGCTGCGTGGCGGTCTCCGCTTCACCTATGACAAGGGGACGCAGAGCAATTTCGAATCCAATGCGCTGGGCCCGAACGGCGTACTGGTCATGAACCTGATCCCGCCGTCGCGGCTTGACTACAGCACCGAAAATCTGTCGGGCAAGATCGGCGCGGACTACAAGATCGACCCCGACGTGATGGTTTATGGCAATTACAGCCGCGGTTACCGCGCGCCGAGCTTCAACGCGCAGGCCTTCTTCGATCCGTCCGAGCTCTCGGTCGCGAAAGCCGAAAAGATCGAAGCCTTCGAACTGGGGCTGAAGAGCCAGTTCGCCGACCGCCGTGTGACGCTCAACCTGGCGGCGTTCCACTATAGCTACAGCAACCAGCAATTCATCAACATCGATCCCGCGACTGCGGCGCAGACTTTGCTCAACATCCCGAGCTCGCGTATCCTAGGCGGCGAGGCCGAACTGACCGTTCGCGCGACCGATATGGTGACCTTCCGCGCGGGCGTTGGCCTGCTCGATACCAAGATCAAGCGCGGGATCGTCAGCGGCGTCGACGTCAGCGGCAACAATTTGTCGAATGCGCCGAAGTTCACCTTCACAGGCGGCGTCGACGCGACGGTGATGGACAGCGCCAGCGGCAAGCTCAGTCTTCATGGCGACATCAACACTTCGTCGAGCCAATATTTCGAAGTGCTCAACATTCCCCGACTGCAGCAGAAAAGCTATGTCCTGCTGGCGGGGCATATCGACTGGGAATCGGCCGACGGCCGCTGGAATGCCTCGGTCTGGGGCAAGAACCTCACCAACAAATTCTACTTCACCTCACGCGTCGATCTGCTCGCGGGCTTCGGTTTCGACTATAACCATGTCGGGACTCCGCGAACCTATGGCGTGACCGTGGGCACGAAATTCTGATCGGAGAGAGGCATGTCTGACTATAAAATGCTGATCGGCGGACGGCTGGTCGAGGGCGATCACCAGATGGACGTCATCAACCCTGCCACCGAGGACGTCTTCGCCACCGTCGCGCGCGCGTCGGAGCGGCAGGCCGACGAAGCGATCGAAGCCGCCGCCACGGCCTTTCCGCCATGGGCCGAAACCCCGATGGCCGAGCGGCAGGCGAAGGTCGCCGCACTCGCCGACGCGATCGTCGCCAATGCCGACGCTCTCGCGCGCGCGCTGACGCAGGAACAGGGCAAACCACTTGCCGAGGCGCAGGGCGAGATCGCATGGGCCGAGGGCTATTTGCGGCATTATGCGACGCTCGCGATCGCCGAACGCACGATTCAGGACGATGTGAACGGGCTTATTCAGGTGCGGCGCAAGCCGCTCGGCGTTGTCGCGGGGATCATCGCGTGGAACTTCCCGCTGCTCGTCGCCTGCTGGAAGATCGGACCGGCGGTGATCGCAGGCAATACGATCGTGCTGAAACCCGCGCCGACGACGCCGGTGACCGCGCTGATGCTCGGCGAACTGTGCCGCGACATCTTCCCTGCCGGGGTGGTCAACATCATCACCGACGCCAACGACCTCGGCGGTTATCTGACCGCCGATCCGCGCATCGCCAAGGTCGGCTTCACAGGGTCGACCGCGACGGGCAAAAAGATCATGGCAAGCGCCGCCGATGGACTGAAGCGGCTGACGCTCGAACTCGGCGGCAACGACCCCGGGATCGTGCTCGACGATGTCGACGTGCGCGCGACCGCGCAGGGCATCTTTAATGCGGCCTTCCTCAATTGCGGGCAAGTGTGCCTCGCGATCAAGCGCGCCTATGTCCACGATAGCATCTACGACGCGATGTGCGACGAACTCGCGCGCCTCGCCGAAGCAGCGGTGGTCGACGACGGGCTGGCGCAGGGCGCGCAGATCGGACCGATCCAGAACAAGGCGCAATATGAAAAGCTGAAAGACTTCCTCGAACGCGCAGCGACCGACGGGACAATCATCGCGGGCGGCGAGATTATCGACCGCGCAGGCTATTTCCTCCGGCCAACAATCGTGCGCGATGTGACCGACGGCGACCAGATCGTCGACGAGGAACAGTTCGGGCCGATCCTGCCCGTCATCCGTTATTCGGATATCGACGATGTCGTCGCGCGCGCCAACGCCTCGCCCTACGGCCTTGGTGCGTCGGTGTGGTCACGCGACGTGGACCGGGCGATCGCGGTCGCCGACCGGATCGAAAGCGGATCGGTCTGGGTGAACCAGCATATCGCAATCGGCCCACATATCCCGATGGCGGGGGTCAAATCCTCCGGGCTCGGGGTCGAACAGTCCGAAGAGGGGCTGGCCGAGTATACGCAATTGTCGGTGATCAACGTGGCGCGCGGCGGATGAGCGAAGCGTTCGACTGGAATCCCCCAACGCATTACAATTTCGCTCGCGACGCGATCGATCGGCTGGCGAGCGAAAGACCCTGCGACCGCGCGCTGCTGTGGACCGACGGCGCGGGAGCGGTCGTCGATCGCAGCTTTGCCGAGCTGTCGGACCATGCCGCGCGCGCCGCTGCCGTCCTGAAGGCGGCGGGGGTCGGGCGCGGCGACACGGTGCTGATCCTGCTGTCGCGCGAGATCGAATGGTGGGAGCTGATGCTTGCGTGCCTGCGCCTCGGCGCGATCGCGTCGCCGGGAACGGTGCAGCTGACGCCGAAGGACATCGCCTACCGGCAGGTAGCCGCCGAAGCGCGCTGCATTATCGCCGGCGCCGATGTCGCGTCGCGCGCCGATGAGGCGCTGGGCGGCCTCGCGATCACGCGCATCCACATCGGCGGCGCGCGTGCCGGCTGGATCGATTATGGACAGGCCAAGGCGACCGCCGGGCCGCTCGCCGACATCGCCGACACCGCGTTCGACGACCCCGCGCTCTGCTATTTCACCAGCGGCACCACCGGCCAGCCCAAGATGACGATCCACGGCGCAGGCTATCCGCTCGCGCACGAAATCACCGGCCGCTTCTGGCTCGATCTCGGGCCCGGCGACCTCCACTGGAACATGTCCGACACCGGCTGGGCAAAGGCGGCGTGGAGCAGCCTGTTCGCGCCCTGGCTGATGGGCGCGGCGATCTTCGTCAACCATGCGCCGGGTTTCGCCCCCGCCGCCGCGATGGACCTGCTCGAACGCTATCCGATGACGACGCTCTGTGCGCCGCCGACCGCCTATCGCATGTTTGTGCGCGCCGACCTCGATGGCCGCGCCTTTCCGCAACTGCGCCACTGCGTCAGCGCGGGCGAGCCGCTGAACCCCGAGGTCATCGACCTGTGGCGCAAAGCTACCGGGCTCGATATCCACGACGGCTATGGTCAGACCGAGACCGTGCTCCTGTGCTGTAACCGCGCGGCTGCGGCGCGGCAGGGCGCGATGGGCCGTCCGGCGCCGGGCATCGACCTCGCAGTGATCGGACATGACGGCCAAATCCTGCCGCCCGAGGAGGAGGGCGACATCGCGCTGCGGGTCGGCGAAGGCCGGCCGCCCGGCCTGTTCCTCGGCTATCGCGGCGACCCCGATCGCACCGCCAGCGTATTTCGCGACGGCTGGTATCTCACCGGCGACCGCGCCACCGTCGATGCCGACGGCTATTTCTGGTTCGTCGGCCGCGCCGACGACGTGATCCTCTCCTCGGGCTATCGCATCGGGCCGTTCGAGGTCGAAAGCGTGCTCTTCGAGCATGAGGCGGTCGCCGAAAGCGCCGTCGTCGCCAGCCCCGATCCGACGCGCGGCGAGGTGGTGAAAGCGTTCGTCGTGCTCGCGGCGGGGCACAGCCCCTCGGACGAACTCGCGGCGGCGCTGCAGGACCATGTGAAGGCGACGACCGCGCCGTATAAATATCCACGCCGCATCGAATTTGTCGACAGCCTGCCCAAGACGGTCAGCGGCAAGATCCGGCGTAAGGAATTGCGCGACGAAGAATTCAAAAAGGCCGATGCATGACCGATAGCTATGTTCGCGGTGACGACAAGGCTCCGCTGATCGAGATGACGATCGGCGATCGGTTCGACCAGACCGTCGCCAGCTATCCCGACAGTGACGCACTGATCGTTCGTCATCAGGGTGTGCGGTGGAGCTGGCGCGAATTGCGCGCGCGGGTCGATGCGGTTGCGGCGGGGCTGTTGCAGCGCGGGCTGAAGCCGGGCGACCGCGTCGGCATCTGGGCACCTAACTGTTCCGAATGGGTGATCGTCCAGTTCGCGACGGCGAAGGCCGGGCTGATCCTCGTCAACATCAACCCCGCCTACCGCGTCGCCGAACTCGACTATGCGCTGAACAAGGTCGGCTGCGCGGCGCTGATCCTCGCGCCGTCGCACAAGAGCAGCGATTATATCGCGATGCTGGGCGAGATTGCGCCCGAGCTGAGGGCGGCAATGCCGGGGGCGTTGCGCGCGGCGCGCTTGCCCGACCTGCGGCTCGTTGTCGTCCTCGGCGAGGGTGAGCATCAAGGCTGCCTGCCGTTCGCGGCGCTGGCGAGCGACGACACTGACGCGCTTGCGGATATCGCGCTCACTCCCGACATGCCGGTCAACATCCAGTTTACCAGTGGCACGACGGGCTTTCCCAAGGGTGCGACGCTGTCGCATCGCAACATCCTCAACAACGGCGCCTTCGTCGGCGCGCGGATCGGGCTGACCGCCGCCGATCGGCTGTGCATCCCGGTACCGCTCTATCATTGCTTCGGCATGGTGATGGGCAACCTTGCCTGCGCGGTGCACGGCGCGACGATGGTCTATCCCGCCGATGCCTTCGATCCGCAGGCGGTGCTGGAGACGGTCGAGGCCGAGCGCTGCACCGCGCTCTACGGCGTACCGACGATGTTCATCGCCGCGCTCGGCCACCCCGACTTCGCGCGCTTCGACCTGTCGTCGCTGCGCACCGGGATCATGGCGGGATCACCATGCCCTATGGCGGTGATGCGCGAGGTGATCGAGCGGATGAATATGGAGGAGGTCACCATCGCGTATGGCATGACTGAAACCAGTCCGGTCAGCTTCCAGAGCGACACCGACGACCCGCTCGATCTGCGTGTGTCGACGGTGGGGCGAATCCAGCCGCATCTCGAGGTCAAGCTGATCGATCTCGCCGGCCAGGTCGTACCGCGCGGCCAGACGGGCGAGCTTTGCACGCGCGGCTATTCGGTGATGCTCGGTTATTGGGACGATCCCGATCGCACCGCGGAGGCTCTGGATGCCGACGGCTGGATGCATACCGGTGACCTCGCGACGATCGACGACGCGGGCTATTGCCAGATCGTCGGCCGGATCAAGGACATGGTGATCCGTGGCGGCGAGAATATCTATCCGCGCGAGATCGAGGAATATCTGCTGACCCATCCCGGCATCGCCGATGTCCAGGGTGTCGGCATTCCCGATGCGAAATATGGCGAAGAATTATGCGTCTGGATCATCCCGCGCCCCGGCGTCTCGCTGAGCGAGGACGAGGTGCGCGCGCATTGTCGGGGCCGGATCGCGCATTACAAAATTCCGCGGCATATCCTGTTCGTCGATGCCTTTCCGATGACGGTGACCGGGAAGGTTCAGAAATTCGCGATGCGCGAACATATGGTGAAGTTGTTGAGTTGCTAGAGACGCAGCGACAAAGCAACGGATGACAACCTCAGGCGGTCAGACGGACGAGCTTTGCACGCGCGGCAATCAATCGGCGGTCAGAGGATCGGCCGAACGCGGCACTTGAATCGAAGCAGGGATCAGGTGGTCATTGCAGAAAAAGGAGATAGGCAGCGACAAGCGCGGCAAACACAGCGCCACGCATGATCAAGCCTTTACGCAGTGAATAGCCTTCAAAATAGGCTTGAAAGTCAGAAGGTATAGGCATCGGAAGCGTTGGCGAGACGTCCGCTCCGCCAGTGTTGCCGACAGGAACCCAGCCAGCCATGTGAAAGGGTGCTGCTCCGATTAGCCTGACAAGCTGTCCACGAGCCTCCTTGGCATCGGACCGTTTCAGGGCGAGCCGCAACATTTGAAAATGTGTTTTCACATGAGCTGCGTACCAGCGCTGGCCCAGGATATGCGCACGCTCGAGATGCCGTTTGGCCAGAGCAATATCACCCGCTGCCTCGGCGGACCGTGCGTAAGCCATTTCCCTGACAAAGGCCGCTTTGACATTCAATTTCATAACCGACATCTCCGGAGCGGATATGTAATGCTACTGAACTATGGCCTTTCGAACGAGCGCCCAACTGAACCGGTGCATTCTTCGCGCAATCGTCGATGTGGATGGGGCATAGCGAGACCGCGATGATCGCCCGCTCGGCTTCTCTCTTCGTGGCGGCGGATGCGGCCTTGCGAGAAATAGAGACCGCGCAGTCATCAGACGTCCGAATTTTTGAGGGATGCACTCGAACGAGCAACGCAAGAAATGTCAAAACTGATTGCAAGCGCGGCTAAAGCCATGCCCGCCCCGGCACCCTAGTCTTTCCCTCAACGGAGGCTCACAGAAGCCCCGCTTTGAGGGAGAAGGATCATGGCAGCATTGTCATTTGCGCGCGCCGCTATCGCCGCGCTGACAGTTTCGACATCGACGCTGGCGTTTGCGCAGGACGTGCCTCCGACGAGCGATAGCGTGGCCGATGGCGATATCGTCGTCACCGCGCAGCGCCGCGAACAGTCGCTGCTCGACGTGCCGCTCGCGGTCACCGCGCTTGGCGGCGACACGCTCGCCGACCGCGGCATCACCAATTCGGCGCAGCTCGGAAGCGCCGTTCCCAATCTTCAGATCAACAGCCCCTATGGCAACACGCAGCCGAATTTCTCGCTGCGCGGTATCGGGGTCGCGAACGAGTATAACAGCAATCAGGCCTCGCCCGTCGGCGTCTACCTCGACGACGTCTATCTCGCGCCGCGCACCAGCCACGGCATGGGGCTGTTCGACCTCGACCGCATCGAGGTGCTGCGCGGGCCGCAGGGGACGCTGTTCGGACGCAACACCACCGGCGGCGCGATCAACTTCATCACGAAAAAACCGGGCCTCTCGGGCACCAACGGCTATCTGCAAGTCGGCTATGCCAATTTCGACACCTTCACCGCGCAGGGCGCCGCCGAGGCAACGCTCGCCGAGGATATTGCGGGGCTGCGTCTCGCGGTGAACTACGCCAAGGGCGATGGGCAGATCAACAACGTCTTTCCTGGCGGGCGCGATGCCGCGTCTGTCGACACGTTGCAGGGCCGGGTCTCGCTGCGCGTCAAACCGACCGACAGCCTCGACATCGTGCTGCGCGCTTATGCCGGACGCGATCGTGGGACGCAGGCCGCGGTGCACGGGCTCGAACCTTTCCGCACCGGCCTCGGCTTTTTCGAGACAAACGAGAATCGCATCGGCGACAATCGCACCGACGCATGGGGTTTCTCGGCGAACATTGCACTCGACCTGACCGATACGCTCAGCCTGACGTCGATCACCAGCTATGATGGCGGCAAGCAGAACCTCCAGCAAGCGGCTGACGGCTCGCCGCTCGACCTGCTCGATATCAACTGGCGATCAAACTACCGCCAGTTCAGTCAGGAATTGCGTGCCAATTACGATGGCGATGGCGTGACCTTTGTTGGCGGGCTCTTCTATGGCCGGGACCGCAACATCACCGACAACACATTCAACCTGCCGCTGCCCCCGGCGGGCGGCTTCTTTCAGCATTACCGGCAGGTGCGCAAAAGCTATGCGGTCTTCGGCCAGGCCGATATCGACCTTGCTGACCGGCTCGTGCTGACGGTAGGCGCGCGGTACACCAAAGACAAGTCGCGCTATGACGATGCCTTTGCCTATTTGTTTGTCGGCGGGGTCGGCGATCTGCAGACGCCGCTGGCGACGACGGTGCCGTGTCCGGGCGTCGCAGGGACCTGCGCCTATGATCCGGCCGCACGCTTTGCACTCGCCGACACCAACAATGCGCTGACCGGCCGCGTCGCGTTGAGCTACACCTTCGACGACGGCCCGTTGGTCTATGCCAGCTATAACCGGGGCTACCGCGCGGGTGCGGTAAACGGCGGCGGCTACACCTCGTCGGCAGGGATCGGATATATCGAGCCCGAACGTGTCAACGCCTACGAGATCGGGATCAAGGGTCGCGCCGGCGGACGGCTGCTCACCTACGCTGCGTCGGCCTTCTATTATGACTATTCGAACCAGCAGTTGCAGGACACGCGCGCCGGCCCGGTGTCCTTCCTCGTCAATGCGCCGTCGTCGGAAGTCTATGGCTTCGAGGTCGAGACGACCCTGCGGCCGGTCGACCGTTTCCGCATCGACGCCTCGCTCGGCTGGCTGCATTCGAAGTATAATGAACTGACTTTGCAGGGCGCCGACCTGTCGGGCAATGAGCTGCCGTTCGCGCCCAAACTCACCGCGCAACTCGGTTTCGAATGGGATGTCGTGGATGTGGCCGGCGGCACGATCACTTTCGCACCGAATGTCGCCTATTCGAGCCGCCAATATTTCTCGCCGTTCAACGAGATTAACGCGCCGGGCACGCTGCAGGTTAACTCCGAACTGCAACAGGGTGCCAATGCCAAGGTCAATGCCTCGCTCAGCTGGTCTAACGACGCGCTGACGATCCGCGCCTTCGCGAACAATCTTTTCGAGCGCAAAACCTATGGCTATGGCCTCGACCTGCGCGGTGCGGGCTTTCCGTACAACTTCCTCGTGCCGAGCGCGCCGCGCACTTACGGCGTCAGCCTGCGCTACAGCTTCTGACGATGACGGACCTCAAGGATCCCGACCTTTATGTAGGCGGCATGCCCTATGCCGAACTTGCGGCGCTGCGCGAAGCGGGATCGGTCCACTGGAACCCTGAAAGCGACGGCGCGGGTTTCTGGGCGGTGCTCGGTTTCGACGATATCTTGACGGTTTCACGGCAGGCCGACCTCTTTTCGTCCGCGCATGAAAATGGGGGGCATCGCATCTTCAACGAGAATGAGGTTGGCCTGACCGGGGCAGGGGAGTCGGCGATCGGCATTCCCTTCATCTCGCGCGATCCCCCGACGCATACCCAATATCGCAAGTTCGTGATGCCGGCGCTCTCCCCAGCGCGGCTCGAAGGGATCGAGGCGCGGATCGCCGAACGCGTCGAGCGCCTGTTCGCCGACGTGCCGCTGAACGAGACGGTGAACATCTTGCCGCTCCTCACCGCGCCGTTACCATTGCTCACCCTCGCCGAACTGCTCGGGGTGCCGGCGGAGATGTGGCACGATCTCCACCGCTGGACCGATGCCTTCGTCGGCGAGGACGATCCCGATTTCCGCCAGTCGCCCGAAGCGATGCAGGCCGTGATGGGCGAGTTCGTCGGCTTTGCCTCGGCTCTGTTCGACGAACGCCGCGTCAACCCGGGTCCCGACATCGCTTCGCTGCTCGCGAACACCGAAATTCACGGGCAGCCCGTGCCGCTCGGCGATTTTATCGGCAATTTGATCCTCGCGCTCGTCGGCGGCAACGAGACGACGCGCAATTCGATCAACCACAGCCTGATCGCCTTTGCGAACAACCCGGCGCAGTGGGACATGATCCGCGCCGACCCCGGTCTGCTGTCGAAGGCGGTCAAGGAAATGGTGCGCTATGCCAGCCCCGTCATCCACATGCGGCGCACCGCGACCCGCGACACCGAACTCGGCGGGCAGGGGATCCGCAAGGGCGACAAGGTCGTCGTCTTCTACCCCGCCGGCAACCGCGACGAGGCGGTTTTTTCCGACCCCGATCGTTTCGATATCGCGCGCCCGATCCGCCAGCATCTCGCCTTCGGCGCGGGCGTTCATGTCTGCGTCGGATCGCGCCTTGCCGAAATGCAATTGCGACTCGCCTTTACCGAAATGGCGCGTCATGTTCGGCGCATAGAAATCATGGGAGAGCCGAGCCGGGTGAGGTCGAACTTCATCAACGGCTTCAAGCGGCTCGATGTCAGGCTGATAGCGTGAAGCAGGCGAGCGTCTGGGACAATAAGGAGATTATCTGCGACGTCCTCGGCCGCGCGCCCGATGTCGAGATGGGGTCGATCGGCGACGGCTGGTCGCTCTGCCGCTGGCGCCAGTTCGTCGGCACCTATACGCTGCCGGCGTTGCCGCAGCCGATCTTCACCGTCCATCTCGCGGGCAAGCCGCAAGTCAAGACATGGGACCGCGATGGCTGGACGACATCGAGTTCGATCCCCGGCTGTGCGACCATCGTTCCCGCGGGCATGCCGACCGGCTGGCTCGTCGATGGCGAGCTTGACGTCGTGACATTGTCGATGTCGTCCGATGTGCTCGCGGGGCAGCCGCATGCCGAACAGTTCAACAAGATGCGCTTCGCCTTTGCCGATCCGCTCGGCGTTGCTCTCACGCGGCAGATCCTCTCCGAACTATACGCACCGCAGGCGGAGGAGCGCACCGCCTATGTGTCGGCCATGATAGGCGCGTTGAAGGCGCATATCCTCTCGGGCCCGCCCGCGCATGGCAACCCGACCGAAATTCCGGTCTCGGATTTCTCGGCCTATCGCATCCACAAGATCATGAACGCAGTGCTCTCGAATCCCGCCGAGGAACATAGCCTCGAGGCGATGGCGGCGGTCGCGGGGGTCACGCCATCGCATTTCTGCCGCCTGTTCAAAAAGGCGACGGGTATCTCGCCGCATCAATATGTGATGAAGGCGCGGCTCGATCGAGCGCAGCAGATGCTCGTCCAGACCGACCTCAGCCTTGCCGCCCTGTCCGAAGCGACCGGCTTTACCAGCCAGAGTCATTTCAGCCGCGCCTTCCGCGCCTGGTTCGGCATGTCGCCGAGCGACTATCGCCATCAGGAACGGCGCGGGCTTCATTGAACGGAGAAAAAAGATGACCGAAGCGATGGCGGCCGTGGTGCGCCAGCCCGGCGGCGACTTCACGATCGAGGCAATCGAGGTCGAGGCGCCGCGCGCAGGCGAGGTGCGCGTGCGTATCGCGGGCGTCGGCCTCTGCCACACCGACCTGATCTTTCGCGATCAGTTCGCACCCTTCGCGCTGCCCGGCGTACTCGGCCATGAGGGCGCAGGGGTGATCGACGCAGTCGGCGAGGGCGTCGATGGCCTGAGCGTGGGAGACGCGGTCATCGTCGGCTTTTCGAGTTGCGGCGCCTGCCCGCGCTGCGACGACCATCTGCCGAGCTATTGCCAGAGCTTTGTGCCGCTGAACTACGCCGGGATGCGGCTCGACGATGGTTCGACCGCCTATTCCAAGGGCGATGAGCGCATCACCTCGCACTTCTTCGGTCAATCCTCCTTCTCGGCGCTCACCGTCACCCGCGCGCGCAACGTCGTGAAGGTCGATACATCGAAGGTCGCGCTCGAACTGCTTGGGCCCTTGGGCTGCGGGTTCCAGACCGGTGCGGGCGGGGTGATGAATTCGCTCGCCTGCCCGGCAGGATCGAGCATCGCGATCTTCGGCGGCGGCCCGGTCGGGCTGGCCGCGGTGATGGGCGCTGTTATCCAAGGCTGTTCGACGATCATCCTCGTCGAGCCGATCGCGGCTCGACGTGAAATTGCGAAGAATCTCGGCGCGACGCATGTCATCGACCCCGCGGACGCCGGCAACCTCGCCGAAGCGCTGCGCGCGATCGTCCCCGTCGGCCTCGACTTCGCGTTCGACACCAGCGGCGTCGTGCCCGTTATCGAGGCGGGTCTCGCCGCTCTCGGCAGCCATGGCGCGATCGGGCTGGTCGGCGTGCCATCGAAGGCCGACGCTGCGATCAGCGTCAATATCGCCGCGCTGATGACCCCCGGCCACCGCATCATCGGAATCATCGAGGGCGACAGCGATCCACAGACCTTCATCCCCGAACTGATCGCGCATCACGCGGCGGGGCGCTTCCCGTTCGACACACTGATCCAGACCTTCCCGCTTGCCGAGATCAACGAGGCACTGGCCGCGCAGGCGCGCGGCGAGTGCATCAAGGTCGTGCTGATACCCGGAGGAGAGTGACGATGGATTTCGACCGCGACTATGCAATGCTGATCGGCGGCCAGCTCGATAATGGCAGCGCCCGTTTCGACGTGCTCAACCCTGCGACCGAGCAGGTCATTGCCAGCGCCCCCGATGCGGCTAAGGCCGATCTCGACCGCGCCATCGCCGCGGCGCGCGCCGCCTTCCCCGGCTGGGCCGCGACCCCGATCGCTGAGCGCAAAGCCGCGCTGAACGCGATGGGCCATGCGATCATGGCCAATGCCGATGCCTTCAAGCGCCTGCTCACCGCCGAACAGGGGAAGCCGCATAGCGAGGCCGAAGGCGAGGTCATGGGTGCCGGCTACTGGTTGACGGGTGCCGCCAGTCTCGACCTGCCGGTGACGGTCAATGAGGACAGCGACGAGCGATACAGCGAGACGCGACATGTCCCGCTCGGCGTCGTCGGTGCGATCGCACCGTGGAATTTCCCGCTGCTGCTGGCGATGTTCAAGGTTGGCCCGGCGTTGCTCGCGGGGAATTGTATGGTGCTGAAACCTTCGCCATTCACTCCGCTCACGACCCTCAAATTCGGAGAGCTGGTCAAGGATCTCCTGCCGCCCGGTGTGCTCAACATCGTCGCGGGCGGCGATGCGTTGGGGCCGTGGATGACTAGCCACCCCGGCTTCGACAAGATCAGTTTCACCGGCTCCACCGCGACCGGCCGCCGCGTTATGCAATCGGCCGCGCCAACGCTGAAGCGCGTCACGCTCGAACTCGGCGGGAACGATGCCGCGATCGTTATGCCCGACGTCGATGTCGAAAAGGTCGCCGAGGAATTATTCTGGGCCGCCTTCCGCAACAATGGCCAGATCTGCATCGCGACCAAGCGCATGTATGTCCACAGGGACATTTACGAGCCGCTCAGGGACGCGCTCGTTGCCTATGCGAAGACGGTGAAGGTTGGCGACGGAGCAGAACAAGGGACGCAGATTGGCCCAATCAATAACGAAGCCCAATACCATCGTGTGCTCGACCTGATCCAGGACGCAAAGGACAAGGGCTATACATTTCTTGTCGGCGGCGATGCGGCCGATGTGCCGGGCTATTTCATCCCTGTCACCATCCTCGACAACCCGCCCGAAGACAGCCGCATCGTGCAGGAGGAGCAGTTCGGCCCGGTTCTGCCGTTGATCAGATTCGACCATTATGACGATGTCGTCGCGCGCGCGAACGCGACGGATTACGGCCTCGGCGGCTCGGTGTGGGGAAGCGACGAGGACAAGGCGATCGACATTGCGCAGCGAATCGCGAGCGGGACGGTGTGGGTCAACGAGACCCAACACCTGTCACCCACCGCGGCCTTCGGCGGGATGAAACAGTCGGGCGTTGGTGTCGAAGGTGGTCTCGAAGGCCTGCTCGAATATACCAATGCGCAGACCGTCGTGCGGCGAAAGCCGGTGGCTTCCCAAGTTTAAGGGGCCCCAAAGCGGATCGAAAAAGCGCATTTATGCCCCCGGAAGATTAGCCATTTGCGCCGGCGTCACCACCGGCTCGTGTCGATCTTTTCGCTCCGAATAGCGGTCAACCAGCTGACCGGCATGGCCTCGGGTCAGCACCGTGAACCGCACGAGTTCCTCGGCGACATCGACAATCCGGTCATAATAGCTCGACGGCAGCATGCGGCCCGCTTCGTCGAACTCCTGATAGGCTTTCGCCACGCTCGACTGGTTGGGGATCGTGATCATGCGCATCCAGCGGCCAAGGATACGCAGCGTGTTCACGCTGTTGAACGACTGCGAGCCGGCAGAGACTTGCATCACCGCGAGCGTTCGCCCCTGCGTCGGGCGGAGGCCCTTGTAGGCGAGCGGTAAGTGATCGACCTGTGCCTTCATGATTCCGGTAATCTGGCCGTGACGCTCGGGGCTGCACCAGACCTGGCCCTCGGACCAGATCGAATGCTGGCGCAGCTCCTCCACCGCCGGATGATCGTCGTCGGCGATTAGATCGGGCAGAGGCAGGTCCGACGGGTCGAAGATGCGCGTCTCGCAGCCGAACAGCTGGAGCAGGCGTGCGGTCTCTTCGACGACCAGCCGCGAATAGGAGCGTTCGCGAAGCGATCCGTACAGCAGAAGAATGCGCGGTGCTGGATCGAGCGGGCCGAGCCCGAGCGCCGGCTGCGAACGGATATATTCGGGGCTCAGCGCCGGGAGATGGTCGGAGTCGGCGAGCGTGCGAAGGCGGGAGAAGGGCGAGGCCGTCATGAAGATCAGTCTTTCGCGGGGGTGGAGGCCGGAAACCAGCGGCGTCCGAACCAGAAGGCGACGCTGACCAGCAGGATCAGCACCGGCACTTCGACGAGCGGTCCGATAACCGCTGCGAAGGCAACCGGCGAAGCAAGGCCGAAGGCGGCGATCGCAACGGCGATCGCGAGTTCGAAATTATTGCCCGCGGCAGTGAAGGCGACCGCTGTTGTACGCGGATAATCGGCTTCGATGAGCTTGCCCATCCAGAAGCTGATGACGAACTGAACGACGAAATAGATGGTCAGCGGAATCGCGATCTGCACGACGTCGCCCGGAATAGTGACGATCTCGCCTCCCTTCAGGCTGAACATCGCGACGATGGTGAAGAGCAGCGCGACGAGGGTGATCGGCGCGATCCGCGGCAGGAAGCGCGTCTCGTACCATTCGTTGCCCTTGGCACCGGCGAGCCATTTGCGGGTGAGATATCCGGCGGCGAACGGAATGCCGAGATAGATGAGGACCGCCTCGGCGACAGTCCAGAAGCTGACGTCGATGACACTGCTTCCGAGCCCAAAGAGTGGCGGGAGCACGGTCAGGAAGAACCACGCATAGACGCTGAAAAACAGGATCTGGAAGATCGAGTTGAAGGCCACGAGCGCGGCGACATATTGATTGTCGCCCTTCGCAAGCTGGTTCCAGACGATCACCATCGCGATGCAACGCGCGAGGCCAATCAGGATCAGGCCGGTCATATATTCGGGTTTGTCCGACAGGAAGATCACCGCGAGCGCGAACATGAGCACCGGACCGATGATCCAGTTCTGGATCAGCGAGATGGCGAGGATCCTCTTGTCCTCGAACACCCGCGGCAATTCATCGTAGCGAACACGTGCGAGCGGTGGATACATCATCAGAATGAGGCCGATTGCGATCGGGATATTGGTCGAGCCCCACGAGAGGCTGTCGATCGCGGCGGGGAGCCCGGCGAATGTCGAGCCCAGCAGCACGCCTAGCGCCATCGCGAGCAAAATCCACAAGGTGAGATAGCGATCGAGGAACGACAGGCGTTCGCGCTTGGGTAGGGTCATCGAAACTCTCCTCAGGCGCCGAGGCGATTGCCGGCGTCGTCGATCACCTGCTCGCCATCTTCCTTGGCGAAGGCGCCGCGCTGGCGCGCCGGGATGAGGTCGAGGACCTCCTCCGAGGGACGGCAGAGCTTCACGCCGAGCGGCGACACGACGAGCGGCCGATTGATGAGGATCGGATGCGCCATCATCGCGTCGATTAGTTGGTTCTCGCTGAGTTCGGTCCGCTCCAGTCCGAGTTCGGCGAATGGTGTGCCCTTTTTGCGTAACAGTTCGCGCGGCGTGATTCCGGCTCGCTCGATCAACTGGACGAGCAACTCCCGTGCCAGCGGCGTCTTCAGATATTCGACGACATGGGGTTCGATGCCGGCATTGCGGATCATCGCGAGCGCGTTGCGCGAGGTTCCGCAGTCGGGATTATGATAGATGATGATGTCGGTCATGAGCCAGTTTCCGTCAGCAGCAGGCCAGTTCGGCGAGTAGTGGCTCGCACAACTCCGCCCGGCCTTGGCAGCAGTCCTTGGCTAGGAAGAGCATCAGGTCCTTCAGTCTGCCGATCTCGGCGTGCTGGATAAACTGGCGTCCGCGCTTTTCCGGTTTGACCAGCCCTGCCCTGGCAAGGACCGCAAGATGCGTCGAAAAGGTGCTCTGCGTGAGCCCCGATGCGTTGACGAGCTGACCGGTCGACAGCCCTTCGGGTTCATGCTGGACCAGTAAGCGAAAGGCTTCCAGTCGGGTCGGATGTGCCAGCGCAGCGAGCGCGGCAAGGGCTGTATCCATGTCCATTCATCGGGATTATCCGATATATATACTCCCGTCAACATTCATCGGAAAAATGCGATGCAAATGGGTGGCAACCTCCGCTTTCGTTGCCACCCTCGCCGGAAGTTGCTCGTCCGATTTCGGCCAAGTCCGGCGATAGAATAGCCGAAACTCCATTCTCCGAGTCCGACCGTTCGGCACGCCCCGCTGTGTCTGATCAAAAGTCTGGCCGGTTACGAGTTGAGCGCGCACTGTCCGCCTCGCCACGCTTCTCGCGGAGAAGCTGGTTGGTACGGAACTGCGCGTCGCGACCCGCCGGAAAATCCGCCATCCGCACAGAGAGCGAATAGACCAGTCCACGCGCGTGTCCGATCTCGGCCCGAACGATACGGGCGCAATTGCCTTGCCGCGCGAGCAGGAATGGCCGGGGATTGACGGGAGCGGCATTCCAGCTGGCGCGCACGGTGTTCCCGATCTCGACCATCGCCTGATCGATGGCGAGGTATCAGGTCTGGCGCGACACCTTGGTCCATGGCACGGACCGTCCCTGCGCGTCCCACCCCCAATAGATTTGCCCGACAGGCAGGTTGCGGCTGATTTTACCGCCGTCAGCGGCGAACATGCGCGCCGGCTCGCCAAAGCGCTGGCGAAGCTCGGCCAGCACATCGTTCAGCAACGGGGCGGCCGGGCTTGGGGTGTACCGATCGCCGAATGTCTGATCCGATCCGGCAGACCAGATGCGCGGCGCATTGGGCGGCGCGGGAAGGCGCATTTTTGATACGCCGTATCGTCATATTCCATCTGCCGGGCGCTGGGGTTGCCCTCGCGCCACGTGAAGCCTCCGGCGCCTGTGGCCTTGACGCTCTGCACCTCATGTCCGACGGTTTCGCTTTTCCAGATGCGCGTGAAGCCGGCGAGATTGGGATCATAATCCTTGCTGCCGCGCGTCGGCGTGCTCACGCGCCGGATCGAATATATCTCTGCACTGGCGGCGCGGGCGCTATTCATCCTGTCGCCCTTCGAGGCCTGGAGAATGTAGCCGTAGTTGCCCCCGTCAAAGAAGAATAGGCTATCGGCGCTCGCGCAACTTCCCATATAATCGGCGATATAGAGGCCTTGCGCGATCGGCAGCGACGTCTGCGACCCGGCGGCGGGGCTGGATAGAATTGGGAAGGACGCCTGTCAGGCAATGTCAGCCACAAGCCCTTCGGTCAGCCAGCTGCCGAGCCACGCTCCGCTGAGCGCCACGCCTTCGCTCTCGCCCATCTTGTCGACCAGTTGCGCGCAGAGCGCCGCAAAAGACAGGCCATTGCGCGTCAGCAGGATGCCCCGTTGTTCGGCACTGTCGATGATACGAAATCGTGAAATTTCGTCTTGGCGCCAAGTCATCAGTGCCGCTTGCTCCCGCAAGAGCGCGGCGGCTGGCGGCATTTCTTCCATGGTAAGGGCGGTCCAGATTTCCGGCGCATTGGTTGTCAGCGGACGCAGATCGAGCGTCGGCGTGAAACGCAGGACAGCATGATCCCAATCGACCTGCGCGATGCGTTCGGCAGCGAGCGTTTCGGTATCGGGCCCGACAAAGGCCTCGGCCAATGCCAATTCGAGATCCGCCAGTTCGCCTACTTCGGAATCGTCCGGATAAAGCAGCGCGAGCGTCGCGGGGAAATCGCGCGGATAAGCGTCGAGCGTCCAGCTGCTCGGCTGCACGCGCTCGACATGACGGACGATCGCATCATGGAAAGCCTCACCGCCGATCCACTTGCGCGTCTGCGGGAAGCTGTCTTCCAGGCAATCCGCAAGCTGTGTCCGGAAATTATTCTGGTAGATGGCCAAACCGGGCTGTGCGCGGGGTCCGAAAAGCATGGCGTCGTCCGCCGCTCCGGTCTGCAACCATGCGCTGAACGCGCGCTGCGTTTTTGCGAGACTCATGCCGCCAATGGCCGCGCTGCCGTGCCGATCGCGCGGGCGTGGTCCAGTTCGGCAAGCAATTCGTGCAGCGGCGGGATCGCGGCGTCGCGCTCGATCATCGTCGCGGCCGGCCCGAGGCGCGGCAGGACATGCGCGTACAAATCCCATACAGACGGCGGCACGGGGCTGTCATGCGTATCGATCAGCATCGCGTCTCCTTGCGAATGACCGGCCAGGTGGATCTGGCGGACGCGTTCGTGCGGGATGCCCTCGAGATAGGCGATCGGGTCGAAACCATGGTTGGTGGCGCTGACGAAGATATTGTTGATGTCGAGAAGCAATCCGCATCCCGTGCGTGCGCACATAGCCTCGAGGAATCCCCATTCGCGCATCGTGTCGCCATCGAACGCGACATAGGTCGACGGATTTTCGATCAGCATCTGCCGGCCCAACATGTCCTGCGCCTGGCCCACATTTGCGCAGACGATGTCGAGCGCTTCGTCGGTGTAGGGGAGCGGCAGGAGATCGTGCGAATTGAACCCGCCAAATTGCGTCCAGCAAAGATGGTCCGAAACGAACAAGGGCTCGGTTTCATCGACAAGCGCCCTTAGTCGCGCAAGATAGGCCGCGTCCACGCCATCGGCCGAACCGACCGACATCGACACGCCGTGCAAGGCGACCGGATAGCGCTCGCGTATCTCCTGCAGGATGCGTTTCGGGCGGCCGCCGTCGACCATGAAATTTTCCGAGATGACCTCGACAAAATCAACCGCCACGCGCTGTTCGAGAAATTCGGGGTAATGCGGCTTCCGCAGACCGAGGCCGAAGCCGGAGAAGGAAGGGATCATCGGGACCTCATAGAATAGAAGGAAGTCGGTCCGGCGGGCGGGGGGGGGAGGAGACCCGCCGGACCGGAGGTGATTACTTCTCGGTCAGGCTGCCGCCGGCGGCGGCGCATTTCTTGGCGGACATGGCCTTGAAACCCTGGCCCTTGCAGCTGTTCAGGCCCTTGCATTCGTTGTGCGCGGTCTTGCAGTCCGAGGTGCCCTTGCAGGTGTTGATACCGTAGCAATGGACAGTGGTGGCACCCTTGGCGACCGCCGCCGTCGGAACGGCTACAGCGCTCATGGCGATGAGGGCGGCGGAAGCGGCAATGCTGGTGCTGGCGCGAAGCGTGATCATATCGGTCTCCTGAAGAATATTTCGCCGGATTGGCCTCTCCAGTTCGTGGCGGACTGCACCGCGGTTACATCACCAGCCTAAAGGGCGAGGCCCCGTCAAAGCTCACGCACAGGGCCGCAGTCGCGCAGATCGACGATAGGGGCGTGCGCGACGATTTCATCCACAAGGCGAAGCAGTTGTGCGCCGCACATCACCCCTTTGTAACCACCCGTCGATTGTCTGCGAACTCCTGGTCATGCCCGCCCTGTGAGTGGGCATCCCGCCTTTCAGGAGAATTATGATGACCAGGACCTATGCGACCGTCGCGGCAACGCTTGCGCTCGCGATCGCTGCAACCGCCACCAATGCCTCCGCCGCGCCCAAGGCCATGGAGAAATGCTATGGCGTTTCGCTCGCCGGAAAGAATGACTGCAAGGCCGGCGCGGGAACGAGCTGCGCGGGCACGTCCACGGTGGATTATCAGGGCGATGCGTGGAAGCTCGTGAAGGCCGGTACCTGTACCTCGATCAAGACACCCAAGGGCAAGGGATCGCTGATGCCGAAGGCCTGATGCGCCACGGTCCATGTGACCGACGGGCAGCGAGACACGTCGCCCGTCGGTCACCCCTTCCAGAATGTCGTCTCTTCTCACAATTCCTGCTTGCCGCCCGGTAACCTTCTCGTGCGTCTCGCCGAAACCCATCCCGACGGCGCTGCTGGATAAGTGGTGCCGATCGACGGACCTCGCCCGAAAGGCTTTGATGATGAATCGCTTAGTCGCATTCTACGACCGCGGTGTGGGGATCGCCGCCTCGCGCATTCCAGAAGCCGCCGCCTTATTCCTGCTCCGCCTTGCGCTTGCGGGCGTATTTTGGCGATCGGGGCAGGCGAAGGTGGTCGAGGGCAGCTTCCTTCAGATCAACCCTTCGCAATATGACCTGTTCGCATCCGAATTTTCGGGGCTGCCGCTCGATCCTGCGCTCGCGGTACCGCTGACCGCCTATGCCGAGCATTTCTTCCCGGCCCTGTTACTTCTCGGTCTTGCTACGCGCTTCTCGGCCGGCGCTTTGCTGGTGATGACGCTCGTCATCCAGATATTCGTCTTTCCCGATGCCTGGTGGCCCGTGCACTCGTTATGGGTAGCGATGGCGGCGATATTGATCGTGCGCGGCGGTGGGCTGTTTTCGCTCGACACGCTGGTTGCTAGAGTGCGCGCGCAATGAGCCTCGACGAACCTTCGCTGGCGCGCCTGATGGCTGCATCGCAGCGAGGGGACCGTGCGGCCTATCGTGCGTTGCTTGGGGATTGCCGCAAATGGCTTGAACGCTATTTCTCGCGCCGGATCGCGCCGCATCACATCGACGACCTGGTGCAGGAAACGCTTGCTTCGATGCATCGCAAGCTTGCGACATGGGATAGCGGGCGGCCCTTTTTGCCCTGGATTGCGGCGATCGCGCGCTATCGCTGGATCGACATGCTTCGTCGTCAACGTGACGAAGCGGAACTCGGTGATAATGACGCGCCCGTCAGCGCCGAGGATGAGGCGGTGCACGCGCGGCTCAGCATCGACCGGCTGCTCGGCTATCTGACGCCGGGACAAGCGCAGGCGATCACTTTGGTGAAAATCGAGGGTGCCTCGATCACCGAAGCATCGAAGATTTGCGGCCAGAGCGAATCGCTGGTGAAAGTGAACATACATCGCGGGCTCAAGAAGCTTGCCGATATGATTGAAAGCGAATGAGAATGACCGACGCATCGACCGACGCGCTGATCGACGGGCTCGCCGACGAACTCCAGTCGGTGCGACCGCGACGATTGGTCCGCGGCGGGCTCTGGGTCGCGGCAGCATGGATTGCCGTCGGCACGCTGCTGTTGTGGCTGCTCGGAATGCGACACGATCTTGCGGCGGGCGCGATGATGGCGCCCTTGCCGATGCTGTCCTTCTGGCTGATTGCTGCCCTCGGCGTGTCGGCCGCGTGGAGTGCGCTGCGCATGGGATTGCCGGGGGTCGGGCACGATTATAGCGGCTGGCGCTGGGCCGGGCTGGCATCGCTTGCGCTACCGGTCACTGCCCTGTTCATGGGGTTCGGCGACAGCCATGGCGCCATGGAAGCGATGCGTCCCCAGAGCGGCCTGCGCTGCACGCTCGACGGGCTGGTCGGAGGGCTTGGCGTCGGGATGGCGCTTTTCTGTTGGCTGAAGGGTAGTGCGCCGACGTCGCCAGCACGTGCAGGCTTGGTAATTGGAATCGCCGCCGGAGCTGCCGGCGCGACGATCCTCGCACTGCACTGCTCGTCGGAAAATATGGTCCACATAGGCGTCTGGCATGGCTTGGTCGTTATATCGTCGGCGGCAGCGGGTCGGCTCCTTCTCACACCGCTGCTGCGCTGGTAGTGAAAGTAGGCGGACCAGGTTTCGGCGGCTCCGACCTGCCCCAATCAGCGAGTGAGGCAGGCCGGGCACGGATCAATATCAGCTCGGCATCAAAACCGTGTCGATGACGTGGATGACGCCGTTCGACTGCTTCACGTCGGCGATGGCGATTTGGGCCTGGCCGCCCTTGGCGTCGGTAACATACCATTTGCCGTCCTTGCCCCAGACAGTCAGCTTGGCGCCCTGAACGGTCGTCAGCACGGCCTTGCCGCCATTCGCCTTGGCCTTTGCGGCCAGATCGGAAGCGGTCAGTGTGCCGGGTACGACATGATAGGTCAGCACCGCGGTCAGCGTCGCCTTGTTCTCGGGCTTCAGCAGCGTGTCGACGGTACCGGCGGGAAGCTTGGCAAAGGCCGCATTCGTCGGCGCGAAGACCGTAAACGGACCGGGGCTGGCAAGCGTGTCAACAAGTCCGGCAGCTTTCACTGCGGCGACCAGCGTCGTGTGGTCCTTCGAGTTCATGGCATTTTCGACAATATTCTTGGTCTCGAACATGGCTGCCCCGCCCACCATCGGATTGGCGGCGATGGCGACGCCGCCACCGGCGACCATCATGAAAGCAGCAAGCGACACGGAGATTTTGGAAAGTTTCATTGTACGATCCTCTGGTTGGTTGCAGGTCTGCAGATGCAGAGTGCGCCGCAGATACGGCGCCGGACACCAGTCGGATGCGCACCAACTTCAGATTATCATGATTTTACCCGCTGCGACCGGCGACCCGCTTGGCGCCCGATGCGGAGTCTTCGACACCGGTTCCATGGTGATCGCCAGTGTCGCGCCGTCCGTGATCAGCAGGCGGTGCGGCGGAGGCATCGTCATTTCGGCGCGCGCCGCACGGCCGATCTGGCCCAGCGACACCGGGGCTCCGCCGTCGGGAATGATCCAAAGCTCGGGTGCCAGCGATCCAGGCTCGATGCCCTCGATCCGGAGCTGCATCAGGCCATTGCTTTGGTCGTAACGCGCAAGGACCAGCGGTCCGCCCGCGTCGCTTTCGATCCGGGCGACGGCAAGCTGCGGCGCGGCAGGCCCTGGAGCCGGTACGGGCTGGAAGAACAGCGCGAAAGCAAGCGCCGCGGCGATGGCGCCCGACGCAAGTGCGCCGGCCTGCCAGCGTCGCAGCCGCGTTTCGATCGACGTCACCGAAGGCTGTCGCCGTTCCGACAGGCGCGAAGCGATCGCGTCCCACACCGCGTCGCCCGGCTCTGCCGCTTCCCATTCACCGTGAAGGGGCGAAAGCTTGGCTTCCCAAGCCGCGACCAGCGCGGCGAAGTCTGGATCGCGCAAGGATAACTGCAGCGCATCGGCGCGCGCCTGTCCTTCGAGCAGGCCGAGCGCCAATTCGGCGGCTAGCGCATCGCGCTCCCCTTCGGGCGTCAGATGGTCATCCATCGCCAAGGCAATCCTTCAGGCGGAGCAATCCGCGTCGTATCCAGCTTTTCATCGTTCCCAAGGGGATATTCTCGCGCTCCGCAAGCTCGGCATAGGTCGCACCGTCGAAGAACGCCGAGCGAATGCACAGCCGTGTGCGCTCTTCGAGCTCGTCGAGGCAGCGGCGTAGCTGGTCGCCACTCTCTGTTGCTATCAACAGCTGATCGGCACGCGGGCCTTCGTCGGCTACGGCGAAAGCGGCCTGTTCGGGCAATGTGTCGCGTTGCGCTCGGCCGGTGACCGACCGGCGCCAGTCGATCGCGCTATTGCGCGCGATCGTCGCCAGCCAGGTGATGGGGCTGGCCTGCGCGGCGTCGAACCGCCCCGCGCGCTCCCAAACCTTGATGTAGACGGTTTGCAAAACATCCTCCGCGCTGGCCCTCTCGCCACAGATACGGAGACAGATTCCAAATAGTTTCGCGGACGTCATCGTATAGACGATGCGCAAGGCGTTCGTTTCGCCGTTTGCCACGTCGCTCAATGCGGACACGAGCCTAGCTCGATTGCCGTCTGCATCGTATGGCGAACCTGTTGCACTCACGGGACAAGCTGTACGCGCCTCGTGAGATTAGACAAGTGAGCGATCAGCCATGCAGGGGGCGTCGCTTCGGAAAGAAGGCGATAATGTCCCGATGCCCGAAACATTCGCGCTTCGAAAGTGATTCAGGAAAGGTTCGCGGACGGAGAGCTGTCTATCGCGATTTCTCCTGCTCGAGATGTTGCCGGCGCAACACGCAGCTAAATTGCGGTGCCGGGCGATTTCAGTGCGACCGACCTGATGGCTCAGACTTCAGTTGCGAACCAGGTTAATCTGATCGTCGCCGCGCCGTCGCCCACGGTCAGCAGCTCAACTTCTGGGACGGCCCAAACATGACCGCCAACGGCGCTGTCGATGGCGGCAGCGGAACATGGTCGAGTGCGGGCACGGCCACCGCCGGATGGGCGACCAGCCGTTTCTCGGCCTTTTCCGAAACCGGCGCGGACGCCCTAAATTTGTCCGGCACCGGCAGCCGCGACAAATTGACTCGCTACGGCATCGGGGGCTTCACACACTATAGCGGGGCCAGCGGCTATTTCGATCTGACCGCATATTATGTTCCGGGCGACCGCGACGATGCCCGCGCCACGCTCAGCATGGGCGGATCGCCACAAGCCTTTACGGTGTTGGCCCCGCGCGGTTCGAAATCATCCGTTCATGTGAGCGCAAGCAGCCAATACAACGTGACCGAAAGCCTGTCGTTGGGCGGAAATGTCGGCGTCGATCGGGGATCGGATGAACGCGATGTCCATGGCCATGTTCGCCTAAGCTATCGGTTTTAAAGGCAGGCGTCGGTTCAAGCTGGAATGCTGACAGGGCGCTTGTTCCGCCACGGCCGCTTTACGGTCGCGTGGAACAAAAGCTGAATGTCTGCAAGCGGCCAGAATTGACCATTGATGGCAGCCCAGGTCGGTCCGGACGACAGCAGGCAATTGCAATGGGCATTATGCAAATATTGCTGCACAGGCCCGACCTGAACTATCGGCGCAACAGGTCGGTTTTGATGCGTGTGAACAAGCGGGCCATGGCATTTTCGGTTTCCAGATCCGGGGTGCGGTTCATCAGCACGATGATGGCATCACCCTGCTTCCGGTCAAAGTAGAAGCTGGTGTAAATTCCTTCGTCCGATCCGGCATGACCGGTCATCCCGTCGCGATCCCGCCAGAAAAACCGTTGCCGATCGTCGACGCTGGACGGTAGCTGCAGCTTCATCATTTCCTCAAAGGAAGCAGGCGAAAGCAATCGCCCGCTGCCCGTCTTGCCCTGCGCCAACAGGCTTTGCGCCAGCAGCGTCAAATCGCGCGCCGATGCATTCACGCCGCCATCGGGATAATTGGGGTTGCCGAACTGCGGATAGGGTTTGATGCGGCGATCGCTGCTCGCCGGACGGAATATCTTGCCGATCAGGTAATTGCGCTTGGGTTCTTCTGTGCTGGCGCAAAGGCTGGTGTAGGGGAGGCATTGATACACTTCATATCGGGTCGCGAGCTTGCCGGCGGGATAGTCCGCCAGCACCCACGAACTGTTCGCCATTCCCAGCGGCGCAAATATGTTATCTTTTGCCAACGCGGCGAGCGGCGCTCCGCCCGCACGCTCGGCGACCGCCCCCGCGACCCCGGCACCCAGATTGCTATATTCGCGTACCGTCCCGGGCTTTGCATCGAGATAATGAGCACCTCCGTCGTATCGGGCGCCTTCGGGCGATAGGAGGCTTCGCAAATACAGGGCCAGCGGCCTCGGCGAATCCGCACCGGGCTGATAATCTGCGGTGTCATAAAAGTCGGCGATGCCCGACGTATGCGTCGCAAGTTGGCGGAGGGTGATCGGATGCCCCACGGCGTGGGGATTCTCGACACGAAACGGCAGCAGGCCGTTGATGTCGGCATCCAGATCCAGCCGTTCCTTGTCGCGCAATTGCAACAGGACGATCCCCAGGATCGGTTTACTGATCGAGGCGATGTTCATCGGGGTGTCGGGCGTCATCGCGGTGCGCGACCAAAGGTCGGCGAACCCATAGCCCCGCATGTGAACAATTTTTTGGTCCTTCACGACGGCTATCGCGAGGCCGGGAATCGCCTGTTCGTCGATCAGCGCCGCCGCAAAGTCCTCGAAGCTTTTCGCCGCGTCCGAAACCACCGGCTGCCGTGGCGCAAGAAGCCAATAACCCATGCTGGCGGCCGCGAGGACGAAGAAAAAGTAGAGCGTTCTTTTCATGATTTCGCCGATCCCAGTTCGAACAAATCCCAAAATCGATCGGCCATGCTTCGGTGTTTGAGGGCGGCGATTCCGATGTCCAGCACATCGCCGAGGTCGGTGCCGATATCGCGGTTCAGTCGCTCGAAAACCTCTGCCGCTTCCATATTATACGCATCGAGAAGGCCGGCCTGCGCCGTGCCGACGTCGGTCAGCACATATTCGATGCGGCGCCGGTCGGTTTCGTCGGCCCGCTTGTCGATGATGTGCAGCTTTCCGAGCGTCGCGATATGTTGCGCGACCGTTTGATGGGGGTGCTGCAGCGCGCGCGCCACTTCGGTCACCGACGCCGGCCCGCGCTTGCTCAGAAAAAGCAGAGTGGACGAGCAGCTGACCGGAAAAATCATGCCTTTGTGGGCGTAAACCTCGGTCACCTGACCTTGGATCAGAAACGCAAGGTCGAGCAGCTTCTTTGCTGTGTAAGCCTTCTGAATTACCGGATTGTCGTAGAATTCGCGCTGGTTCATGGATAACGGATAAAGATATGCAGGGCATTGCGCAACAGGCTGCGTAATTTTTCATGAAGAGGTTTCTGACCAGATGGTCATCGATCGGCGCGCCGCGCAATTCTACAGCGGCGCCGAAAAGCTATCATCTCGCAATGAGGAAAAACGGCAGCTATGGCCAAGTCAGGATTCCAAATTGGCGGTTAAGCTTTGCGTTACTGGAATGAGGGTGAGAGCGAAGGCCGCGGCGAACCCAAAACTTGCGTCTTGAGACCAGGCATAGCTGGTCGCTCCAAGAATCCCGCCGGAGACAAGGGCAAGCCAAAGCAGCAAGTAGGGAATCCAGGCCGTCCTACTGCCGCCCAATGCCGCATCGGCAAGCCTATGTCCGAGTTTGACGAGGGTGCCGGTCATATAGGTGACGCCGATACTGACCTCTCCGTCGCGGCGGAAGATCGTGTTGGAAGCGCCCATCGCGACGCACAGCAAACCTGTAGCAGGGACATCGAACCCGGCCCATTTGCAGCCGGCGGCACCTAAAAGAAGCGCCGCGACGCCCGATATCGCCACGACCTTGCGATGGGCGAATGTGATCCTTTCCGACACCATGATGTTGAGGAACACGCCGGCAACGAAGAGGGAGATCAGAACCGCGGCCGCCAGGGCCAGAGCAGTCGCTTCCGCAATGCCGATGGCCATTCTGGTCGAGTTGCCGCTCATGAACGAGACGAACAGGCCGCCAGATGCCAGGAATCCGATGGCATCGACAAATCCCGCCAGCCCCGCGAGGCAGAATGCCAGTCTTTGAAAGCTTCTGTTGTACCGGATCATGGACGCTTCGATAGCATTGGTGTGACGGCTGTGTCTCCACGCCGTTGATCGACGCCAGCGGGCATCATTCTTTCGGCCAGCGACGGCCACATATGGAAAGCAAGCGCGAAAGTCCGCTTCTCGGACCGTCGCTTGTAGGCCGACCGCCACTTCGCTGATGTCCGACGCCATCGGGGCAGGCACTACCCTTACGGATGTTTCCAAATAGGGCTGAAGCGCGAGGCAGGCGAAAATCTACGAACCGAAATCCTCGGGTTCTGCCGACCTTCTGCTGGGCTGCGACCCTTCGGAGGAAGAGGAGACAGATGATGTTGAAGAAGACAGACGGGCTGGGCCCAGCGGAAGAAGCGTCCCTTGCAGCGGTGTGCCAAGCTCTTCTTGAGCTTCGCGCGAGGCGGCTGCTTCCGCGCTTTCGCCTGCCACAATTTCTCCCTTCGGAATCTGCCAGGCACCGCGATCGCGCCCACGCCCATAGGGTCCGCCGGGATGAACGAGCAAGACTTCCACGCCCCCGCCCTTCAACCGATAAAGCAGTATCCCGGCACTTCGCGCCGTCATCGACCGCGGTCGCTGTTTGTCGGCATCGATCCTTTCTCCCGATTATCGCATCGACCGGTTCGCTCCGCGAGACTTCGGTTCCGCCGGGTAGGCATTGCTGAAAGGTAACGCGCCCTTCGCGCCCCGGCCACGTGAGGAATCTACGTATTTCGCGACCTGACGCTTTCGCCCAATCTCTGGCCACGCTTAGGACGAAGGAGGCCAATATGGATATGCCTGATGTCGAAAGGTCGCTTGCGAAACTCGGCGTGCCGCGCCGGATGCGCAAGAAGATCGAGCGCGTTTCGCGATCGCCCAAGTTTCGCGCGGCGGCAGCGCTCGTTCCGCTTCTCACCGCAGGCCTCCTCGCCGCGCGAAAATTTGCGCGCAAGGGATCCTGACGGTGGCGCCGTCGAATCCCGAAGACCCGATCGAGCGTGAGCGCGAGCACGCGGCTGCGCTCGGGCTGTGGCTCGTCTATTTCGCCTTCGTCATTTTGGGGTCGGTCTGGTTCTTTATCTTCCGGCTCTAACCGGCATCGCCCGGGCCTGGGCGCCACATCCTTGAACAGATGCGGCGACGGCCTGGTTGATTAAAGTCAATGACCTTTGAAGATGCCGTGTCCATGCCTTTCCAAAGATACAAGAAAAGGGAGCTGTCGATGGCGGAAACCAGGAACCGATCGGACATGTGCCAGTCCCGTCCGATCCATGTCGATGTGCTGATCGTCGGCGCGGGTATCTCGGGCATCGGCTCGGCCTATCACCTCCAGCAGCAGTGCCCGGGCAAGAGTTACGCGATCCTCGAGGCGAAATCGACCTTTGGCGGGACATGGGACACCCACAAATATCCCGGTGTGCGATCGGACTCGGACCTCTACACCTTCGGCTATCGCTTCAAACCCTGGATCGGCGCACCGATCGCCAGCGGCGCCGAAATCCTCAAATATATGGGCGAGGTGATCGAGGAGAACGAGATCGGCGTCCATATCCACTATGGCCATCGCATCACTGCCTGCCACTGGTCGAGCGCTACCAATCGCTGGACGATCGAGGCCCTGCGCGCTTCGGATGGCGCGGCGGTCACCTTCACGGCCGGCTTCCTGTGGATGTGCCAGGGCTATTATGATCATGAGAAGCCCTACATCCCCGATTGGCCCGGACTCTCGAATTATGGAGGGCAGTTCATCCACGCCCAGCTCTGGGATCCGGCGATCGATTATGCGGGCAAGCGCATACTCGTCATCGGTTCGGGCGCCACCGCGGCGACCATCGTGCCGGCCTTTGCAGAAAAGGCGGCGCATGTAACGATGCTCCAGCGTTCGCCGACCTATTTCTATTGCAGCGAGAACAGGAACGAACTTGCCGACCGGCTTCGTGAGGTCGGGATCGACGAACCCACGGTCCACCGCGTCGTGCGGGCCCAGATCATGCACGACCAGGATCTGATGACGCGGCGGTGTCAATCGGAGCCCGACGCCGTGTTCGAGGATCTGAAAGCGCTGATCCGGGCTTATTCGGGCGATCCCGACTTTGCGTTCGAGCCGCATTTTACGCCGAAATACCGGCCTTGGCAGCAACGACTCGCCTTCTGCCCCGAGGGCGACATCTTCAAGGCGGCGACCCAGGGGAAGCTCACGGTCCTCACCGATATGATCGACCACTTTACCGCGACGGGTGTCCGCACGGTCGGCGGGGAGGAGATCGAGGCCGACATCGTCGTGGCAGCCACCGGATTCAATCTGTCGGTGATGGGCGGAATCCCATTCGATATCGACGGCACGGCGGTCGACTGGGCGAAGACGATCACTTATCGCGGGATGATGATGACCGGTGTGCCCAACCTCGCTTGGGTCATGGGCTATTTTCGCGCCAGCTGGACGCTCAGGGTCGACATGATGGGGGATTTCGTCTGCAACCTCCTCAACCATATGGACGACATCGGCGCAAGGAGGGTCGAGGTTGCGCTGCGGCCCGAAGATGAGGGCATGCAGGTCCTGCCGTGGATCGAGGAAGATAATTTCAGTCCTGGCTATCTCATGCGCGGCCTGGACGCGATGCCGCGGCGTGGCGATAAGCCCGAATGGCGCCATAATCAGGACTATTGGGCGGAGAAGGACGCTTTTCCGCGGATCGACCTGCGCGGAGCGGAGTTCGTCTATGACGGTGAGCGCTCGGGGACGTCGGCTCGCACTGGTACGGAAATTGCGGCCTAATGGCGCGGCCGCGCCGCGAGGCCGGCCGGGGGCATAGGCCTGCCACCATACAGGCGTCCGTCCGGAGCGGATCATGACGCTCGCCCATCAGCTCGGTCTCGCCACCCTCGTCGTCGGCGTTACTGTCGTCGTGCATCTCGGCGGGTTGGCGCTCCTCTTGGCTATCCTGCGCCGCTACCGGCGTGCTTCGCGGCGCTATCTCGTCATTCTTCTCAACGGCGGCGCGATTCTCGTTGCCGCGTTCGGGCTGTTCGCGCTGCACTCGGCCGAAATCTGGATCTGGGCGGGAATCTACCAGCTTCTCGGCGCCTTCACGGACTTCGAGCATGCCCTGTATTTCTCGACATCGACCTATGTCACCATAGGCTATGGCGATATCGTCCTGCCGCCGGGGCTGCGCATCTTCGGCGCGATCGAGGGCGCGAGCGGGATCATCTTGATCGGCTGGTCAACGGCCTTCTTTTTCTCGATCGTCGATCGCATGAAACTCCTCGAACGCAGTTTCGATAGCGATCATGGCCGATGACATAGCGGCGCCCCGGACCCGGCATGGCTGCTCAGCCCCATGGCCAGTCAGTGCGGATGGCACTGGATCTTTAGCCATGGCCGTGAGCCACAGCGCCCCCAGTTGAAGATCGATCCAGTCCGCGGCAAAGGGATCGAGCCCGGAACCCGGATAGAGACAATATTCCCCGAAATAGGGCCGGCCCCCGATGTCGTAGAAGTCGATGCGAAGAAAGTTCATGTCGCCGGCTAGCGTCTCGGCTGCCTCCAGCATCGCGGCCAGTGACGGTGGCGGAGGCGGTTCATCCGCGGACCTGGCGAGTTGCCGCCAGCTGCGGTCGCGAAGGACCCATCGATGCCGGCGGCCGCGCCCGAGGTGCACCTGGACATGCGTCGCGATACCCCCGAACACATATATCTTATAGTCGATCGGCAGCGGCAGTGGGCCGCCAAGCAGCGGTTCGGCGAGGATGCCGCGCGGAACGTCGCGATAGGCCCATTCGTCGAGCCAGCGCCCATAGGGCCTGCGCTGCCAGCGACGGGGCCATTCTGCGCAGTCGCTGCCATCGTTCACAGTCGGGCACTGCCGTGATGACCCGATATTGGTTGCAGCCGTGACGCGACTTGATGATCGCGGGGACCGGAAACGGGATAAGCCAGGGCAGGGCCGTGCCTTGCCAGAGCGTCGGCACGATCCACTCATCGCCCAGCCGCACGCCCGCAAGGCGCTTTGCCGCGATCTTGTCCATCATCTGGGTCTGGATCGGCGACCGGTCGGTCAGCTTTCTAACCTGCACAAGCTCGGTGAAGCGGACGGGATTATCCCAGTCGACGCGGCGCCCATGGCGCCAGGCATAAAGAAGGCCGACGCGCTGCGCGGCGAGCGAAAACCCCCGATCAAGCTCGAGGTGCGTCGCCGCGGGAGCAACTGCCGCGGTCATGGCGCCTTTGTTCCACGACAACGACTGACGCCCGGATTGTCGCTTGCCTGCAGGTCGGTTGAAGCGGTCAGGAGCCCAGCATGCTTCGTTGGTTCGCCCGCAGCCATCATGAAGCAGGAAACCGCGCTGGTGCGAAAAGGCTGCCTCTCCCGATCATTTGTTCGATTATTGGGGCCGGGTCCGCCCATGCCAGTCAGGCAGCCGTGCCCACCATCCGGCCGATTCCGGCCGTGATGGCCATCGCGAGCGCCCCCCAGAATATGACGCGTGCAACCGGACGGGCGGGCGCGGCGCCGCCGGCCAACGCCCCGAGCCATCCCAGTGCGGCGAGGAACAGGAGCGACCCGAGGGCTTCGAGCGCAACGATCCGAGTCGTCGGCGCCATGGCCGCGACGAGGAGCGGCAGCGAAGCGCCGGCTGTGAAGGTGGCGCCAGACGCCGCGACGCCGATAATGAGACTTGCGGTCGAAACGATCCCGTCGTTCGCGCCGAGCACGGCTACCCGCAGCCACCCCGTCCGCGATACGAGATGGGCTTCGCGGTGATCGCCGCGCGCGGACGGCCGGGGACCGAGCGTGAGGGCGCCCGTCATCCGTCGCGCCCTTCAACCCACATTAATGCCGCGCCCCGATCCTCGGGCTTGAACACCCGATAGCTGATATGCGGCAGAAGCGCGCTTTCGATCCGCGTGAGGGCCCGGATCCATAGTTGATCGGCGACGACCGCAACGCGTCCGAACCGGTCGAGCTTTGCGAAAAGCGGTGCGGCCCGCGCGATGTGCGCGGCCAGCCCGCTGATCTCGATACCGTCGATCGACCGCGTCTCGGCATAGACATGCACAGTCTCGTTCGCCGCCATCGCGGCGTCGAGCCGGTCCATGATCGAGGCCAGATCCTCTCCCGTGATCTTGCCCTCGATACGGACGGCGAGCACATCGTCCTTCGTGTCGATCATTTCGAACATGACGGGGCCTTTCCGGTGACGCTCGCCAGCATCGCCGCGACAGCGAGCAGGTCGAGCGTGAGGCTCTGCGCCGCGGGGAGGATCGAGGCGAATGGCCAGGCGAACCCGATCGCGAGCGATACCATCATGCTGACCGCGCCCGAGAGATAGAGCCATCCGCGGCCCGCATGGTTGCGCGCGAGCGCGAGCGTCAGCCGCGCCGCCGCTCCAGCCGCGAGAACGCCAGCCATCGCCATCGCGCTATGATAGCCGCCGAGCAACGGATCGACGAACAGGATGGTCGCCTGAACCAGACAGGCGAGCGCGCTCGCGAGCCAGAGCCGGCGATCCAGCCGGTCGGCGCAGGTCGCCGCCATGCGGGCCTGGACGAGCGCCGCGAACAGCATCGCGGCAACCAGCATATAGATGGCGGCAATCGTCTCGAGGAAGGAGCGCGACAGGATGAACAGGATGAAAAGGCACACCGCCACCCCGATCTCGAGAACCGAGATTTCTCTCCAGAAGCTGTTCTGCACCGGGCGGCCGGGCGCATTGGTCGCAATCATAATCGTCTCCCTTACGGAAATGGCGTTGGCAGCAGGCGTAACGCAGCGCTGGAAGCGCCGCATTGCGGGATTCTACGGACTCGTCCGTTCCTGCGTTTCCGTCTGCCGCGCCGTGGCGCCGGCCCCAGCGGCGATATCTTAGCGGTCCGCGGCCAGCAGCTCGCGGAACGCGGTAAGGCGCGTCCGATACCCCTCGGCACCGCCAAATTCGAGAAACTCATAATAGCGCTGGTGCGGGTCGCTGATTCTGAGCGCGTGCTTGATCGGGCACCAATATTGCTCGGTTCGGCTTCCGATCTCGCGGGCGTAAGCGATGACGCCATTGGCATAAGCGCAATAGGCACAGTTCAGCGCTTCGACCCAGTTGAGATAGGCGAGGCGCCCCCGGTCGAACGCGATATAGTCGCGTCGATCGACGCGGGCGATGCCATAGGCGCGAAAGCAGATGGCCTGGTAGAAGCTGATCCAGATATCGAGCAGGAGCATGGGAAGCAGCATCGAGTAGATGACGGGCGCGCTGATCACGGCACCGAAGGAGGAGCGGGCGAGAAAAGCGCGAACGCTGGTCTTGAGTTTCCGTTGTTCGATCACGATGCCGCGCTCGAATTCGACAAGTCGGTCATGGACGCGCACGCCCAGCGCCCTCCGCCGCTGTTCGATCTCGCGATCGAGTTCGGCCTGCAGATCGACGATGGTCCGTGCGATCTCTTTCATGCGCTGGGTCACGCGGCGGACCTCGCCGCAGCGGGATCGGCCGCTTCGATGATGACCTTGAGCGCTTTCGTCTCGGCCGCCCTGGAGAAGATGTCATAGGCGTCCATCATGTCGGCCATTGCAAAATGGTGGGTGACAAGCTGTTCGGGATCCAATTGTTTCGCCTCGACCATCCGCAGCAGCTGCGGCGTCGAGACGGTGTCGACCAATCGCGTCGTGATCGTGATATTGTGGGACCACAGACGCTCGAGATGCAGGTCGGCCTTGGCGCCATGCACGCCGACGTTCGCAATCGTTCCTCCGGCTGCGACGAGGAGCTGGCAAAGTTCGAAGGTGGCGGCGACGCCGACCGCCTCGATCACCGTATCGGCACCGCGCCCGCCCGTCATCTCCATCAGCGCCGCCGCGGCGTCGCGCCTGCCGCTGTTGATCGTGTCGCTGGCGCCGAACCGGCGCGCGACGGCGAGGCGGGCCTCGTCGAGATCGATCATGATGATCCGGGCGGGCGAGAAGAGCTGCGCAGTGAGCAGCGCGGCAAGGCCAATCGGTCCCGCGCCGACGATCGCGACGGTCGATCCCGGGGCGACCTTGCCGTTGAGCACGCCGCATTCGAAGCCGGTCGGGAGGATGTCGCTGAGCATGACCAGCGCATCCTCGTCGGCCTGCTCGGGAATGGCATAGAGGCTGGTGTCGGCATGCGGTATGCGAACATATTCGGCCTGGGTGCCATCGATGGTATTGCCGAGGATCCAGCCGCCGGTTGCGCAATGCGATTGCATGCCCCGGCGGCAATATTCGCAGCGCCCGCACGCGGTGATACAGCTGATCAGAACATGATCGCCGGGCGCGAAAGCCGTCACGCCCGCCCCGATGCTGTCGACGATACCCACGCCCTCATGCCCGAGGATGCGCCCCGGCTCGCAGCTGGGGACATCGCCTTTCAATATGTGAAGGTCGGTGCCGCAAATGGTCGTCTTCGTGATGCGCACGATCGCGTCGCCCGCATCCCGCACCTGCGGAACGGGCCGCTCCTCGACGGCCTTCAGGCCGGGGCCGTTATAGATGAGGGCTTTCATGCGAAGTCTCCTTTGTGGGTGGAAGGGCGCCCGGCTTTGGCGTTGCCGGCCTCGCTCATCGCGTCGGCACCGGGATGCTAGCTTTCCGCCTATGCCGCGCGGCGCCGCCGTTTCTGTTCGGAGCGTGCCGCCTCATAGCCGGCGAGGACCCGCCGCATCTCGTCGAGCGCCTTGCGGCGGCCTTTCTCGCTGCGGATATGGGCGAGGTTATGCTTCAGATTGGCGGCGAAATCGGCATAGTCATTCTGCCAGTCTTCGCCCGCGAACTGGGCAAGATCGACGCGTCCGGTCTGGATTCGCTTGGGCGGTGCGCCGGGGGTGAGCGCGAAGCTCTCGCCGATCGCAGGGGCGACGACGGCGAGGCCCGGCGTCTCGGATTGGATAAGCGAGCGAAGCGCTTCGATCGCTTCGCTCTCGCCATGGTCAAGAAAAAGTCCGCCGCGGATCGGATGACGCTCGCGAATCCAGGCCGCAAGCTCGTCCCGGTCGGCATGCGCCGAATAGCTTTCGATGCGCCGGACGGCGGCGCGAACGTTGATGTCCTTGCCCGAAAGCCGCACGCGCTCGGCCCCGTCGAGGATAACCCGCCCGAGCGATCCGCGCGCCTGGAACCCGACGAACAAGATCGTCGACTGGCGCCGGTGCAGATTATGCTCGAGATGGTGGCGGATGCGCCCGCCCTCGCACATGCCAGAGGCAGCGAGAATGATGGCACCCGACACGCTGTTGAGGCGGATCGATTCGGCGACATCCTCGACATAGCGGATCGAGGGGTGACGGAAGATGTCGCTGCCGGCGACATCCTCGAGTTCGGCCGCGTGCGCCGCGAAGACTTTCGTTGCCTGGCTCGCAAGGGGTGAGTCGACCAAGATGGGGACGTTCGGGATGCGGTTTGCCTCGGCGAGGCGGGCGAGGTCGAGCAACAGCTCCTGCGTCCGCTCGAGCGCGAACGCCGGGATGATAAGGTTGCCGCCGCGCGCGAGCGCGGCCTTCACTTCGATTTCTAGGAGCTGACGGCGGTCCTCGATCGTCAGTTTCGGCCGCGGCCGGTCGCCGTAGGTCGATTCGCATATGATGAAGTCCATGCCGGTGGGCGCGTCGGGATCGCTCTGGAATGCCTTGTTGTCGGGTCCAAGGTCGCCCGAGAAGAGCAGGCGAACCCCGCCCGCCTCAAGCTCGACCGAGGCGGAGCCCAAGATATGCCCGGCATTCCACAGCCGCGCCTTGAAGCCCGGTGCGGGCTCGAACCAGGTCCCAAGCCCGGTAGGCTTGGTCAGGCGCCACGCGCGCAGTGCATCGGCCTCGGTGTAGAGTGGCTCGAACATCTTTTCGCCCGCGCGGTCGTAGCGGCGGTTCCGGCGCGCGGTGTCGCTTTCCTGGATTCGACCGGCGTCGGCGAGCATATATTCGAGAAGGTCGGCGGTCGGCGCGGTGCACCAGACGGCACCGTGATATCCTTCTTTCGCCAGCTTCGGCAACAATCCGCAATGATCGATATGAGCATGGGTAAGAAGGACCGCGTCGATCGTTCCGACGTCGAACCCGAAGGCGCCATGGTTGAGCGTCTCGAGGCTTCGCGATCCCTGGAACAGCCCGCAGTCGATCAGGATCCTTCGCTCTCCGAGCGTGAGTTCCATGCAGGAGCCGGTGACTGTGCCGGCGGCACCATGGAAGGCAATCTTCAGCGGCGTTTCGGGGTCGGCCATGACGGTCTGTCTTTCGTTCGCAGGTGGAAGGAGAAGCGGCCTTGCATCGCGCTCAGCGCCCGGCCGCGCCATATCCGGTCATCGTCTCGAGCCACTTCGTGCGGTGCTCAGCATCGCCTTCGACATTGCCGACGATGCTTCGTTCCGTGGGCGCGATGCCGACAAAGCCTAGAATGTTGCGCTCGAGGCTGCGGAGGCTGTGCGCGCGAAAATAAACACGATAAAAGAGCGCGGGCATGCCCATCGTCACGACGATGTGCGCCGTTCGGCCCTTGAGGCGTTTTTCGGGCAAGCCCTTTGCCTTGGGCTCGAACGCGAAGCCGGGCCGCATCACCTGTTCGAAGAAGCCCTTGAGGCGGGCGGGCAGGTCGCCGAGCCAGAGCGGGTAGAAAATCACCAGATGTTCGGCCCAGGCAATATCGTCCTGCGCCTCGGCGATCGCGGGTGAGAGCGGTCCCTCTTCCCACTCGGTGCGACTTTCGAGCAGATCGAACGCGAGGCCTGCGACTTTGATGCGGCGGACGTCATGACCTGCAGCCAGCGCCGCGGCCCCATAGGTGTCGGCAAGCGCATGGACGAACCGTCCCGGATCGGGGTCGGGGTGCCCGTCGATGAGCGTGATCCGTCTGGCCTTCATGGCGAATTCCTAAAGGGTGCGGGCGCGGGCAATGGCACGCCGGAACGGACCACCGCGCCGGGCCGAGCTGGACGGAACGGGCGAGGCGCGGCGATCCGCCCGCCGCTTTTGAGATCGCTGCCGCATTCTTGCTATCCGTAGTTTCCCGCATGGTCCGGCCACGCGCACGGTCTTAGCGAAGCGGCATGCCGCTTAAGGACCAATACGGACCGCCCGCGCAGCGAGCGTTTCGCTCCCGCCCGAAAATCGCTATGGATGGCGACCGGGGGAAGGCGCACCTTGAGGATGGCGGCGCCTTTTTTGCAGCGCGGGCGGAGGCCGCGCGGTCGATGTCGATGTTGCAACGCTCTTTCGCGGCGCGTCTCGCCTGCGGGCTGGCTCTTGTCGCCGCCGCAGGGCTGCTGCGCTATGCACTCGAGCCCTGGCTCGCCGGCAATGCAGCCTTCCTGCTGTTCGCGCCCGCGATCCTCGCCGCCGCTGTCTTCGCCGGACCGCTTGTGGCATCGATCGCGACGGCTCCGGCTCTGCTTCTCGGCCTCTATTTTGCCGGCTATCGCGGCGACGGGACCTATAATCTGGTCGAGGCCGCAGTCTTCCTGCTCACCGCGGGCGGCACCGTCGCGCTGTCGCAGGCCTTCGAGCGGATGCGCAAGCGCATGCACGAAAGCGACCGCCACGCCGCGCGGCGCGACGCCGAGGCGGCGCTCGTCGCCGAGGAGCTCAATCTGCTGATCGACGGCGCCGAGGGCCATGCGATCTATCTGCTCGACGCTGGAGGCCGGGTCACGATCTGGAACAAGGGCGCCGAGCGCCTCAAGGGGTGGCGCGAAGACGAGGTCGTCGGAGAGGATGCCGCGATCTTCTACCCGCCCGATGCGATGGCCGCGGGCAAGCCCGCCGAAGATCTCGCGAGGGCCGCGCGCGAGGGCCGCCTCGAGACCGAAGACTGGCGCGTGCGCAAGGACGGTTCGGAGTTTCTCGCCGACGTCTCGATCACGGCGCTTCGCAACGATGACGGAAGTCTTCGCGGTTTTGCGAAGATCGTCTCGGACATCACCGGGCGCCGCGCATCCGAAGAAGCCTTGCGATCGCAGGAGAGCCATCTCCGCTCGATCCTGTCGACCGTGCCCGACGCGATGGTCGTGATCGACGATCAGGGTCTGATCGTGTCGTTCAGCGCTGCCGCCGAGCGCCTGTTCGGCTATCAGGAGGCCGAACTGCTTGGTGTCAATGTCAGCCGGCTCATGCCCTCGCCCGATTGCGAACGCCACGACGCCTATATCCGTCGCTACCTCGAAACAGGGGAAAAGCGCATTATCGGGATCGGACGGGTGGTGTTCGCCGAGCGCAAGGACGGTTCGACCTTTCCGATGGAATTGTCGATCGGCGAGGCGTCGAGTGACAGCCATCCGCTCTTCACCGGCTTCATTCGCGATCTCACCGAGCGCCAGCTGACCGAAGCGCGGCTCGAATCGCTCAAGTCCGAGCTGATCCACGTCTCGCGCGTGAGCGCGATGGGGACGATGGCATCGACGCTCGCGCACGAGCTCAACCAGCCGCTCACCGCGGTCGCCAATTATGTCGAGGCCATTCGCGACCTGCTCGCGAGTCCCGATCCCGCCGACATGCCGATGATCCGCGATGCGCTCGACGATACGGCGAAGGAAGCGCTGCGCGCCGGGCATATCGTCCGGCGGCTGCGCGATTTCGTCGCGCGGGGCGAGGTCGAGAAAACGATCGAGAAACTGCCGTTGCTCATCAACGAGGCGGCTGTTCTCGGGCTGATGGGCGCGCGCGAGAAGAGCGTCGAACCCCATTTCGACCTCGATCCTTATGCCTCGCCGGTACTCGTCGACAAGGTCCAGATCCAGCAGGTGCTGATCAACCTCATCCGCAACGCCGTCGAAGCGATGGCCGACAGCCCGGTGCGGCAGCTGACCGTCACGAGCCGTCCCGACCAGCGCGGCTTTGTCCGCGTGGTCGTCGCCGATACCGGCCCGGGGGTCACCCCCGAGGTCGCCGAGCAACTTTTCACGGCGTTCGTCAGCACGAAGGCCGAAGGCATGGGTCTCGGCCTTTCGATCTGCCGGACGATCGTCGAGGCCAATGGCGGCCGCATCTGGATGGAACCGCGCGCCGGCGGCGGGACCGAATTTCATTTCACGCTGGTGAGCGCGAAAGCGGAGGAAGATGATGTCGGATAGGAAGCTTGTGCATATCGTCGATGACGAGGAGGCGATCCGGCGCTCGGCGAGCTTCATGCTCAAGACCTCGGGCTATGCCGTCGAGACCTGGGCCAATGGCGTCACTTTCCTGAAGGAAATCCGGCATGTCTCCGAAGGCTGCATCCTCCTCGATGTACGTATGCCCGAGATGGACGGGCTCGAAGTCCAGCAGGCCTTGCTCGAGCGGGGGGTCACCATGCCGGTGATCGTGCTCACCGGCCATGCCGACGTCTCGATCGCAGTGCGCGCGATGAAGGCCGGCGCGGTCGATTTTCTCGAAAAGCCCTTTGAAAAGGCCGTGCTGATCGGCTCGATCGAGACCGCTTTCGCTCGCATGGCCGCCGCCGGCGGCGCCGTGGCCCGTTCCGCTGAGGCCGAGGTTGTTCTCGCCATCCTGACCCCGCGCGAGCGCGAGGTTCTCGAAGGTCTCGCGCAGGGACTGCCCAACAAAACGATCGCCTATAATCTCGGCATCTCGCCGCGCACGGTCGAGGTCCACCGCGCCAACCTCATGGCGAAGCTCGACGTCCGCAGCCTCTCGGACGCCCTCCGGCTCGCTTTCGCGGCTGGACTCGGCGCGTGACATCTGCGGACATTACGTAACGACCGCCTTCCGCGTCCCCGATAGGTTCTGTCCTTCGGAAGGATGCACCGCATGACCACAGGCCGCGGCGAATACCCCATGGCATCAACGCGCCGCTCGGCATCGGCGGCCGCCGCGCGGCAGCGCGGCACGGCGCCTCCGGTCGATCTGCTGACGCATCGCGAGATGGAGGTCGCGGCCGGGCTGGTGCGGGGACTTACGAACAAGCAGATCGGGCTCGAGCTCGGTATCAGCCATCGCACCGTCGAAATCCATCGCGCGCGCCTGATGCGCAAGCTCGGCGCCGCGACGCTCGCCGGGCTTCTCGGCATCGTTCTGCCGCAGCGCGACCGGATCGACGCGCTGATCGCCGAACAGGCAAAGGCACGGGCCTAGACCTTCCCCGCGACAAGAAAGAAAAAGAAGAGCAGGGTGGCCGCTGCCATCACCGCAGTCGCCGCCCAGCCCGACCAGAGCTGCCGCCGCGAAATCCGGAGGCGCCCCATTGCGCGCGGATTGCGCGCAATCAGCATCATCACGACCATGAGCGGCGCGGCCAGCACGCCATTGACGACCGCGGCCCAGTAAAGCGCGCGTGCCGGGTCGATCCCGATCGCCGAGAGCGAAGCCCCCGCGAGCGTCGTCGCGGCGATCGTGCCGTAGAAGAGACGGGCGGAGAGCGGCTTGGCGTCGAGGCTGCCCGCCATGCCCGCCATTTCGGTCACCGCATAGGCGGCCGATCCCGCGAGCACGGGCACGGCGAGAAGGCCGGTGCCGATGATCCCGAGCGCGAACATCGCGAAGGCGAACCCCCCCGCGACCGGGCGCAGCGCTTCTGCCGCCTGCGCCGAGGTCGCGATGTCCCGCACCCCCTCTGCGTGCAGCGTCGCCGCGGTCGCGAAGACGATTGCAAGCGAGATTAATGTGCTCAACGCCATACCGGTCAGCGTGTCGATACGGATCCGCTTCAGCTCCGGGCCCGCCGTGGCCGGCGTCAGGCACAGCGGTTTTGCATGATGACGATGCTGTTCCTCGATTTCCTGCCCGGCCTGCCAGAAAAAGAGATAGGGGCTGATCGTCGTGCCGAGGATCGCGACGAAGGCCGTGGCATAGCCGGCGTTGAACTCGATATCGGGTATCACCATCGACCCGAGCGCCTGGCTCCAGGGGACATGGACGACGAACAGTACCGCGACATAGGTGAAGAGGGTGAGCGTCGTCCATTTGAGTATCGCGGCATAGCGTGGATAGCTGAGCCCGACCTCGAGGACGATGCTGAGGATGCCGAACAGCAGGGTGTAGAGCCCGGCATTGCCGCCGGCGAGCAGCGCCAGCGCCGCGCCCATGGCGCCGAGATCGGCGCCGAGGTTGATGATGTTCGCCACCAGCAGGAGCGATACCATCGACCAGAGGAGGGGACGCGGATAGTGCCGCCGCAGATTGCGGGCGATCCCCGCTCCCGTAACCCGCCCGATCTCCGCGGCGATGCCCTGGATGGCAACCATCAGCGGGAAGCTGAGCACGAAGGTCCAGGACAGGCGATAGCCGAAGGCCGCGCCGATCTGGCTATGGGTCCCGATCCCGCTCGGGTCGTCGTCGGCGGCGCCGGCGATCAGCCCCGGGCCGAGCGTGCGAAGAAATTCTCTCGGGCTAGGCCTGGCCGCTGCCGATGCGGCGGGAGCCCTTGCGTTCTCGCCACGGGTGATCGGCATCGATGGTCTTTCTTTTTCGGACGTTCGCGCCCGCGAGGGCCACGATCGGTATTCGGGCCTCAGAAGAGAAGGATCGGGACAAGCGTGAGGCTCGCCGCGACGCTGAGGACGAGCGGCAGCGCGAGCTTCCACCCCTTCCGCCAGCCGGCGATCGCCACGGCGGTCGCGCCCTTGAACAAGGTGTTGGCGAGAACCGGGGCGACGATCACGGTGGTCGCGAGCTGGCCTTTGAGCAGGCCGTGGGGAAGTGAGCCCACGGCGATGATCGCCGAGTCGACGTCGGCCAGTCCCGAGAGCGCTATGACGAGCGCGAGGCCGCGCTCGCCGACCAGCGCCATCGTCCAGCGGGCGACCACCGTCAGCAGCATGACGAGCAGCATCAGGCCGATCGCCGGGGTGAGGCGGAACGGGTTCTTGAGTTCGACGGGGCGGTCGCTGGCGCTGGTATCGCGGCGGCTGCGCAACGCAAGGAATATGGCTCCGCCGCTCACCAGCGCCGCGGGCGCGGCGATCACGGCGAATCCGGGCATGGCCGCCGGCGCCAGCACCGCAGTCAGGATCGCCGCGCGGATCAGCATCACCGCCGACGCGGCGCCGATCCCGGCGATCGCCATCGCCTCGCTTTCCTCGCCGTCGCGCACGCGCATCGCGAGCGCCGCGGTGACCGCCGTCGAGGAGACCATCGCGCCGGTCGCGGCCATGACGAGAGTGCCGCGCGAGGCACCGAAGCGCTTGGAGGCAATATAGCCGAGAAAGGAGAAGCCCGAGACGAAGACCACGACCATCCAGAGCTGGCGTGGATTCCACGCGTCATAGGGACCGAAGTGCTGGTCGGGCAGCAAGGGCAGTATGGCGAGCGCGATCAGCGCAAAGCGGACGATCGCCCCGACCTCGACATCGCTGAGCCCCGCGATCCAGCGATGCAGCTCGTCGCGGAGCGCGAGCACCAGCGTCATGGCAACGGCAATCACCGTCGCCATCTCGCTTCGGCCGCTCGCGGCGAGATAACCGCAGCCGAGCGTGATGAGGGCGGCGAGGCTCGTGGTCCCGCTGAGCTGGTCGGGCGGCCGCGCGCTCTTCGCATAGCCGATGAGAATGAGGATCGCTGCGGCGCCGGAGACGATCGCTGCAATCGCCGGGGCCTGAGCTGCTGCCGCCATGCCGCCCGCGAGGCCGAACAGGGCAAAGGTCCGCACGCCGGCGAAGCGGCTTCCCGCCGCCTCGTTGCGCAGACTCCAGCCGCGCTGGACGCCGACGAGCAGCCCGAGGAGGAGCGCGAGCCCAAGTCCGGCGAGCCCTTCGAGTCCAGCGCTTGATAGTGCGTCGGTCATGGTGCGCATCCGGCGCCGCTGCTCAGTCGCCGCGCTCGCGCTCGCAAGCGATGCAGAGCGTCGCAGTTGGCAAGGCCGCGAGGCGCGCAGGATCGATCGGCGTGCCGCACGAGGTGCAGAGACCATAATGACCGGCATCAAGCCGCGCGATCGCATGCCGGATCGCTCGCATTTCCGTGTCCGCGGCGTGCTGCTGCGCGTCGAGCGCCTCGTCATCTTCGCGTTCGATCGCCTGCTCGGCCGAATCGTCGTCGAGCGGCGCGCGCTGCTCGCTTTCCACCCGCTCGACCATCGCGGCCAGACGATCGATCCGCGCGACGAGGTCGGCGCGAATCTCGGCCAGATTGTACATCACGCCGCCTCTTCGTGCGCGATGAGCGCGGCGATCTCGTCGAGGATGGACAGGCGCTTCTTCTTCAGCGTCTCCAGCTCGTCGTCGGGCACCGCGGCAAGGCAGGCCTCGAAGCGCTGGATCTGGGTCGAAAGGTCATGATGATCTTCGGCAAGCTTGCGGAAATGGGCGTTGTCGAGCTTGAGCGCATGGAGCGTCGGCCCATGGTCGGGAAACAGCGTGTGAAGGTCGTGGCCGGCTTCGCTCATCTTCGGTCCTTTCGTCGCGGATTTGTCTCGCCGGATTGCGCCGGGACGCGCCGCCTGTCGTTACGCAATAGCCCTTACGCCCGGCGTGGGCCGAGCCGCCGACGGCGCCCGGCAACGCGCCGCGCGAGCGGCATACGTACAGTTGCGTAATCACCTCTGCGCGGCGGTTCGCTATCTGAACCGCATGAGGGTTCAGCCAAATCCATTCCGCCACCATGGCGGCCTCCGCCCCACACCGGGCCGGAGCGCCGTGCCCGCATCGCTTGCGGGAGCATGGCGATGAGCGATTGCGCCTCCTGCGCCGTGCGGTGCCGCGCCATCTGCGCCAGCCTTGCTGTCGACGAAGCCGCAGAACTTGGCCGCATGGGGCGGCGGCAGCGCGTGAAGGCGGGTCACACCCTGCTCTGGGAAGGTGACGAAGCGCCGACGGTCGCGAATGTCCTTTCGGGGGTGCTCAAGCTCGTCGTCGCCACCGCCGATGGCCGCGAGCAGATCGTTGGTCTGGTCTTCCCTTCCGATTTTATCGGCCGCCCGTTCGGCAAGCAAAGCCCTTACCGGGTCACCGCAATGACCGACGCGGAGGTCTGCATCTTCAATCGCCACCAGTTCGACGACTTCGCGGGCCGCCATCCGCATTTGCAGCAAAAGCTTCTGCACCGCACCCTCGACGAACTGGATCGGGCGCGGCACTGGATGATGCTCCTCGGCCGCAAATCGGCGCCCGAGAAGGTCGCCTCCTTTCTGCTCGATATGGAAGAACGGCTTCCCGGCGGCACCGGCGATGCGTCGGGCGGATTCGAGCTGCCCTTCGGCCGCCAGCAGATCGCCGACATATTGGGACTCACCATCGAGACGACCTCCCGGCAACTCACGCGCATGCGCTGCAACGGACTCGTCGACCTTCCCTCGCGGCGCGCGGTGCGGATCAACGACCGGGCCGGCGTCGCGGCCATGGCCGGCTGAACCGATGGCCAGTTATTTGAAAATCGCCGGAAAGGCGGCGATCCTCCTGGGCGCGGCGCTGTGGATGCCCCTCGCGGCGTCGGCCGAGGCCGCGACCCCGCAGGGGAGCGTTCTCGAAGCAGCCGAGCGGCTGGCACCCGGCGAGTATATCTGGGCGCCCGAGATCGTCCCGCGCGGCCCTTTGCTCATGATCGTGAGCCTCGCGACCCAGCGCGCCACCCTCTATCGCAATGGCGTGCCGGTCGCGATCACCACCGTCTCGACGGGCAAGGCGGGCCATGAAACCCCGACCGGCGTCTTCACGATCCTTCAGCGCGACATCGATCATCGCTCGAACCTCTACGACGATGCGCCCATGCCCTATATGCAGCGACTGACCTGGGGTGGGGTTGCGCTACATGGCGGAAGCTTGCCGGGCTATCCGGCGTCGCATGGCTGTATCCGGCTGCCGCAGGCCTTTGCTCGCCTCCTCTATGGCGTGACGCGGCTCGGGATGACGGTCATCGTCACCGAGGCCGCCGCCGTGCCGCGCGCCGCCCCCGGCGATCCCCTGCTCCGGACCGGGCAAACACCGGCAGAGGGCGCGGTGCTATGGGAGCCGGGCCGGGCTCCTAGCGGCCCCGTGTCGATCATTATCAGCGCCGTCGACCAGCGGCTGCTGGTGCTTCGCAACGGGATCATGATCGGATCGGCGCCCGCGCACATCGAAGGTCCGGTGACGGGCACCTCGGCATTCGTCCGCCAGTCGGGCGCATCGGGCGCGGCAGCTTGGCTCGAGGTTGCCATCCCCGGCGCAATTGCCTCCAAGATGCCGGCACCCTTCGCCGGACGCGTCGATATCGCGGCCGATCTGCGCGCGCTGCTTGCCCCGCTCATGACCGCGGGAACCAGCGTCATCGTGACGCCGGACTCGCTTCGCGCCGCGAGCCCGGCCCCGGTCGAGATCCTCGGCGGCGACGAGAGTAATGACGCGCCGACACGCTAAGGCGAGATCGCATCGGCCGGCGTTTAAAGGCGCGGGGCGAGCGACAGGATGAGAGCGGGCCAAACATCGCCGATCCGAGCTTGAGCCGCAGCAGTGCTTCGCTGCGCGAGCCCTTGTGAAGGGTTAAGGACATCGGTCTGCTCCCGTGGGTGGGGGGCAGGCGCGACCCCGGCGCACGTGTCTAGCTGCCAATCTTGATCTTGCGGACATGATCGCGCGCCTTTTCGGTCTTCGCGATTTCGACGCTAAGCAATCCATGCTTGAACCTGGCTTCGATCTTGTCGGCGTGGGCGAGGGCGGGGAGGGCAATCCGCCGCCGGAAGCTGCCGTGGCGCCGCTCGCTGATCAGATGCCCGTCCTCGCGCCGTTCGGACGATTATTCTTTCTCGCTCGCGAGCAGGAGCATGCCGTCGGCGACTTCGAGCCGGATATCCTTTTCGGTAAGGCCGGCGAGCTCGGCGGTCAGCTTGTAGGCCGACCCGGTGTCGAGCAGCTCGATCGCCGGGAGCGGGCTCACGAGCCGCGGCACATAGCTCAGCAGGCTGCGGCCGGGCAGTGCAAATTCCTCGAACATGCGGTCGAGTTCGCCGCGCATCCAGTTCATCGCGCCAAGTTCGGCCCGGGCGGGCTGGCTGCCCGCGGGGCGGGTCGGGGTAAGGTCGTTCATCAAACTGCTCCTTTTCAAAGCGGATTCTCGGGACGGCGGGCCGCGCCGGAGCAGGGGCCATCGCCATCGGGGACGCGATGTCGGACTTAACCAGCGGTTGCTGGCGTCTGAATCGGGGAAGCTCCCATTCGGAACACCCCTTACGGGAAGTTGCGGATAAGCGGCCGGCTCCGCACCGGGCAGGTTGAGCAAGCTTGCCGGGCGCTCGTTCGGGGCCATGCGACGAGCCTGGCTCCCGCCAAGCGGCGATCGAAGTATGCGAAGGAGATAGGTCATGCAGACGAAAAGTGACGGCCACCTGCAACGCGACGTGGTCGCCGAGCTCGAATGGGATCCGAGCGTCGATCACGCCGATATCGGCATCGCGGTGAACGACAGCGTCGTGACGCCTGGTCGGCGCCGGGCGTGACCGACGTCGAGGATTATCTCGCGGTCGACAGCTGATCCCGCTCGCCTTGGGGAAGAGGCGACCCCCCTGCGGCCGTCCGGACATCCGGACGGCCGCCTTTCTATCCGTATCATTGCGCATATCGGCCCGGGTGTACGGTCCATAAATTCATCGCGGACACAAAGGAGACGGCTCATGAAAAATATCCTGTTGCTCGTACATGACGACCATGGCCAGGAAGCCCGCCTGCAGGCGGCGCTCGATATCACCCGCGCGGTCGAAGGCCATCTGACCTGTATCGACGTCACCCCCTATCCGCTGATCGCGGGCGATGGCTTCGGCTTTGCCGAGACCGTCGTCGTCCTCGACGAGCGCGAAAGCGAAGCGAAGAACAAGTCGGTGATCAGCGACCGCCTGTCGCGCGAGGATGTCAGCTGGAGCTGGATCGACGCGATGGACGAGATCGCAAACGCGGTGCTCGATGCCGCCGATCTCGCCGACCTCATCATCCTCAATCGCGCGCTCGACGGCTTTCCAATGCCCGACATGCGCGACATTGCGAGCCGTATCGTGGCGCGGGCGAGCGCGCCCGTGCTCGCGGTGCCCGAGACGCTCGAGCGCTTCGAGTTTGAGCGTGCACTCGTCGCGTGGGACGGCCGCCCCTCGGCGGCGGCCGCGCTCCGCTCCGCGGTGCCGCTCCTCGCCTTCGCGAAGGAGGTCGAGATATTCACCGCGCAAGGGCCCGACAACCATATCGCGCCCGAGGACGCCGCGACCTATCTGTCGCACCACGGCATCAAGGCGAATGTTCGCAAGACCGACATCGGCAAGTTTCACGCCGATTTTCTGATCTCGGACGAAGCCAAGATGTTCCGTGCGGATTATATCGTGATGGGCGCCTATGGTCGCGGCCGCCTGCGCGAGACCTTCGGCGGCACAACGAAAAATCTGCTTTCGAAGAGCAAATTTCCCCTGCTGATGAGCCATTGATCGATGGCCCCTGGCCCTGCTTTCCAGCTTTGGGCTCGCGCTTCCGACAGGGCGAGCCCGACGATTTCACAAGACCTAGCATGTAGCGACCAGGAACCAGTCGCCATGCCAAAGCTTCGATAACGGGACCATGGACATGTTGATCGCCCGATCGGGTTGGCGCGAGGCACCGCCGACCATCCTTATCGTCGAGGATGACCCGGCAGTGCGTCGCTCGCTCCTCCTGCTTTTGCAGGGACGCGGATTTGCGGCGAAGGCCTGGTCAGCCGCCGATCCCGCGCTCGCCGAGGCGGCGCGCGCTGCGCCCGACTGTCTGATCGTCGATTACCGGCTCGAGAGCAGCGACGGGATCGCGATGCTCGGCGCGCTGCGCGCGCAGGGCTGGGATGGACCTGCCATCCTGATCTCGGCCTATCCGTCCGAGGAATTGAGCGCGCGGGCGCGCGAGGCGGGCTTTGCGCTTGTTCTCGAAAAGCCGCTGCGCGAGCATATGCTCGTCGACACCGTGACAAGGCTCACGCGCAGCGGCACGCCGTCCGCGAGCCCTTGAGGCGTTGTCCGGCGCGCCGCGGGCGCGGCTATTCGGGATATTCGCGCGGCGTGGCTTCGGGATGGCTGTCGGGAAGCACCGGCGCTTCGGGCGACGTGCGCAGCGGCTGGCGATCGGGGTTTGGCGCCGGCGTCTCGGGATAGACCTTGTCGGGCTGTGCCGGCGGGTCGCAATCGGGACACTCGGGAGGGCGCGCCGCGCTGGCGGAGTCTCGCTCGAAACGATCCATGGCAGTCTCTCCTGACAGGCCGGTCTGGCCTTCGCCTCTCTCGCGCCGCTGGCCGTAATGCGCCATTAGGGATTCCCCCTAGCCGCTCCCTCGGAGATGAGCACGAGCGCGCCGTTCGCATCGGTGAGCGGCAGCGCGGTGACATGCGTCCGCAGATCGCAGCGCGCCGGCGCTTCGAGGAACGCCGCGCCATCGGCACGGGTCAGATTGACGACCGACCGGATCGATCGTTCTTCCCAGAGATCAGTATAGGGAAAGCCGGGGATGTCGCTCATATGGATGCCCGCGCAAATGACGCGTCCGCCCTTCCGCACCCGCCCGCTCGACGCGGCGCAGCGGCGCGCCCGGTGTGTCCAGCTGCATGGCATGAAAACATTGGTCCATTGCGTGCGTCTCCGGCCGGCTGGCTGTCGAAGCGCCGGCCCGATCGCCTAGGTCAGTGAAGCTCGAGTTCGAGCAGCGCCAGCGTGGCGTCGCCATCATAGTCGCTCCCCTTGAACCCCAGCGTCCGTTCGACCTCCATCGCGCCGCGATTGGCGCGGCTTTCGATCGACCGGAGCGTCTTCAGGCCGCGGTCACGGGCGAGATCGACGGCATGATTGAGAAGGGTCCAGCCGACGCCGCGCGTTTTATACGCCGGCGCGACCGAAATCGCGACCTCGGCGGTCACAAAGGCCTCGTCTGCGGCGATCAGCAGGCTCGCGATCAGCTCCGACGTCGCCGCATCGAACGCGAGGAGATGCTCGCGGTGCCGGTGATCGACCCCGATCATCGCCGCGAGCTGCGCGCTCGAAAGGTGCGACTGGCCGCTCAGGAAGCGGAACTGCATATCGTCCGCGGTCAAGCCGTCGAAGAAATGATTGACGATATCCGCATCGCTGTCTGCGACCGGCCGGAGACGAAGATCGACGCCGCTGCGGGTCTGCAGGCAGGTCTCGGTCGCCTCGCTCAGCGTGGTGTCGGGCGCATTGGTAAGCGTCATCCTCTGTCTCCTTGATTTGGGTTGGACCGCAGGAGCGGCGAAGTGCGAAGGGTGAGCGTGCCTATGATGCGGCTATTCTCTCGCCGCGGGTCCGCCGGCGCGCGATTTACCGCGATCCGGTGCGGGTGCGCGCGACAGGGGGTCAATGGACGGGGTTTCGGCATCGCCTGCTCCTTTGCGACCGCAGGCTAGCGCCCCGTGCGGTCGGCGCATTTCGTAATTATACGGAGCGGCCCATTGTGCCGACCGGCCTGAAAGCGCGGCTTTATTGATCAGGGTCAATGAAAGCGGTGCGCATAAGGGCTTCCCTCTCCATCCTGAAGGAGAGCCAGACATGCGAAATCTTTTGATTCACGCCGACGAGAGCCCGGCCATGGCCGCGCGCACCGAGACCGCGCTCGCGATCGGGCGCCGCCTCGGCGCCCATCTCAGTTTCCTGATCTGTTCGCCTTTCCAGCAATTCATCGCCTCGGACCCCTTCGGCGGCATGTATCTGGCGCGCGAACAACTTGCCGCGGCCCAGCTTGCCGATGCCGAGCTTGAGACCCGGCTTGCGGAGCAGCTCGCGCGCGAGGATGTGCCCTGGGACGTCGCAATCGCCGACGGCGATGCGCTCGCGTCGCTGTCGCTCGCCGCGACGCTCGCCGATCTGGCCATCGTCTCGCTCGGCCCCCGCGACCGGCGCGGCCTCGCGCAGCCAACGCTGGCGGGCGACCTCGCGATGACTGTGCCGGCGCCGGTGCTCGCCTTGCCCGCCGAAGGCCAGCCGCTCGACCTCGACGCCGCGGTGATGATCCTGTGGAACGGCAGCCCGCAAGCCGCGCACGCCTTGCGCGCCGCCGCGCCGCTGATGGCGGGCGCGGGAAGCGTGACGATGGTGCAGGTCGGTCCGGACGAGGGACGGGTGCCCGCCGAGGATGCGCTTTGCTATCTGTCGCGGCACGGCATTCATGGCGAGCTTCGCCGCGTCGATCGCGGGGCGCTTACGCCCGAGGAGATTCTCGAGCGAACTGCGAAAGAGCTGGCGCCGGGGCTCATCGTGATGGGCGCCTATGGGCGTCCGCGGCTGCGCGAGACCCTGTTCGGCGGGGTGACGCGCTATCTGCTCGAAGCCGCGCCGGCGCCGCTCCTGCTCGCCCATTGACCGCGACGCATGCCTGCCGGGCGCCCGGCGCATGACCGATTGCCTGTCGTGCATCGTGCGCAATCGCGCCATCTGTGCGAGTCTGCGGCCGGACGAGCTCCTGTTGCTCGGCCGTATGGGCCGGCGCCAGCGCGTGAGCAGCGGGCATACGCTTCTGTGGGAGGGGGACGACGCGCCGGTCGTCGCCAATGTCCTCGAGGGTGTACTAAAACTCGTCGCCGCCACCGCAGACGGGCGCGAGCAGATCGTCGGCATCGTCTTTCCCTCGGACTTCATCGGGCGGCCGTTCGGGAAGGAAAGCCCTTACAGCGTCAGCGCGATCAGCGAGGCCGAGCTTTGCATCTTCCATCGCGACCAGTTCGACGAATTCGCCAGCGACCATCCCGACCTGCAGCAGAAATTGCTGCGCCGGACGCTCGGCGAGCTCGATCGCGCGCGCGGCTGGATGCTCCTTCTCGGCCGCAAGTCGGCATCGGAAAAGGTCGCTTCCTTCCTGCTCGAAATGGCCGAGCGCCTTTCGGGGGAGCCCAGTGCAGCGGTGATCTCGCGCGGTTTTGAGTTGCCCTTTGGTCGCCAGCAGATCGCGGACATTCTGGGCCTCACCATCGAAACCACGAGCCGCCAGCTCACTAAAATGCGCGCCAATGGCCTGATCGACCTCCCATCCCGCCGCGAGGTCGTCATCAACGACCTCGCGGCTCTGAACGAGATGGCGGGCTGACCGGCCACCGGCGCCAGCCAAGGAGGTTAGAAGCGGAAGGCGACGCCGGCGCTGATCACCCAGGGATCGAGCTTGTGCCGCGTCTTGAGCAACTCGGTCGTCCCGGCGTACCAGGTCGCGGTCGGGCGCAGGAAATAGCGCTTGGCATCGAAGGATAGCGCAAGTCCCTTGTCGTTCACCGGAATATCGACCCCGGCCTGGAGCGCGGCGCCGAGCTTGTCGCCCATCTTCTGCCGCGTCGCGCCGAGCGACCGGGTCGTCGCACCGGGCTTCTCGTCGATGAAGATGAAATAGCTCGGACCTGCACCGACATAGGGCTGGATACCGCCTTCCTTGCCGAAATGATATTTGAGGGTGAGCGTCGCGGGCACGATCTTGGCGTTCGACACCAAAGTCGCGCCGTTCAGCGCGCCGCGGCCATTGACGTCATGCTGGGTGACCCCGGCAATCGTCTCGAGCGAGATATGGTCGGCGACATAATATTCGATCGCGACCGTCGGCGTCACATTGTCGTCGGCCTTCGTCTGCGTTCCGGCCGGAAGGCCGATCCGGTCGAGCTTGACGTCGCTGATCTTGCCGTCGGGCGCGACATAGGTCGCGAAGATCTTGAACTGGATATCGCCGGCCTTGGCCGCGGCCTGGCCGGGAATCGCGGCGGCGGCGGCCAGCGCGATCAGGGAGAGATGCTGTTTTTTCATGGTCGTTGCTCCTTGCGTTGACCTGGGCTCCCTGCACCCGGCGCGGCCGCCGGGCATTGATGCCGCGCAATCTATTCGTTGATCCTGGTCAATGTTTTTGCCCCGCCGCGCGGCCAAGAGCGGTCTCGAACTATGCGGCAGCGAAGCCGCGCGATGACAGGGGCAAGCGTTATGGACACTCTGGTAGCAAAGGCGGGGGGCTGGCTCGGCCTGGCCCTGCTCGCGCTGGTGATGGCGGCGGTCGCGGTCGATGCGCCCTTCGCCGTCCATATGATCATCGTCGCGCTCGCCGCTCTGCTGATGCTCTGGGCGACCGTGTCGCGCGCCGATTATGAGGCGATCGCGCGCGGGATATTGAAGATGCCGGCCGATCAGGGCGTTTATGACGACGACCCGATTCGCTGGGGCGTTATTGCCACGCTTTTCTGGGGCCTTGCCGGCATGGCGGCAGGCCTCTTCATCGCGCTCCAGCTTGCCTTTCCGGCGCTCAACCTCAATCTGGAATATACGACTTTCGGGCGCATCAGGCCGCTCCACACCTCGGCGGTGATTTTCGCTTTCGGCGGCAACGCGCTGATCGCGACCAGCTATTACGTCGTGCAGCGCACCTGCCGCGCGCGGCTCGCCTTCCCGACGCTCGCGCGCTTCGTCTTCTGGGGATACCAGCTATTCATCGTTCTGGCGGCGACCGGCTACCTGATGGGGGTCACCGAGGCGAAGGAATATGCCGAGCCCGAATGGTATGTCGATCTCTGGCTGACCATCGTCTGGGTCGCCTACCTCATTGTCTTCCTCGGCACGATCGTGAAGCGCCGCGAGCCGCACATCTATGTCGCGAACTGGTTTTACCTGAGCTTCATCATCACTATCGCGATGCTCCACATCGTCAACAATCTGTCGATGCCCGCCAGCATTTTCGGTTCGAAAAGCTACGCCGCCTTCGCCGGCGTCCAGGATGCGCTGACGCAATGGTGGTATGGGCATAACGCGGTCGGCTTCTTCCTGACCGCGGGTTTCCTCGCGATGATGTATTATTTCGTGCCGAAGCAGGCCGAGCGCCCGGTCTATAGCTATCGCCTGTCGATCATCCACTTCTGGTCGCTGATCTTCCTCTACATCTGGGCGGGTCCGCACCACCTCCATTACACTGCGCTCCCCGACTGGGCGCAGACGCTGGGTATGGTCTTTTCGATCATGCTTTGGATGCCGAGCTGGGGCGGCATGATCAACGGGCTGATGACGCTCAACGGCGCGTGGGACAAGATCCGCACCGACCCGATCATTCGCATGATGGTGATGGCGCTCGCCTTCTATGGGATGAGCACCTTCGAAGGCCCGATGATGTCGATCAAATGGGTCAACTCCATGTCGCATTATACCGACTGGACGATCGGCCATGTTCATTCGGGCGCGCTGGGGTGGAACGGCATGATCACCTTCGCCTGCGTCTATTATCTCGCGCCGCGCCTGTGGAACCGCCCGCGCCTCTACAGCCTGCGGATGGTGAACTGGCACTTCTGGCTCGCGACCGTGGGGATCGTTTTCTACGCCTCGTCGATGTGGGTCGCCGGCATCATGCAGGGGCTGATGTGGCGGGAGTACGGCGCCGACGGCTACCTCGTCTACAGCTTTGCCGAAAGCGTTGCCGCGATGCATCCGATGTACCTGATCCGCGCTGCGGGCGGGGCGATGTATCTTGCGGGCTTCCTCATCATGATCGTCAATGTCTGGGCGACGCTCGCAGGCAAGGTGCGTGCCGAGAAGCCGATGACCGAAACTCCGCACAATGTGGCGGCCGACCGCCCGCTCGCCCTCGCGCCCGCCGAATAAGGAGCCCATCCATGGCCAAGAACAACGCCGAAAAGGGCTTCAGCCACAAGATTCTCGAGCGCAACGTCAGCCTGCTCGGTCTCTTCGCGCTGGTCGCGGTCACCATCGGCGGCATCGTCGAGATCGCGCCGCTCTTCTGGATCGACAACACGATCGAGAAGGTCGACGGCATGCGGCCCTACACCCCGCTCGAGCTTGCCGGGCGCAACATCTATATGCGCGAGGGCTGCTATACCTGCCACAGCCAGATGATCCGTCCGTTCCGTGATGAGGTCGAACGCTATGGCCATTACAGCCTCGCGGCCGAGAGCATGTACGATCATCCCTTCCAATGGGGGTCGAAGCGCACCGGACCCGACCTCGCCCGCGTCGGCGGGCGCTACTCCGACGAATGGCATCGCGCGCATCTGATCGATCCCAGGAGCGTCGTGCCCGAATCGATCATGCCGCCCTACGCCTTCCTCGCCGACCGCGACCTTGAGACCGGCGATATGCGAAACGACCTCACCGCGCTGTACCGGGTCGGCGTGCCCTACACGAAGGCCGACATCGCGAAGGCGAACGACGATATCGCGGCGCAGGCCAATCCCGAGGCGGGGGCTGGCGATCTCGCCAAGCGCTATCCCAAGGCCCAAGTCCGTGACTTCGATGGCGATCCCGATCGCATTACCGAGATGGACGCGCTCGTCGCCTATCTCCAGATGCTCGGCACCCTCGTCGACGTCGACAAGGCGGGGCCGCAGGAACGTTCGCACGAAGCAAAAACGGCTCCTGCCCAGGCGAAAGCGCCATGAGCTACGACGCGCTCCGCCATTTCGCCGACAGCTGGGGGCTGCTTGCCATGGCGGTCCTCTTCCTCGGCCTCGTGGCCTGGCCGTTTCGCAAGGCCGCGCGCCCGCGCAACGATGAAGCCGCGAACATGATCTTCAAGGACGACGAGCATGGTTGAGCAGAAACGCATCGACGAAGCGACCGGCACGAGCACGGTCGGTCATGAATGGGACGGCATCGAGGAGCTCAATACGCCCTTGCCGCGCTGGTGGCTGTGGACCTTTTACCTGACGATTGTCTGGGCGCTCGGCTACGTCATCCTCTACCCGGCATGGCCGATGATCGATGACGCGACGAAAGGCGTCCTTGGCTGGTCGAGCCGCGGGCAGCTCGAGCAGGAACTCGCCGCCGACAGCAAGCGCCGCGCGCCGATCGTGAACGCGATTGCCGCGACCGATATCGCCGATCTGGCCGCCAAGCCCGCGCTGATGCAGGCTGCGGTGCAGGGCGGCGGCGCGGCGTTCCGCGTTCATTGCATCCAGTGCCACGGCGCCGGCGGCGCAGGACTCAAGAAGCTCTATCCGAGCCTGACCGACGACGACTGGCTGTGGGGCGGCGATCTTGCTGCAATCGAATATACGGTCACGCATGGCATCCGGAATCCGGGGCATAAGGACACGCGGACCAGCCTGATGCCCGCATTCGGACGCGACGGAATTCTCGACGCGGCGCAGATCGGCGATGTGGTCAGCTTTGTCCGCACGCTGAGCCGCCAGGAGAAGCCGAGCGCTTCCTCGGCGCGCGGCGCGGTGCTTTTCGAAACCAATTGCGCGGTGTGCCATGGCGCTGGCGGCGAGGGCGGGCGACAGGTGGGCGCGCCGAGACTCACCGATGCCATCTGGCTCTATGGCGGCGACCGCGACAGCCTCGCCGCGACGATCAACCAGCCGCGCAACGGCGTGATGCCGCGCTGGGGCGAGCGCCTCGATCCGGTCACCATCAAGATGCTCGCGACCTATGTCTATTCGCTAGGCGGCGGCGAGAAGGTGCCTGCGGCACCCGCAGCGAAAGGGCAGGGAGCCGATGGCCAGCCCTGAGGATCTCGCCGGCGCTCCGCTCTCGCTCTACGAGGCGCGCAAGGGCGTCTATCCCAAGCGGGTCGACGGCTTCTATCGCCGGCTGAAATGGGCCATCATGGGGGTCACGCTTGCCATCTATTATGGCACGCCCTGGATTCGCTGGGACCGCGGATCCTATGCGCCCGATCAGGCGGTGCTCGTCGATCTCGCTCACCGGCGCTTCTACATGTTCCAGATCGAAATCTGGCCACACGAATTCTATTATGTTGCGGGCCTGCTGATCATGGCGGGAATCGGGCTGTTTCTCGTCACGAGCGCGGTCGGCCGTGCCTGGTGTGGCTATGCCTGCCCGCAGACCGTCTGGACCGATCTCTTCCAGCATGTCGACCGGCTGATCGACGGCGACCGCAATGCACAAATGCGGCTGGCTAATGGCTCCTGGACGATCGAGAAGCTGGCGAAGCGGGGCGCCAAATATGCCATCTATCTGGGAGTCGCTTTCTGGACCGGCGGCGCGTGGATCATGTATTTCGCCGACGCGCCGACGCTGACCCGCGACTTTTGGGCGGGGCAGGCGGCACCGGTCGCCTATGGCACCGTCGCTGTCCTCACCGCGACGACCTTCATCCTCGGCGGCTTCATGCGCGAACAGGTGTGCATCTACATGTGCCCCTGGCCGCGCATCCAGACTGCGATGATGGACGAAAAGTCGCTGCTGGTCACCTACAAGGACTGGCGCGGTGAGCCGCGCGGAAGCGTCAAGAAGGCCGCCGCGCAACCCGGTGGCTTTGGCGATTGCGTCGATTGTAGCCAATGCGTCGCGGTCTGCCCGACCGGGATCGACATCCGCGAGGGGCCGCAGATCGGCTGTATTACCTGCGCGCTGTGCATCGACGCCTGCGACGGTGTGATGAAGCAGGTTGGCCGCCCGCGCGGATTGATCGATTATTGCACGCTCGACGACGCGGCGGTCGAAAAGGCCGGCGGCCAGTCGCAGCCGGTGCGCAAGACGCTGATGCGTCCGCGCACTTTGATCTATCTTGGCGTGTGGAGCGCGATCGGTGCGGCGATGCTCTTCTCGCTTGGTCAGCGCACGCGGCTCGATCTTGCCGTTCAGCACGAGCGCAGCCCGCTCTATGTCCAGCTTTCCGATGGCCATATCCGCAACACTTATACGCTGAAGCTTCGCAATATGGAGACGCGGCCGCGCCGGGTTGCGGTAACCGTCAGCGGCCTCGGCGGTGCCGCTTTGTGGACCGAAGCCGGGTCGCGCAAGGCCGCGGGACAGCGGATCGAGGTGGCGCTTGCGCCCGACAGCGTCACCCGCGTCAAACTCTTCGTTGCCGCGCCCGCCGGCGGACCGGCGCGCCAGGATTTCACCATCGCGACCCGGGCGCTCGACGGCGATCCGCGCGGCGACGCCGAAACCATCCAGTTCGACCGACCGGAGACTGTCCCATGACCGAGCGCCCCGCCGCCAGGGCCTTTACCGGCTGGCACATGACCGCGATCCTCGTCGCCTTCTTTGGCGTCGTCATGACCGTCAACTTCACGATGGCGCGGCTCGCTTCCTCGACGTTCGGAGGAACGGTCGTCGATAACAGCTATGTCGCGAGCCAGCATTATAACAAATGGTTGAAACGGGCCGCCGCGCAGGACCGGTTGGGATGGAACGAGACCGTCACACTGGATTCCGCGCGGCATGTCCTGTTGACGATAAAGAAGAACGATCTCCCGCTCGCCGATCTCCGCGTCTCGGCGACCGTCAATCATCCGGTTGGGCGCACCGCGCCTGCCGCGCTCCATTTCGAGCCGGCGGCGGGCGGCGTGCTGCGCTCGGTCGAGCCGCTGGCGTTGGGGCGCTGGCGGCTCGACCTCATCGTCCGGCACGGCGCCGACGAAGCGCGCTACCGGAAGGACGTGCTTTGAGCGCCGCCGTCCTGATCGAGCGCGATTTCGCGGTTCCCGATATTCGCTGCGCCGGCTGCGTCGCCAAGCTCGAGCAGGGACTGGTGCGCGACAAACGCATCGCCGCCGCGAGGGTCAATTTTACCGAAAAACGGGTGCATCTCTCCTGCACGCCCGACGCCGACATGCCCGATCTTCTTGGCGCGTTCACGACGCTCGGTTTCGAGGCGCACCCGATCGGAACGGGTGAAGAGGCCGACGCCGAGGCGGAAACGAGCCGCGCGCTTCTGCGCGCCGTCGCGGTCGCTGGCTTCGCGATGATGAACATCATGCTGCTCTCGGTGTCGGTCTGGTCGGGAGCGATGGGCGCCACGCGTGACCTCTTCCACTGGCTGTCCGCGATGATCGCGCTGCCGACGGTAGCTTATGCCGGACGCCCCTTCTTCCTTTCGGCCTGGCGCGCGCTGCGCCATCGCCGCACCAATATGGACGTGCCGATCAGCCTCGGCGTGCTGCTCGTCAGCGTCATGAGCCTCTACGAGACGGTGACTCACGGCGCCCATGCCTATTTCGACGGCGCGGTGATGCTGCTCTTCTTCCTGCTCTGCGGTCGGTGGCTCGACAGCGTGATGCGTGACCGCGCGCGCGGCGGCGTCACCGCGCTGCTTCGCAACATGGGCACCGGCGCGATGGTCTTTCGGCACGAACGCTCGACACACTGGGTCGACGCCACTGCGTTAGAGCCCGATATGGTCATGCTCGTCGCTGCCGGCGAGCGGCTTGCGGCTGACGGCATCGTCGCGAACGGATCGAGCAGCATCGATCTGTCGCTATTAACCGGCGAAAGCGCGCCGCAGGTGGTTCGCCCAGGCGATGTCGTTCATGCCGGAACCCTCAACCTCGATGCGCCGCTCAAGGTTCGCGTCACCGCAGCGGGCACCGACACCGCGATCGCCGATATCGCGCGGCTGATGGGCGAGGCTGCACAGGGTAAGTCGCGCTATGTCCGGATCGCCGACCGCGCGGCCCGCCTCTATGCACCGGCCGTCCATTGCCTTGCGTTGCTTGCCTTTGCAGGCTGGATGATCGCGGGGGCCGGCTGGCATCAAAGCCTGCTCATCGCCGCGGCGGTGCTGATCATCACTTGCCCATGCGCGCTCGGCCTCGCCGTCCCCGCCGCGCAAATCGTCGCCGCCGGGGCCCTGATGCGCAAGGGGGTGCTGATCAAGGATGGCTCGGCGCTAGAGCGCCTGTCCGAGGTCGACCTCGCGCTCGTCGACAAGACCGGCACGCTGACGCTTGGTCGCCCCGAAGCGCTCGATCTCGGGCGGCTCGATATCGAGGTCAAGTCGCTGATCCTCGCGCTGGCCCAGTCGAGCCGTCACCCGCTCAGCGAAGCACTGACCCGCGGGCTGCAAGCCTATGATGTTCGTCCCGCCGAGGTCGCTTCGGTCCGCGAAACCCCGGGGTTCGGCGTCGAGGCCCGCTGGGCCGACCGCACGGTGACGCTCGGCCGGCCGGTCGGCGCCGGGCTTGGCGATGCGCTCGCGACCCAGCTCGCCGTCGACGGGCGTGCGGTGGCGACGATCCGCTTTGCCGACCAGCTGCGCCCCGACGCGCGCGCCACAGTCGATACGCTGCGCGCAGCCGGGATCGGGGCCATGATCCTGTCGGGCGATCGCGCCGAAGCCGTCGCGCCCGTGGCGCGAGAGCTCGGCCTCACCGCGCAGACCGGCATGAGCCCGCACGACAAGCTCGATGCGATCGCACGGCAGACGGCTCTCGGGCACAAGGTGTTGATGCTCGGCGACGGGCTCAATGATGGTCCGGCCCTCGCCGCGGGTCATGCCTCGATGGCGCCGGGCTCGGCGAGCGATGTCGGCAAGAATGCCGCCGACTGCATATTTCTGGGCGACCGGCTGATGCCCGTGGTCGAGACGGTGCGCATGGCGCGGCGAACCCAGGCGATTGTGCGGCAGAATTTCATGCTCGCGATCGTCTATAATGTTGTCGCCGTGCCGCTTGCCTTCCTTGGGCTCGTCACCCCGTTGATCGCCGCGATCGCGATGTCGGGTTCGTCGCTTCTCGTCGTCTGCAATGCCTTGCGCCTCAAAGGCGCGATCCGGTGAACGGCCTCATACTGCTCATTCCGATCGCGCTCGGGCTCGGCCTGCTCGGGCTCACCGCCTTCTTCTGGTCATTGCGCCAGGGGCAGTTCGAGGATCTCGACGGCGCGGCGCTGCGGATCTTCGTCGAGGATGAAGAGGATCGGCCCGCATGATCGCTCGCCGGATCGCGGCTATTATGGCGGCGGCGGGACTCGCCGGCGCGCCGCTCGCCACCGACGCGCGTGTCATACGCGTCGGGGCATGCGGCGGCGGCGCGCAGCATCTCGTCCTGCCTGCCGATCCCGCCCGGCCGCGCGACGATGGCGGCAGTTGCGCCAAAGCGTGTCACGCCATGACCGACCGCCGAGACAGGCTGTCCGGCAAACGGGGATGCTGTTGACGCGGCGGGCTTTGATCCCGGTCAATGTCGCCGCCGCCGGCGCCGCGTAACCTCGCCACATGTGGTCCTATCATCCCGATCTGCTCGTCCGGCCCGTGCCGCGATACACCAGCTATCCGACGGCGATGGAATTTGCCGACGACGTCGGCGCCCACGCCTATGGGCAGGCACTCGACTCGGTCGAAGCCGCGACCCCGATCTCGCTCTATGTCCATATCCCCTTTTGCGAGCAGATCTGCTGGTATTGCGGCTGCAACACCGGCGCGGCGGGACGCAAGCATCGGCTCGCCGACTATCTCGCGGCACTCCAGTCGGAGATTGCGCTTGTCGCCAAGCGGCTCGGAGGCCGCGGGCGGGTCTGCCGGATTGCATTCGGCGGCGGCAGCCCCAACGCGATCGCACCGGTCGAGCTGGTGCGCCTGCTCGACCTGTTGCTCACCCTGTTCGATGCGCATCGGCCCGAGATATCGATCGAGCTCGATCCGCGCGGCTTCTCCGCCGAATGGGCGCTTGTGCTGGCTGCGGCCCGCGTGACCCGCGTGAGCCTCGGGGTGCAGACTTTTGCGCCGCACATCCAGCAGGCGATCGGACGCATCCAGCCGCTGTCGCATATCGAACGCGTCGTTGCCGGGCTGCGGCTGCGCGATATCGACGCCATCAATTTCGATCTGATGTACGGCCTGCCGGGTCAGACCCTCGCCGATCTCGATGACACGCTCGAAGAAACGATCCGCCTCGCGCCGAGCCGGATATCGCTTTTCGGCTATGCGCATCTTCCGCACATGATTCCGCGCCAGCGCCAGATCGATGCCAGCAATCTGCCCGATCATAAAATGCGCTTCGAGCAGGCGTGGCACGGTTACGAACGCCTTACCGACGCTGGTTATGTCCCGGTCGGATTCGATCATTTTGCGCTGCCTTCCGATCCGCTTGCCGACGCCGCGCGCGAAGGGCGGGTGAGCCGCAATTTCCAGGGCTTTACCGAAGACGACAGCCCGGTTCTGATCGGCATTGGTGCCAGTGCGATCAGCCGGTTTCCCGATCTCATCGTGCAGAACGAAAAGCGCGCGGGCGTATATCGCGACCTCATCGCGGCCGGTCAGCTGACCGCCGTTCGCGGCGCTGCAATCAACGCCGATGACCGCGAGCGCGGACGGCTCATCAAGGAGTTGCTGTGCCAGGGAACCGCTTGTCTTGAGGCGGACTGGCTACGGCCTGCGCGGACGGCGCTAGCGGTCTTCGAGCGCCTGCATATCCTTCGCTGGGACAATGACAGGCTCGTCGTCGAGGACGATGGCCTGCCCTATGCCCGGCTGGTCGCGGCGCAATTCGACCGCTATCGGGGCGCGATCATGCGCGACGACCTCGAGCCTATGGCATCCATCCGCGCAGATAGCAGAGCAAGCTGAGCATGACACCAATCGCCCGCTAAACGGCGAAATCTCCGGCTGGCCTGTACGTGTTATTCCTAATGGGAAGCGGATGCGCCCTGACAGATAGAGCCCCGGTATCCCGGCTATTTCGACCTTTGGGGGCAGGCCTATGCGCTACGACCAGATTTTCAGCGATGCGATCGCGCGCCTGCACGACGAGGGGCGCTATCGGGTATTCGTCGACATCCTGCGCGACCGCGGCGCCTATCCGGGCGCGCGCTGCTTCGATGCGGCCGGTGACGCAAGACCGATCACCGTCTGGTGCTCGAACGACTATCTCGGCATGGGGCAGCACCCGGCGGTACTTGAGGCAATGAGGGCCGCGATCGCCGATGTCGGCGCCGGTTCGGGCGGCACGCGCAATATCAGCGGCAACACTCATTATCATATCGAACTCGAGCGCGAGCTTGCCGATCTCCATGGCAAGGAGAGCGCGCTCCTCTTTACGTCGGGCTATGTGTCGAACGACGCCACACTGGCGACGCTCGGCAAGCTCCTGCCCGGCTGCGTGATATTTTCGGACGAGCTCAATCACGCGAGCATGATTGCCGGCATTCGCAACGCGGGATGCGAACGGAAAATCTTCCGCCACAATGATCTGGCGCATCTTGAGGCGCTGCTTGCCGAAACCGACCCCGCGCGGCCCAAGCTCATCGCCTTTGAGAGCGTCTATTCGATGGACGGCGATGTCGCACCGATCGCCGCGATCTGCGATCTGGCCGATCGCTATAAAGCTCTCACCTATCTCGACGAGGTCCATGCCGTCGGAATGTACGGCCCGCGCGGGGGTGGTATATCGGAGCGCGATGAAGTGGCGCACCGCGTCAGCGTGATCGAGGGCACGCTCGCCAAGGCTTTCGGCGTCATGGGCGGTTATATCGCCGCGGACCTCGCGGTCATCGACTGCATTCGCAGCTATGCACCAGGATTCATCTTCACGACCTCTCTGTCGCCTGTCCTCGCCGCTGGCGCGCTCGCCAGCGTGCGCCACTTGAAAGCGTCGACGTGTGAACGCGAGGGCCAGCGGGCCGCTGCTCAGCGGCTTAAGTCACTTTTTCGGGCCGCGGGGTTGCCGATCCTGTCGAGCGACACGCATATCGTGCCTCTCCTTGTCGGCGATCCCATCCACGCCAAGGCTCTCAGCGACCATCTGCTCACCGAGCATGGCGCCTATGTTCAGCCGATCAACTATCCAACGGTGCCGCGCGGAACCGAGCGGCTTCGCTTCACGCCCGGCCCGCTGCACGGCGAGGATGAAATGAAAGCGCTGACGGCCGCGCTCGCCGCCTGGTACTTTCCATATCGCGTGCCGATCGCCGCTTGATGAACCGGGCTATCCTGTCTCTTGCCCCAAGGAAGTGCCTCGCTGCTGCGCCAGGTATGGCGACCTCTGCTTTCGTTGCTACCCTGGCCGGAAGTTGCTCGTCCGATTTCGGCCAAAACAGATCGTCGTTCATGGGCTTTGATGGTTCACAAGGGTAGGCCAGCGTAATGGGACAGCGCGCAGGGCTGCGCTGCTGTACCCGCAAGTGCGCTTGGAAACGCTGTGGCTTGTATTTCTACGCCAGCCTACGCGAAGGCGATTTCCCGTTGCAGTGTCGGCGCGATCTACGATATTTTACTCTGCGATAACAGTTTTGGCTCTTTTCATCGCTGCCCCGGAGTAGGGGCGCCAAGTCTGGCGAATGCCGTGCAAAGCCAAGGTGCTTTGGCGTAGGCTTTCGTGCGTCTGAAAAGAAATGGCTCCCCGGGTAGGATTCGAACCTACGACCGATCGATTAACAGTCGATTGCTCTACCACTGAGCTACCGAGGAACACGCCGCCGAAGCGGACAAGGCGGCCCCTTTGCCGCCAACGAACATATTTATCAAGGGGGTTTTGTCGCGATACGAGCCTCAAACGATAAATTGTTCCATCGCGATGCGCTCGTCGAGGCCTTGGTCGGGATCGAATAGCAAAGTCAGCGGCCGGCTGCGGTCGGTTGTGACCAATACCGTCTTCACATCGCGGATCTCGCGCTGGTCGGCAACGGCGCTGACCGGGCGTTTCGCCGCCTCGCGGACGTTAAATCGGATGCTCGTCGATTCGGGGACCAACGCACCCCGCCAGCGACGGGGACGGAAGGGGCTGATCGGCGTCAGCGCGAGCATTTCCGATTCGAGCGGCAGGATGGGCCCGTTGGCGCTGAGATTATACGCGGTCGATCCGGCCGGGGTCGATACGAGCACGCCGTCGCACGCCAGCTCTTCCAGCATCGTCTTTTCGTTGATGATCACCTCGAGCTTTGCCGCCTGACGCGTTTCGCGCAGCAACGAAATCTCGTTGATCGCGGGCAGGATGTGGCGCTCGCCGCTGATCGTCGTGATATCGCCCGACAACGGATGGATCAGGAACGGACGCGCCGCCGCCAGTCGGTCGACCAGTCCCTCGATGCGAAACTCGTTCATCAAAAAGCCGATCGTACCGCGGTTCATCCCGAAAACGGGCATGCTGCGGCGCTGGTCGAGCAACTGGTGCAGCATATGGAGCAGGAATCCGTCGCCGCCGAGCGCGATCAGGAGATCGGCTTCGTTCAAATCGACGAAATCGTAAAGCGGGCGCAATTCGGCCTCCGCCTCCATGGCCGCGGGCGCGTTCGATGCGACAAGCGCGATCTTGCGATGCATATTGGTCCGGTTCCCCCGTGCGTTCAAAAATCGGGGCTGCCTGTCAGCCGCCCGTTGCACTCATATGACGCGCGACCGCCGGTTTGGACTTTACCTCGATATGAAAGTCATGCGCGCGGGGTTTGCCAGCCAAAGCGCCATCAATCAAGCTATCCAGATCGCCGCCCTCGCGCAGCGCGGCACGCAGGTCGACATGGTCGTCCTGACCCAGGCACATATAGACGCGGCCCTCGACGGTCAGGCGGATGCGATTGCACGTCGCGCAGAAATTGTCGCTGAGCGGCGTGATGAGCCCGACGGTCACCGGGCTGTCCTCGACCGCGAAATAGCGCGCCGGGCCGCCGGTACGCTTGTCGACGGGATAGATGGCGCGGCTCTCGCGAAGCGGCGCGATGAAATGGTGGAGGGGGATATAATGATCGCTGCGGTCGCCCTCGACTTCGCCCAGCGGCATCGTCTCGATGAGCGTTAGGTCGCAACCATTTGCCGCGCAATAATCGAGCATCGGCAGCAGCTGGTCTTCGTTGAGCCCCGAGAGCGCGACCATATTGATCTTGATTGCGAGGCCCGCAGCGCGCGCGGCATCGATCCCACGCAGCGCGACGCTGAGATCGCCGACGCGGGTGATGTGACGAAAGGTCGCGGCGTCGAGCGTATCGAGGCTGACGTTGATGCGGCGGACGCCCGCCGCCGCGAGCATTGGCGCATGTTCGGCCAGCCGCATCGCATTGGTCGTCAGCGTGAGTTCGTCGAGGCCGCGGCCGATCATCGCGCCCAGATGCATCGCCAGCGTGTCGATCCCGCGCCGTACGAGTGGCTCGCCGCCCGTCAGCCTGATGCGCCGGATGCCGCGTGCGACGAAACGGGTCGCAAGTTCGCCCATTTCCTCTATGCTGAGTACCGCTGATTTGGGCAGAAAGCTCATGTCTTCGGCCATGCAATAACGGCATCGCAGGTCACAGCGATCGGTGACCGACAGGCGTAAGTAACTGATCTGGCGGCCAATGCCGTCGATCAAAGGCGCCGTCGATCCGGCATGTTGGGATAATGTGGCAGCCACGCGCATATTGTGATGCAAAAGGGACACGCTTGGCAAGCAAAGCCTGATAGAGGGACCGCCATGAATCGCCTGTCCGAATCCCTTTCCGCCTGCGTCCGCAAACTCGAGGCCCTGCACATGCAGCACGAGGCCGATGCGGGCGTCATCCTGGTCCAGATCGACCAGATGGCGCGTATCAACAACAGCGCCGGAACCGCGACGGGCGATTCGGTACTCGACGAGATCGGGCGCCGGCTCGAAAATTTCGCGAGCGACGAATTCGGTCAGGGGTCTTGCGTCGACCGCCTCGATGGGCCGCGCTTCCTGATTGTGCCATCGACCCCGATGTCGCTGGGCGCGCTCCGTGCACAGGAACGCGCGTTGCATGTCGCGCTCGCCGAACCGATCGTCGGTGACCCGAACGGCCGTCTGTCGATCCGCATCGCCGCGGCGCTGATCACCCGCGACGAATCAGTCGCAGAACAGCTTCGCGCCGCCGGCGACCAGCTGGCGCGGCCCGCGTCGGCGCGCGACGGGGTGATGGTCCATGCCGCGCTGTCGCAAAACGAGGTCGTGATCCATTACCAGCCGCAATATGATGTCGCGACCGGGGAAATGACCGGAGTGGAAGCGTTGCTGCGCTGGCAGCATCCCGAACTCGGGCTGCTCGGTGCGGGGCCGCTGGTCACCGCCGCACGCGCGGCGCGGCTGGAATGCGAGCTGACTGAACATGCACATCGCGTCGCGCTTTCCGAAATGGCGACCTGGCCCAAGGCGCTGGCCAGGTTGCGCGTCTCGCTGAATATCACCGCCGCCGATCTCGGCGATCCCGAATTTGCCGGGCGGTTCGCAGATATGGCGAAGGCCGCGAGGATCGACCCCGACCGGTTGACGCTCGAGCTGACCGAGCAGGCGATGCTGAGCGATCCGGCGAGCGCCGCCGATCAGTTGGCGCAGATCCGTGCGCTCGGGGTTGCGGTCGCGATCGACGATTTCGGCACCGGCTATTCCAGCCTGTCGCTGCTCGCGCGCCTGCCGATCGATTATCTGAAGATCGACAGCGGTTTTACCCGGACGATCGACGGCAGCGACCGCGACCGCATCGTCGTGCGCGCGATCGTCGATCTTGCGCGCGCGCTCGGTCTGCTGGTCGTCGCCGAGGGGATAGAGAATGAACGCCAGCTCTCCCGATTGTCCGAACTGGGCGTCGCGACCTGGCAGGGGTTCCTGAAGTCGGGTCCGGTGCCGACCGATCAGCTGCTGGCGCTGATGACCGTTTAGTTTGCCTGCCGCGCCAGCTTGCCCAGCCCTTTCGACAGCTGCAGCGCGCCGTTGAGCCGCGCCCCGGTGCTCACCCAGTCGCCGCTGATCGACAGCTTGTTGTCGGGGCGAAGCCGCGCGCGACCCTTCAGCCGCTCGACATAGGCGATCAGCCCGGGGACGTTCGCGAACTGGTCGCCATGGAAGCTGATGAGCGCGCCCTTGGTGCCGACGTCGAGCTTGGCGATCCCCGCCAGCTTCGCGTTTGCCTTGATCTCCATCAGCTGGACAAGGTTCGCGGTCTCGGGCGGCAGCGGGCCGAAACGATCGATCATTTCGGCGGCAAATGCATCGAGCGCCGCACGATCCTCGGCATCGTTAAGGCGGCGATAGAGCGCCATGCGGAGCGGCAGGTCGGGAACATAATCCTCGGGAATCAGGATCGGCGCGTCAACGGTGATCGTCGGCGACAGCGCTTCGCGCGGCGGCAGTTTTCCGGCGCCTTCGGCTTTTGCGACCAAAATCGCTTCCTCCAGCATCGACTGATAGAGTTCGAACCCGACTTCTCGAATATGCCCTGACTGCTCGTCGCCGACGAGGTTGCCTGCGCCGCGAATGTCGAGATCGTGGCTCGCAAGCTGGAACCCCGCGCCCAATGTGTCGAGATCGCCGAGCAACTTCAGCCGCTTTTCGGCGGTGTCGGTGATCGCGCCATGCTCGGGTGTCGTCAGATAGGCATAGGCGCGCGTCTTGGCGCGCCCGACGCGTCCGCGCAGCTGGTACAGCTGCGCAAGACCGAAGCGGTCGGCGCGGTGGATGATCAGCGTATTGGCGCTGGGGATGTCGAGCCCGCTTTCGACGATCGTCGTCGACAGCAGCACATCATATTTGCGGTCGTAGAATGCGCTCATCCGGTCCTCGACCTCGGTCGGGGTCATCTGGCCGTGCGCGACGACATATTTGATTTCGGGCACGCGGTTGCGCAGGAATTCCTCGATGTCGGGCAGATCCTTGATTCGCGGCACGACGAAGAAGCTCTGCCCGCCGCGATCATGTTCGCGCAGCAGGGCTTCGCGTAGCACTACCGCATCCCACGGCGCCACATAGGTCCGCACCGCGAGCCGATCGACCGGCGGGGTCTGGATGACGCTGAGTTCGCGCAGACCCGACATCGCCATTTGCAGCGTACGCGGGATGGGCGTCGCGGTGAGTGTCAGCACATGGACGTCGGTCTTGAGCTGCTTCAGCCGCTCTTTGTGGACGACGCCGAAACGCTGCTCCTCGTCGACGATCACGAGGCCGAGATTCTTGAACTCGACCGATTTCGCGATCACCGCATGGGTGCCGACGACGATATCGATATGGCCGCTTTCGAGTCCCTCGCGGGTTTTCTGCGCTTCGCCCGCGGGGACGAGACGCGACAGGCGACCGATGTTCACCGGGAAGCCTTTGAAGCGCTCCGAGAAATTGGTGAAATGCTGGCGCGCTAGCAACGTCGTCGGCACGACTACCGCGACCTGCACCCCGGCCATCGCGGCGACGAAGGCGGCGCGCAATGCCACCTCGGTCTTGCCGAACCCGACATCGCCGCAAACGAGCCGGTCCATCGGCCGGCCCGACGCCATGTCGGCGAGAACATCGCCAATGGCGCGGTCCTGATCGTCGGTTTCCTGATAGGGAAAGCGATCGGCGAAGGCGGGATAGGCGGCATCCTGCGCGAGCAGTTCGCCCGAGCGCAGGGCGCGCTGTGCCGCGGTCGCGAGCAGTTCGCCCGCGATCTCGCGGATGCGTTCCTTCATCCGCGCCTTGCGGCGCTGCCATGCTTCACCACCGAGCCGGTCGAGCGCCACGCCGTCGCTCTCGCCGCCGTAGCGCGACAGGACGTCGAGATTTTCGACGGGCACATAGAGCTTGTCGCCGCCCGCGTAGGTCAGCGCGACGCAATCGTGCGGGCTGCTACCGACCGGGATCTGGGTCAGCCCTTCGTAGCGCCCGATGCCGTGATCGAGGTGGACGACGAAGTCGCCGACGCTGAGCGTCGCAAGTTCGGCGAGGAAGGCGTCGGCGCTTTTGCGGCGCTTCTGGCGGCGGACGAGGCGTTCGCCCAATATATCCTGTTCGGTGAGCAGGCTGATCGCGTCGGAAGCGAAGCCATGGTCGAGCGGCAGCACGACCATAGCGGTTGCGCCGCCACTTTCGGCCGATGCGGTGCCGAGCGCCTCTTGCCAGCTCTCGACCGGCGCGAGCGCGGTGACGCCATGGTCACGGAGCAATCCGGAGAGGCGCTCGCGCGCGCCGCCCGAATAGCTGGCGATGATCGTGCGCCGCCCTTTGCGGCGCTCGTCTGACAGATGGTCGGCGACCTTGTCATAGACGTTGAGGTCAGCAGTGCGTTCGGGGGTGAAATCGCGCGCGGCGAAGGTTTCGAGGTCGACGACCGTTGCGGAGGGCGGAACATCGAAGGGCGTGACGATATGGATCGGGCGCTCTTTGGTCGCTCCGACCCATTCGCTTTCTGTCAGGTAAAGCGTTTCAGGCGCGAGCGGGCGGTAGCTGCCCGGCGACTCGCGTTCGGCGGTGACGCGGTTCGCGTGATAGTCCGCGATCGCGGCAAAACGCGTTTCCGCCGTCGCCTCGGTGCGGTGGCCGCGCAAGACCGGGGTAGCGGGATCGATATGGTCGAACAATGTCGCCAGCCGTTCTTCGAACAGCGGCAACCAATGGTCCATGCCCGCCTGCCGCCGGCCTTCGCTGACGGCCTGATAGAGCGGGTCGCCCGTTGACTGCCCGCCAAACAGGTCGCGATAGGCCGAGCGGAAGCGCTTGATCGTCGCTTCGTCCAGCAAGGTTTCCGATGCCGGAAGAAGCTGCAACGCCTTGGCGGGGCCAAGGCTGCGCTGGTCGGCGGGGTCGAAGCGGCGGATGCTCTCGATCTCGTCGCCAAAGAAATCGACGCGCAAGCCCGTTTCCTCGCCAGCAGGAAACAGGTCGAGGATGCCGCCGCGCACCGCGAACTCGCCCTGGTCGGCAACGGTGTCGACGCGGCTGAAACCGTTCGAAACAAGCAGCTCGGCGAGCGTGTCGCGATCGATCCGCTGCCCCGCCGCCAGCGTCGTCGCGAGCTGGCGGATGCGGAAGGGCGTCAGCGTGCGCTGGGTGATCGCGGCGACGGTGGTGAGGACCAGTTCGCCGCGCTTCGGCGCGAGCTGCAATGCCGACAGCGTCGCTAGCCGGTCGGCGCTGACGCGCATCGACGGGCCGGCGCGATCATAGGGCAGGCAGTCCCACGCCGGAAAGCGATGGACGGTGAGATCGGGCGCAAAGAAGGGTGCCGCATCGGCGATCGCCTGCATCGCGGTATCGTCGGTCGCGACATAGACGAGGCGCTTGTCGCTCGCGCGTGCCAGATCGGCGAGCAGCAGCGGCAGAAAGCCGTCGGCGGCGCGCGCGAGGGTCAGCGGCGCCGACGCCGATCCGATTGCGGTAAAAATGTCGGCGGCGGGCATCGTCATGGCAGCGGGATATAATCCAGCCGGCGCATCGCGGCGATCATCTCGGGGCGGTCGAGATGCGCGGGCGGCTCGTCGGTGCCGAGCGCCCACGCCATGATGTCGACATCGTCTTCCTCGACGACGATTTCATACCAGGCGATCTCTTCTTCGTTCCACGCGGCTGAATAACGGTCGAAAAAGCCGCCGATCATATAGTCGGCCTCGCGCGTGCCGCGGTGCCAGGCACGGAATTTCAGGCGTTTGAGGCGGTCTTGCATGGCGGGCCTTTTAGCCTTGTCAGGCGATGTATCAACCGCCGTTTCCCCAACCCGTTTGCATCGAGCGAAGTCGAGATGCCCATCGGCATCGGGCCGGCCTTCCGCGTGTCTCGACTTCGCTCGACACGAACGGAAAGACGAGGCTAGACACGCCTGGCCATGCGACCCGAGATACTCAATCCGCTATTTGCCGCGCTCACCGACCTGAAAGGCGTAGGGCCGCAGCTTGCCAAGCCGCTGACGCGGCTGGGGCTGGAGCGCGTCGTCGACGTGCTGTTCCACTTGCCGACCGGGCTGATCTCGCGATTCCCGGTCGAGCGGCTCGATCAGGCGCAGGCGGGGCAGACGATCATCGTCGAACTGTCCGCACAGGATTATCGCGCCGGCCGCAGCCCGCGTGCGCCCTTCGGGGTCGAGGCGTTCGACGATGCGGGCGATCATGTCCGCCTCGTCTATTTCGGGCGAACGTCGGGTCTCGCCCGCAAGCTCTTTCCTCTGGGTGAGAAGCGCCGGGTTTCGGGCCGCCTCGATCTTTATGGCGACATGCGCCAGATGGTGCACCCCGATCAGGTCGTCGAGCCGGGCGACGAGGCGGGAATTGCCCAGCATGAGGCGGTCTACCCGCTGACCGAAGGGCTCACCAATGCCCGGTTGTCGCAGCTCGCGCAGGTTGCGCTCGAACGGCGCCCCGAACTCACCGAATGGATCGACGCGCCATTGCTCGCGACCCGGAACTGGCCAGCGTGGCGCGAAGCAATGGAGCGCGCGCATGCGAGTCCGCGCGATGAAACGGCGCGCGACCGGCTCGCCTATGACGAGATTTTCGCCAGCCAGGTTGCGTTGATGCTGATCCGCCAGGGCCTTCGCACGCGCAAGGGCAGGGCGATCGTCGGGGACGGGCGGTTGACCGAGGCGCTGAAGCTGCCGTTCGGGCTGACCGGCGCGCAGGAGCGCGTGGGGCGCGAAATTGCGGGCGACATGGCGCAGGACACGCCGATGCTGCGCATGCTGCAGGGCGATGTCGGGTCGGGCAAGACGCTCGTCGCACTCCGCGCGATGCTGGCGGCGGTCGAAGCCGGGACACAGGCGGCGCTGCTCGCCCCGACCGAGATTCTGGCGCGCCAGCATTTTGCGACCTTGCAGCGAATGCTCGCGGGTTTGCCCATGAACCTCGCGATCCTCACCGGGCGCGACAAGGGCAAGATACGCGAATCGACGCTGATGGGGCTTGCCGACGGCAGCATCGACATTCTCGTCGGCACTCACGCCATTTTCCAGCAAGCGGTGACCTACAAGGATCTCGCGCTCGTCGTCGTCGACGAACAGCATCGGTTCGGCGTCGCGCAACGCTTGATGCTCACGCAAAAGGCGGCGCGCCCTCCGCACCTGCTGGTGATGACCGCGACCCCGATCCCGCGCACGCTGCAACTCGCCAATCACGGCGAGATGGACGTGTCGCAGATCGACGAGATGCCCCCGGGGCGCACCCCGATCGACACGCGCGTCGTCTCGGTCGATCGTCTCGACGAGGTCGTCGACGGGCTAGACCGCCATCTCGCGAACGGAGCGCAGGCCTATTGGGTATGCCCGCTCGTCGCCGAAAGCGAGATCAGCGAACTCGCGGCGGCCGAGGAGCGCGCCGCATTGCTTCGCGCCCGGCTCGGCGAGCATCGCGTCGGGCTCGTCCATGGGCGGATGAAGGGTCCCGAGAAGGATGACGTCATGGCGCGCTTCCAGGCGGGCGAGATCGGCGTATTGGTCGCGACGACGGTGATCGAGGTCGGGGTCGATGTGCCCGCTGCCAGCCTGATGATCGTCGAACATGCCGACCGCTTCGGGCTCGCGCAGCTCCACCAGCTGCGCGGCCGCGTCGGGCGCGGGACAGCCAAGTCGGTCTGTCTGCTACTGCGCTCGCAGAATCTTTCTGAAACCGCGCGCGAGCGGCTCGCTTTGATGCGTGAAACCAACGACGGCTTCGTGATCGCTGAAAAGGATCTCGAACTGCGCGGCGGCGGCGAGTTGCTCGGGCTTAAACAATCGGGCGACGCCGATTATCGGCTCGCGACCCCCGAACAGCTCGTGCGGCTGCTGCCGGTCGCGCACGACGACGCACGGCTATTCGTCGAGCGCGACGGCGCGATGGAAGGGGCGCGGGCCGAAGCCGTGCGTCTCTGCCTGTACCTGTTCGAACGCGATGCGGCGGTCCCGCTCCTGCGAAGCGGTTAGTTTACGTCGCCTCTGGCACCCATGGCGCGGATCATCGGCAGATAATCTTCGACCGAGATCGACTTGTCGAACTGCACGCCGGTCTTGCCGCCGAGCGACCAGACGACCTTGGCCGAGGTGCGGCCGATGATCGGCATACGGAACACGACGAGATCGCCGATCTCCAGCCCGCGTTCGAATCGCATCAGCATACCGTCGGCGCTGATGTTGACGCAGGTGCACATTTCCTGCCGTCCGTCGGGCATGACGAAGGGCAGGCGGCAATAGACGTCGCTACGCGGAGCGATCCGCTGGTCGAGCCCGACATAATGGGCTTTGCTGGTGTCGATCTTGCGCATTTTTGTGGACCTTGTTGATTTGGCCATGACGATCCACCCGATTGCTGAAGAAGTCGTAAACGCTTCCCTGCGCCCTAGCGGGTCACGAGGCCATGTTTTTTTGATCCAAGGCTCAGCGGAACGGGGTCGGCGCCGGGCATGATCAGATGCTGCGGGTCGCGAATGACGATGCCATCGACCTTCACCGCGCCCTCGTCGAGCTTCCGGCGCGCCTCCTTGTTCGACGCGGCGAAGCCCAGTTCGCGCAGCGCATCGACGACGCTGATGCCTTCGGCGGGCGCGGCGGCCTGCGGAAGGTCGCCGCCAACCTGTCCCTTTTCAAAGGTTTGCGTGGCGGTGTCCGAAGCCGTGCGCGCGGCGTCCGCGCCGCGGCACATCGTTGTCGCTTCGTTCGCGAGGATTTTCTTGGCCTCGTTGATCTCCGCGCCCTCGAGTGCTTCGAGGCGTGCGATCTCTTCGAGCGGCAGGTCGGTGAACAGCTTCAGGAACTTGCCGACGTCGCGGTCGTCGCAGTTGCGCCAATATTGCCAATAGTCAAAATGGGACAGTTGTTCGGGATTAAGCCACACGGCGCCCGCGGCGGTTTTGCCCATTTTGGCGCCCGCGGCGGTGGTCAGCAACGGAGTCGTGAGACCATAGAGATCGGCGCCGTCCATGCGGCGACCCAGTTCCATGCCGTTGACGATATTGCCCCACTGGTCCGATCCGCCCATTTGCAGACGGACATCCATGTCCTTCGACAGATGGCGGAAGTCGTAGCCCTGGAGGATCATATAGTTGAATTCGAGGAAGGTCATCGGCTGTTCGCGCTCGAGCCGCAGCTTGACCGAGTCGAAGGTCATCATGCGGTTGATCGTGAAATGCGTGCCGACTTCCTGCAGCAGCTCGATATAGCCGAGCTGGCCGAGCCAGTCGTGGTTGTTCACCATCACCGCATCGGTCGGCCCGTCGCCGAAGGTCAAATATTGCTGGAAGATGCTGAAGATCGACGCAATGTTCGCGGCGATCACCTCGTCCGACAGCATCTTGCGGCTCTCGTCACGCCCGGTCGGATCGCCGATCCGCGTCGTCCCGCCGCCCATCAGTACGACAGGCTTGTGCCCCGTCTGTTGCAGGCGGCGCAGCATCATGATCTGGACAAGGCTGCCGACGTGCAGGCTGGGCGCGGTCGCGTCGAAGCCGATATATCCCGGGACGACCTGTTTCACGGCAAGCGCATCGAGCCCTTCCGCGTCGGTCGTCTGATGGATATAGCCTCGCTCATCGAGCAGGCGCAGCAGGTCGGATTTATAGTTCGTCATAGCGGGCGGGCGCTTAGCATGGGGTTTGATATTTGGATAGCATGCGCAAAGAGCTGATCTGTCATCCGGCGACGCCGGGCAAGGCCGTTCGCGTGGTCGCGGTCGAGGTTAGCCTGTCGTTCGAGGACGGCTTCGCGCTGCGCTTCATCGTCGACGGCGCGATCGCTGCGCTGGTGCTGCCCGACGGACAGGGCGAACTCGTCATCGCCGACAGCGCGACCGACGGCCTGTGGGAAAGCACCTGCTTCGAGGCTTTCCTGACCGAGGAAGGCGAGCCCGATTATACCGAGTTCAACTATGGCCCCGATGGCCGCTGGGCCTGTTACCAGTTCGACGATTATCGCTCGCTGCTCCGCACCGACGATCTTGCGCCATGGGAAATGGCGGCGGAAAAGGGCGAGCAACGCTATGCGCTGCGCGTCGAGCCGGGCATTTTTCCCGACAATGGCGCGAAGCTTGCGCTGTCGGCGGTGATCGAGGAACTTGACGGCACCAAAAGCTATTGGGCGCTGGCGCACCCGCCCGGCAAGCCCGACTTCCATCATCCCGATTGCTTTGCACTCACGCTTGGGGCACCCGACGCGGCATGACTATTCTCTTCGGCATAGACCGCCTGCTCGCCGATCCGGTGCTTCGCAAACCGCTCGAAGGCAAGCGCGTCGCGCTGCTCGCGCATCCCGCCTCGGTCACTGCCGACCTGATCCACAGCGTCGATGCGCTCGTTGCGGCGGGGCTCGATATCACCGCGGTGTTCGGGCCGCAGCACGGGGTGCGCGGTGACCTTCAGGACAATATGATGGAGTCGCCCGACTTCACAGATCCGGTCTATGGCATGCCGGTGTTCAGCCTCTATGGCGAAGTGCGCCGTCCGAGCGGCCAGTCGATGCACACCTTCGATGTGATCCTCGTCGATCTGCAGGACCTGGGCTGCCGCATCTACACCTATGTGACGACGTTGCTCTACGTCCTCGAAGCCGCCGCCGCGCATGGCAAGGCGGTGTGGGTGCTCGATCGACCGAACCCGGCGGGACGACCCGTCGAGGGTACATTGCTTCAGCCCGGCTGGGAGAGCTTCGTCGGCGCAGGGCCGATGGTGATGCGTCACGGGCTGACGATGGGCGAGATCGGGCACTGGTTCATCCGCCATTTCAATCTCGACGTCGATTATCGCGTGGTCGAAATGGAAGGCTGGGACCCGAAAGGCCCGGGCTTCGGATGGCCCACCGACCGCGTTTGGATCAACCCCAGTCCCAATGCCGCGAACGTCAATATGGCGCGCGCCTATGCCGGCACCGTGATGGTCGAGGGTGCGACCTTGAGCGAGGGCCGGGGCACGACGCGTCCGCTCGAAATCTTCGGTGCGCCCGATATAGACGCCAAGGCGGTGATCGCCGAGATGCAGCGTCTCGCGCCGCAATGGCTCGGCGGATGCAAGCTGCGCGATATCTGGTTCCAGCCGACCTTTCACAAGCATGTCGGCCAGCTGAGCAGCGGCGTGCATATCCATGCGGACGGGCCGTGGTATGACGACGACGCGTTCCAGCCGTGGCGCGTGCAGGCGCTGGGCTTTAAGGCGATCCGCAGCCTTTATCCCGACTATCCGATCTGGCGCGGCAAGGATTTCAAATATGAATATACCGACGATGTGCTCGCGATCGATGTGATCAATGGCGGGCCGGGCCTGCGCTTATGGGTCGACGATGCGGGTGCGGATGCGGGCGATCTCGATGCGCTGGCACTGCCCGACGAGGCGGCGTGGCGCGAAGAGATTGCCGATTTGTTCATATACTGACGAGGGGGAAAGATGATGCACCGACGGCAATTTCTGGGCACCGCGGCAATCGGGGGGTTGGCCGCGACCTTGCCTGCCCCGGTGCTCGCGGCCGACACGGCGGCGCTTCCCAACCTCGCTGCGAAAGCCGCCCCTATCGGCAAGGCCGAGCGCATGGCGCGGATCGCGAAGGCGAAGGAGCTGATGCGCGCGAACGATATCGGCGCGCTGCTGATCGAGCCGGGATCGAGCCTGATCTATTTCACCGGCGTGCGCTGGTCGCGGAGTGAGCGGCTGACTGCTGCGGTGCTGACGCGCGAAGGCGAGATTGCGGTCATCACGCCTTTTTTCGAAGAACCGTCGGTGCGTGAGAGCCTGGGCATCGAGGCCGAGGTGCTGACGTGGAACGAGGATGACAATCCGCTGGCGGCGGTCGCTGCGTGGCTTGGCAAGCGCGGCCTTGCGAAAGGCCGCATCGGCGTCGAGGAAACGGTGCGCTATTTCGCCGTCGACGGGCTGGAAAAGGCGATGCCGGGCGCGACGGTGGTCAACGGTGCGCCGGTCGTGCGCGGTTGCCGGATGCACAAATCGCCCGCCGAAATCGCGCTGATGCAGGTCGCTGCCGACATCACCATCGCCGCCTATCGCCACACCGCGCCGCGTGTCGAAGCCGGGATGACCCCGGCGGACATCGGTGCGATCATGGCCGCGGCGACAAGGGCGCTTGGCGGCAAGAGCGAGTTCGAACTGATCCTGCTCGGCGAGGCGAGCGCCTATCCGCATGGGTCGGGCAAGCCGCAGGCGGTGAAGAGTGGCGAAGTCGTGCTGATGGACTGCGGCGCCACCGTCCACGGCTATCAATCCGACATCTCGCGCAGCTTCGTCTACGGCAAGGCGAGCGCGCGCCAGCGGCAGGTATGGGACCAGATGCGCAAGGGGCAGGATGTCGCCTTTGCCGCCGCAAAGCTCGGCACGCCGGCGGGCAAGGTCGATGATGCGGTGCGCGCCTATTACGCCGGGCTCGGCTGGGGTCCGGACTATAAGCTCCCCGGCACCTCGCACCGCACCGGCCACGGCATCGGGCTCGACGGGCACGAGCCGGTCAATCTGGTGCGCGGCGAAACGACGAAGCTCGCGCCCGGCATGTGTTTCTCGAACGAACCCGGCATCTATATCCCCGGCGAATTCGGCATAAGGCTGGAAGATTGTTTTTACATGACCGACGGCGGCCCGAAATGGTTTAGCGAACCGCCGCCGTCGATCGACAACCCATTCGGTTAATCGGGCGCCTTTGGCCGCTGGACCAAACTGACGAGCACGAACGAAATGATCATCAGGAGATACCAACTGCCGAGCTTGTCGATGCCGACCATGTGCCAGCCATCGTCCTGGCTGGGATAGGTCCACGCCCGCGCGAACGTGCCGATATTCTCGGCAAACCAGATGAACAGCGCGACAAGGCCCCAGCCGAGGAGCAAGGGCATGCGGCGATGCGCATGCAGCGGGCGGAACCACACCTGACAGCGCCAAAAGAGCAGGGCGGTCGCTGCGAACAATAGCCAGCGAATGTCGGGTAGCCAGTGGTGCGCGAAGAAATTGACATAGATCGCGGCGGCGAGGGCGTAGCTTGCCCATGCCGGAGGGTATCCGGTGTAGCGGAAGTCGAAGATGCGCCAGACGCGCGCGATGTAGCTGCCGACCGCGGCGTACATGAAGCCGGAGAAGAGCGGGACCGCGCCGAGGTGGAGCAGGCTCGCCTCGGGATATTGCCATGATCCGGCGGCGGTCTTGAACAATTCCATCACCGTGCCGACGATGTGAAAGATCAGGATGACGATCGCTTCTTTCGGTGTTTCCAGCCGGAAGGCGAGCATGCCGAGCTGGATCAGTACGGCGCCGATGGTGATTGCATCATAACGGTGGAGCGGTGCATCCTCGGGCCAGAACAGATGCGTGCCGAGCAGCAGCGCAAGCATCAGCCCACCGAACAGGCACGCCCAACCCTGCTTGAAGCCAAAGACAAGAAATTCGAGAAACCAGCCGCGCGGCCCCGGCGTGATCGCCATCGCCTCCAGCCGAGACCTGACGGCGTAGAAGCGGCTGTTACCGCCAGCCGCCCCGTCCTCGCGTTCAGACATGGACGGCGACGTAGGCAATCAGCAGCGCGGCGGGCATCAGCAACAGCTGTGCGAGGATCGTGCCCGCAAGGCGGCTCAGTGAAATGAGCATGATCGCGCGGCGAAACTCGCCTTCGCCGACTTTGCCCTCGACCGCATCGTCGGTCATCACCGACAATTGCGGATCGATAAAGGCAAACAGCAATATCGTCGCAAAGCCGTTGATCAGCGCCGACAGCTGCGACGCGGTGACGCGGAATTCGGGCGCCAGATAGCCGGCATAGAGCGACGCGACGACGCCGACCGCGAGCAGCGATTGCGCAAGGCAGTTGGCGATCAGCACGCCCCAGCTGATCCCCTTCGGCATATGCCAGCTGCGCAGATGGGCTATGCCGGGGAACCGGATGGACTGACGGATGGTGCGAAATCCGCTCGGGCTCATCGCCTTGAGTGCAAGTTTGGTCGTCGAGCGATTGGTTTGGTACCAGCCGATTGCCGTCGCAAACATGCGCTGCCCGGTGGGCACCAGCAGAATGCCGATAAGCGTCGCGACGCTCGCCGCCGCCAGCACGAACTGCATGTCGATGAACAGCGAGGCCCCGCTGCCGTCGTGGATGCGCGTCTCGATCCGCTTGGCGAGGAAGGGGCCGAGGAAGCTGTTCGAGGTGCGCGAGAAGAGCACCAGGATGTTGAACAGCGCGAACGACATCGCAATCCGCCGCGTACGGACCCCGGCGATGCGCGCGGCATAGGCGAGCGCGCCGATCAGGTTGATGAAGCCGGTGAGGAGCAGGATGGTGACGAGGGGTAGGTCGATCATCTTCGCGCCCCTAGCGCCCGCCCACGCCGCGTCAATGCTTTCGCGTCAGCTCGCGCATCGCATCGTCCAGTCCGGCAAGGCTGAGCGGATACATGCGGTCGTTCATCAGCTGTTTGATCAGCTTCACCGACTGGGTGTAGCCCCAATGCGCCTCCGGCACCGGATTGAGCCAGACCGCGGCGGGATAGACTTTTGTGATCCGGCCGAGCCAGACCGCGCCGGACTCTTCGTTGAAATGCTCCACGCTGCCGCCCGGATGCGTGATTTCATAGGCGCTCATCGACGCGTCGCCGACGAATATGACTTTATAATCATGGCCATATTTGTGGAGGATGTCCCACATCTGGTGGCGTTCGGACCAGCGGCGCTTGTTGTCCTTCCACACCCCTTCGTACGGGCAATTGTGGAAATAGAAGAATTCGAGATTCTTGAACTCGGTCGTCGCGGCGCTGAACAATTCTTCGCAGAGCTTGATGAACGGATCCATCGACCCACCGACGTCGAGGAACAGCAGCAGCTTGACCGCGTTGCGCCGTTCGGGGCGCATCTTGATGTCGAGCCAGCCCTGCCGCGCGGTGCCGTCGATCGTGCCCGGAATATCAAGCTCGTCCGCCGCGCCTTCGCGCGCGAATTTGCGCAGGCGGCGCAGCGCGATCTTGATGTTGCGGGTGCCAAGCTCCTTGGTGTTGTCGAGATTGGCGAACTCGCGCTTTTCCCAGACCTTCAGCGCGCGCTTATGCTTGCTCTCGCCGCCAATGCGGACACCCTCGGGATTGTAGCCCGAATTGCCGAAGGGCGAGGTGCCGCCGGTGCCGATCCACTTGCTGCCGCCCTCGTGGCGCTTCTGCTGTTCCTCGAGCCGCTCTTTCAGCGTCTCCATGATCTTGTCCCAGTCGCCGAGCGATTCGATCGCGGCCATTTCCTCGGGCGTCAGGAATTTCTCGGCGACGGCTTTCAGCCAATCGGCGGGCACATCGACCGGGTTCTGGCCATAATCGGAAATGATGCCCTTGAAGACCTTGTTGAACACCTGATCGAAGCGGTCGAGCAGGCCTTCATCCTTCACGTAGATCGCGCGGGACAGGTAATAGAATTGCTCGGGGCTGCGGTCGATCACCTCGCGGTCGAGCGCCTCCAGCAGCATCAGATGCTCTTTCAGGCTGGCGGGGATGCCTGCGGCGCGGAGCTCGTCGAGAAAGCCGAAAAACATGGGGCAGGCGTATCGCGTTCGCGCCGTCGGCGCAATCACTTTACGTGAACGTAAAGCGGCGGCGAGTTGACGCCCCGTTAACCAATGTTGGGCATAGCTTCGCGATCATATAGGGACGCGGGCAAGCCAATGAAATTCGATCCGATCAATCCGGCGGCACAGATACTCGACCAGTCGGTCGCAAGCGATTGCGGCGAACTGGCCGTGGGGTGCAGCGATGCCGCGGGACGGATCAAGCGCGCGACCGACCAGATGGACCGGCAGATCGGCGAGCTCGGCCGACTCGAAGACTATGTCGTCAGCCTCGAGGCCGATCAGCGCCAGATCGCCGATTCGACCGACGAGGCGAAAATCCTGTCGGCGCGCGCCTGTGAACAGCTCGATACCGGCGCCGAGCGCGTCAACGCCGCGGTCACCGAATTCCGTTCGGTCATCGATCTGGTCGCGCGGCTGGGTCAGCACGTCACCAATTTCGCCGCGGTGATGGAGCAGGTCCAGCAGGTCAGCCAGTCGATCGAGTCGATCGCCAAGACCACGAACATGCTCGCGCTCAATGCCGCGATCGAGGCCGAGCGCGCGGGCGATGCCGGCCGCACCTTTGCGGTCGTTGCCGCCGAGGTGAAAAAGCTCGCGCAGAACACGCGCGGCGCCACCGACGAAATCCGCCGTAGCATCGGCAGCCTCGCCGCCGAGGCGAGCGGGCTCGTCACCGAAATCCAGTCGGGCGTCGAACAGTCGAGCCGTGCCGAGGCGCAATTCGAGACAATTACCGACGCGCTGCACGATGCGACACATCTCGTCGCGCTGCTCGACGATCAGAGCGACCGCATCGCGCAAAGCTCCGCGATGGTGCATGCCAATGGCGCCAAGGTGCGCGAAGCGCTCGACCGCGTCGTGGGGTCGGTCCGCGACAATAGTTCAACCTTGGTCGGTACGCGCGATTCGATCCTGTCGATGGAGCATGTATCGAACCGCATGTTCAACGCCGTGATCTCGGCGGGCGTATCACCGCAGGATTCAGCGATTGTCGAATTGGCGGCAAAGGTTCGCGACGAATTCGTTGGGCTGGCCGAAACCGCGGTTGCGCGCGGTGAACTGACGATGGAGCAATTGTTCGACACCAAATATGTCCGCGTGCCGAATTCGAACCCCGAACGCTTCCGCACGACTCTCTGCGACTGGGCCGATGCAAACTGGCGCCCGCTGTTCGACCGCGTCGTGGCCAATCATCCCGAGATCAAGATGTCGTCGGCGGGCGACATGAACGGCTTTCTGCCCACGCATATCACCGAATGCTCGCGCGCGCCGACCGGCGACCTCGAGCATGATACGGCGCACTGCCGCAACGGCCGCCTGCTCTATGACGAGACCGACGCCGCAGCAAAGCGCAGCACCGCGCCCTTTTTCATGACGGTGTATCGCCAGGAAGGCGACGGCATCAATTATCTGACGGTGCGCAACGTCTATATGCCCGCGATCATCAACGGCCGCCGCTGGGGCGATGTCGAGGTGGCATACCAGCTCTGACGGGCGCCTTAGCTGCCCTGACGTCGCGCCATAAATGCCAGCTTCTCGAACAGCATCACATCCTGCTCGTTCTTGAGCAGCGCGCCGTGGAGCGGCGGGATCGCCTTGCCGACGTCGCGGTTCTGCAGGACCTCGAGCGGCATATCTTCGTTGAGCAGCAGCTTCAGCCAGTCGATCAGCTCGCTCGTCGAGGGCTTTTTCTTGAGGCCCGGAACGTCGCGCACTTCGTAGAAGATATCCATCGCGCGGCTGACCAGCGTCTTCTGGATGCCCGGGAAATGGACATCGACGATCGACGCCATCGTGTCGCGGTCGGGGAACTTGATATAGTGAAAGAAACAGCGGCGCAGGAAGGCGTCGGGCAGTTCCTTTTCATTGTTCGAGGTGATGACGACGATCGGGCGTTCCTTTGCGGTCACCGTCTCGTCGGTCTCATAGACATGAAACGCCATGCGATCGAGTTCCTGGAGCAGGTCGTTCGGGAATTCGATATCGGCCTTGTCGATCTCGTCGATCAGCAGCACGGGGAGCTTGGGCGAGGTGAACGCCTCCCACAATTTGCCCTTGCGGATATAGTTGCGGATATCGTGGACGCGCTCTTCGCCGAGCTGGCCGTCGCGCAGACGCGCGACCGCGTCATATTCGTAGAGGCCCTGCTGCGCCTTGGTCGTCGACTTGATGTTCCAGGTGATCAGCGGCGCGTCGAACGCCTTGGCGATTTCCTCAGCCAGCACGGTCTTGCCGGTGCCGGGTTCGCCCTTCACGAGCAGCGGGCGGCGCAGCAATGTCGCGGCGTTGACCGCGACCTTCAGGTCGTCGGTGGCGATATAGGCGCTGGTACCTTCGAAACGCATGCGTCGCTGCCTTCCCTTAACGTGAACGTCAAGCGGGCATAGCGGGGGCGGGGAGCCGGCGCAAGCGTGCCGCGGTCTCGCGGAGCGCGATCAGCTGTGCGCGCGACTCGCTGTGCGAGCGGCCATCAGATCCCACAGGCCGCTGTGCTGGGTGATCAGCTGCTGCGCGCCGAACACCATCGCGCGTTCGACCGCGGGGGTATCGGCGACGGTTCCGGCGAGCCGTGCGGTGTCGCGTAGGTCGGGCAGGGTGCAGGTCGGCGGGGTCAGGTCGAGCCGCAGCGCGCTGATGTCGAGCAGGACGCGAATCGTCCGCCAGTCGAGGGTCAGCGCGATCGCCGCGCCGACGGCACAGCCGTGGCGATCCGACTCGGCGAGCATGTCGATCGCCTTGCGCTGCGCGGCGACCGCGGCTTCGCATTGCGCCTGACCTTGGGTGCTTGGCACGGGGCCGACGGCGGAGGCGATTTTCGTCAGGAAGGCACGTTCCTGCACAAAGGCGTTGGCCGCTTCGTCCATCCACTGACGCGATGCCGGGTCGACCGCCTTGCGCGCGGCATTGTCGATCACGCCCGGATAACGGCCGTGGAGGAGGCAAAGAAAGTGGACGGCGTCGGCGAGGTTCCGCATCGCCTCGGGCCCACTCGACAGCGCGCCCGAGCGGACGTGCGGATGCGCGCCGGTGCCATCGCTGGCGACCAGCGAATCGAGCAGTTCGGCGACGCCGCGCGTCTGCGCCTGGGGCTGGGTCGACTGGCTCAACGCTTGATCCTCGCTGTGGCGGGGGCGCTACGACCCAAGCCAATGGAATTACAGCGATCAGTCTTAGAGCAACGTCGTAAACGTCGCGTTTATGCGCGGCGTTTGATTTGCATCGCGAGTGTTCCAGTCAGGGACAAAAGCCAGATGCAGAGGGACCGGCAAGCCCCGGGGGAAGCTTGCCGGTCCCATCCATGGCGCCCGGGGACACCGTTGGAGCGGAGTGGCCGGACTCGGGGAGAGTGCGTGTCCGGCCGATTCTGTTCTTACGCTGCGAGCGCGAGGTCCTCGGTCTGGTCGATTTGCCGTGCGGCGGGTTCGACCGGACCAGCTTCGGACCGGGCGGTTGCGATGGTCTTGGCCGGAAAGAGCAGCCGCGAAGCCAGCACCACGATGCCAAGGCCGAAATAGCCGGCAAAGGTCTGCACGGGGAAGAAGAAGAGCGGCGCGACAAAGGCGAGGCGCAGCCACAGTGGGTTGAAGCCGAAGTCCTGGCCAACGGCCTCACAGATACCGAAGAAGGTGTCGTGGCGGCGGAAGAGGTTGGTGGTTTCGTTTTCCATCTTTTTTGTCTTTCCCTTGGGCGGCGGGCACTGCCCCGCGCCGATGCCGAATGCATCGCAAAGGGCGTGCCAATTTACGCAGTTCCCAAATTTCCAAGCTTTTTCGCGTCAGCCGCGTCGGACCGCCTGCTCTGGATCGTGAATCAATTCCCATCGAGTGGGAACGGTTGCCATTTGATGGGTGGCGCCTGAACCGGTCATGAAGCCCTCCGCATCGCGATGACGCCGGCTATCTGGGGCATGATTGTGAAGATTTAAAGAAGCTGGGGCACAAAAATTGTGCGGTGCAGCATCGGGGCAAGGCTTTGATCCAAAGTGCAAAACAAAACACCCCGCCGGTGAGGGCGGGGTGTCTCATGTCCGAAAGACCCGAAGGGCTTACTGGTCGAGGAAGCTGCGCATCTTGCGGCTGCGCGACGGATGCTTCAGCTTGCGAAGCGCCTTCGCCTCGATCTGGCGGATACGTTCGCGCGTCACGCTGAACTGCTGGCCGACTTCCTCCAGCGTGTGGTCCGTGTTCATCCCGATGCCGAAGCGCATGCGCAGAACACGTTCCTCACGCGGGGTAAGCGACGCCAAAACGCGGGTCACCGTTTCCTTGAGGTTCGACTGCACCGCGGCATCGACCGGGATGACCGCATTCTTGTCCTCGATGAAATCGCCGAGGTGGCTGTCTTCCTCGTCGCCGATCGGCGTTTCGAGGCTGATCGGCTCCTTGGCGATCTTCATCACCTTGCGGACCTTTTCGAGCGGCATCGACAGACGCTCGGCCATTTCCTCGGGCGTCGGCTCGCGGCCGCTTTCGTGGAGGAACTGGCGGCTGCAACGGACCAGCTTGTTGATCGTCTCAATCATGTGGACCGGGATGCGGATCGTTCTTGCCTGATCCGCAATGCTGCGGGTGATCGCCTGCCGGATCCACCAGGTCGCATAGGTCGAGAATTTGTAGCCGCGGCGATATTCGAATTTGTCGACGGCCTTCATCAGGCCGATATTGCCTTCCTGAATGAGGTCGAGGAACTGCAGGCCGCGGTTCGTATATTTTTTGGCGATCGAGATCACGAGACGCAGGTTCGCTTCGACCATTTCCTTCTTGGCGATACGCGCTTCGCGCTCGCCCTTCTGGACCATGTTCACGACGCGGCGAAATTCGGTCAGGCTCATGCCCGCGGCTTGCGCGATTTCCGAAATCTCGATGCGGATGCGATCGACTGCACCGGCTTCATTCTCGGCGAAGGCGGCCCATTTCTTGTCGAGCCCGCTGACACTGTCGATCCAATTCTCTTCCAACTCACGCCCGACATAATTGTCGAGGAACGACTTGCGCGGCACTTTGTGGCGTTCGGCAAGGCGCAGCATCTGGCCGCCCAGCGCGGTCAGGCGGCGGTTGTAGCTGTAGAGCTGATCGACGAGATATTCGATCTTGGCGTTGTGGAACTGAACGCTCTCGACCTGCGCGGTGAGTTCCTCGCGCAGCTTGTGGTACTTCTTTTCCGACGCCGCAGGGAATTCGCCTGCGGTCGACAGCGCTTCTAGGCGCGCGTCCTGTAGTTTCGAGAAGGCCTTGAAGCTCTTTGTGATGTTCGCGAATTTTTCGAGCGCGTCGGGCTTCAGCAACTCTTCCATCGCGGCGAGGCTGAGGGTGTTGTCTTCCTCATCCTCTTCGAAGGTTTCGCGCTTGCCCGACGATCCTTCGCCATTCTCATCGTCCGCGTCGGCCGCGGGCTCTTCCTCGACCTCGTCCTCGTCCTTGAACGAGACGCCAGCGGTCTTTTCGCTGATTTCGCCGTTGTCTTCGGCGCCTTCTTCTTCGAGATTCTCTGGAACCGGGTCTTTCGAGAGCATGGCTTCGAGATCGACGATCTCGCGCAGCTGCATCTCGCCATTGTTCAGCGCGTTCGACCAGTCGATGATCGCGTTAAAGGTCAGCGGGCTCTCGCACAGCCCGAGGATCATCGTGTCGCGGCCTGCCTCGATGCGCTTCGCGATCGCGATTTCGCCTTCGCGGCTGAGCAGTTCGACGGCGCCCATTTCGCGCAGGTACATGCGAACGGGATCGTCGGTGCGATCGACCGTTTCCTTCTTCTTTTCGATCGCGGGGTTCGAAACCGAACCGGTGCCGGCGCTGACATCGACTTCGTCGTCGGGTTCGGCGTCGGCCTCTTCCTGCACATCTTCGTCGCTTTCGACGATGTTGATGCCCATGTCGGAGATTGCCGACATGATATCCTCGATCTGCTCGGACGACATCTCGTCCTGCGGCAGCGCCGCATTCAGCTCGTCATAGGTCAGGTAACCGCGCTTCTTGCCGCGCGCGATCAGCTTTTTGACGTCGGCCTCGTTGAGGTCGATCAGCGGGCCGTCGGTGTCGGTATCGGTATCGGCGGCGGTGCTTTTGGTGGCCATTCTTGTTCCTTGCCTTGGGGCAAAAGTGAGTCTTTCGGACTGCGCGTCACGAGGTCGAGCATAGCAGTTTTCTGCGCCGCGCTAGCCCCTGTCGCTTTCCAGCCATCGATTGGATGAGAAGTGCTGTCCGTCGGCTCTGAGCAATGTCGTCGCCCTATTATACACTTTCATTGCCGCCAATATGGCAAGCAACCCCTCACAATCAAGCCCTTCTTGACGCTTTACGTTGTCAAGCCTGACCGGCCTCCATCTGGGCGTTGGACGTATCCATCCAATCGAGAGCGTCGCCAAATAGGCGTGTCCGTTCCTTCCAAAGAAGTTGGCGACGGTGCTGGACAGCGCGATATGTTTCTTCCGAGAAGTCCATCATGAGTTGCTGATTGAGCCTCTCAAGTTCCATATTGAGGTCGGCCTCAATCGAGAGGAAATCTATGAATTGGGGAAGTCTTTTTTCAACCAGAGAAGGGTTCGTATCCCACGGAAACCGTAAGTCTATTTGCAGATTATGCCTATTGATGGAATCATACTCGCCTCGTGCAATAATTTGCGCGATAGCATTGTCGTCCGATCCGCCATTATGAAAAATGAAATCGCAAATTTCGTCCTGCCAACGCTTTAGCACATCGAACTTGCCACTATCAGGTATTGGGATCCGGGATAGTGCCTCGATATTATTGTATATGAATTGAGGGAACCGCGACGCCGCGTGAAATGCGTTCCGGATATAAGAGTTGTAGAGCGCGATATCCATCTTTGGGGAGGTGGCAACGACGCTTTGTTGAATGATGTGCCGATTTTGTGAGTTCCAGCCAAAGTCTTGGTAAAAGCGATCCTTAAACCACCTTCGATATTCGCTCTTCATGATGGGATCGGGAGCCGAATCCGATATTTCGTTTAAAGAAGTCTGGAGCGTGATGCGGCCTTCCGGCAATCGGCTATCCGATTCAAGGAAGGTAGCTTGATAGGTAAACTCGGCGAGAGGCAAGGCATCTTCCAGATGCTTTTCAAAAGCTCCAACGCCACTTTGCCGAACGACGTCGTCAGGGTCCATGCCAGCCGGAAGCTGTGCGATCTGTACCGTTTTCCCGCTCTGTAACGTCCTGATGGCGAGATGTGCTGCTCGTTTGGCGGCCTTGCTTCCAGCATTGTCGCCATCAAAACACAGAATAGGGGTATCGACCATCCGCCAAAGCAGGCCAAGCTGGGCTTCTGTGAGTGCGGTTCCTAGTGGAGCCACAGCATCAGCGATGCCAGCCTGGGCGAGGACGATAACGTCCATATACCCCTCGACAACGATGACACGTTTTGTCTGACGTGACGCCGGACTCGCCTTATCGAGATTGAAAAGCGTGCGGCCTTTGTCGAACAGTGGCGTGTCTGGCGAGTTGAGATATTTGGGCTCGCCGTCGCCCAAAATGCGGCCGCCGAACGCAATGACGCGGCCGCGCGCATCGCGGATCGGGATCATCAGGCGGCCGCGGAATCGGTCGTAGGGTTCCTTGTCCTCCACCGCAATGAGGAGGCCGGCTTCGACAAGCATCGCCGTAGGAAACCGCTTAAGCGCTTCCTTTAGTGCGCTGCGGCTTTCGGGCGCGAGTCCAAAGCTAAACGCCTCCCGCGTTGTTTCGGAGATACCGCGCTTGACCACATAGTCGCGTGCGGGCGCGCCGTTGCTGCTCGCGAGTTGCTGGGTGAACCAGTCCGCCGCCGCTTGCATGACGTCGCGCAGGCTCGCCTGTTCCTCAGCTTTCTTTGCGGCCCGCGGATCGGCAGCGGGAACTTCCATGCCGGCTTCGGCGGCAAGTTCCTTCACCCCATCCATAAAAGAAAGGCCACGTTGATCCGTCATCCAGCGGATCGCATCTCCGTGGGCTCCACAACCGAAGCAGTGATAAAAGCCTTTTTCATCGTTAATTGTGAAGCTTGGTGTCTTCTCGTTGTGGAAAGGACAGCAGGCTTTATACTCGCGTCCAGCACGCGTGACCTTCACCGTCCTCCCGATTAGGGTGGACAGCGTGATCCGGGATCGGAGTTCATCCAGCCATTGGGGTGAAAGCGACATGGTACATTAATGCCGTACGCGTTGCATGAAGTCGAGAAAATGCGCCGGACAGGATAAATCTCGTCCGGCCATTATGATTTCGCGCGAAAATTCAGCTCAACGCCGCCTTCACCCAGCCCGACGCCTTGCTCATATCGAGCTGGCTCCCAAGCCGGTCCTTCACCGCGGCCATCACCTTGCCCATGTCTTTCAGGCTCTCGGCGCCCAGCTCGACCACGATCGCCTTGATCGCGGCGGTCGCGTCATCGTCGGAAAGTTGCGCGGGCAGAAAGCCTTCGATCACCACGACCTCGGCCGCCTCGATATCGGCGAGTTCCTGGCGGTTGCCCTGTTCATACATGGCAATCGACTCGCGGCGCTGCTTCACCATTTTCTGCAGCACGTCGGTGACCAGCACATTGTCGTCGGCCGGCGGGGTGCCGGTCCGGAGTTCGATGTCCTTGTCCTTGATCTTGGCCAGCATCAGCCGGATGGTGCCGAGCCGCGCCTTGTCGCCGCTTTTCATCGCGGCGACCTGCGCAGCCTTGATGTCGTCACGAATCATACGTGTCCCCATGCGCTGCAAATTTCGGAAAGGCCCTCTCTAGCGCCAAGATTCCAAATCCGATAGCTTGTGAATCACTTTTTTGCCGCCTACTTGGTCGGCCGTTTAGCCCCCCGTCCGGAGCATGTTGAATGGCACCTGCCAACCCCTCTGCCGCGCCCAAAACCCAGCCCGATGGGGCGACGGGCGTCCTCGTCCTTGCCGACGGCACGATCCTGTGGGGGATCGGTTATGGCGCAAGCGGTGCGGGTGTGGGCGAGATTTGTTTCAACACCGCGATGACCGGCTATCAGGAAATCCTGACCGACCCGAGCTATGCGGGCCAGATCATCACCTTCACCTTTCCGCACATCGGCAATGTCGGCGCGAACCCCGAGGATATGGAGCGCGAAAAGCGCGCCGCGATCGGCTGCGTCACGCGCGAACTGCCGACGCTGCCGAGCAATTTCCGCAGCGTCCAGACCTTGCCCGAATGGATGGCGGCGCAGGGGCTGATCGGGCTGGCGGGCATCGACACGCGCGCGCTGACGCGCCGCATCCGCGATGGTGGTGCGCCGACCGGCGTCGTCGCGCACAATCCCGATGGCAAGTTCGATATCGACAAGCTGCTGATGCTCGCGCAGGGCTGGCCGGGGCTGGAGGGCATGGACCTCGCCAAGACCGTCACCCGCGAACGGCAGGGCGCGTGGGATGCGGGCGTCTGGCATCTCGGCTCGGGCTATGAAGCATCGAACCACAAGCGCGAGGGTGATCCTGCGCCCCACGTCGTCGCGGTCGATTATGGCGCGAAGGACAATATTTTCCGCAATTTGGTCAAGGCCGGTGCGCGCGTCACCGTGGTGCCCGCGAAAACCTCGCTCGAAGAGATTGTCGCGCTGCGTCCCGCGGGGGTGTTCCTGTCGAACGGCCCCGGCGATCCCGCCGCAACCGGCGACTATGCGGTGCCTGTGATCAAGGGGCTGCTCGAGCGTAACGTCCCGATCTTCGGCATTTGTCTGGGCCACCAGCTGCTCGCGCTCGCCGCGGGCGCGAAAACCGTAAAGATGCATCAGGGCCATCGCGGCGCGAACCATCCGGTGCAGCGCGTCGGCGGCGACTTCGCCGACGGGGTGGTCGAGATCACCAGCATGAACCACGGCTTCGCGGTCGATGCCGCGACGCTGCCGGGCGGCGTGGTCGAGACGCACAAGAGCCTGTTCGACGGATCGAACTGCGGTATCGCGATCACGGGTAAGAATGCCTTCAGCGTGCAGTATCACCCGGAGGCGAGCCCGGGGCCGCAGGACAGCTTCTATCTGTTCGAGAAGTTTGTGGGGCAGCTGGGGAAGGAGTAAACAATGGCGACTGTCAGGAAGTTTACCGTTGTACCACTCGATGACGCGTGCTCGCATGAAGACGTTGAAGCCATCGTTCGTCTTGTTGATTGTGGACCAGAGCGCCTAATACAAATCGATACTTATGGCCGGCCAACGCACGAAAAGCCGGGCAAACTCTCACAAACCATCCGTCTGGATAAGGCTGCTTTTGAAAAGCTGGTCGAAATTGGAAGCAAGCACTTTTAATGCCCAAAAGAACCGACATCCAATCCATCCTGGTCATCGGCGCCGGCCCGATCGTTATCGGTCAGGCGTGCGAGTTCGACTATTCGGGGACGCAGGCGATCAAGGCGTTGAAGGAGGAGGGCTATCGCATCGTCCTCGTCAACTCCAACCCCGCGACGATCATGACCGATCCCGACCTGGCCGATGCGACCTATGTCGAGCCGATCACGCCCGAAATCGTTGCGAAGATCATCGCGAAGGAAACCGCGCTGCATCCGGGCGGCTGGGCCGTGCTGCCGACGATGGGCGGGCAGACCGCGCTCAACACCGCGCTGGCGTTGTTCAATGACGGGACGCTGGCGAAATATGGCGTCGAGATGATCGGCGCCGATGCCGAGGCGATCGACAAGGCCGAGGACCGGATCAAGTTCCGCGACGCGATGACCAAAATCGGGCTCGAAAGTGCGCGCTCGGGCATTGCGCACACGCTCGACGAGGCGTTCGCGGTGCTCGAACGCACCGGCCTGCCGTCGATCATCCGCCCCAGCTTTACCATGGGCGGGACTGGCGGCGGCATCGCTTATAACCGCGAGGAGTTCGAACATATCGTCCGCGGCGGCCTGATCGCCTCGCCGACCACCGAAGTCCTGATCGAGGAATCGCTCCTCGGCTGGAAAGAATATGAGATGGAGGTGGTGCGCGACCGCAAGGACAATTGCATCATCATCTGTTCGATCGAAAATGTCGATCCGATGGGCGTCCATACCGGCGACAGCATCACTGTCGCACCCGCGCTGACGCTGACCGACAAGGAATATCAGATCATGCGCAATGCGAGCATCGCTTGCTTGCGCGAGATCGGGGTCGAGACCGGCGGGTCGAACGTCCAGTTCGCGGTGAATCCGAAGGACGGCCGCCTGATCGTGATCGAGATGAACCCGCGCGTGTCGCGTTCGTCGGCGCTGGCGTCGAAGGCGACGGGCTTCCCGATCGCCAAGGTCGCGGCGAAGCTCGCGGTTGGCTACACGCTCGACGAGATCATGAACGACATCACCGGGGTTACCCCGGCGTCGTTCGAACCGACGATCGACTATGTCGTCACCAAGATTCCGCGCTTTGCGTTCGAGAAATTCAAGGGCGCCGAGGCGGTGCTGTCGACCGCGATGAAATCGGTCGGCGAAGTGATGGCAATCGGCCGCACGATCCATGAGAGCTTGCAAAAGGCGCTGCGCGGGCTGGAGACGGGGCTTTCGGGCTTCAACTTCGTCGACCGCCTCAAGGGCGCGAGCCACGACACGCTGCGCAGCGAACTTGCGAAGGCGACTCCCGATCGGCTGCTCAATGCCGCGCAGGCGATCCGCGAGGGGCTGCCCTTGTCGGAAATCAACCGCATCGCGGGTTACGACATGTGGTTCCTCGAACGCATCGAAGAGATTGTCGAAGCCGAGAAGGAAGTCTGCGCTAACGGCCTGCCGCGCGACGCCGAAGCGCTGCGCAAGCTGAAAGCCATGGGCTTTTCCGACAAGCGCCTCGCCTATCTCGCGCTCCAGTCAGCGAACCTCCGCCCCGGATCGAAGCGTGCGACCGCACGCGGCAGCGGGCTGATCCACGAAGCGGTGAAGGCGATGACCGGCGGCGTCACCGAGATGGAAGTCCGCGCGCTGCGCCACAAGCTGGGCGTGCGCCCGGTGTTCAAGACGATCGACACCTGCGCCGCCGAATTCGCTGCAAAGACGCCCTATCTTTATTCGACCTACGAAGCCCCGACGTTCGGCGAGCCCGAGTGCGAGGCGAGCCCGAGCGATCGCAAGAAGGTCGTGATTCTTGGCGGCGGTCCGAACCGGATCGGGCAGGGGATCGAGTTCGACTATTGCTGCTGCCATGCCTGCTTCGCGCTCGAAGAGGCGGGGTATGAAACGATCATGATCAACTGCAATCCGGAGACGGTGTCGACCGACTATGACACGTCGGACCGGCTCTATTTCGAGCCGCTGACCGCCGAGGATGTGCTCGAAATCCTGCACGTCGAGCAGCAGAATGGCACGCTCGTCGGCGTCATCGTCCAGTTCGGCGGCCAGACCCCGCTCAAGCTCGCGCAGGCGCTCTCGGACGCGGGCATCCCGATCCTCGGCACCTCGCCCGACGCGATCGACCTGGCCGAAGACCGCGAGCGCTTCGCCGCGCTCGTCAACAAGCTGGGCCTGAAGCAGCCCGAAAACGGCATCGCGCGCAGCCGCGAGGAAGCGATCGCGGTGGCAACGCGCATCGGTTACCCGGTGCTGACGCGTCCGAGCTATGTGCTCGGCGGCCGCGCGATGGAGATCGTCGACGACCAGGCGCAGCTCGAAAATTATATCGAGACCGCAGTGCAGGTGTCGGGCGATTCGCCGGTGCTGATCGACCGTTATCTGCGCGACGCGATCGAGGTCGATGTCGATGCGCTGTGCGACGGCACCGACGTCGTCGTCGCGGGCGTGCTCCAGCATATCGAGGAAGCCGGGGTCCATTCGGGTGACAGCGCCTGCTCGATCCCGCCGTACAGCCTGTCGGCCGAGATCATTGCCGAGATCGAGCGCCAGACCGAAGCGCTGGCGCGCGCACTCGAAGTCCGCGGCCTGATGAACATCCAGTTCGCGGTGAAGGGCGACGAGGTCTATCTGATCGAGGTCAACCCGCGCGCCAGCCGTACCGTACCCTTCGTTGCCAAGGCTGTCGGTTCGCCGATCGCCAAGATCGCGGCGCGCGTGATGGCGGGCGAAAAGCTCGCCGACCTGCCCAAGATCAACCGCGACATCAAACATGTCGCGGTGAAGGAAGCGGTCTTCCCCTTCGCGCGCTTCCCCGGCACCGATCCGGTGCTGTCGCCTGAAATGAAGTCCACCGGCGAAGTCATGGGAATCGATCGCAACTTCAATCTGGCGTTTGCGAAAGCGCAGCTTGGTGCAGGCGACCGTCTGCCGACCGACGGGCGGGTGTTCGTGTCGGTGAAAGACAGCGACAAGCCGCGCATCCTCGACGCGGTGCGCCAGCTGACGGCGTGGGGCTGGAAGGTGATCGCGACCGGCGGCACTGCCGATTATTTGACCGCAGGAGGCATCGAAGTCGAACGCGTGAACAAGGTCGCCGAAGGCCGCCCGCATATCGTCGACCGGATCAAGGACGGCGATGTGCAGCTGATCTTCAACACCACCGAAGGGTGGCAAAGCCTGCAGGATTCGCAGTCGATCCGCGCGTCTGCACTGGCAGCCGACATCGCTTATTATACGACCGCGGCGGCGAGCGATGCAGCCACTCAGGCGATCGGCGCGTTGCGCTCGCACAGTCTTGAAGTGAAGCCGCTTCAGGACTATTATTAAGGGACCGCTCCACCCCCCGACATTGACGGAACAGCGGCGCAGCCGCCCGGCGAAGTTTCGCTGGCGCTGGATTATTGACGAAGGACAACAGGATAATGGCAAGCGTTGAAAAGGTGCCGATGCTGGCAGAAGGCTATGAGAAGATGAACGCGCAACTCGCGACTCTCAAAGCCGAGCGGCCGCTGATCGTCGATGCGATCGAGGAAGCGCGTGCACATGGCGACCTTTCGGAAAATGCCGAATATCACGCCGCGAAGGAACGCCAGGGACAGGTCGAAGCGACGATCGGCGATCTGGAAGACAAATTGTCGCGCGCGCAGGTTATCGATCCGACGATGCTGTCGGGCGATCGCATCGTCTTTGGCGCAACCGTCACCCTTGCCGACGAAGACGAGAAGCCGGTGCGTTACCAGATCGTCGGGCAGGCCGAGGCCGACGCCAAGGACGGCAAGATCAGCTATAACTCGCCGCTGGGCCGCGCGCTGATCGGCCGCCGCGTCGAGGACGAGATCGAAGTCACGGTACCCGCAGGCGATAAATATTATCTGGTGAAGAAAATCGAATTCATTTGATGGGTCGCTGACGATGAAGCCGCACGAAGCGCCGCTGGTCACGGGCTATGCGCTCGTTTGCGTCATCGTCTTCGCCCTGTTGTGGATCACCGGATTCCAGATCGACGCGATCGTTCGCGCGGGGTTTATCCCTGCGCGTTTCGGCAATGAGCTGATCCTCCCGCCGGGGACGCTGGTTCCGTTCATACTGACCCCGCTGTCGTCGGCTTTGTTGCACGGGGGGGTGCTGCACATCGTCTTCAATGTCGTCGTGCTGCTTTTTATCGGCCGCCAGCTCGAGGCTCCGCTGGGGTCGAAAGCGATGGCGGTGCTGCTGCTCGCTGGCGCTTATGGCGGCGCGCTCGCGCAATTTCTCGCCGACCCGCAGTCGGCAGTGCCGATGATCGGCGCCAGCGGCGCGATCTCGGCACTGATCGCAGTGTATGCGCTGATCTTCAGCCGCTCACAGGCGCCCGCTATCGGCCCGATCCCGGGGCATTGGGTGCGCGCGCTTTGGCTCGCCGCAGCGTGGATCGCGCTCCAGCTGCTCATCGGATTTGCCGGCGGCGGCTTTGGCGCGGTCGCGATCTGGGCGCATGTCGGCGGATTTCTCGCCGGCCTGTTGCTCGCGCGTCCGCTGCTGCGCTGGCGTTTCGGGGCGCGCTAGTCCGCTCCGGGGTTAAAGATTTCCGAGCAACCCGCCCGCGAGCAACATCGCGACGCGCACATCGATCCCGCAACCTTCGGCGCGCTTCGCGGCGACGAAATCGGCGATGCCGTCCAGCGGGACGCGGTGGACGGCAATGTCCTCGCCATCGACCCCGCCGCCTTCGCCAATTTTGGTGAGTCCGGTCGCGACGAGCAGGGTGAAGCTTTCGCTGACCATGCCCGGTGAGCTGTAGAATTCGCCGACGGTGCGCCAATGGTCGGCGCGGTAGCCGGTTTCCTCTTCCAGCTCACGCTGCGCCGCGATCTCGGGCGCTTCGCCGGCGGTGTCGTCGCCGACCAGCCCCGCGGGCAATTCGAGGCACTGAACTTTCAATGGCACGCGATATTGTTCGACAAGCATGACGTGGCGACCGTCCGGGCCGTCATCGATCGCGAGGATCACCGCCGCATGGATGCCGCGCGAGCGCGAGACATATTCCCACGTCCCCTGCTGCTTGACCGTGATGAAGCGGCCTTCCCACCGCGTCTCGATAGGCATGTCGAGAGAGGGGCGGCTCATGGATCGTCCTTTCGAGTGATAAATAGGGACAGTCCCCATTTAATCCGTTTGTGTCAAAGTTCGATCAGGCGGTCGGGTAGCTCGTTCGGATTTTCGCTGCCGCGCGGGAAATGCTCGGCGAGCACAATGCCCATCTGGCGCACGGCTTCGGCCATGCCCGCGCCGGGCTGGCCAGCGCGCACATGTTCGATCAGCGCCGCCATCGCATCGCCCCAGACCTCGGGCGCCACCTTTGCGGCAATCGCCTCGTCGGCGACGATATCGGCGCGGTGCTCTTTCAGGCTGAGATAGAGGAGGACGCCGGTGCGGCCTGCGGTCTTGCCCTCGGTGCCGACCTTGAACAGGTCGACCGCGCGTGCGCGAACACGCTGCGCCTTGATGCTGCGCGGGGTCAGCGCCATGCGCAGCGGCCGCCACAGCAGGATCAACCACATACCGATCCATTTGATCACGCCAATCGCAATCACCGTGCCAAGCCACGCGTTTGCGGTCAGTTCATGCCCCCAGCCACCCGTCAGCCAGTCATAGAGGCCGCGGTAGAATTGAGGGAACAGCGCAATCACAGACATCGCAAGAAAGGCGACGATGCTCGCCCACACCAGCGCGACATCGTCATAATCGTTCGACTTCGCCGCCACGACGGCGACGATTTCGCCGCTCGTCTGCGCCTCTGCGCTCGCAACCGCCGCGGTGACGATGTCGTGATCGGCCTCGCTCACATGGCTGACTTTATGTGGCATATCCTTCGCCCCTACCAGCCGCCGGAGGCGCCGCCGCCCCCGAAGGATCCGCCGCCGCCCGAAAATCCGCCAAAGCCGCCACCTCCGCCGCCGCCCCACGAGGATCCGCCGCCGCCGCCCCAGCCGCCACCCCAATGGTCGTCGTCGTCGCCGCCCCAGATGATGATCGGTGCATCCCACGGCCGATCCTTGTTCCGCTTCTTGCCGCGCCGCGAACGGCTCGACAGCCAGGGGATCACGAAAAATATGAAGAAGATGAAGCCGATGAAGAACAGCCCGCCGAAATTGCCGTCGCCCGCGCGTTCGCGCTCGGCCTTGTCGGCCGCCGCGGCGCGGGCTGCAGCTTCCTCGGGGGTCAGCTGAATCTGCTGCGCGATCGCGTTGACGCCGTCCTGAATGCCGCCGGGCATGTCGCCCGCCTTGAATTTCGGCGTCACGACATCGCGGATGATCCGCCCCGACAAAGCGTCGGTGAGCACCGGTTCGAGGCCGAGGCCGACCGAGATGTTCATCCGCCGCTCGTTCGGCGCGATCAGGAAAACGACACCGTCGTCCCTGGCTTCGTCGCCGATCCCCCACGCGCGGCCCAGCTTGTAGCCATAGTCGGCAATGTCGTTGCCCTCGAGGTCGTTGACCGTCGCGACGACGAACTGGTGGCCGGTCTTTTTTTCCAGATCGAGCAGCTGCGTATTGAGCGCCGCCTCTTCGGCAGCGGGGATGATGTCGGCCTGATCGACCACCGGGTTACCGGCGAGTTTCGGAAAGCTTTGTGCGCCGGCGGGAGACGCCGACAGCAACAGCAGCCCCGTCAGGGCTGCCGTTGCCAGCGGACGGAAAAGCGTGGGCAGGCCCACCTTACTTCCCGAAGTCGACCTTTGGCGCCTGGTTGGCGTTCGGCGTGATTGCCTTGTACGGCGTCATCGGCTGCGCGCCATGGACGATCTTTGCCCCGATGATGTCGGGGAAGGTGCGGATCGTCGTGTTATAATCCTGTACCGCGCCATTATAGTCCTGAACCGAGACGTTGATCCGGTTTTCGGTGCCCTCCAGCTGGGTCATCAGGTCGGCAAAGCGCGCCTGGCTGGCAAGGGTCGGATAAGCTTCGACGGTAGCCATCAACCGGCCGAGCGCACCCGTTACCTGCCCCTGCGCCTGCTGGAACGCCTGCACCTTTTCTGGGCTGTTGAGGTCGTCTGTGCTGAGCTTGATTTGAGTTGCCGACGCGCGCGCCTGCATGACGCCTTCGAGCGTCGATTGCTCGATCTGCGAGGCACCTTTTGCTGTTTCAACCAGATTGGGGATCAGGTCGGCACGCCGCTGATACGCGGCTTCGACATTGGCCCATTTGGCCTTGGCGGCTTCCTCCTTGGTGGGAACGCTGTTGATGCCGCAAGCGGCCAGCGACATCGCCGCGACGGGCACAATCAACCAACGGGCGGAACGCAAATTCATGGTCGGACACTCCCTCCGCGCGGCACGGCGCCGCGCCAACTGATTTAATATAGTAAGACGCTTCGGTCCCCGCAATCATTGACGCGGATAATCGTGTCATGCACTCTGGAATGACAGGCGCAGCGACCAAAGGGGTTGGTACATGATCAAAGATTTCAAGGCTTTCCTGAACCAGGGCAATGTGATGGGCCTCGCCGTCGGCGTCATCATCGGTGCGGCGTTCGGGACGATCGTCAAGTCGCTGACAGACGATGTGCTGATGCCCTTCATCGGCTTCGTCACCGGCGGTGGGGTCGATTTCACCAACCAGTATCTGGTGTTGTCGGGCAGCGAGAAAGTGACCGCGGGCATGACGCTCGCGGCGGCGAAGGCGTCTGGCGCGAACGTGATGGCGCTCGGCAGCTTCGTCACCGCGGTGATCAACTTCCTGCTGCTCGCGTTCGTCGTTTTCCTGCTGGTGCGGCAAGCGAGCAAATTCATCAAGCCGGCCGAAGAGGCGCCGGCGGGCCCGACCGAGATTGATATCCTTACTGAAATCCGAGACGAGCTGAGAAAGAAGGCGTGATCTATCCGCGATGAAATGCACGCGCGCCCTTTCCATCGGCGCGCGGACACCCTATATCGATCAGGTCGGTTTCGGCCGACTATGGTGATAAATGGTGTCGTGGAATAGACACAGCGGACCCGGGGGCAGTACCCGGCGGCTCCACCACAAACTCGCGCTTCTTGATGGGTGCGCGGGTTTCTGAGGGGGCCGAACCAGGATCGACGTGTGTTCAAAGACGATATTTTTGCCCGGGCTGAGTAACCCGTTCAAGGCTCAAAACCAATAGGTGCTAACGATAACGAAGCACTCGCTCTGGCTGCGTAACCTTTAGGCCTCACGGCCGAAAGTTATTCAAAGAGAGCGCGGTTCGGACCGAACCGGGCAACAGAATCGGATACCAGCGGCTGGGGACGAGCCGGGCAACAGAATCGTCCCACCTTTCCTTACAATCACCGATCAATGTGTGCTCTCGCAACGACTATGGTCGCCGAGCGCCTCGATGACCCGGCAATCGGCCGCGACACCGCCGCGACAGCGCCCGACGATGCGCGTGAGTTCCTCGCGCAGCAGGGTTAGCTGCGCGATTTTTTCCTCGACCTGTTCCAGATGCGCGGTCGCGATCCGGTCGGCCTCGCTGCAGTCGCGCGCCGGATCGTCTGACAGGTCGAGCAGCGAGCGGATTTCCTCGATCGTGAAGCCGAGGTCGCGCGAATGGCGCACGAAGCTCAGCCGCGAACGGTGCGCGTCGCTATAGCTGCGATAGTTCGCCGCGGTTCGATCGGGCGCGGGAAGCAGCCCGATCCGCTCATAATAGCGGATGGTTTCGATATTGGTCCCGGTCGCCCGCGACAGTTCGCCGATTTTCATCGCTTGACCCTGTAGTTGCTACAGGGTGCATATAGGTTGCCGACTCGAAGATGAAAGGAGCTTTCGACGTGGCCGATCAATGCTGTGCGGGAAAAAGTGGCAAGACCGCACTCAATGACCCCAAGTGGCGGCGTGTCCTGTGGATCGCGCTGCTGATCAACGCCACGATGTTCGGCGTCGAGATCGTCGCGGGCGTCGCGGCAGACTCGCGTGCGCTTCAGGCGGACGCGCTCGATTTCCTCGGCGACAGCGCCAATTATGCGATCAGCCTTGGCGTTGCGGGCATGGCGCTCGCCTGGCGTGCGCGCGCCGCCTTGCTGAAGGCTGCGACGATGCTCGCCTTCGGCCTATGGGTGTTCGGATCGGCGGTCTGGGGCTTCGTCGGCGGATCGGCGCCGCATGCGGAGACGATGGGGTTGATCGGCGCGCTCGCGCTCGCCGCCAATGTCGCGGTCGCACTGATGCTTTATCGCTATCGTACGGGTGATGCGAACATGCGCTCGGTGTGGATATGCTCGCGCAATGACGCGATCGGCAATGTCGCGGTGATGGGGGCTGCGCTCGGCGTCTTCGGTACCGGGAAAAGCTGGCCCGACCTCGCGGTCGCAGCGATCATGGCGGCGCTCGCGATCTGGGGCAGCATCGAGGTGTTCAGGCAGGCGCGCGGCGAACTCGCCGCCACGCCTGCCTAGAAGACCTCAGGCGAGGCTGTTGCCAAGGCCGATCACGACGGTCGAGGCCATCAGTACCGCGATCCCGAGCCACACGAGAGCGCGGGTGCGCCGACCCGCGGGCGCCCATTCCTTGAGCGCAAAGCCCCATAGGGTCGAGAAGAGGATGATGCTCGCCATGTGCAGCGTCCAGCTCGAAAAGCCGAAGCGCCCCATCTGGCTTTCGCCCATCGTGTAGAAGAAGAACTGGAAATACCACAAAGTCCCGCCGAGCGCGGCAAGGCCATAGTTGAGCGCGAGCGGTGGTTTTTCGGTTGCGCCGGGCGCGGCCTCGCCGACAAACTGGCGCACGCTGCGGTTGCGCGCGATCAGGATCGCGCACCAGATCAGGTTGGTGGTGAGCCCGCCGAGTAGCACGACGCAGAGCACGGGCAGCCCCTGCCATAGCGGATCGGTCCCGGCGGCGAGCGTCGACTCGCGGATCGGCGCGCCGGCGTCTAGGCCCCAGGCAAAGCAGCCCGACATGATGCCCGAGAAAACCGCGATCGCGAGCCCCTTGCGCAAGTTGAACTCGGACTTGTCGGCCTCCGCGATCGCGCCATCCATCTCGCGTTCCTTGCGGCGCCCCGCCTGTGCGACGATGACGATCCCGACCAGGGTGATCGCGATGCCAAGAAATACCGTCTGGCCGCTGGTCGTCGCGAACAGATCGCCCAAGGTGCCGCGAAAGATCGGCGGCCCCATCGTGCCGATGACGGTCGTCAGGCCGAGCGCGACTGCCATGCCGAGCGAGAGGCCGAGGTAGCGCATGGTGAGCCCGAAGGTAAGCCCGCCAAGTCCCCACATCGCGCCCCAGAACCAGCACCAGAACCAGATATCGCCCGGCGTCCGGCTCAGCACGCCGATCAGGTCACGCGTCTGGATCGACGCGAACAGCCAAGGCGCGAGCAGCCAGGAAAAAATGCCACCGGTGATCCAGAAAATCTCCCACGACCAAGCGCGGATGCGCTTGTACGGCACATAGAAGCTCGCGGACGACAGCCCGCCCAGCCAGTGAAAGAACACGCCAAGCAGCGGGTTCGCATCCATAAATTTCTCCCCTCGTCCCTCGTCAGGCGGCTAATGTCTCCGGCCCGATTTTGTCCACCCCGGTCGCGCCCGTGAGCGCCATCGCAACGCGCATTTCGGCTTCGATCAGGTCGAGCATATGGCGCACGCCTGCTTCGCCGGCCGCCGCAAGCGCGAACGCCCATGCGCGGCCGAGCAGCACGCCCTTCGCGCCGAGCGCGAGCATGCGCACGACGTCGAGCCCCGATCGCACCCCGCCATCGGCGAGAATGGTGAGTTGGTCGCCTACCGCATCGGCGATGCGGGGCAGTGCGCGCGCAACCGACGGCACGCCGTCGAGCTGGCGCCCGCCATGGTTCGACACGATGATCCCGTCGACGCCCGTTGCGGCGGCGCGCCGCGCATCGTCGGCGTCCAATATGCCCTTGATGACGATCGGCCCCTTCCAGTTATCGCGCACAAAATCGAGGTCGGCCCAGGTCACGCCCGGATCGAAATTATCCTTCATCCAGCCAAGGAAATCCTCGAGCCCCGATTTGGGGCCGAGAAGCGGCGCGACATTGCCGAGCTGGTGCGGGCGACCGTGAACGCCGACGTCCCATGCCCAGCCCGGGCGCGTCATGGCCTGACCGACACGCCGCGCCCGTCCGCGCAAGTTCGCCGCGCCCGAAAGTCCCGACCGGAGGTCGCGATAGCGCGCGCCGGGCATGGGCATGTCGACGGTAAAGATCAGAACGGGGCAGTGGGCTGTGTTCGCCTGGTCGAGCAGGGACCGCATGAAGCCGCGGTCGCGCACCATATAAAGCTGGAACCAGAAGGGCGTCGGACAGCCCCGCGCGACTTCCGCGAGCGAGCATGCTGAAACGGTCGACAGCGTAAACGGCACGCCCTTCGCCGCTGCCGCACGCGCGGCCTGCACTTCACCGCGCCGCGCCGCGATGCCCGCAAGCCCGATCGGGCCAAGCGCGACGGGCATCGCCAGCTCCTGACCGAACAGCGACGTCGACAGGTCGATCGCCGACACGTCGTTCAGTACCCGCTGGCGCAGCGAAATGTCCTGCAGATCCTCGATATTCGCGCGCAGCGTGCGCTCGGCATAGGAACCGCCGTCGAAATACTCGAAGAGGAAATGGGGCAGGCGCCGCCGCGCGGCTTCACGGTAATCGCCGATCGAGGCAGGCTTCACGCGGTGGCCTCCATCCGCTCGATTTCCTGCAGCCATCGCGCGCGATAAGGCGCAAGATCGACGTCGAGCGGTACGACGAGTTCGAGCGGTGCGGCGGGGGGCAACGCCGTATCGAGCAGGCGCAGCGCACCATAGGAAACGTCGTTGTGTGCCTTGCCGATATAGACCCGAAGATCGGGGCGAAGCGCGGCCAGCGCGCGGACGAAGACCTGTCCTTCGGCAAAACGTCCCTCGATCAGCAACCGGTCCTGCGTGCCGATGAGGTCGAGCGATGTTATGGTCATGAGCGCGGCATAGAGCGAGACCGCCGCGCGGCGCGCGGCATGATCGTCGGGCCGTGCGATCCATCGCCCGCTAGCGTGAGGGAAGGGGCCGAACCCCGGCGCGAAGCTCGGCAGCACCATCGCGCCGCTCGCAAGCACATCGGGGAGCGCCGCGAGCAGTGCAGGCTGGTCGGCCGCGATATCGATCTGCCGGGTGTCGAGCCCGATCAGCGTCTCGATCTCGCGCCCGCCCATGAAGCGCGCCGACGGGATCGGCTTGCCGAACGCATCGACGTTGATCAGGCAGTCGCGCGCTTCGTCGAGGCGGCTCGTATCCATTGACTCGGCGTCCTTGGGCGATCGCATCGCGACGAACCAGGTGCCCGTCGAAAGCACGGTCGATTCCTTTTCGGCAATCTCGGCAAAACCGCGCGCCGCGAGCAGCGCCGCATTTGAATCATGAAGCCCGCAATGAACTTCGGTGTCGGCGGGCAGGCCGGTACGCTGGGCCCATAAAGGTGTCAGCGTGCCGAGCACCTCGTCGGCTCGGCGCAGCGGCGCCAGCCGCGTGGCCCATCCGCGCCGTTCGGCAAGCCCGGACGGTTTGCCTGTCGCCGGATTCCAGAGGTCGGTATGACATCCAAGGCTCGTTACTTCGGACGCCGCTACCCGGCTCAACAACCAGCTCCAATATTGCGCCCAAGGGAGAATTTGTGTGCCTTGGGCGAGATCGGGGTCGAGCGCCTCAAGGCGGAAAATCTGCCCGCCGAGATTGAGGCCATCGGGAAGGGCGGGAGAACCGGTGTTCGAAAAGGCGTCGCGCTCGGCTTCGTAGCTTGCGCGCAGGCCCGCGGGCATCGCGTCTTCATAATCGAGCGGCGGGCAGGCGAGGCGGTTGCCGCGAATAAGTGCGGCCGCCGCGCCATGTCCGACCGGCATGATCGCCCCGACATCGGCTAGCCTAGCAAAATCGCGGAACGTTTCGGCGACCCACGCCTCAATTCCCCCGGCGTCGAGCGCGGTATACCGACCCGTATCGACACGCAGGTTGGCGCGCACACGGCGTTCGATCATCGCCCCGTCGGAAGACCACAGGCTCAGCTTTGCCAAGGTTTTTCCGATATCGAGGATTATGGTGGCGCGACCCTTCATCCTTCTCCCTTTTGCTTCGTTGCGACCGAATTTGATCGAACTTTATCGAAACTGATTGCGGGATGCCAGCGATTTCGATACATGTCCTCGCATAGTCGAAACAACGAGTTTCCTTCATGCCCGATCTTCTGGACGTCACGCCCCAATCCAATGCTGCCGCGCTGCTGTTCGCCATCCCGGCGAATCGCTGGTCGGATGACGAGGCGCTGGGGAAGTCGCCCGAAGATCTGCTCCTCTATCGCTCGAACCGTCTCGGTTCCGACCTGACCGTCACCAATTTCGGCGGCGGCAACACCTCGGCCAAGCTCGATGCGCGCGATCCGCTGACCGGTGAAACGGTTTCGGTGCTGTGGGTCAAGGGATCGGGCGGCGATATCGGCTCGATGAAGCTCGATGGGTTTTCAACGCTGTATCAGGCCAAACTGCTCGGGCTCGAAAAACTCTATCGCGGACTTGCGCACGAGGACGAGATGGTCGGTTACCTGCCGCACTGTACCTTCGCGCTCAATCCGCGCGCGGCGTCGATCGATACCCCGCTCCATAGTTATTTGCCCTTTGCCCATGTCGACCATGTTCACCCTGACGCGATCATCGCACTCGCGGCCTCGAGCGAGGGAGAGGCTGTTACGCGCGCGATCTGGGGCGGCGCGGTCGGCTGGCTTCCCTGGCAGCGTCCGGGCTTCGATCTCGGTCTAAAACTGCGCGATTATGTCGCGGCCCACGCGGGACTGCGCGGCGTGATGCTCGCGGGGCACGGCATCATCTGCTGGGGTGACAGCGCCAAGGGCTGTTATGAAAATACGGTGGAGCTGATTACCGATGCGGCGAGCTATCTGAACGCGAAGCTCGTCGATGGGCCGGCATTTGGCGGCGAAGTTGTCGCGTCGCGTCCCGCTGCCGACCGCGCCGCGGCGGCCGCAAAGCTGATGCCGTTGCTCCGCGGCCTGATGGGCGGTCGCCGCGTCGGCCATTTTGCCGACGATGCCGAAACGCTCGAATTCACTGGTAGCCGCGATTTTGCGAAGCTCGCCGCGATTGGCACGTCGTGCCCCGATCATTTCCTGCGCACCAAGATCGCGCCGCTCGTCCTCGCCCCCGAAAGGATCGATGACAGCGCGTATCTTGCTGAGCGGATCGAGGCGTATCGCGCCGATTATGCCGCTTATTATCAGCGCTGTGCTCGCCCGAACTCGCCTGCGATGCGCGACCCCAATCCCGTCGTCGTGCTCGTCCCCGGCATCGGGCGCATGACTTTTGCCGGCGACAAGACGACCGCGCGGCTCGCGGGCGAATTCTATGCCAATGCGATCAATGTGATGCGCGGGGCCGAGGCGATCGGCGCCTATGTCGGGCTCGACGAACAGGAAGCCTTCGACATCGAATATTGGCTGCTCGAGGAAGCGAAGCTCCAGCGCATGCCGAAACCCAGGCCGCTCGCGGGCCGCATCGCGCTCGTCACCGGCGGCGCGGGCGGCATCGGTGCCGCGACCGCCGAACGCCTCGCCGCCGATGATGCCTGTGTGCTGCTCGTTGACCGGGACGCCGACGCGCTGACCAAGGCCGCGTACGAACTCGAAGGCCGTTTCGGCCGCGACCGCATCCGCTCGGCGGTATGCGACGTGACCGACGAGGGGCAGGTGGCTGCGGCATTTGCGACGTGCGCGCGCGAGTTTGGCGGGCTCGACATCCTCGTCGCCAACGCCGGCATCGCCTCGTCGGCGCCGATCGAGGATACGACGCTCGAGCTGTGGCAGCGCAATTATGACGTGCTCGCGCAGGGCTATTTCCTCACCGCGCGCGCGGCTTTCCCGTTGATGAAGGCGCAGGAAGGCGGCTCGATCGTCTTCATCGGGTCGAAGAACGGCATTGCCGCCGCGACCAACGCCTCGGCCTATGCTTCGGCGAAAGCGGCGGCGCTGCACCTCGCGCGCTGCCTCGCGCTCGAAGGCGCACCCTTCGGCATCCGCGTCAACACGGTCAATCCCGACGCGGTGATCAAGGGATCGCGCATCTGGGACGGCGACTGGCGCCGCGAACGCGCGGGCGCGCACGGGATCGATTCGGGCAGCGAGCTTGAGGAGCATTATCGCAATCGCTCGATGCTCAAGCGCGATGTGCTACCCGAGGATGTCGCCGAAGCCGTCTATTTCCTCAGCGGCGATATGTCGTCAAAGTCGACCGGCAACATGATCAACGTCGACGCGGGCAACGCGCAGGCATTTACACGATAAAATTGAAGGTTCGGGAGACGTTATGGCTGGTGACTTGCCGCTCGCACAGGATGATATCGAGCGTCTGAACGCCGGTCTGACCGATGCGCTCGACGATGATTATGGCAGCCTCGGCCGCCAGCTTGGCCGCCGTGGGATCGATATCGGCGCGGTGAAGGCAAAGGTCGCTGGTTTCTCGGTTGCGGTGCCGAGCTGGGGCGCGGGACGCGGCGGCACGCGCTTCGCCAAATTCCCGATCGCGGGCGAACCGACCAATATCCACGAAAAGCTGGAGGATTGCGCGGTCATCCAGCAGCTCGGCCGCGCCACGCCGCGCGTCAGTCCGCACTTCCCGTGGGACAAGGTCGGCGACTATCGCGCGCTGCGTGAGGAAGCCGCGGCGCTTGGTCTCGGTTTCGACGCGGTCAACAGCAACACCTTTCAGGATCAGCCGGGGCAGGCGGTGAGCTATGCCACGGGCTCGCTCTCCTCGACCCGCGCCGACGTGCGCGAGCAGGCGGTGGCGCACAACATCGAATGTATCGAGATCGGCCAGCAGCTCGGGGTGACCGACCTGACCGTGTGGGTAGGCGACGGCACCAATTTCCCGGGGCAGCAGGATCTTGGTCGGTCGCTCGACCGTTATCTCGATGCGGCGGCAGAGGTCTATGCTGCGCTCCCCGGCGACTGGCGGATGCTGATCGAGCACAAGATGTTCGAGCCCGCCTTCTACTCCACTGTGATCTCGGACTGGGGCAGCTCGATCCTCGTCGCGCAGGAACTCGGCGACAAGGCGAAGTGTCTCGTCGACCTTGGCCATCACGCGCCGAACGTGAACATCGAACAGATCGTCGCGCGGCTCCATCGCTTCGACAAGCTCGGCGGCTTTCACTTCAACGACAGCAAATATGGCGACGATGATCTCGACAGCGGATCGATCAACCCGCACCAGCTGTTTCTCGTCTTCAACGAACTGATCGAGGCCGAGATGAACCCGCGCGGCGACTTCCGCCCCGCCTATATGATCGACCAGTCGCACAATGTGACCGATCCGATCGAGAGCATGCTGTCGTCGGCCGAAGCGATCGTCGGCGCCTATGCCAAGGCATTGCTGGTCGATCGCGAGGCTCTGCTCGCGGCGCAGGAAGCCAATGATACGATGATGGCGTTTCAGGCTTTGCGCGCGGCGTATCGCACCGACGTCACGCCCATCCTCGCCGCGGCGCGCGCCGAGGCGGGCGGGGCGATCGACGCAATCGCCGCCTATCGCGCGAGCGGCTGGCGGACCCGCAAGGCGCAGGAACGCAAAGCTGCGGGGACGACGGCGGGCATCGTCTAATCAATCGATTGCAACTCGGCGCAGTTCCCGTCAAATAGGCACATCAGGACAGGGACCCCTATGCACGCAGCCGAACGCGAAAAAATGATCCTCGATAGCCTCGGCGATAGTGGCTTCGTCTCGTTCCGCGACCTCGAGAGCCGTGTCGCGGCCTCCCCCGCCACCATTCGCCGCGACCTCGACCGGCTCGAAGAATCGGGCGTCATCACGCGCGTGCGCGGTGGAGCGAAACGCGCCGGGCAGGGTGACGGCGCGACGACGGCGCCCGATGAGGGGCTGTCGGGCATTCCCTTCCATGAGAATATAGGGCGCAACCGCAGCGCCAAGGAAGCGATCGGGCGCGCAGCCGCGCAATTCTGTATCCCGGGCGAGGGCGTCATGATCGATGGCGGTTCGACGACACTGCAGATGTGTCCGCACCTCGACGGCCTCGCGCTTCAGGTTCTGACCAACTCGCTGCATATCGTCAGCGCGCTGTTGCCGCAGCCGACAACGCGCATCCTCGTGCCGTCGGGACAGGTGTTCCGCGAACAGAATATCGTGCTGTCGGCAGCCGGCGACGACGGCATGCCGCGTTTCCATGCGCCGAAACTGTTCATGGGGGCGGCGTCGATGGGGCCGGCGGGGCTGATGCAGGCCGATGTGATCCTCGTTGCCGCCGAACGCCGCCTGATCGAGCGCGCCGACGAGATCATCGTGCTCGTCGACAGCTCGAAATTCTCCGGTCCGTCTGGAAATGTCGTCTGCTCGCTCGACGAGATCGATGTCGTCGTCACCGATACCGCGATCGAGCCGCGCCATGTCACAATGATGGAAGCCGCCGGCATCCGCGTCGTCATCGCCTGAATTTTCGAAAGCCGTTGCAAGAAAAACCGCGCCGCGCCGTCGCGTTCGGGTAAGAATGATTGAATTTGATCGTTGACGTGATTGTTAAAGACAAATAATGACCATTGATGCAAAAATGCTCTGACGAAGCATTGCATCGGAGGAAGAACAGGGCCGCACGCGCCGCCTCCGCCAAAAGGGACAGCCCGCCAAAGCGGGCATGGGAGGATGCGATGAAGGCGATGATCACTGCAGGTCTGGATTTTGCTGCGCAGCGGAGCGCATGGCGGCGGGGAATTTCGGTGCTGGCGTGCGCGGGCGCGCTGCTTGGCGCTAACGGGGCCTATGCCCAAGAGGCCGATTCCGACGCACCGACCGATGCCGACATCGTCGTCACCGGAACGCTGCTGCGCGGCGTGGCGCCGACAGGCACTAATTTGGTCGGCGTGACCCGCGAGGATGTGCTGGTGTCGGGCGCGGCCAATGCCAACGACCTGCTCGCCTCGATTCCCCAGGTCGGCAATTTTATGACCCAGCCCGTCGGCACTGGCCAGTTCGGCGCGCCGCTCGTCCGTCCCAATATTCGCAATCTCGGTTCGTCGGGCGGCGCGACGACGCTGGTGCTGATGAACGGCCACCGTCTTGTCGGCGCGGGCATCCTTCAGACCACCGCCGATCCGTCGATCATTCCGCCCGATGTCATCGAACGCGTCGAGGTCGTTCCCGATGGGGGGTCGGCAATCTATGGCTCGGATGCGATCGGGGGCGTGATCAACTTCATAACGCGCAAGAGTTTCAACGGGATCGGCGCCAATGCGCGCTACGGCTTCGCCGACGACTACAAAAGCTTCGACGGCAATGTGACCGCAGGCAAGGACTGGGGCAGCGGATCGCTGTTCGTTTCTTATGCCTATGCATGGCATGACAATATACAGGGCATCGACCGCGACTATTCGACCGCCGACAACACCGCGCGTGGGGGCACCGATTTCCGTCAGACGACCTGCGCGCCGGGCAATGTCACCGATCTGCAATCGCTGATCTCGCCTCTGCTTCCCAACATCAGCTATGCGCTGCCGGGCTTTACGCCGGGGGTGGTGAACAAGTGCGATCAGACCGATTTTGCCGACATCTATCCCCGCGAAACGCGACATTCGGTGTTTGCCGGCCTCAATCAGGAACTCAGCGAAAATGTCGAGTTCAACATGACTGCTTATTGGTCGCGGCGTGACACCGAGATCCGCCAGGCGCAGGCGGGTTTTACGGGCACGATCACGGCACTCAACCCCTATTTCCGGCCGCTGAGTTTTTCGCCGGCGCAGAACATCGCGATCTCGTTCGCCGACGTGTTCGGCGACAGCCTGATCAGCAACCAGCGGTTCGATTCGTGGGGCGTGACGCCCAGCTTTGACTTCAAACTGGGCGGCGGCTGGAATCTGCGCGCCGAGGGCAATTATGGGCACAGCTATAACCTCGTGCGCGAAGGCGCGATCAACGCCAGCGCCGCGACGGCCGCGCTTGCCGGCACGACGATCGCCACCGCGCTCAATCCCTATAATCCGTCGGCGACCAATCCGGCTGTGCTCGCGCTGATCCAGGATTTCGAGAATTTCGGCGAAGCGAAGCAGGGGCTGGCCGAGGCACGGCTAGTGCTCGACGGAACGCTCGTTACGATTCCAGGCGGCGATATCCGCCTCGCCGTCGGTGCCGAATATCATTACGAAGATCTCGTTTCGCGCATCTCGCTCGATCGCCGCAACGTCTTTACCAATGCGGTCAACTCGGACGTCTCGCGCAAGGTGAAGTCGATCTATGGCGAGTTGTTGGTGCCGATCGTTGGCGCGGACAATGGCTCGCCCGGCCTTCGCGGGCTGCAACTCTCGGGCTCGATCCGCCATGACGATTACAACGACGTCGGCGGCACGACCAATCCCAAGATCGGGTTCAACTACAAGCCGTTCAACGATCTGACGATCCGCGGCAATTGGGGCACGTCCTTTCATGCGCCCAGCCTGGCCGACACGACCAGCACCGCGGATTCGCGCGCGCAGATCTTGCTCAACAGCTTTTTCATCCGGCCCGGCGACAGCCTGCTCAATTTCCTTCGGCCGACGATCATCCTCGCCGGCGGCAACCCCAACCTGAAGCCCGAGCGCGCCGACACATGGTCGCTCGGTTTCGACTGGAAACCCGAAGCCGTGCCGGGGCTGCGCGCCAGCGCGACATACTGGAACGTCAAGTTCAAAGACGCGATCGGCCTCGCGCCTTTCCTGTCGCCGACCCTCTTTACCGACCAGAATTATGCGAGTTTCTATATATTGAACCCGACGCTTGCTCAGTCGCAGGCGGCCGTGGGCAGCCTGTTGCTCAATGGCGCGCCCAGCCTCGGCAGCCTTTATGCGGGTACCTCGCCCTATATATTGATCGACGCACGGCGTAACAATCTGGGCCGCGTGAAGACCGACGGCATCGATTTCGACCTGTCCTATGTCCGCCAGACCGGGTTCGGTTCGATCAACGCGAGCTTTGCCGGCACTTATACCCTCAACCGCGATACGCAGGCGGTGGCGGGCGGGGCGACCACCGACAATCTGAAGAACGGCACCGGCCGGTTCTTCTTCGTCGCCGGACTTGGCGGAAGCGTCGGCGATTTCACCGCACATGCCTCGCTCAACCATCGCGGCGGTTTCCCGATTGTCGCCACGACACAGGATCGCATCTCGTCGTTCAACACGGTCGATCTGTTCTTCAGCTACGACCTCAAAGCCTTGTTGCCGAACACGTCGCTGACGATGAATGTCGACAATCTGTTCGACGAAGATCCGCCCTTCTTTGACGGTCAGACCGGCTATACGAATGGCGGTACGCTGGGGCGGTTCATTTCCTTTGGTGTCCGCACCAAATTCTGAGGACGAGCGTGGTGTTGAAACAGTGGCGGAATTTCGCGGGAGGAAGCATCGGTCCCGCCGCTGGCTTCTTTCTCGCGCTGTCGCTCAGCATCGGCGTGGCCCGCGCGGCCGACGACACCGCTCCCACCGATCTGCGCGCCGAATACAGCCGGGCCCCTCTGGGCCTCGATACCCCGATGCCGCGTCTCGCGTGGCAGTCGCCAGTCACGAAGCAGGCCGCGTACCGGCTGAAAGTCGCGACGTCGCGCGAAGCGCTGGCGCGGAGCGAGCTGTTCTGGGACAGCGGCAAGGTCTTATCCGACGCTAATGTCCAGATCGCCTATGCGGGGCCGGCGCTCGCGTCGCGCCAGCGTTATTGGTGGCAGGTGCAGGTGTGGGATGCCGTGGGCAACGTCACGGGGTGGAGCGCTCCGGCCTGGTGGGAAATGGGGCTGCTCGGCACATCCGACTGGCAGGCGAAATGGATTTCGGGGCCGCAGCGGCGCGACCATGACTGGGGCGACCTGACCCTCGACGCCGATCTGACGCTGACGGGCAAGAGCGTCGATATCCTGTTCCGTGCGCTTCCGAATGGGAAGAGCTATGGCGACGCCTATGTCTGGACGCTGGTCGACGACAAGAATGGCCCCGAGCTGATCCAGACCGTCCGTCGTTATCCCGGCGGCACGAGTTCGGCGATTAAGATGGAGCGGCTGGCGCAGGTCAAGCTGGCCGCGCCAATCAAGGGGCGCCGTATCGCCCTGTCGATCCGCGCCGAGGGGAGCCAGGTCGTGACGCGCATCGATGGTGCCGTGGTCGCAACGATCGACAATGACGCGCACAAGCATGGGACGATCGGGTTCGCGGGCAAGGAAGCCGCGGCGGCGATCATCCACAAGGTCAGCGTGCGGGGTGATCAAAGCCCCGCCGTCGCCTATGATTTCGCCGGGGGCGACAATCCCTTCACCGGCGGCAGCGTGTCGAAGGACGGGCTCGTCGTCGCCAGCGGCGTTCCCGGCGTCGACCTCGTGCTTCCGATCGAGGCGCCAGCGCCGCTCGTGCGCCGCGCCTTCCGCCTGAGCAAGCCCGTCGCCAGTGCGCGGCTCTATTCGGCGGGCGCGGGCATGCCGCGCTTGCTGATCAACGGCACCGTCGTCGGCTCGTCGCTCGGCGCGGGCTATACCGCCTATGACAAGCGCGCGCTCAGCTATGCCTATGACGTGACCGGTCTGCTGCGCCGCGGCGAAAATGTCATCGGCGCCGAACTGGGACGCGGCTGGTACGGTCTGACCGACCCGAATGAATGGTATTTCCATGCCGCGCCCTGGCACGCCGAACCGGCGCTGAAGGCGCAGCTCGAGGTGACGTACAACGACGGCACGCGCGAAACGGTCGGGACCGATGGCAGCTGGCGCAGCGTGTCCGGCCCGACGCTCAATGACTCGGTGCACCGCGGCGAGCGCCATGACGCAAGGCTGGCGCCCGAAGGCTGGGATCGCGCCGGCTTCCGCGACCGCAAGTGGCCGATGGCGCCCGTCGTCTCCGGCCCGGCGGGGCAGCTTGTCGCCGCCAATTCGGAGGCGATCGAGCCCGTCGACACCATCGCCCCCGTGGCGGTGAAAGCGATCGCGCCCGGCATCCAGGTCTACGACTTCGGCCGCATCGTTTCCGGCTGGCCGGTGCTGAAACTCAGCGGACCGCGCGGCACGACGGTGTCGATGGTCGCGAGCGAACGCCTCGCCGACGATGGCAAGGTCGTGCCTGCCGCCGGGCTGATCGATGCGCAGCTCCAGACCGACCGCTATACGCTCGCGGGCAATGGCGAAGAGACGTGGGAACCGCGCTTCGGCTATCGCGGCTTTCGCTATGTACAGGTTGAGGGTTTTCCGGGCACGCCGCCCGAAGGCGCGCTCACCGCGCGCATCGTCCATTCGGCGGTGGCGCGCACCGGCAGCTTCACCAGCGCCAATCCGCTGCTGAACCAGATCGACGCCGCAGCGATCAACTCGATCCTCAACAATCTCCACGGCTTTCAGACCGACACGCCGACTTATGAGAAAAACGGCTGGACCGGCGATGCGCAGGCGTCGGCGGGCGCCGCGGCGCGCAGCCTCGACGTCGCGCGCGTCTGGACCAAATGGCTCGCCGATTTTCGCGATGCGCAATCGGACAAGGGCGAGGTCCCCGAAATCGCGCCGACGACGCCCTTCTATGGTTATGAGAATACGCCGGGCTGGAACGTGATCTGGGGGCCGACGACCCCGTGGGACGCCGCGGCGATGATCCTGCCGTGGGAACTATACGCCACCTATGGCGACACGCGGATCCTCGCCGAGAATCAGGACATGCAGCGGCGGCTGGTCGATTACACCGCGACCTTCATCAAGGCGCCCGATTACCAGCGCACGGCGGGGCTGTCCGAATGGGCGTCGGCGGGCGGGATGGATTACAGCAATGCGCGCGGCGGCGGCATCGACGCGGTGACGACGGCCTATTTCTTTCACCAGGCCGATTTGCTCGCCAAATCGTCGGCGATCATCGGCAAGACTGATGATGCGGCGCGCTATGCAAAGCTCGCTGCCGACATTCGCGCCGCCTATAATGCGCGTTACTGGAACGGAGCCATGGGCTGGTATCGCACCATCGACAGCAAGGGCGCGGTCGGCCGACCGACGCAGGTGCAGAATATCCTGCCGCTCGCGTTCGGGATGGCGCCCGCGGGCAGAGAACAGGGCATCGCCGACGCCATCGCGCGCGACGTCGACAAGCAGGGCCTGCGCACCGGCGTCTATGGCGCACGCTACCTGCTCGAAATCCTCAGCGACTATGGCCATGCCGACCTTGCCTACCGCGTCGCAACGCGCACCGACGAACCGAGCTGGGGCTGGTGGATTAAGAACGGCCACTCGACGATGTTCGAGACGTGGAGCCTGAACAGTCGCTCGCGTGACCATCATTATTTCGCCTCTATTGCCGACTGGATGCGGCAACGGCTCGCCGGTCTGCGCCCCGGCGCGCCGGGATACAAGGTCGTGCTGGTCAAGCCCGCGATCCCTGACGGCCTCGCCAGTGCCGAGGCGGCGATGGATACGGTCCATGGCCGGGCCTTTTCGGGTTGGCAGGTCGAAACCGGCAAGCTGACATTGACGGCCGAGGTTCCGTCGAACACCGCAGGCGAAATCTGGGTGCCGACGCGTTTCGGGACCATCGCCGCGCCCGCCGGGACTGAAGCTGTGCGGCAGGCGGCTGGCTATTCGATCTATCGCACCGGCCCCGGCCGTTTCATCTTTACCTCCGGAGGCGCGCAATGATCCGCAGCATTCTGACATTCATCGCCGTCTCTTCACTGGCGTCTCCCGCCATCGCGCAGCAGGTGGACATCGACAGCGGCGCCGTCACGGGCGCGACCGCCGATGGCATCGCATCGTTCAAGGGCATTCCCTTTGCCGCGCCGCCCGTCGGCGCGGGCCGGTGGAGCGCACCCGCGCCCGTCGCACCATGGAGCACACCGCGCGACGCGACTGCTTACGGCCCCGACTGCATGCAAAACCCGCTGCCGGGCATCCAGCCCGGATCGCGACCGATGAGCGAAGATTGCCTGACCCTCAACCTCTGGACCCCGAAACCCGCGAAGGGCGCGAAACTGCCGGTGATGGTCTGGATCCACGGCGGCGGATTTGTCGGCGGGTCGGGCAGTTTGCCCGAAACCGATGGGGGCCTGCTCGCAAAGCGCGATGTCGTGATCGTCAGCTTCAACTATCGTCTGGGCCGTTTCGGCTTCTTCGCTCACCCGGCGCTCGGCAAAGACGGCAATTGGGGGCTGATGGACCAGATCTCGGCGCTCAAATGGGTTCAGCGTAATATCGCTTCCTTCGGCGGCGACCCGGCAAAGGTCACGATCTTTGGCGAGAGCGCCGGAGGGGAATCGGTCTTGCGCCTGATGGCGTCACCCGCGGCGAAAGGCCTGTTCGCGCGCGCCATAGTCGCGTCGGGCGGCGGCCGCGATGACTGGCCGACCCTCGCCGAAGCGCAGGTGAAAGGGCAGGTATTTGGCGCGCGCGCTGGCGCCGCCGACGCCGCGGCATTGCGCGCTCTCCCTGCCGACAAGGTGCTGGGAAGCCTTGCGCTGATGAGCAAGGAAGAGGATCGCTATTCGGGGCCGATCACCGACGGGACGATCGTTCCCGCGCATGCCGACGCGATTTTCGCGGCGAGCAAGCAGGCGCGCATTCCCTATATCATTGGCAGCAACGACGACGAGCTGGGCTTCATCCCCGCGCCGTTCCGCGCGATGGTCAATAGCCCGATCGAAAAGGAGCTTGGCGCTGCTACGGCCGGGGTAAAAGCCGCCTATGCTGGCGAGGGCGAGGCGAACCGGCGGCTTGGCGGCGATGTGATCTTCGCCGAACCCGCGCTGGCATTCGGCTTGTTGCAGGCACGTGCCGGAGCACCGACCTTCCTCTATCGCTTTGGCTATGTCGCCGAGGCCCAGCGCAAGCCCGATATCGGCGCGGTCCATGCGTCGGACGTCGCGTTTCAGTTTGGCAATCTTGCTCCCGATGCCACCGCCGCCGATCGCGCGGCGGCGAAGCTGATCGGCGATTACTGGACCAATTTCGCGAAGACCGGCGATCCGAACGGCGGCGGACTGCCCGTCTGGTCGCCGCTCGACCCTGAGGCGCCGAAGCTCTTGTCGATCGGCGTCACCGCGACCGCGATGGCGCCTGCGGGCAGCCCGGCGCTCACCGCCATTGCCGCTGCACGGGACGCAAAGAAATGAAAGATATGACCATGCGCCTTTCCGCCCTGATTGCCGGCGCGCTTGCAGTCGTTGCGATCCCTGCCTGCGCGTGGGAAGCGATCCGTCTGTCGTCGGACCCCGTGCCCGCGATCTCGAAGGAGGTGCGCGAGACAGGCCCCTTCGGTACGATCGTGCGCAACGTTTCGGACGCGACGCTCACGCCCTATGTCTCCGACACGCCCAACGGCACCGCGGTGATTGTCGCTCCCGGCGGCGCGTTCCACATGCTGTCGATCGAGAATGAGGGCGAGGCGGTCGCCCAATGGCTCAATAGTCTTGGCGTGACGGCGTTTGTCCTCAAATATCGGCTGCTCGAAACCGGTGTCGACTTTCCGCTCCAGATGATGCGCTATCTCGGCAATCTCGGCTCGTTGCGCACCGCCGTCGAACCGCTGCGCCCGCTCGCGACCGCCGATGGCGAGAATGCGGTGAAGTGGGTGCGCAGGAATGCGGGGCGCTATGGCATCAAATCGAACCGCGTCGGGCTGATGGGCTTTTCGGCCGGCGGTGCGGTGACGGTGTGGACGCTGGCGGCGAACAAGCCTGCCAACCGGCCGGACTTCGCCATCGCCATTTATCCGGGCCTGTTGCCCGACACGGTCATGGTGCCGAAGAAAGCGCCGCCGCTCTTCGTCGCGGTCGCCAGGGACGACAAGCTGGCGCACGATGACAGCATCCGCCTTGCCGCAGCCTGGAAAAAAGCGGGAGCGAGCAGCACGGTCGTCACTTATGAAAACGGAGGCCATGGCTTCGGCATGAAAAAGAGCGGCAAAGCGAGCGACGCATGGACCGGCGCGATGGCCGACTGGATGCGCACGCAGGGGCTGATCGGCAAATGAGGGCCGCATCGCTTCTCGTCCTCGCCGGTGGATCGCTGCTTGCGGCCTGCACCGCCAATGAACCCGCGCCCACTTCGACGCCGACCGCGCAAAAGGTCGATAGCTGCGAAGGGCTGACCGGTCTGGCGCTGAAAGACGGCAAGGTCGACGCCGCGACTTCGCTCGCGGGCGGTGCGACGGTCAATCTGGAGGCGGGCAAACCCGGCCTTCCGGCGCCCGCCGCTTTCTGCCGCGTGCAGGCGACGCTCTCGCCGGTGCCGGGATCGTCGATCAAGGTCGAGGTGTGGCTGCCCGAACGCGCCGGTTGGAATGGCAAGCTGCTCGGCGCGGGTAACGGCGGCTTTGGCGCGAACATGCTGCTCCCGTCGCTGTTGATGCGCGGTGCGGTGCAAAAGGGCTATGCTGCAGTCGGCACCGACATGGGGCACTTCGGTGAAAGCGACGTTGACGCAAGCTGGGCATTGAATGCGCCCGAAAAGATTCGCGACTATGGCTGGCGCGCCAACCATGTCGGCGCGGAGACCGCCAAGCAGGTGATCGCGGCCTTCTACGAAAACCCGCTCGCGGCGAGTTATTTCCACGGCTGTTCGGATGGCGGGCGGCAGGCGCTGACCCTCGCGCAGCGTTATCCCGCCGATTATGACGCGATCATCGCGGGCGCTCCCGCGATGCCGTGGACGCGCATGGCCAGCGCCTTTACCAGCAATGCCATTGCCGCGAACAAGCCCGGCGGCGATCTGTCGATGGCGAAGCTGAAGCTGCTCCAGACAGCTTCGCTTGGGCAATGCGACGGTCTCGACGGGGTCAAGGACGGCGTGATCGACGATCCGCGCGCCTGCCGCGTCGACCTTGCCAAGCTCGCGTGCAAGGGCGCCGATGGCGCCGATTGCCTGACGGCGGGTGAAGCCGCGACCGCGAAACTCTTCTACGAAGGCCCGAAGACCGCCGACGGCAAAAGCTTCTACCCCGGCTTTGCGCCGGGTGCGGAAGCCGAGGCGGGGACCTGGGCGATGTGGCTGACGGGCAGCAATTCGCAGCATGTGAAATTCGGCACGCAATTCTTCCGTTATTTTGTGCACGGCAATCCCGAATGGCAGTTGTCCGATTTCAACCTCGACCGCGATTATGCCTTGGCGAAGGCGCGCGTGGGCGGCGATCTCGACGCCGACCGCACCGACCTCAATGCCTTCTACAAACGCGGCGGCAAGCTGATCCTCTATCATGGCTGGAACGATGCCGGCATCCCGGCGCAGAATACGCTCGATTATTACGAGCGTCTTGTCGCCGCCAATCCGCGCGCTGCGGCGACGTCGGTGCGTCTGTTCATGGTGCCCGGCATGTCGCACTGCCTCGCGGGTCCGGGGCCCAATAATTTCGATCCGTTGACCGCGCTCGATGGCTGGCGGCAAGGTGGTCCTGCGCCCGAGCGGATCATCGCCACCAAATATGACAATGACCTGTTCGCCTATATCGGCCTGCCCGCGAAAGCCGGGCGGACGCGGCCGCTTTGTCCGTTCCCGAAAGTCGCGAAGTGGGACGGCAAGGGCTCGCCCGACGATGCCGCGAGCTTCGTATGCGAGGCGCCCGGAAAATGACCAGTCATGTTACAGGCGCGACCGAGCCGCCGCTGATCGAACATACGATCGGTGAAGCGCTGGCACTTGCCGCCGAGCGGTGGGGCAGCCGCGATGCGCTGGTCTCGGTCGGGCAGGGCATAAGGTGGAATTTCGCCGAACTGCTCGAACGGTCCGACGCCTTCGCGGCGGGGCTATTGGCACTCGGCCTGAACCCCGGCGATCGGATCGGCATCTGGGCACCCAATTGTGTCGAATGGACGCTGACCCAGTTCGCCGCCGCGCGCGCGGGGCTGATCCTTGTCACGATCAACCCCGCCTATCGCCTGTCCGAGGTCGAATATACGATCAACAAGGTCGGGCTGTCCGCACTCGTCGCCGCGACCCGTTTCAAGACGAGCGACTATCCGGGGATGATCGAGGAGCTCGCTCCCGAAATCGCCGCCAGTATGCCGGGGCAGCTTCGGGCCGGGCGCCTGCCGACACTGCGCTCGCTGATCCTGATCGGCGGCGATGCGCGGCCCGGCTGGCTCGGCTTCGACGACACGGCGACGCTTGCGACCGACGCCGACCGCCAGCGCCTCGCCGATATCGGCCCGACTCTCGACCCGAACGACGCGATCAATATCCAGTTCACCAGCGGCACCACCGGCCTGCCCAAGGGCGCGACGCTCAGCCATCGCAACATCCTCAACAACGGCTATTTCGTCGGCCGCACGCAGGGGCTGGTTGCGGGGGACCGCATCTGCATCCCGGTGCCGCTCTATCATTGCTTCGGCATGGTGATGGGCAACCTCGCCAGCCTCACCCACGGCGCCGCGATGGTCTATCCGTCCGAAGGCTTCGATCCCGAGGCGGTGCTGCGCGCGGTCGAGGCCGAACGCTGCACTGCACTCTATGGCGTGCCGACGATGTTCATTGCCGTGCTCGCGCATCCCGATTTCGATAAGTTCGACGTCTCGTCGCTGCGCACCGGCTGCATGGCGGGCGCGATCTGTCCCGAACCGCTGATGCGGCAGGTGGTCGAGCGCCTCAACATGCGCGATGTGACGATCGCTTACGGGATGACCGAAACCAGCCCGGTCAGCTTTCAGACCGCGCCCGACGATCCCTTCGAGCGCCGCGTCGGTTCGATCGGCCGCGTCCAGCCGCATCTCGAATGCAAGATCGTCGATACGGACGGTAACATCGTAGCCTCCGGCGAACCCGGCGAGCTTTGCACCCGCGGCTATTCGGTGATGATCGGTTATTGGGACGAACCCCAGCGCACCGCGGAATCGATCGATGCCGACGGCTGGATGCACTCGGGCGATCTCGCGACGATCGATGCCCAAGGCTATGGCAATATCGTCGGGCGACTCAAGGACATGGTGATCCGCGGCGGCGAGAATATCTACCCGCGCGAGGTCGAGGATTATCTCTATCGCCACCCCGCGGTCGAGGATGTCGCGGTCGTCGGCATCCCCGACGAACGCATGGGCGAGGAACTGTGCGCGTGGGTGCGATTGAAGTCCGATGCTGACGTCGATGCCGATGCGATCCGCGAATTCTGCCGCGGCCAGATCGCCCACTATAAAGTCCCGCGTTACGTGCGTATCGTCGGCGAATTCCCCACCACGGTGACGGGTAAGGTCCAGAAATATCTGATCAGAGAGGCGATGGTCGCCGATCTCGGAAAGGAAGAAGCATGAAAAAAACTGCCATATTTGTTGCGGCGCTGATGGCCGCCGCTCCCGCTTTTGCCCAGGATACCGCCGCGCCAGTGCTCGCTCCCGCCGCCGCTCCGGAACCCGCGACGCCCGCGCTCGCGAGCGATGCGAAATATAATCTCGACACCCCGCTGCAGGACATCGTCGCCGACGAAAAGGGCAAGGCGGTCATCGAAAAGCATTTCCCCGGCATGATCGCGCTGCCCGAATATGAGATGTTCAAGGCGATCAGCCTGTCGCAGCTTCAGCCCTATTCGAATGGCAAGATCACCGACGAGATGCTCGCGGCGACGGCCAAAGATCTGGCGGAGATCAAGTGATGAAGAGCCGGACAGCCTATCTGGCGGCAACATTGCTGTCTTCCACGGTGGCGCTGTCCGGCGCACAGGCGCAGGATATGATCTACAAGGACAAGACCGCCCCGCTCGAAGCGCGCGTCGACGATCTGATGGTGCGGCTGACGCTCGACGAGAAGATCCTGTTGCTCGCGGGGGAATCGTCGATGACGCTGAACCCGATCGAACGGCTCGGCATTCCGCCGATCCGCATGACCGATGGACCGACGGGTGTGCGCTCGCCAGATGGCAAGCCCGCGACGGTCTTTCCTGTCGGCGTTGCGATGGCGGCAACGTGGAACCCCGAGCTGACGGCAAAGGTCGGTGCGGCGATCGGCAAGGAAACGCTCGCGCATGGCGCCGACGTGCTGCTTGCGCCAACGGTCAATATCGTCCGCACCCCGCGCTGGGGCCGCAATTTCGAAACCTATTCCGAGGACCCGTATCTCGCCGGCCAGATCGGCCTCGGATATGTGAAGGGCGCGCAGGGCGCGGGCATCGGTGTGTCGCTCAAGCATTTCGCCGCGAACAATCAGGAAACCAACCGCTTCATCGTCGATTCCGTGGTCGATCCGCGGACGTTGCGCGAGATCTATCTCCCGGCGTTCGAGACGGTGATCAAAGGGGGCGATCCCTGGTCGGTGATGGCGTCGTACAACAAGATCAACGGCACCCATGCGGCCGAAAACCGCTGGCTGCTCACCGATCTGCTCAAGACCGAGTGGGGCTATAAGGGCTTTGTCGTGTCCGACTGGGGCGCGGTCCATTCGACCGCGACCACGGTCAATGCCGGCATGGATCTCGAGATGCCGGGGCCGCCGAACCATTTCGGACCCAAGCTCAAGAAGGCGGTCGAGGACGGCAAGGTCACGACGGCGCAGATCGACGACAACGCTCGCCGCATGGTGCGCCTGATCGTGCGCAGCGGCGCGATCGAGCGCGGTGTTGCCCGCCCGATTGCCAAGGAGATGCCGCGCAACGCAACGCTTGCGCAGAGCGCGGCCGAGGAAGCGATCGTGCTGCTCAAGAACAGCGGCGTCCTGCCGCTTCCTTCGTCGATCAAGTCGCTCGCGGTGATCGGTCCCAACGCCGACGTCGTGCGCATTCAGGGCGGCGGTAGCTCGGCCGTCGTGCCGTTCGAGACGAGCACGCCGCTCGCCGCGCTCAAGGCAGCGCTGCCAGGCGTGAAGATCGATTACGCGCGCGGCGTCGATAACGAAGAAACGCCGCCTGGCGCCAATCCCAAGTTGTTCAGCCCCACGGCCGACCGCAGCGTAACCGGCCTCGCGGCAACCTATTACGCCAACGCCGACATGAGCGGCGAACCGGTGAAGCGCGAAACCGCGACCAGCTTTCTCAAGCGGATCAGCGGCAATATCGCCGGGCCGCAGGTCACCGGCTATGCCGCGTTTAGCTGGGAGGGGCAGTTCTGGCCCGACAAGAGCGGCACCTATGAATTCAGCACCCGCGGCACCGGCAATGCGACGATCACCCTCGACGGCAAGCCGGTGCTTAGCAAGGCGAGCGCATCGACCCCCGACATCCGCGACGTGCTCGGCTTCCCCATCCCGCGACGCACTGTTGCGGTCCAGCTCGAGGCAGGGCGCAGCTATCCGATCCGCATCGATTATGTCACCGGACAGACGCCCTATGAATATCTGAGCTTCGGCATCCGCGAACCGCTGCCGTCGTTCGACGAAGCCGTCGCGGCGGCGCGCGCTGCCGATGCGGCGGTGGTGTTCGTGGGCTCGTCGTCGACGACCGAAGGCGAGGGCTATGACCGCACGTCGCTCGACCTGCCCGGTAACCAGAACAAGCTGGTCGAGGCGATCCTTGCAGCCAATCCAAAGACCGTCGTCGTCGTCAACGCCGGCGCCGCAATGACGATGCCGTGGCACGATAAGGCACCGGCGATTGTCGACATGTGGCTGCCGGGTGAGGGCGGGGCGGCGGCGCTCGCGAACGTCCTGACCGGCAAGGTCAATCCGTCGGGCAAGCTGCCCGTCACTTTTCCGGCACGGACCGAAGATGACAATATCAACCTCAAGGGTGCCAAGACGCCCTATTCCGAAGGATTGCTCGTCGGTTATCGCGGTTATGTTGCGAAAGGCGTCAAGCCGCTCTTCGCGTTCGGCCACGGCCTCAGCTACACCAGCTTCGCCTATTCGGCGCTGTCGGTGCCCCCACGCGCCACGGGCGGCGAAGCGCTTTCGGTCAAACTCACTCTCCGCAACGACGGCAAACGCGCCGGCAAGGAAGTGGTGCAAATCTACGTTGCGCCGGTAACCCCCGCGGCGGGCGATCCGCCGATCGCACTCCGTGGCTTCGCGAAAGTCGATCTCGCACCGGGCGGGCGCCGGACGGTCACCGTCACGCTCGATCCCCGGGCGTTCTCGCAGTTCGACGCCGAACGCGGCGAGTGGCGCGTCGTGCCGGGCCGCTACCGGATCATGGCCGGATCGTCCTCGGCGGACATCCGTCAGCAGCGCGAGATCGACGTGATAGCGGAATAGGAAATGGTGCCGGCTACAGGATTCGAACCCGTGGCCCCCTGATTACAAATCAGGTGCTCTACCAACTGAGCTAAGCCGGCACTGGCTGTCCCCTAGGCATTTTTGAGCCGGATGGAAATATCCGGCGACAGAAAATGCAGCAGATAGTGGATTTCAAATGATGCCAAAGGTCCAGCCTTCGGTTTTCGCGATCGTATCGGTCAGCGGCGCGGGGGCCCATGGCGCCGTGCCGGAGGCGATGGCACGGAGCCAAGCTGCTGTAAGCAGTGCGTCGCTCGCATGGTCGCTGACCGGGCCTGCCAGACGACAGGGCGGCGACCCGAGAGCCGCGAGCGCCACGTCGAGCGCCGCGCCATCGCGGATCTTGCTGCGTCCCGGCGGCAGCCCAGCCGCCCGCGCAGCAAGACTGGTGTAGATTTCGACCAGCATCGGCCCCGTCGCGGGCACCGGATTGCCGGGCCAGAGCGGGATGCGGCCCGCCAGCCGATGAAGCAGTCGCATCCCCGACAGGCTGGCCTTGCCGACCTGCGCCGCGCCGACGAGGTTGAAATTGCTGACGCTCGCCGCCTGTTTGGTCATCCGCTGATGCCGCTCGACGACGCGCAGCCGTCCCGCGCCCGCTTCGAACAGGTCGCCGGCCGCGCCGCGCTGGCGGAAATGCCGGCTCGCTTCGGGATGCGCGAGAAAACCGCCCGGCTCATAATGCGGATCGTCGCCCGCCAGCCGCTCGACCAGCGCCCACAGCGCGTGCATATCGGGCGGGCTTTCGCGCCACTCGGGGAAATAGCGGCCCCGATCGGCAAAAGCGAAGGCCGCCGAAAAATCGAAACCGATCAGCATGTCCTCGCCGGCCGCCGCAACATCCTCCAGCCATGCAAGAATCTCGGCGCGCGACCATATGTGCCCCGGCCGTACCAGCGCGGGCGCCGCCGCGCCGCTCGCGACCGCCAGCGCGATCCCGCGTTGCCGTTCGCCGCGGGCGCCCGACCAGTCGAGGGCGGCAAAATGGGAAAAGCGGCGCATCGGTGGGCCTTAGCGCATGCAAGTCATCTTGCACAAAGCCTCGCTCCGCCCCACATGCACCGCATGCTGATCGAAACCGAATCGACGCCCAACCCCGCGACGCTCAAATTCCTGCCCGGCCGGGCGGTGATGGAGACGGGGACCCGCGACTTTGCCAGTCCCGAAGAAGCCGAAGCGTCGCCGCTCGCGAGTGCGCTTTTCTCGCTCGGTGATATAACGGGCGTCTTCTTCGGTCGCGATTTCGTATCGGTGACGATCGCGCCTGGCTCTGAATGGAGCGACGTCAAGCCCGATGTGCTCGGCATAGTCATGGACCATTTTCTCGCCGACGTGCCGCTGTTCAACGCCGCGAGCGCAGGCTTTGCGGTGCCGGCCGAGGATGAAGCGGGTTTTTCCGACGATCCCGCCGACGCCGACATCATCGACCAGATCAAGGAATTGATCGAAACCCGCGTCCGCCCGGCGGTCGCGAACGACGGTGGCGACATCGTCTATCGCGGTTTCGACAAGGGCAATGTGTATCTCAAGATGCAGGGCGCCTGCGCCGGATGCCCGTCGTCGAGCGCGACTTTGAAGAATGGCATCGAGTCCCTCTTGAAACATTATGTGCCTGAGGTAACGGCAGTTCACGCCGTCTGACCATTTTCTTCCGAGGAGTGAACCCATGAGCGAGCCGCTTTCCGACAGCGCTCTCGACCAGCTGTTCCGTACCGCGCGCACTTATAACGGCTATACCGATCAGCCGGTGTCCGAAGCGCAGCTGCATGCTATCTGGGATCTGGTGAAGTTCGGCCCGACCAGCGCCAACAGCCTGCCGGCGCGGATCGTCTGGTGCGTAACCGACGAGGCAAAGGCGAAGCTTGCCGCGCTCGCTATTCCCGGCAATGCCGAAAAAATCCTGAGTGCGCCGGTCACCGCGATCATCGCGATGGATGAAGCGTTTTACGATCTTCTGCCCGAACTCTTCCCGCACACCGATGCTCGCAGCTGGTTCGCGGGCAACGAAGAGCATGCGAAAGCGACCGCCTTCCGCAATTCCAGCCTGCAGGGGGCCTATTTCATCCTCGCCGCGCGTGCGCTCGGGCTCGACACCGGGCCGATGTCGGGCTTCAACAATGCGGGGGTCGATGAGGCCTTTTTCGCCGACCAGCCCCGGGTGAAGAGCAACTTCATCAGCACCCTGGGTTATGGCGATCCGGCGACGATCTTCGAACGCAGCCCGCGTCCGGACTTCGCACGCTTCAACCGCATCGCCTGAGCCGGTCCGGCCTCCATCCATGCGGCATCTGGTCATCGATTCGGCGAGCGAGGCCTGTTCGGTGGCGCTGATCGAGGATGGGGCGGTCGTTGACTATCGCCACGAAATCATCGGGCGCGGCCACGCCGAACGGCTGGTTCCGCTGATCGCCGAGCTTGCGGGCGGCGGCCGTGCCGACCTCATCGTCGCGGGATGCGGTCCGGGCAGTTTTGCCGGCGTGCGCATCGGCGTCGCTGCGGCGCGCGCGCTCGCGCTCGGCTGGCAGGTGCCGGTTCGTGGCTTTTCGACGCTCGCGCTCGTTGCGGCGGCCGCGGCCGACGACATCGCGGCGGCGGGCGGCGCGTTGGTGGTGACGGAGGGCGGGCATGGCCAATGGTTCGTCCAGCGCTTTGCCGCCGATCTTTCGCCGCGCGCGGAACTCCGATCGCTCCTGCCCGAAGAGGCCGTCCTGCTTGATGGCGAACTCATCGTTGGCAATCGGGCGGAGCCTTTTGTCGCACGCCGCGGTTCGGGGCGCGCTTTGACGATGTTGCCCGACGCGCGCGCTTTTCTTCGCCTGCCGCCCGCGGCGCTGATCGACCGGCCCAGCCCGATTTACGGCCGTGCGCCCGATGCCAGGCCAATGACGCCGGCATGACGGGCCCGATCCGCCTCGCTACCGCGCGCGTCGGCGATCTCGCGGCTGTGATGCGCGTGATGGATGCGGCATTTGAGCCCGCCTATGGCGAGGCATGGAGCGGCGCACAGCTGCTGACATTGTTCGCGCTGCCCTCGGCACGCGTGTGCCTCGCCTGGGACGGCGAGCAGGCGTGCGGGTTTTCCGCTGCCCGCATCGCCGGGCCGGAGAGCGAATTATTGCTGCTTGCGGTCGACCCTTCGTTCCGCGGCCGCGGTATTGGCGCGTTATTGATCGATGACTGGCGCGCTTGGGCCAGCGAACAGGGTGCAGAAGACTATTTCCTTGAAATGCGAGCGGATAATGACGCGGTTCATCTTTATGAGCGCGCGGGTTTTTCGGAGTGTGGCCGACGGCCTGCTTATTATCGCGGCAACGATGGGCTAGTTCGCGACGCAATAACGATGCGCAAATCGGTTCGCGAGGCCAGCGCCGACTGATCCGATATTGCGGAATTCCATCCAAAGTGGCAGTAATCCTGACGGCGAAAGAACAAATCCAATATTTGCCGGCATACTTCTGGGTAATAAAAATCAAGGAATAGTCTCATGTCCGACCAAGCCGATACCAACGAGATGCTCGTTACGCTGACTGCCGACATCGTCGCGGCGCATGTCAGCAACAACAGCGTCGCCCTCTCAGATCTCTCTCTGCTCATCAATAATGTGCACGCCGCGCTGTCCGGTCTCGGCACAGAGCCGGTCATCGAAGAAAAGCTGGTGCCGGCGGTTTCGATCCGCACATCGGTCAAGCCCGACTTCATCACCTGCCTTGAAGATGGCAAGAAGTTGAAGATGCTGCGCCGCCATTTGATGACGCACTATGGCATGACCCCCGACGACTATCGCGCCAAATGGGGACTTCCCGCCGACTATCCGATGGTCGCGCCGAACTACGCCGAAAAGCGCCGCGCGCTGGCGAAGGAAATCGGCCTTGGCACCAAAGGCCGTGGCGGCGGACGCAAGCCGAAGCCCAAGACCAAAGCGTGACGCTTTGCAAATGATCGCCTGAACGGGCAGGGAAGGGCGGCGTCACAGGGCGCCGCCCTTGTCCTATCCGCGGTGCGACCCTATACACTTGTCATAACAAAGACACGGCTGCATCTGCAGGAAAGGCCCGCATGTCCGGTAACATCGATCTTGAAGCATTGTGCCACGAAAAAGGGCTGCGCATCACAGAGCAGCGTCGCATTATCGCGCGCGTTATCTCGGATTCGGAGGATCATCCCGACGTCGAGACGCTCTATGAACGCGCGTCCAAGGTCGACAGCGGCATATCGATTGCCACCGTCTACCGCACCGTGCGCCTGTTCGAAGAGGCGGGCATTCTCGATCGCCACGATTTCGGCGACGGTCGGTCGCGCTACGAAGCGGCGCCCGAGGCGCATCACGATCATCTGATCGACGTCGAAACGGGCAAGGTGATCGAATTCGTCGATCCTGAGCTCGAGGCGTTGCAGAAAGTCATCGCCGAACGACTGGGCTTCCGCCTCGTCGACCATCGCATGGAGCTCTATGGTGTCGCCATCGATCGCAAGCGCGACTGATCGCGCCTCGGTTACCTGGCGGACGATCGCCCGTCTCACCTTGCTGGTGATGGCGTTGCTGTTCCTGATCGTTCCCCACCTTCTCTATCGTGCTGTGGGCCGCCCGTCGCCGATGGTCATGGCCTTTCTCAACGCCGCCGGCTGGATTGCGGGCTTGCGTATCCGGACGATCGGCACACGGCTGCGGCGCGATGTGCTGTTCGTGTCGAACCATGTCAGCTGGCTCGATATTCTCGCACTCGGCGGCGCCGCGCGCTCGGCCTTCGTGTCGAAGGCCGAGGTTGGAACGACGCCGCTGGTCGGCTGGCTCGCCGACCAGAACCGCACCATCTATGTCCAGCGCGAAGCACGCCGCGATATCCACAACCAGGCCGATAGCCTGCGCGCCGCGCTTGCGCGCGGCCGCCCGGTGACGCTGTTTCCCGAAGGCACGACAGGTCCCGGCGACGGCCTTTTGCCCTTCCGCGCCTCGCTGTTTCAGGCGATCGTTCCGACGCCGCCCAATCTTCGGGTCCAGCCCGTCTTTCTCGATTACGGGCCCGAGGCGAATGATATCGCCTGGCTCGATCCCGAATCGGGGCTCGGCAATTTCAAGCGCCTGCTCGCGCGCAAACGCCCGATCCATCTCACGATCCATTATCTCGACCCCTTGCCCGATATCGTCGAGAGCGACCGCAAGATCCTCGCGGAGGCCGCGCGCGTCATGATCGCGGACCGGATGGACAGCGTTGCGCGCCCTTCCGCCGGCGCTGCGCATCGCCTATAGCGCGCTGATGAAATCCGACTCTCCCCCAAATCCTCCCAAGACATTCCACGTCAAATCCTTCGGTTGCCAGATGAATGTCTATGACGGCGAGCGGATGGCCGAGATGCTGGGCGCCGAAGGCTATGTCGCCGCCGCCGCTGGCGCCGACGCGGATCTCGTGGTCCTCAACACCTGTCACATTCGCGAAAAAGCCGCCGAGAAAGTCTATTCGGACATCGGCCGGCTGAAACGTGCCGACGGCAGCCGCCCCACGATCGCCGTCGCCGGCTGCGTCGCGCAGGCCGAGGGCGCGGAAATCGCGCGCCGCGCGCCGACCGTCGACGTCGTCGTCGGCCCGCAGGCCTATCACCGTCTGCCCGACCTGATCGCCCGCGCCGCCCGCGGCGAGAAAGCGGTCGACCTCGACATGCCGGCCGAGAGCAAGTTTGGCGCGCTGCCGAAACGCGCCGGCGGCCAGCGCCCGACCGGTTTCCTGACCGTGCAGGAAGGCTGCGACAAATTTTGCACCTATTGCGTCGTGCCCTATACGCGCGGGGCCGAGATCAGCCGCCCCTTCGCCGACCTGATCGCCGAGGCGCGCGCCCTCGTCGCGGGCGGTGTCCGCGAGATCACTCTGCTCGGCCAGAACGTCAACGCGTGGGACGGTGAGGATGACAAGGGGCGGGCGATCGGACTCGATGGCCTGATCCGCGAACTCGCGCGCGAGGACGGGCTCGAACGCATCCGTTACATGACCAGCCACCCGAACGACATGACCGAAGGGCTGATCGCGGCGCATGGCGAGATCGACAAGCTGATGCCCTTCCTCCACCTGCCGGTACAGGCGGGCAGCGATCGGATTCTTGCCGCGATGAATCGCAGCCACAGCGCCGACAGCTACCTGCGCATCATCGAGCGCGTCCGTGCGGTGCGCCCCGATATCGCGATCTCGGGCGACTTCATCGTCGGCTTCCCCGGCGAGACCGAAGAAGACTTCGCGGCAACGCTCGATATCGTTCGCGCCACCAATTATGCGATGGCGTACAGCTTCAAATATTCGCGCCGCCCCGGGACCCCCGCCGCAACGATGGGCGACCAGATCGACGAAGCGGTACTGAATGATCGCCTCCAGCGCCTCCAGGCGTTGCTCAACGAACAGCAACAGGCGTTCAACGAAGCGACCGTCGGCCGCACGACGCGCCTGCTCCTCGAACGCAAGGGCAAGCTCGACGGCCAGCTCATCGGCAAGTCGCCATGGCTCCAGTCGGTGCATGTCACCGCGCCGGGGCTCAAGATCGGCGATATGGTCGATGTGCGCATCGTGTCGGCCGGTGCCAACAGCGTTGGCGCCGAAGCTCTTATGGAAGAGGTCGCCTAGTGCGGTTGGCGGAAGCTGTCTCCCCGAAGACACACTCCGTCTCCTTCCGTCGCATTCGCAGCCTGCAAGTGATGGACTCCCGTATTGGCGGGAGTACAGTCATGGTCTCGATTGAAGGAGCCTTGCTTATATGTCCAAACGCCCGCTGATCGCCTCCACTCCCGCCGAACCCGGCGACCGTGTCCGACTGACCGCGGAGTTTGAGCGAACGCAGCTTTTGGGCATTTTGTTCGGGGAGTTCGACCGCAATCTTGTTGCGATCGAAAACCGCCTCGGGGTTTATATTTCCGCCCGCGGCAACCGCGTGCAGATCGAGGGCGAAGCCGAATCCGCCGCTCGCGCGCGCGACGTACTCGTCGATCTCTACAATCGCATCGAACAGGGGCAGGAGGTCGACAGCGGCATGGTCGACGGGGTGATCGCGCTGTCGGCGCAACCGACGCTCGAAGGCATCATCCGCCACGACGCCAGCGAAGCGCCGCCGATCATGATCCGCACGCGCAAAAAGACCATCGTCCCGCGCGCACCGTCGCAGGTTCCCTATATGCAGGCGCTCGCGCGCGAAGACATCATCTTCGCGCTCGGCCCGGCGGGTACCGGCAAAACCTATCTCGCGGTGGCGCAGGCGGTCGCACAGCTCATCACCGGCAGCGTCCAGCGTCTGATCCTCTCGCGTCCGGCGGTCGAGGCGGGTGAGAAGCTCGGCTTCCTCCCCGGCGACATGAAGGAAAAGGTCGATCCCTATCTGCGTCCGCTCTACGACGCGCTCCATGATTGCCTGCCGGCCGAACAGGTCGAGCGCCGCATCGCGAGCGGGGAGATCGAGATTGCGCCGCTCGCCTTCATGCGGGGGCGCACGCTCGCTGACGCTTTCATCATCCTCGACGAGGCGCAGAACACGACGATCCCGCAGATGAAGATGTTCCTGACGCGTTTCGGCGCGAACAGCCGCATGGTCGTGTGCGGCGATCCGAAGCAGGTCGATCTGCCGATCCCCGCCAGTTCGGGGCTCGCCGACGCGGTGAACCGGCTGCAGGGTGTGGAAGGCATCAACGTCAGCTATTTCACCAGCGCCGACGTTGTCCGCCATCCGATCGTCGGACGGATCGTCGATGCCTATGAAGGGCCGGGTGCCTGACGGCAGAGCTCTACCATCGGCATGTCGTATCGGTATGGAGCTCGACGCCGCTGATCGCGATGTCGCCGAATTTGGCCGAAAAACAGGCGAGGAATGCGGTTTTGAATGCCGCTGCCGCCGCCGCCGGATTCGATGTGACGGCGCCGATGCCGCCAGCCGCGCCCAAGGCCGCGAGCGCGCATTCCTTCACAGCCTCCAGCGCTTCCTCGCGCATGTTCTCGGAATCGATCTCGGCATAGGCTGTGAGCCGCTGTTCTGCCGACTTGACGGTGGGGGTTGATATGCCCGGAATGCTCGTGGGTGTCCATTCTACCTTCGTGCACGGCGGCAAATTCATCCAGCCCAATTCCACGGATTGACGCGCCATAATCATCCTCTCCTTCGACATCATTCTGTTCGAATGGCGCTCGAGAATAGGGGAAGTGAGGGATTATCCTCGCAGAGACGGGTTCGAATTGACCCCGGAATGCAGCCGTTTCCGACCTTGTATTCGCTTCATACGCTCGCTTGGTCGCGGGCCTCCAGATCCACCACATCGCTCAGCGTGCAACTAGCGACTGACTCGCAATAGCATAACGCTTGACCCCCGGATCTTCCCTGCCTAGATGGCCGCTATTGCGAATCAGTTGCAATCATTCAGGGGAAGAAAATTGAACATCCAGCGTCGTCCGTCGATATCCCGCCTTGTCGCAGGCAGCGCGCTGGGCCTCGCGCTCGCCGCGACCGCCTCGCCGGCCGTTGCGCAGGACAATGACGGCGAATATTGGGTGTCGCTCAAGAACCGCATCGTCGTCACCGCGACGCGCACCGCGGTGAAGGCCGAGGATATTCCGGTCACCGTCACGGTGAAGAGCGACGAGCAGATCGCCGACGAACTTGTCACCGACATCCGCGACCTTGTCCGCTTCGAACCCGGCGTCAGCGTCCAGCGTCAGCCCGCCCGCTTCGGCGCCGCGCTCGGCACGACGGGGCGTGCGGGCAACGACAGCTTCAACATCCGCGGCATCGGCGGCAACCGCGTGCTCGTCCAGGTCGACGGCGTCCGCGTTCCCGACGGCTTCACCTTCGGCGCGCAGGCATCGGGCCGCGGCGATTATGTCGACCTTGGCCTCGTGAAATCGGTCGAAATCCTGCGCGGGCCGTCGTCGGCGCTCTACGGCAGCGACGGCCTCGCCGGCGCGGTCAGCTTCATCACCTCCGACCCGGTCGATTTCCTCGAACCCGGCAACAATGTCGGCGGCCTGCTCCGCGCCGCCTACAGCAGCGCGGACGAGGAATTCAGCGAAACCGCGATCCTTGCGGGGCGCAGCGGCGACTGGTCGATCATGGCCGCCTACACCCGCCGCGATTACAAGGAGCTCGACAACAAGGGCAACGTCGCGGGCGGCATCTATGTCGACGGTGTTGCCGGCACCTCGGGCAAGGACGCGAACACCGGTCCGCTCCGTACGCTGCCCAATCCGCAGGACGGCCGTTCGAACGCCGCACTGGCGCGGATCGTCTATGATCCTGCCAATGGCCACAAAATCCGCCTGACCGGCGAATATCTCGACACTGATCTCTACACCAACGGCCTGACCGGCGTGACTGCCACGCGCAACGCGTTGGGCGTCGTTACCTCCAGTGTCGACCGGCTCGAAGCCTGGGACAGCGGCGAGCGTAAACGCGTATCGCTCGACTGGAGCTGGGAAGGCGAGGGGGCGATCGATTTCGCGCGCATCGCGCTCTACTGGCAGGACGGCGAAGACAATCAATATACCGAAGAGGATCGCACTCCCGCTGCCGACCGCTCGCGCCTCAACACCTTTGAAAACCGCGTGATCGGCGCCTCGGCCGATGCGCGCGCCGACTTTGCGACCGGCGCGATCACCCACCGCCTCGTCTTCGGCGGCGACATCAGCAAGACACGCCAGCGCGGCCTGCGCGGCGGCACGGTGCCGCCGTTCGGCGAGACCTATCCGACGCGCGCCTTCCCGACCACCGACTTCACCCGCGCCGGCCTGTTCGTCGGCGACGAAATCTCGGTCGCCGGAGGGCGCCTGCTTCTCTATCCGGCACTGCGCTTCGACTGGTACGACCTGTCGCCCGACAACGACCCGCTGCTCCCGACCTTTGCCGGCGCGAAGCAGGACGGATCGCGCGTCTCGCCGAAATTCGGCGCGGTGTGGAAAATCACCGACGAGGTCCGCCTGTTCGCCAACTATGCGACCGGCTTCAAGGCGCCCGAGCCGGGACAGGTGAACCAGTTCTTCTCGAACCTCGCGTCGGGCTACACCTCGATCCCGAACCCCGATCTCGGTCCCGAACGCAGCGAAAGCTTTGAGGGCGGCATCCGCTTTTCGAGCGATGCGATCAGCCTCGACGTCACGGGCTTTTCGGCGCGCTACAAGGATTTCATCAGCCAGGAGCAGGTCGACGGCAGCTTCACGCCCGCCGATCCCGCTATCTTCCAATTCGTGAATCTCGATCGTGTCCGCGTCAAAGGCGCCGAGGCGCGGTTCGAGGGGCGAGCGTCGTCCGGCCTGTATACGACGCTCGCCCTATCCTATGCGAAGGGGGACATCATCGATCCCGACGGCATACGTTCGCCGCTCGAATCGACCGACCCGTTCAAGCTCGTCGCCGGCGTCGGTTACCGCCAGCCGCGGGGGCGTTTCGGCGGTCAGATCATCATGACGCACAGCGCGCGCAAGGAAGCATCGCGTACCAACGGCGGCTACCGGCCCGACGATTTCACCATCCTCGATGCGACGGCCTATCTTCGCGTTACCGATGGGCTGACGCTGCGCGGCGGCGTCTTCAACATCCTCGACAAGAAATACAGCTGGTGGAGCGACGCGCGCGGGCTTGCCAATACGACGGTCATCGGCGGTCGCACATTCCCGATCGAGGTGATCGCCGACGCCTATACCCAGCCCGGCCGCAACGCGAGCGTGTCGCTCAGCTTCCGCTTCTAAAAGAAAACAGAAGGACTGCACCGATGAAAACCTATCGCAAGCTTGCCGCCAGCCTGTTGCTGCTCACCACCGCGCTGCCCGTTGCGGCGCCAGCCCATCCGCCGATCGCCACTGAGGCTGCGGCCGCCAATTTCGAACAGGACCGCGCCGACATCCTCGCGATGGCGGGCAATTATCGCGTCAGCTTCAACATGCAGGAATCGACGCGCTGGGATCAGAACTATGAAATCCTCGAGCCCAAGCGTTCGGGCGGCAACGAGGTCGTGCGCGTAATCGAGGATAGCGGCCGCAAGATCAGCCTGCAGCATATGCTCGTCATCACCGGCGACGACGACAAGAGCATGATCATCAAGCATTGGCGGCAGGACTGGGAATATGAGCCCGCGAAGGTGCTCGTCTATTCGGATCGCAATGCGTGGACGTGGGAAGACGTCCCCGAAAAGATGCGCACGGGCCGCTGGTCGCAGACGGTCTATCAGGTCGACGACAGCCCGCGTTACGGCGGCTGGGGCCAGTTCGAGACGCAGGGCGGCGTTCGCCGCTGGCGCTCCAACTGGACGTGGCGCCCGCTCGCGCGCCGCGATGCCGTGCGCAATCCGGTCTACGACCGCTACCTGTCGATCAACCGCCACCAGCCCTCGCCCGACGGCTGGGTCCACTGGCAGGACAATACCAAGATGGGGACGAAGGACGGCAAGCTGGTGCCGATCGTCCAGGAATATGTCCTCAACACCTATATCAAATATGACCAGTATGATGTGAGAGCGGCCGACGATTATTGGGCCGCGACCAAGGAGTACTGGGCCGCCGTGCGCGCCGAATGGGACCGTGTCGCCGCCGCCAAGGGCGGTATCGCGATCAACGAGGAAGCACAGACCGGCACCGTGATCAGCGGCCGCCTGCTCGAAATGGCCGACGAGGTTCAGGAAAAGAAGCTGACCACCGCCAAGGCGATCGCCGAGGCGAAGAAGCTGATCGAAACGAACACGCGCAAGCTTTGAAGATTGAAGCCCGAACTGGGGGCGGCTCGCGAGGGCCGCCCCCTATTTTGTCGGGACGTGCCCCCGCGCCATGCAGAATGTCCGCAGCGCGACCGCGTCATGCCAGGCATTGTGCGGAACATGGCTGAGTTCGGCGGTCGAGAAATTCACGACCTCGGCCAGTTCGAACCGCACCGCCGACACGATCAGCCGCCGCCCGTCGTCGGTTGCCAGCAGTCGCGCGGCGTGAACGATGTCCTCGGGCCAGTCGGCGATCAGCACCGGTTCCGCATCGGTCGCCAGATAATCCGCAAAGGCCCATTGCAACTCGTCATAGGACATGGGCTCGACGTCGAGCGCCGGAATGACATGCGCCGCGACCCATGGCGTCGGGTCGCGGCACTCGACCGCACCGTAAAAGGGCGTCGCACCTTCGCTTTCAGGAACCAGCGCGATCGAAATCAGCGCGCCGCCAAACCCGTTGAACTCGGCGTCGAGATAATAGCGCAACCGCCTATTTCTTCCTCGCTCCGTCGACGCTCCAGATACCCGCGCCGCGCGTCGCGATGAACAGGAAGATGAAGCAGTACAGGATGATCGTCTCGCCTTGATTGACGATCGGGTAGGGACTCTGCGTGCCGTGTGCGACCCAGTAACCGACCGCCGACATGCCGCTGGCGATGAAGGCGGCGGGGCGGGTGAACAGACCAATCACGATCAAAATCCCGGCGACGATCTCGATTGTCCCCGCCGCGTAGAACATCGGGTTGAGCGGATAGGGAAAGGCCGTCGGGAAATTGAAGAATTTTTGCACGCCATGGGCAAGGAACAAAAGGCCCGAAACGATGCGAAGGAGCGCATAGGCGCGGTCGCCGTGGTCATCGAGAAACTTCATGATTGGCCCCCCAAATTTGATTGTCGATGCTGGCAGGCTAACGGATTTTTCAGCGGACGCGAAATTTTTTCGCGCGCCATGTTACACCCGCCGATCCTGTCTCGTCATATCCGTACAACCCCCACGAAGGAGACATGATATGACCAAGGTAACCGACCCCTATGCCGCCGCCCCGCAGCTGATGAAGCAGTGGATGGCCGTCAGCCTCGCCGCGGAAAAGAGCCTCGAGCCGAGCCTGATCGAACTGGTGAAGATCCGCTCGTCGATCCTGAACGGCTGCGCCAACTGCATCAACATGCACACCGTCGAAGCCCGCGCAAAGGGCGAGACCGAACAGCGCATCTACCTGCTCTCGGCCTGGCACGAAGCGCCCGTCTACACGCCCCGCGAACGCGCCGCGCTCGCCTGGACCGACGCCTTGACCCGCCTCTCGGAAGGGCACACACAAAAGGCTGCAAAGGATGCGCTCGAAACGCATTTCATGCCGGAGGAACAGGTGAATCTGACCGTGATGATCAATGTCATCAATGGCTGGAACCGCATCGCGGTCGGCTTCGACCTCTGGTATGAAAACGGTGCGCTGGTGAAAGCCGCCTGATGACCCCCGAGGGCATCCGCGGCGAAATCGATGCGGCGGCTGACGCGGCGGTCAGTTTCGACCCGCTGCGTCCGCTCCTCATCCGCGTCGCCTATCGCATGCTCGGTTCGGTCGCCGACGCCGAGGATGTGGTGCAGGATGCTTTCATCCGCTGGCTCGGCACCGATCGCAACGAAGTGTGCGAGCCCGCGGCTTTCCTCCGCCGCACCGTGACGCGGCTCTGCCTCGACCAGATCAAATCGGCGCGCCATCAACGCGAAACTTATGTCGGCCCCTGGCTCCCCGACCCGCTGGTCGAGGAGGAAGAGGAGGACGATGTCACGCTGCCGCTGATGCTCGCGCTCGAACGCCTGTCGCCGCTCGAACGCGCCGCCTTTCTGCTTCACGACGTCTTCGGCGTTGAGTTCGAAGAGGTCGCGAAGACGATCGACCGCGATCCCGCCGCGACGCGCCAGCTCGCGGCGCGTGCCCGTAGCCACGTCCGCGATGCGCGCCCGCGATACAAGCTCGAGAAGGAACAGGGGCTCCAGATCGCCAATGCCTTTTTCGCGGCATCGCGCAGCGGCGATATGGGCGCACTCGGCGCGTTGCTCGCGGCCGATGTCGGCCTATGGTCCGACGGCGGCGGCAAGCGTCCGGCGGTGACCGAGCCGGTGTTCGGTTACGACATCGTGCTCAAGCTGCATCGCAGCCTGGCGGTGCTGTTCGGCAAATATGGCTCGACGCTTGTCCACACCGGCACGATCAACGGCCTGCCAGGCTTCGTCACCCGCGAGGCCGACGGCGAGTTGCAGACCACCGCGCTGGAGATCGAGCACGGCAAGATCGTCGGCATCTATGTGATGCGCAACCCCGACAAGCTGGGGCATGTGCATTGAATGGCAGCCTCCCTCGTGTCGAGGGAGGCGCCGCGGTCACTTTTCGACGGCGAGGCCGGGGATATACAGCGCCGCAATCTTGTCGGCGAACTTCTCGGGCGAAGCGCCCATCAGGTTCGTCAGGACCACAACGCTAAGGTCGTCCTTGGGATAAATGAAGACGGTGGCGCGCGCTCCGCCAGTCAGGGCAAGGGCGGGATGTTCGGCGCGTCGTACCGATGGCCAGCCCAAGCCATAGCCATTGATGAAAGCGTTGAAGCCGCGATAGCTGCCATCCTTTTGCGGCTGTGGTTTCCACAGTTCTTCAAGGCTGGTCTTGTTGACGAGTTGCAATTTCTGGATCGCGATGACCCATTTCGCCAAATCCACGGCCGTGGATTGGATGCCACCGATCGGGAGCAACTGCGCGGACGTCCAAGCCTCCTGACGCACAAACGCCGTTTCACTGCGATCAGCGCCCACCGTTCTCATCCCGTCAAACTTCAGCGTCAAATGCGTATAGAGTTCAGCCAGGTCAGGCTTGGCCGAAATTGGATAGGCAAAGCGTGTCTGCTTCATGCCCACTTTATTAAACTGCCGGTCGCGAACGAAGTCGGAAAAGGATTTCCCTGAAAGCTTCGCGATGATTTTCCCCATCGCGACATAGTTGGTCTGATTATATCGATACCCCGCCCCGGGCGCGAACATCAGGGGATTTTGCTGCACCCTTGCCCAGGCGGCATCCGGGTCAACAAGACCATCAATCGGCCGGGTATTATCGTCCACAATTTCGGGCAGCCCCGATGTATGGGTGAGAGCCTGCCGAACGGTGACGCCGCTCCATGCTTCCGGAAGCTTTTCGAGATAGGTCGAGATTGGCGCATCAAGATCAAGCTTGCCCGCTTCGACAAGCTGCATTGCCGCAACACCGGTAACGGCCTTGCTGATCGAATTGATGCGGAAAATGGTTTTGTTCGTGACGGGGGCAGATGTTTCCCTGTTGGCCAGACCATAGGCACCCGTGAAGACGATCCTGCCATCCTGCACTATCGCCATTTGCAGCCCGGGAATATCGCGGGCAGCCATTTCGCTTTGGATCAGCTGTTCGATTGCAATGGCTTTGCTTTTGGCATTCGCGACAATTGGCGTTTGGGCATTTGCGCTGTTCGCAAGTCCACCCATAACCGCAATCAGGCCGATTGCGGCAGAATATCTATTGAGCATTATTCGGTGATCCAAAGTTGGAGGTGGGTCGTGGCTGATGCTGTGTATTACCATAGCCACACACCATCGCTGGCGTCAAGCGAGACGGACCCCGCGGCGATTTGGTATGGCGTTTGGCTGAAACTGGCACGCCGCCTTGAACGCCTAAACCAGTACGGCCCTATCGGCGTCCGGCTGGTGGACAGTTTTTTCGCTGTCCTACATCGCGCCGCCGCTATAGCGTCGGACCATGACCAGCATCGAGCATTTACCCGGTTCTTCCGATATCCAAGCCGTACGATTTCCGAGTGAAGTTGCGCAGTTTTCGGTCGCTTTTCTGTCGCGAGACCTTGCGTGCTGAGCGTTGAGACCCATGCCGCGACGCCTTGGCCCGACGCGCTCGATTGGGAAGCGCGGGCAGGGGAGGCGGTGGCGGCGGCGTTGGCGTTGACGCCCTATGCCTCGCTTGCCGATGCGGCGCCGTTGGTCGAGGTCGCGGTGCGGCTGACCGACGATGCAGAGGTCCATACGCTCAACCGTGATTTTCGTGGGCGTGACAAGCCTACGAACGTGCTGTCCTTCCCGCAGGTGCAGGATGACCTGCTCGACGGTCTCGCGAACAGCGACGACGGCGAAATTCTGCTTGGTGACATCGTGCTCGCGCGCGAAACCTGTGCGCGTGAAGCCGACGAAAAGGGGGTCTCGATCATCGATCACGCCACCCATTTGATCGTCCACGGCACGCTGCATCTCGTCGGTTACGACCATATGGACGATGCCAGCGCGGGCGCGATGGAGGCGCTAGAGGTGAAAGCGCTTGCATCGCTGGGCATCGCCAATCCATATGCGGACCTCGATTAACACAGGAAACGACACGCATATGCCCGACGACCAGGGATCTTCGACCCGATCGGAAGAGGACAGTAGATCCGGCCTCTGGGCCGGAATCCGGACATTGCTATTTGGCGGCAACAACGAGCCGTCGCTGCGTGAGCAGATCGAAGACGTCATCGACGAGGCCGAGGAAGAGGGCCAGGAGCGGCGCGGTAGCAGCGTCGTCGGCGATCTCTCGCCGATCGAGCGCAAGATGCTGCGCAACCTGCTCCATTTCGGTGAGCAGACCGTCGACGATGTCGCGGTGCCGCGCGCCGACATCATCGCGATCCCCGAAAGCGCCAGCTTTGACGAAATCGTCGCGCAATTTGCCGAAGCTGGACACAGTCGCCTGCCGGTCTACCGCGAAAACCTCGACGAAGTGGTCGGCATGATCCACGTCAAGGATGTTTTCGCGGTGCTTGCCGAGGGGCGGCCGCCGCCGCCGCTACTCGACCTCATCCGCCAGCCACTTTACGTCCCGCAGTCGATGGGCGTGCTCGACCTGCTCGCCGAAATGCGCGCGAAACGCACGCACCTCGCGATCGTCATCGACGAATATTCGGGCACCGAAGGCTTGCTGACGATCGAGGATCTGGTCGAAGAAATCGTCGGCGAGATCGAGGACGAGCATGACGACGAGCCGACCGCGCTGTTCGCGCCGGGTGACGGAGGCTGTTGGGAAGCCGACGCGCGCGCCGAACTCGACGATATCGGCGAAGCGATCGACCCGCGGCTTGCCGAGATCGAGGAGGATGTCGATACGCTGGGCGGTCTCGCCGCGGTGCTCGCTGGCCATGTGCCAGAGGTCGGCGAAATCCTGCTCCACCCGAGCGGCTGGCGGATCGAGGTGACCGAGGCCGATGAGCGCCGCGTTCACCGTCTGCGGCTCCATCCGCCGGTGGTCGTCGACCTTGAGGCTTCATCGGACCGGTCCGACGAGTTCTGACGCAATTGCCTTTGTCCGTCCAAAGGACTAGCGCAGGCGCGATGGACGTTTCCGACCTTCGCATCGCCCTGTTCAGCGGCAATTATAACATGACGACCGATGGCGCGAACAAGGCGCTGAACCGCCTTGTCGGCTATCTTCTGGCGCATGGCGCGGCGGTGCGCGTCTATTCGCCCACCGTCGCCAACCCCGATTTCGAACCGACCGGCGATCTGGTGAGCGTGCCGTCGTTCGCAATTCCGGGCCGCAGCGAATATCGTATTCCCGTGTCCTTTTCGTCGCGTGTGCGTGAGGACATTGCCGCGTTCGCGCCCAATATCGTCCATATTTCCAGCCCCGACCGCGTGTCGCGCCAGGCGGCGGCATGGGCGCGGCGACGTCGCCTGCCCGTCGCCTGTTCGGTGCACACACGTTTCGAAACCTATTTCCGCTACTATAACCTGTCCTTCCTTGAACCCCTCGTCGTGGCCTGGCTGCGCAAGCTATACCGCAAGTGCGACGCGCTGATCGCGCCGTCGGAAAGCTTTGCGCAGGTGCTCCGCGACCAGCGGATGAATTACGACATCGGCATCTGGACCCGCGGCGTCGAGCAGGGGGTTTTCAACCCCGGTCGCCGCGACATGGAATGGCGGCGTTCGCTTGGCATCGAAGACGGCGTGCCCGCCATCGCCTTCCTCGGCCGGCTGGTGATGGAAAAAGGGCTCGACGTGTTCGCCGATGCGATCGATGTGCTTGCGCGGCGCGGCGTGCCGCACAAGGTCGTCGTGATCGGTGAAGGGCCCGCGGGCGAATGGTTCGAATCGCGCCTGCCGAACGCCAGCTTCGTCGGCTTCCAGGGGGGCGAAGATCTCGCCCATGCCCTCGCCTCGTGCGATATCTTCTTTAACCCGTCGGTCACCGAAACCTTCGGCAATGTCACCCTCGAAGCCATGGCGTGCGGCCTGCCGGTGGTCGCGGCGCGCGCGACCGGCAGCGCCAGCATCGTCAAGCACGGCCAGACTGGTTATCTCGTCGCCCCCGGATCGATCACGGGTTTTGCCGACCATCTCCAGCGCTATTGCCGCGATATCCAACTGCGCGCCGAACATGGTGCGGCAGCGGTCCTCGAAAGTGGCGCCTATCAATGGGATGCGATCAATCACGCGGTCGCCGACACCTATATTCGCTTGATCCGCCAGAAACAGCGGCGGCGGGGCTGAGCGTCCGATGGCCGGGGATCTGTTCGGCGAAGATGCGTCCGCGGTGGAACAGGGCGGTGTCACCGGGCCCGTGCCGCTAGCAGAGCGGCTGCGCCCGCGTGACCTGCGTGACGTCGTCGGGCAGGAACATCTGACCGGACCCGAGGGCGCGATCGGCCGGATGGTCGCGGCGGGGCAATTGTCGTCGATCATCCTCTGGGGACCGCCCGGTACCGGCAAGACGACGATCGCGCGGCTGCTCGCCGAGGCGGTGGGCATGCGTTTCGCCCCGCTCTCGGCGGTATTCTCGGGCGTCGCCGACTTGCGGCAGGCCTTTGCCGATGCCGAGAGGATGGCGGCGGCGGGTAAGCGGACCTTGCTCTTCGTCGATGAGATTCACCGCTTCAACCGCGCCCAGCAAGACGGCTTTCTGCCTTATGTCGAACGCGGCACCGTGGTCCTTGTCGGCGCGACGACCGAGAATCCCAGCTTCGCGCTGAACGCGGCGCTGCTGTCGCGGGCGCAAGTGCTGGTGCTGAACCGGCTCGGTGAAGAGGCACTGGCAACGCTGGTCGAGCGTGCCGAGGCGGAGGTCGGCCGTGCTCTGCCCGTCACCGATGATGCGAAAGCCGCTTTGGTTTCGAGCGCCGACGGCGACGGCCGCTTCCTGCTCAACCAGGTCGAAACCCTGTTCGCGACCGCGATCGATACCCCGCTCGACCCCGCCGAACTCGCGCAGTTTCTGCATCGTCGCATGCCCGTCTATGACAAGGATCGCGACGGTCACTATAACCTGATCTCGGCGCTGCATAAAGCGCTGCGCGGCTCCGATCCGCAGGCCTCGCTTTACTGGCTGGCGCGGATGCTCGTCGCGGGGGAGGAGCCACTTTACGTTTTGCGCCGAATCGTCCGGTTCGCGAGCGAAGATATCGGCCTCGCCGACCCACAGGCGCTGGTGCAATGCCTCGCCGCGAAGGACGCCTATCAGTTCCTCGGTTCGCCCGAAGGCGAGCTCGCGATCGTGCAGGCGTGCCTCTATTGCGCGACGGCGCCGAAATCGAACGCGGCCTATGCAGCGCAAAAGGCAGCATGGTCGGCAGCACGCGAAACCGGCAGCCTCGCACCCCCCGCCAATATCCTCAACGCCCCGACCAAGCTGATGAAAGAGCTGGGTTATGGCGAGGGTTATAGTTATGATCATGATGCCCCTGACGGCTTTTCGGGCGACAATTACTGGCCCGACGAGATGACGCCGGTCGATTTTTACCGCCCCGTCGATCGCGGCTTCGAAAAGCGCATTGCCGAACGCCTCGCCTGGTGGGACGAAAGGCGGCGGGCGACAGACTGACGCCGGCCTTGCCCTGAACCCCGCACAGGTATAGTTTCCGCTGCGTCGGGTCGCGCCGGAACTGGGGTAGTCATCATGGCATTGGCGCTTGTCCTTGCCGCTGCAGCGACACCGATCCTGTCCTGTCCAGGCGGCACTATCGAAACCACATGTACCGCCGTCGAGGTGACGGCGAAGATCGCGCTGACGCGCGCGCGCGTGTCGAACATCGCGCAACGATGCCTGTACGATTTTGGCGGGCGTTGCACTGTCGAGGCGAGCGGGCGGATCAACAGCGTCGATCGCGGGACGCCCTTATTCTGGCAAAAAATGCTTCTTGCGCCGCGCGACGGGCCGCAAGCGCGAATGCTTGTGCTGTTGTCGCAGGACAAGGCGGGGAAAGCGACGCTCGCGGGCTTCGCCGAAAGTTCGGGATCGATCGGGACGCCCGATCTGGTGATCCATGGCGACAAGCGTCGTCTGATCCACGTCGGCGGCACGATGGCGGGAAGCGGCGGCGGCAACGCCGATGCGCTGTTCATAAGCGATACGGCGGCGCCCAAATGGCGCCGGGTCGATCTGTCCGGTTGGTCGGAGCAGGGGGGCGGGATGCTGCCAAAGGGCTATCGGCTGCGTGGGCCGGCCCAATTCGTGTTCGACGAGATGTTCGCGGTCGTTCCGGTCGCGCGCGATGGCGACGGCAATTGTTGTCCGCGCGGCGGCAATGCGTTCTATGACCTCGATATTCGGGGCGACCGGCTGGTGTTGACGCGCCTGCGCTTCCAGCCCATGCAGCCGTTGGGGCGCGACGTCGAGGTCACCGCCGGGACATTGAAAGACTGAGCAAACGGCACGATGACGCTGAAATTCGACAGCTGGGACGATGTGGTCGCCTTTGCCTGTGCGCTTCCCGATGTTGAAATGCTCTCCTTTTACGGCACGCCCTGTCCCAAGCTCAATGGCAAGGCGCTCGCATCGCCGGGGCGCGAGCGGGGCAGTTTCGCCGTGATGTGCAGGCCCGACGAGAAGGAAATTCTGCTTGAAACCGATCCCGACACCTTCTGGCAGACCCCGCATTATCAAGGCTGGCACGCGCTTCTCGTTCGCTTCGGCTCCGACGATCCCGAACGGGTCGCCGATGTCCTTCGCCGGGCCTGGTGGGACCGCGCGAAAAAGGCCCAGCGGCAGGGTTTTGGCCAGCGGCCCTGACCTGTTCCGCCGGCTGATCATCGGCCTCGCACTGACGGGCTGCGCGCTTCCCGCCCATGCCCAGACGCCCGCGGCGAAAATGAATGCCGAACTGAACCGCGCTTGGGCGGCTGGCTACCGTGCAGGCTTCGTTTGTTCGTCGCTGTGGAACGGCGGGGGCAAGCCGCTCGACGCGATCGAACGCGACGAGCTTACGGGCATCTATCCCGAGATCGAAGCCGACGTCCGCGCGCTCAAGGCCGATGTAGATGATAAAGCGAGGCGCGTGAGCGTGCGCTACCGCGACGACATGCCGCCGCGGATCGCGGAGTGGAGCGGGCGGGAAGGCTGCGTCGCCCTGCCGATCGGCGCGCAGCCGGCTGCGGCGGCCCCGTCCGGACGGCGGCCTGATCTCGATGCGCGACCCTGGCCGCTCGGTGACAAGGATGCGAGCTGGCCGATCGCGAGGGCGCTGACTTCTTTCGATCAGGTGGGTACGAACATAGCAAGCTTCGGCGGGCGGACCAGTTCGCTGCTGATCGTCAAGAAGGGCAAGATATCGGTCGAGCGCTATTGGGGTGGGCATGACCGTCATACGGCGCAGCGCACCTTTTCGGTCGCCAAGTCGATGGCGGCGACGCTGATCGGCCATGCGGTGTTTCAGGGCCGCATCGACGTGACGGCGCCCGCGAAGATTGCCGAATGGCAGTCGCCCGGCGATCCGCGTGCCGCGATCACCACCGAACAGCTGATGCGGATGGCGAGCGGCCTCACCAGCGACACCGCGGGCAACCGCAGCGACGCCATCTATATGGGCGGCGCTTCGGTGCGCCAGTGGACGGTGCAATGGCCGCTGCTGAACCCGCCGGGCACGCGCTATCGCTATGCGAATAACGACACGATGCTCGCGGTGCTTTCGCTCAAAGCCTCGCTGAATGCGCCGCTCGATCCGGCAAGCTTCTTCGATCGCCTCGGCATGACGCGCACCTTCGCCGAACATGACAAGGATGGCGATTATATCCTGTCGAGTCAGGTCTGGACGACCGCGCGCGATCTCGCGCGGCTCGGTCTGCTCTATCAGAACGACGGAGAATGGCAGGGTCAGCGCGTGCTGCCCGAAAACTGGCGAGCCTTCGTTACCACGCCCAGCGGGCCGCAGCCCGAGGGCCCCTTCGGCTATGGCGCGGGCTTCTGGCTCCTGAACAAGTCGGCTGGTGTCCCCGCCGACGCTTTCGGTGCTTTTGGCAACCGCGGCCAATATATCGTCGTCATCCCGTCGCGCGCGCTGGTGATCGTCCGTCAAGGCTATGACGACGACAAGAACCGCTTGGATATCGCGGCGCTCGTCAAGGCTGTGGTCGTCGCCGACGGCCCGCCCTGACCCTATTCGAAGGGCGGATAACGCTCGAAGGTCGGTAGCTCGCCAAGCTTTTCCATCCAGCCGATGCGTTCGGCGGTCTGGATCTGCGCCTGCGCCGGGATCAGGTCGGGATCGTCGAGCGTCGCGATCTGCACGTCGATCTGACCAGGAAAAATCGCGTCATTGGAATAGAAGAGACCGGTGCCGCAATTGTCGCAGAAGTGCCGCCGGCCATGTTCGGACGATGCGTAAATCTTGGCCGTGCCGCTGATCTCGATCTCGTCGAGCCCGACCAGCCCCCAACCGACCATCGGCGCGCCCGAATGGCGACGGCAATCCTTGCAATGGCATAACGCATGGTGCTGGACGGCGGTGCTCATCGAATAGCGGATCGCACCGCAATGGCATTGTCCGCTGGCACGGGGGGCTTGGTCGCTCATCACTCTCTCCTCGAGGAATCGAGTGGAGAACATAACATAAACACAGCCGCTCTGACAATGACCGGGACGGCATGATGTTAGCGGGATATTAACCACAAGCTCCTAGGTCGCAGAGACACGGATTTGGGGAATTTCCATGGATCAGGACGGGCAGGACGTGCAGACATCGGGACGATGGGCTGCGGTTATCGGCATGGATTTGGCCAAGCGATGAAGCTTGTCATCCAGATTCCCTGTCTGAATGAGGCCGAAGACCTTCCCGCCACGCTCGCGGCGCTGCCGCGCAGGATCGAGGGGATCGACCTGATCGAGATCCTCGTTATCGATGACGGCAGCACCGATAATACCGCGCAGGTCGCCCGCATGTGGGGCGCACACCATATTGTCCGTCACCGCACCAACCGCGGCCTCGCCGCCGCCTTTCGTTCGGGTATCGATGCGGCGCTGGCCGCCGGCGCCGATATCATCGTCAACACCGATGCCGACGGCCAATATGTCGGCGAAGACATCGCCAAAATCGTCGCGCCGATCCTCGACGGGCGCGCGGATATCGTCGTTGGCGATCGCGGTGTCGGCGACAATGCGCATTTCGGCCCCGTCAAACGCCGGCTGCAGGAATTGGGCAGCGCCTTGGTTCAGCGCCTCGCGAATGTGGACATTTCCGATGCGGTCAGCGGTTTTCGCGCGATCAGCCGCGACGCGGCGCAGCGCATCAACATCACGACCGAATTCAGCTATACGACCGACATGCTGATCCAGGCGGGGCGCAAGCGCCTGTCGATCCTGAGCGTCCCGATCCGCACCAATGCCACGACGCGCCCGTCGCGCCTGTTCAAATCGATCCCGCGTTTCATCGTCAACACCGGCATCACGATGGCGCGCGCCTACACGACCTATAACCCGCTTCGCGCCTTTGTCGGTCTGGGCCTTGCCATTGCGTTCATCGGTGTCGTGCCGATCGTCCGGTTTCTGATCTTCTATCTTCAGGGCGGCGGCGACGGCCATGTGCAATCGCTCGTGATCGGCGGCGCGCTGCTTGTGCTGGGCACGATCGTCGCCGTCATGGGCGTGCTCGCCGACCTGATCGCTGCGAACCGCAAGCTTATCGAGATGAGCCTCGTTCGTCTGCGCCAGATCGAGGAGCGCCTGCCAGCCCCTGTGGAAAAGCAGGAGCCTGTTGCCGCAAGCCGCCGGAAAGGCGTCGCGTGACGACATCCGCTGGCGGTGTTCCCGCCGCAGTCTCGTCCAGAGGCCCGCGGCTGCCGCACGCAAATTCGCTGTTCTGGCCGCTCGCGGGTATCGTCGTTGCGCTGGCTGGCCATCTCTATCTTGCCCTGACGCGTGCGATCAACTGGGATGAATTCTACCATTATAGCCAGGTGCAAAAACTGGCGCAGGGCACGCTGAGCGAACCGCTGCAAACGCTCTATACGCGCGCGTTCGTCTGGGTCGTCGATCTTCCTGGCGTCGGGGTCGATCACATCATCGTGATCCGGCTTTTCATGTTTCTGTGCGAAATCGCCGTTGCCGCCGCGATCATCGGCGCGGCATCGCGTTTTGTCGCGAAGGTTCCCGCGGCCTTTTGTGCGCTTATCTACATCACCGCCGGATATGTACTTCAGCACGGCACCTCGTTCCGTTTCGACGCGCCCGCCGCGGCGCTGTTGATGACGGCGGCGTGGATATTGCTGCGGTTTCGGTTGAACGCCGGCCGGATCCTCCTCGTCGGCTTGCTTGCCGGCATCGCTGCCATGCTGACGATCAAGACGATCCTTTATACGCCGGTCTTTCTGGGTATCGCATGGCTCCTGTGGACCGAGGCAGACAACAAGCGGCGGCTATTCTTTCAGCTTATCGCCATCGCTGCCGCTGCGCTTGGTTCGTTCGCGCTGATCTATCTCGCGCATGCGAGCAGTCTCGCCGGCAACAGCGACGTCGAAGCGATGCGCGTCGTTTCGCGCGCGGGCGGCAAGATGTTTCATTTCGGCTATGTGACCTATTGGCTGTCGCTTGTGAAAGGCGTGCAGCTTTCACCGGTGCTTGCGCTCGTCATATTGGCCTTTCCCGCCATCATCTGGAAAGCCGCCAGATCAAGGGCGGAAAAGCTGGCGCTGACCGGATTTTACCTGCCGATCCTCAGCCTGTTTTTCTATCATAACACCGCGCCCTATTTTTACGTCTATATGCTGCCGCCCGTGACGGTTGCTTGCGGGGTGGTGCTGGCATCACTGGTCGCACGCTATCGCTCGATATCGATTGCTGCGCTGCTGTTGCTGGGAGGCGCGTTCGTTTTCTACAATGAACCGCCGAACACCATCGAACGCCAACGACAGATGCTGCGGGTGGCAGAGGGAATGTTTCCCGGCGGCGTGGCCTATTTCGACAGCTGTGCGATGCTGGGAAGCTTCCCGAAGGCGAATGCTTTCATGACGCCGTGGGGGATCGATCAATATCTCGCGGGTGGTTTTCCGAGCCTTGAGCAGACCATGGCGTCAACGCCCGTGCCGTTGCTGGTCAACGACGATTATATGTTCGAGGATGCGCTGAAGGGCACCGCCCCCGTTACCGCCTTTCTTCCCGGCGATCTCGCGGCGATTCGCGACACCTTCGTTCATCTGTGGGGCCCGTTCTGGATCGCCGGCGAGGAGATTCCGGTCGATGCGCGCGATTACGCGTTCCAGATCCGGGTGCCCGGATCTTACACGGTGCAAGGCGCGAGCGTCGTGATCGGCGACCGCGTGACCGCGCCAGGCCAGATCGTCCACCTCGATCGCGGTGTCTATCGGGCATCGACGGTCGGCGACAGGGGGTCGCGGCTTATCTGGGGCAAGGGGATCAAACCGCCGGCGCAGCCCCATGACGGCGGCCCGCTGTTCATGCCGTTCTGACCCCAAAACCAGAGCTTTCCGGAAGGCGTGTTTTTCCTCCCCGCCCCGGACTTTCGTTTAAAGCTTCTGGCGTCTGCCCAGCGTGAAGAGGCCATATCCAAGGTCGCCGGTGATCGACGAAGCGCGGAGCGTCAACGTCGTTGCCATCAGGGCGGCCGCTGGCAGTCCGGTGCCGGCGAGGGCGAGAAGCGCCGCTTCGCGAATGCCGATGCCGCCCGGGGCGACCGGCACGACGAAGCCGGCAAGCCATGCCAGCAGGAAGAGCGCGGCAAAATGCGCAGGGCTCGTCCCGGCAGGCAGGATCACCGCGCCGAGCAATGCGGCCGCAAGCGCAAAGGCCGAAAAAGCAAGAATCTGAAAAGCCAATGCGGTCAATAACGGCCGCCGCGCGGCGAGCGATGCGCCGACCAGTATTCCTGCCGCAACGCCTGCAATGGCGGGCGAGCGGTCGAAGCTGACACACAGGGCGGCAACCGTCATGCTGCTCACCAGGTGCAGGCCGACTTCGACGAAGGCCGACTTCGCGAGCTTTTTATGTGCGATGCCGGTCTTCGCGCCCTCGACCTGGCGGCTGATATATTGGAAGACCGATCCCGGCAGATATTTCATCAACACGCCACGCGCATAAATGCGCGCCATGTCGCGGCGCGGATGGATATGTTCGGGATCGACCAGTGCGGTCCACGCGTGCGCCAGCGCACGGTCGGCGGCGGCAAAGAGCAGGGGCGCGCCGATCAATGCGCCGGCGAGGCTCCACGACGCATGGGGCTGGAGCGTCGACCAGTCGAGGCGCCACAACCGTTCCGCGATAAAGACGACGCTGCCCGCCAGCGCTGCACCGCCGACCCACCGTCCGATCCGGTCGAGGGGTGGGCGACGCCGCGCCGCGCCGGTCTCAGCCATAAAGGATGCTGGTGAAATCGGGGTAGGGGACGCAATAAGAGCGACCGAAATAGCGGCGCTCCTTGAGCCCGCAATTCTCGATGGCGCTGCGATACCGGCCGCGACCGCTGTCATCGAGCAGGATGATGCCACCGGGCGCCAGATGCGGGATCGCGCGTGCCAGGCATTCGGTGCGGCGACGTCCGTCAACGACGATCAGGTCGAACGGACCGTCTGCCGTATCGATGGCACCGATATAATCGTCGCCGTCGAGCTCGCGATGCTGCAACTGAATATTCGGGAAATGCGCGACCTCTTTGGTCAGCCGCTGGTGCCATTCGGCGTGATGCTCGACGGATACGACGCTGGCGGCATGGCGCGCGAGCCAGATCGTGCTGGCGCCGGCGCCATATTCGAAGACCCGCGCCTTGGGTCGCGCGCCGAGGAATTCTGAGACTTCGCGCGTTGCCGCGACGTTCCACCAGGGCAGACCCAGTGCGATCATGCGTTCGATGTCGTGGATGGCGAGCAGCGATGCCGACCAGCGCAACCAGCCATATTCATCGCTGTGTCGCGCGTCTTCGCTAAGCTTTTCCATCGGGCCAAGATTCGCGATCGTCTGCATGACCCCGGCGTAGGACCGTTTGACCAACTGCATCATTTTCTCCAGCCTCCCAAACGGGTGCAAGAGTGTATTAACCAAAACATCCCTGTCGAAAGGTTAATTTGGGGGCGGAAAGGCCTTAATCGCCCAGATCGACCCGATGCTGCTCGGCCCACGCCTGATACTGGCCGCGCGGGTTGGAGGTCGGTTGGGCAAGGATCGCGGCCATGTCGGCGCGGAGCGCGCCGAGGTCGAGCGAGCGGATCATCGCCTTGACCGGACCGACGCCGGCCGGGGTGATCGACAGCCGCTCGATGCCGACACCCAGCAAGGCCATGGCCTCGAGCGGCCGCCCGCCCATTTCGCCGCAAACCCCCAGCGCCACTTTCGATCCCGATACCGTGCGGACGACACGCGCAAGGTAGCGCATGACGATCGGCGACAACCAGTCATAGCGTTCGGCGAGGCGTGGGTGCGCGCGGTCGGCGGCGAACAGGAATTGTGTCAGATCGTTGGTCCCGACCGACAGGAAGTCGAGGTGCGGCAGCATCAGGTCGAGCGTTTCGAGCAGGCCCGGAACCTCGAGCATCGCGCCGTAACGGATCGCGACCGGCAGCTTCTTGTTGTGGCTCGCAAGCCATGCACGCTGGCCGACGAACAGGTTGCGCGCGGCTTCATATTCCCACGGCTCCGACACCATCGGAAACATGACGTTGAGCGTGCGGCCGGCGGCGGCCTCCATCAACGCCCGAGCCTGTACTTTCAACAGGCCTTCGCGTTCGAGCGCGAGGCGCAGCGCGCGCCAGCCCATCGCCGGATTCTCTTCCTGCGCGCTGTCGCCGACATTCATATAAGGCAGGGCCTTGTCGCCGCCGATGTCGACGGTGCGAAAGATCACCGGCCGGTCACCCGCCGCATCGAGCACGTCGCGGTAGAGTCGCTGCTGACGGTCGCGCGAGGGCAAAGTCGCCGACACAAGGAACTGGAATTCGGTGCGGAACAGCCCGATCCCGCGCGCGCCCGTCAGGTCGAGCGCGGCGATATCCTCGCGCAGCCCGGCGTTGATCATCAACTCGATCGGCACGCCGTCCTTGGTGACCGCGGGCAGGTCGCGCAGCGAGGCGAGGTTGGCGCGGCGCTTTTGCGACACTTCCAGCTTGGCGTCGAAGGCGTCCTGCACGGCCTGCGTCGGCCGGACATGCACCGACCCCGCGGCGGAATCGAGCAGCAGCAAATCGCCTTCGCGGATCGAGGCCCGAACGTCGCTGACGCGACCGATCACCGGCACCCCCATCGCGCGTGCGACGATGATGACATGGGCTGTGAGCGAGCCCTCTTCGAGCACGACCCCCTTCAACCGGCGGCGGTCATATTCGAGCAGCTCGGCGGGGCCGAGGTTGCGCGCGATCAGGATCGAATCCTGTCGCAGGCCCCCCATTTGCGCCGCGGTGCCCATCTGCCCCGACACGATGCGGATCAGCCGGTTAGACAAATCTTCCAGATCGTGCATCCGGTCGCGCAGCAACGGGTCGTCGATCTGGCGCATCCGCATCCGGGTGCGTTGCTGGACACGCTCGATCGCCGCCTCGGCGGTCAGGCCGCTGTCGATCGCTTCGTTGATCCGTCGCGACCAGCCTTCGTCATAGGCGAACATCTTGTAGGTCTCGATGACCTCTTCATGTTCGCCGCCGACGCCGAAATCGGCCTGGCTCGCCATGCGGTCGATCTGTTCGCGCATCTTGTCGAACGCGGCATAGACGCGGTGGCGTTCGGCCTCGGTGTCGTCGGCGACGGTATGCTCGATCGTGATCCGCGGCTGGTGGAACACCGCAACCCCGGCCCCCATGCCGTCGACCAGTTTCTGTCCGTTCAGCCGCTGCGCCGACTGGTCGGCCGCGGCGGCGTCGGTGCGCGCCGCGGTATCGACCAGATCGGCGTTCGAAATGAGTTCGGACAGCACCATCGCGACGGTCTGCAACGTCTCGATCTCGATGTCGTCATAACGGCGCGGGTCGCTGTGCTGGACGCATAGCACGCCCACCGCACGTTCGCGGCGGATGATCGGCACGCCGGCAAAGCTGTGGAACAATTCCTCGCCGGTTTCGGGGCGATAGGAAAAGTCGGGGTGCGCCGCCGCTTCGTCGAGGTTTAACGTCTCAATCTGATCGGCGATCATGCCGACCAGCCCCTCGCCAAGCCCTAGGCGGGTGACGTGTACGGCCTCCTGTTTCAGCCCGCGCGTCGCATAAAGTTCGAGCGCGCCTTCGCGCAGCAGGTAGATCGAGCAGACCTCGCTATCGAGGCATTCGCCGATGATGCCGACAACCTGGTTCAGCTTGCCCTGGGCATTCGCGCGCGATGCCATTACCTCGTGGAGCCGGGTCAGGATGGTGCGCGCCGACTGGGCGGCCGACGAGGGCGGAGGCGGGGCGTTGGTCATCGCATCCCTGCTAACAGATGGATGCGATCCGCGCCAATACCCCGCGCGCGATTGTGCGATCTATTATGACGTCTCGCAAAGGCGGCGTCAGTGGTTCCCCGTTGGTGCAGCCGGGACCGCAGCCAACGTGCCAGGGGTCGTGCCGGTCGTGACCGTCGGACCGACCGGTGCCGGTGCGCTCATGATCGACGGCGGCGGCGCATATTTGGCGTCCCATGCGACGGCGTCGGACTGATATTTGGCATAGGCTTCGTAGAATTCTTGGAACGGCTGGTCGAGCCGCGCCAGATGCGCGGGGGCCTGTTCGACGAGCTGCGCGGTCGGCGTGGCCGAAACCAGCTGGGCAATCTCATTGGCGCGCGCACAGAAAGCGCGCTGCGCCGGCGGCTGCGCGAAATAATTGAACAGCTGTGTCGACAGGCGGTCGCGCGGCGCAATGCCGTTGTTCTTGTTATCCTTGCCGAGCTGGCTGATCACCGACTTTTCGGTCGACTTGATCACCTTGCCGTGGGTCTTGATGATATTGTTATACGCTGAAACGAGCGTCGTTTCCTCAAGGCCGCGGCAGCCGATCGCGGCAACGTTGAGCCCGATCTTCAGCTGCCAGAAGGCGCGGTCACCGGTGATGTTGCTGTTCGCAGTGACGAACCGGCCATCCATCCCGCGTCCGGGCAGGATCTGCGTTACCGCGGCATTGCCGGGCGGATAAGGCCGCGGCGGCACGACGATGACGACGGCCGGCGGCGGGGGTGGCGGGGGCGGCGGCGGGGGTTTGGGCGCGCAGGCGGCCACGCTCGCCAGCAACCCTGCTACGATGATCTTCCGCGATAAATTCATGACCCACTCCCCAGCCGCATCACCATGCGGCATCAACCCCGAGCGTGCAACGCGGCTTCGGCCTGTTGCACCAGAGATGCGACGATTGTCGCCACACTCTCTTCTTCGGATACCATACCGACAGATTGCCCTGCCATTAACGAACCATTTTCGACGTCGCCATCGATCACCGCGCGGCGCAGCGCGCCCGCCCAATAATGTTCGATTTCGAGCTGTGCCTGCATCATGTCGACTTGCCCGCTGTCCAGCTTGTTCGCGACTTCACGCTGTTTCGCAGTGAACGCTTCGGTTCCGGCATTCTTGAGCGCGCGGACCGGGATGACGGGCAGGCGCGGGTCGATCTGAACGCTCGCCACTGCCTCGCGCGCCGAAGCGCGGAGGAAGGCTTTTTTGAAATTGGGGTGCGCGATGCTCTCGATCGCGCAGACGAAGCGTGTGCCGAGCTGAACACCCGACGCGCCCATTTCCAGATAGGCGGCGATCGCCTCGCCGCGGCCGATGCCGCCGGCAACGAAGATCGGAACTTCGTCGGCGAGCGTCGGCAGGATTTCCTGCGCTAGCACGCTCGTCGACACCGGACCGATGTGTCCGCCAGCTTCCATCCCCTCGATCACCAGCGCATCGACGCCCGATCGGATGAGCTTCTTGCCCATCGCCAGCGTCGGCGCAAAGCAGATGACACTCGCGCCCGATGCCTTGATCGCCTCGAGGCTGCCCTTGGGCGGCAGCCCGCCCGCGAGCACGACATGACCGACGTCATATTTTGCACAGACATCGATCAACTCGAACAGCTGCGGGTGCATCGTGATCAGATTCACCCCGAAATTGCGCGTCGCCAGCGCCTTGGTCGCCGCTATCTCGGCGTCCAGCAGCTCGGGCGTCATCGCGCCGCACGCGATCACGCCGAACCCGCCGGCATTGCTGATCGCGCTGACCAGATGGCGTTCGGAAACCCAGCTCATCGCACCGCAGAGAATGGCATAGTCGCTGCCGAGAAGCTCGGTCCCGCGAGCCATCAGATCGTTAATTTTGCTCATTGAGCCAGCCTTTGCCAGCACTGGGGCGCGGGCGCAATGGATTGCGATAATCGGCTCCCTCGGCCTGTCGCGCGCCTGAATCCTTTTGACGCGACAACCCAACCTTTCGGCGCAGAAAGCAAATCAATTATTGTCTACTAATTCACTTGGAATAAAGTGCGGCGGCGAATCCAAAAGGGAAAGGAATTATCATGAGCGCTATCAAGGAGGTCGCCAAAGGCGGCTCCGAAGAGGTGCCGCGCGCCATTCAGACGGTGCTCCAAGCACTCGACAGGCTGAAGTTCGGCGCGATTCAGCTCACCGTCCACGAAGGACGGCTGGTGCAGGTCGATGTCACCGAGCGCCACCGTTACCCCAACTGATTCAACATCTCCCAACGGGGGCGCATTTCCCCCTATCTGCCGCAGACCGGACCCCCGGATGTGGTGATTTTCTATTGCAACAGGAATCATCCATGACTGCGAAATATCCGTCCATCCGCCGGCGAGCGCCGGCATCCATTCTGACGCTGTCTTTCCTCTTGATGCTGCCCGGGCAGGCAGCAGCCGAAGAGGCCACGCTCGCGGCGGGCGAAGAAGCGGCGGTGGGCACAGCCGATGCTGTCGACCAGGCCGACGACGTCAGCCGCGGCGACATCATCATCGTCACTGCGCGCCGCCGCCAGGAAACCGCGCAGGAAGTGCCGGTGGCGATTTCCGTTATCCGCGGCGATTCGATCGAGGCGACGGGCAACTTCAACGTCGTGAAGCTTCAGCAGCTCGCGCCGACGTTGCAGGTCTACACCACCAACCCGCGCAACACATCGGTCAACATCCGCGGTCTCGGTGTGCCGTATGGCCTGACCAGCGATGGTTTCGAACAGGGCGTCGGCATTTATGTCGATGACGTTTATAATTCGCGCGTCGCCGCCGCGACTTTCGATTTCCTCGATGTCGATCAGGTCGAGGTTCTTCGCGGGCCGCAGGGCACGCTGTACGGTAAGAACACCACCGCTGGCGCGATCAACATCACGACCAACCAGCCGACATTCGATTTTGAGGGCCGGGCAGAGCTTAGCGTCGGCAATCTCAATTACCGGCAGGCCAAGGCGGCGGTCTCCGGTCCGCTGACCGATACCATCGCCGCTCGCATCGCCATCGCGGCGACCAGCCGGCGCGGCACGCTTTTCAATGTCACGAGCGACCGCTGGATCAACGAACAGGACAATCTCGGCCTTCGCGGCCAGTTGCTGTTCAAGCCCAGCGAAGATCTCAGCATCACGCTGTCGGGCGACTACAGCAAGCAGGATCCCGAAGGTTATGGCACGGCGTTCGTTCGCGTCGGCAGGACGCAGCGCGCGCTCAACCGCCAGTATGATGCGCTGATTGCGGCGCTCAATACCGCGAATCCCGGCCAGAGCTTTACGGTGCCCAGCCGCAACGTATATGACCGCCTGACCGACATCGATGCCAGCCTTAACGCGGGCAACAAGATCGGCGGCGTTTCGGCCAAGGTGAAGTGGGACGTCGGTCCCGGCACCTTCACCTCGATCACCGCCTGGCGGTTCTGGGACTGGAAGCCAGAGAATGACCGCGACTTCACCGGCGCGTCGATCGTCTCGCGGTCGCAGAACCCGTCGCAGCAGGATCAGTACAGTCAGGAATTCCGATACAATTATTCCGGGGACAAGCTCGACTTCGTCGTCGGGCTGTTCGGTTTCAAGCAGCGGATCGATACCCAGGGTACCGAGCAGCAAGGTCCGAACGCGAGTCTGTGGAGCCTGACGGCGGCGCAGGGCGCGAACAATCCCGCCATCCTCAACGGCCTGACCGCAACCAACACGCAGTTCCTGAAGAGCACGAGTGCGGCACTCTATGGTCAGCTCAGCTATAAGCTGACGCCCGAACTGACCATTCAGCCGGGTATTCGCGTCAATTATGACAAGAAGTCCGGCTTCTACCAGCGCGTCGTAACCAATGGCGCCGGACAGGTTCTCGACTGTACGCCGCCGCTGGTAACGAACAGCGCGCTTGCCGCGCAGTGCGGCGTCTATCAGCCGCAGAGCACGTCGCCATCGGTCAGCGACTGGAACTTCAGCTACGACCTCAATGTGAATTACAAGGTTACGCCGGATATTCTCGCTTATGCGACCTATGCGAAAACCTTCAAAACCGTCGGTATCAACCAGAATGGCCTGCCGCTCAACAGCGCCACCAACCTGCCCGAACTGTCGGCCAGCACGGTGAAGCCGGAATCGGTCAACCACTACGAGATCGGTCTCAAAACCTCGTTCTTCAACCGTCTGGCGACGTTCAACCTCTCGGCCTTCCGCACCGAGATCAAGAATTTCCAGGCAACGGTGAACGGCGGCCAGTTCGGCACCGTTCGCGGCTATCTGGCCAATGCCGAAAAGGTTGTCTCGCAAGGTATCGAGGCCGACTTCAAGATCCGCGCCAGCGACCGCTTCACGGCCTATGCCAATGGTGCCTACACCGACGCCAAGTACAAGAAGTTCGTCAACGCGCCCTGTCCGCCCGAGCTTTCGGGTGGCACGCTCCAGCCGGTGGGCGCGACGCCCGACTATTCGCAGCCCGGTGTCCCGGGTGCGCTCAGCCCGAGGCAGTGCGACATTTCCGGCGCCGACCTGCCCGGCGTATCGAAATGGGCCTTCTCCTATGGTGCCGAGGCCAACGCCCCGGTCACGCTGCTGGCGAAGGACGGACAGCTTTATCTGGGCGTCGACGGCAATTATCGCTCGCACTGGAATTCCAATGCATCGCCGTCGATCTACACCGACGTCAAAGGCTATGCGTTGACCAACTTCCGCGTCGGTTTCCGGGCCGACGGGGTCGACGTTTTCGGCTGGGTCCGCAACGCGTTCGATGTGAACTATATCGAGACGCTGCAGGTCGCACCGGGCAACGTCGGCCTGATCGCCGGCCAGCCGGGCGATCCGCAAACCTGGGGTGGAACGGTCAAGTTCAGCTTCTAAGCGCGTTTCAAATCGCCAAAAGAAAAGGGCCGCCCGCGAGGGCGGCCCTTTCTCGTGCCGGCTGACGGCGTCAGCGCTGCTGCGGGTTCTGGCGACCCTGATCGGGGCGCTGGTCGCTGCCAGGCTGACGATCCTGGCCGCCCTGCTGCTGTTGCTGGCGGCGCTGCTCTTCGTCGCGATCCGCCTGCGGTTTCTTCTCATTCTGCTGGTTGGGGGTGTTAGCCACTTTCCATCTCCTTTTGCCGCGTGATTTAACGATGCGGCATCCGGTCAACCCACCGGCCCTGTTCGATGTTCCGTCAGATGTTCCGGCCTTTCGTCGGGCCGTTCCTGTTCCGCGATGGACGTCTCGACGTTTGCCGCGCCTCCGCGTTTGTAATCGGACCACTCAATCACTGAATTCAGCTTATTCGTTTAGGTCGATTGGGAAGCGGGGCCTATCGTCCATGGGTCATAGCGAAAGGATGACGGCATCGACTCGCCACGCGCCCGCACGACAAACCATCTGGCGACCCCGAAGTCGCCCGCACGTCATGTGCTCGTCACCCTGTCGCGCCAGCATCCCCAAACCATAAAAGGAGAGACTGCATGAACGACCAGACCCCCATCGGAAGCGGCTGCCCCGTCCACCAGCCCGGCGGCGTGCGTTCGATGCTCGGCCGCACCAACAAGGATTGGTGGCCCGACATGCTGGCGACCGAAGTCCTGACCCCGAACGGCCCTTCGAACCCGATGGGCGATGATTTCGACTATTCGAAGGCGTTCGCGCTGCTCGACTATCAGGCGCTGAAGAATGATCTGACCGCCCTGATGACCGACAGCCAGCCGTGGTGGCCCGCCGACTATGGCCATTATGGTCCGTTTTTTATTCGCATGGCGTGGCACGCCGCGGGTACCTATCGCACCGCTGACGGCCGCGGCGGCGCCAACAGCGGGCAGCAGCGTTTTGCGCCGCTCGACAGCTGGCCCGACAATGGCAATCTCGACAAGGCGCGCCGCCTGCTGTGGCCGATCAAGCAGAAATACGGCAACAAGATCAGCTGGGCCGACCTGTTCATCCTGACCGGAAATGTCGCGATCGAAAGCATGGGCGGCCCGGTGTTTGGCTTCGGCGGCGGCCGCGCCGACGTGTTCGAGCCCGAGCGTGACATTTATTGGGGCAGCGAAGACAAGTGGGTGAACGAAGGTGTTCAGACCCGCATCGACCCCGACAAGGGGTTCGCTGAGATCGAAGGGCCGCTGGCCGCGATCCAGATGGGCCTGATCTATGTCAATCCCGAGGGTCCGGGCGGCAATCCCGATCCGCTTCTGTCGGCGCGTGACATGAAGGAAACCTTCGAGCGCATGGCGATGAACCATGAGGAAACCGTCGCGCTGACCGCGGGCGGCCATACCTTTGGCAAGGCGCACGGCAATGGCGACGCTTCGCTGCTCGGCGCGGCGCCCTCGGGCGGCGATCTGGCGGCGCAGGGTTTCGGCTGGGTCAGCAGCCACGACAGCGGCGGCATCGGCGAGCATAGCGTGACGAGCGGCATCGAGGGGTCGTGGGTCAACACTCCGACCGAATGGTCGGAAAATTATTTCCGCCTGCTGCTCGACTATGATTATGAGCTCGTCCACTCGCCCGCGGGCGCGCAGCAGTGGCAGCCGATCAACCAGAAGCCGGAGGATATGGCCCCGGCGGCGTGGGATCCGAACGTCAAGGTTCCCACGATGATGACGACCGCCGACATGGCGCTGAAGATGGATCCCGAGTTCCGCAAGGTCAGCGAGAAATTCCGGACCGATCACGAAGCGTTCAAGGATGCGTTCGCGCGCGCCTGGTTCAAGCTGACCCATCGCGACATGGGACCCAAGGTCCGCTACCTCGGCCCCGAAGTGCCCGGCGAAGACCTGATCTGGCAGGATCCCATTCCCGTCGGCACCACGCCTTCGGATGCCGATATTGCGGCGGTAAAGGACAAGATCGCCAATAGCGGCTTGACCGTCAGCCAGCTGATCAAAGCCGCTTGGGCTTCGGCGAGCACCTATCGCAAGTCGGACCACCGCGGCGGCGCCAATGGCGCCCGCGTTCGCCTCGCGCCGCAAAAGGATTGGGACGTCAACGAACCGGCGCTCCTCGGCAAGGTGCTGAGCACGCTCGACGGGCTGCGCGGCAATCTGTCGATCGCCGATGCGATCGTCCTTGGCGGCGTCGTCGGTCTGGAAAAGGCGATCAAGGATGCGGGCTTCAATGTCGCGGTGCCGTTCACCGGCGGGCGCGGCGATGCGAGTGACGCGCAGACCGATGCCGAGAGCTTTGCGGTGATGGAGCCTGAGGCCGACGCCTTTCGCAACTATCTTGGCAAAAAGAAGCTGGCGGTGAAGACCGAGGAAATGATGCTTGACCGGGCATCGTTGCTCGGCCTCTCGGTTCCCGAGATGACCGTGCTGGTCGGCGGGCTGCGCGTGCTCGGCGCCAATCATGGCGAACGCGGCCACGGCCACTTCACCAAACGCTCGGGCCAGCTGACGAACGACTTCTTCGTCAACCTGCTCGACATGACCAATGTCTGGAAGGCGGTCGATGGCTCGGACGACCAGGAATATATCGCCACCGACCGCAAGGGCGGCGGCGAAACCTGGCGCGCCACCCGCGCCGACCTGGTATTCGGTTCGAACTCGGAACTGCGCGCGGTCGCCGAGGTTTATGCCGAGAGCGGCCATGAAGAGAAGTTCGTGAAGGACTTCGTCAAGGCCTGGACCAAGGTGATGAACGCCGACCGTTTCGACCTCGCCTGAGCGCATAGCCAGACGACGGGTCGCGGACCCGCCCCCGGGGACATGGGCCTGGGGGCGGGTCTTTTTTGGGGCTAGTGCGCGTCGGTCGGCGCCGGCCCTCCGATCGGCGGGGGCTTGCAGAAGGGTACCATCGCCAGCGCGGCGAGGAAGATCCAGGACATCAGGCGGAAGACGTCGTCGAAAGCGAGCGTCAGCGCTTCGCGACCGATGACGTGCGCGAGGGTCGACCCCGCCATCTGCGCCGCGAGCGCCGGGTCGGCGACATAATGGCCGATATGCTGCGCGAGCCCCGCCGCGGCTTCGTTCGCGGCCTCGCTCGACCGGCCGAGCGCCTCCGACAGGCGGAGCATGTGCAATCGCAGACCGTCGCCGAGCCAGGTGTTGACCAGCGCGATGCCGATCGCTCCGCCGAGGTTGCGCATCAGGTTGAACAGCCCCGAGGCATAGCGCAATTCCGGCCCCTCGAAATTGCCGAGCGCGAGCCCGACCGAGGGAACGATGCACAGCATGATCGCGAAACTGCGCACGACCTGCGGCCAGAACAGTGCGGCAAAGCCCCATTCGGGGGTCATGAAGCTGAACATCCAGAGGCCGACCGCGAACAGGCTGAGCCCGAAAGTGATGACAATGCGCGGGTCGACGCGCTGCGACAATATGGCAGCGAGCGGAACGCCGAGCAGCTGCGCCAGCCCCGAGACGAAGACCGTCGTGCCGATTTCCGACGCATTATATCCCTGCACCCGGCCAAGGAAGATCGGCACCAGATAGGTGCTGGCGTAGAGGCCGAAACCGATCACGAGGTTGAACACGCAGGCGAAAGCGAAGGTCGGCTTGCGGAACGGCGTCAGCTTCACGATCGGCCCGTCCGAGCGGAACGAGCGTTCGAGGAACAGCCCGAAGGCGACGAACGACAGCCATCCGGCGATCGCGATCGACGGTTCGTTGAACCATTCATGCTTCGGTCCTTCCTCGAGCACATATTCGAGCCCGGCGAGGAAGATCGCCATCGAGGCGAGGTGGACCCAATCGATGCGGCGCAGCATCGGCAGGTTCGGCTTGTCGATCTTGACCAATGCGATGATCGCGAGCGTCACCGCGGCGCCGGGCACGACGTTGATGAAGAACACCCAGCGCCAGCCCATTGCATCGGTGATCCAGCCGCCGACCGTCGGGCCGAGCGTCGGCGCCAGCACCGACACCATGCCAAGGATCGCGGGGATCATCGCGCGCTGCTTGCCCTCGAACAGCATATAGCCCGTCGCGAATACCGTCGGAATCATCGCGCCGCCGACGAAACCCTGCACCGCGCGGAACAGGATCATCGATTCGATGTTCCACGCGAGCCCGCAGAGCATGCTGGCGATCGTGAACAGCCCCGCCGATGTCGCGAACAGCCAGCGCGTCGACAGCGCCTGCGCGAGGAAGGCCGAGAAGGGGATCATGACGAGTTCGGCCATCAGATAGGCGGTCTGCACCCAGCTGATTTCGTCGGGCCCGGCGCTGAGCCCGGCCTGGACCTCGTTGAGCGATGCGGCGACGATCTGGATATCGATCAGCGCCATGAACTGGCCGAACGCCATCACCGCGAAGATCAGATATTTGCGCGCATCGGGCATCGCCGCCGGGTTGAACGGCGCGTCTGCGGCAGTGGGGGAAAGCGGGATGGAGGCCATGGGTCTTGTCTCCTGTCGTCTTTATATTATATGCGTCATATAAAGGGAGTCGACAAGTGCGCTATTCGGAAACTCACAAGGCAGAAACGCGTGAGCGCGTTTTGAAAGAGGCGGCGAAGGAAATTCGCGCCAAGGGCCCCGACAATGTCGCGGTGTCGGGGATCATGGCGCGCGCGGGACTGACCCACGGCGGCTTTTACGCGCATTTTCCGTCGAAAGACGCGCTGGTTAAGGAAGCGATCGGGGCGATGTTCGCCGATGCGCGTAAACGCACCGAGCGGATCGATGCGGCGGGCGATCCGCGCGCGGTGCTGCGCGCCTATGTCGATTTCTATCTGTCGCCCACGCATCGCGACAGCCGCGACCGGGGGTGCCCGCTGCCGACGCTGTCGGGCGATTTTGCGCGATCGCTGCCCGCGACGCGCGAACGTTTCGGCGCGGGGGTCGAGGGGATCGTGAGCCGCCTTGCGGGGCCGTTGGCAACGCTTGGTTATCCCGATCCGCAAGCCGAGTCGCATGCGCTGCTCGCGCAGCTCGTCGGCGGCGTTGCGCTGGCCCGCGCTGTCGGTGATCCGGGGTTGTCCGACGCGATGCTGAGCGACACGCATGCGAGCATTGTTGCGCGTTACGGACTGGAGATCGCACAATGACGCTCGCAAAGGTGCAGGGGCTGATCGCCTCGGGCGGCCGTCCGCCGATCGGCGAGACGCTGGGCTTCCAACTGGTCGATGCGGGTGAGGGCTGGGCCGCTTTCGAGGGTGTTCCGGGCCCCGAACATTTCAATCCGATGGGCTTCGTCCACGGCGGTTATGCCGCGACCTTGCTCGATTCGGCTTGCGGAATCGCGGTGGTGACCCGGCTTGCCGACGATCAGGCGATGACGACGCTCGAACTCAAGACCAGCTATTTGAAGCCGATGACGGGCCAGACCGGCAAGGTTCGCGCCGAGGGACGGGTGATATCGATCGGTAGCCGCGTTGCTTTTTCTGAAGCGAAGATCACCGACGAGGCGGGGCGTGTGCTGGCCACCGCGACCTCGACGCTGCTGGTGCTGAGCCAGTGAACGCGCCGGTGACGATCCAGGTCGACGCGCCCGTCAAGAAGCGCTTTGCGGTTCCGCGCAAGGCCGGGGTGGCAGGGCTGATCGCGCTGTTGATCGCCGCGGCGGGCATATGGTGGCTCACCGCACCGCGCACGTCGGAATCGACCGACAATGCGTATCTGCAGGCCGACGCGAGCGAAGTCGCGCCGCGCGTCGGCGGACTGGTGACCGCGGTGCTGGTGCGCGACAATCAGGCGGTCGCGGCGGGCGATCCGCTCGTGCGCATCGACGTGCGCGACTATGAAACGCAGGTTCTGGCGGCCGAAGCAGCGGTTGCCGACGCCGATGCGCAGGTTGCAACGGCGCGCGCGACGCTCGCTTCGCTCGGTGCCGATCAGCGGCTCGCGGCGGCGCATATCCGGTCGATCAACACGCAGATCGCGGCGGCCGATGCCGAATCCGCGCGGGCGGCCGCCGATCGACGGCGCTACAACACGCTGGTCGCCGAAGGATTTGTGACGAAGCGCGATGCCGAACGGGTCGACGCGGCCGCGGTGGGCGCCGCGTCGACAGCACAACGCTCGCGCGCCGATCTGGGCGCCAGCATCGAAGAGGCGTCGGTAACCCGCGCCCGCGGACCGATCTTGCAGGCCCAGGTAAAAGCGGCCGAAGCGGCGGCGGCAAAGGCGCGCGCCGCACTCGCGCTCGCGAAGCTCGATCGCGGGCATACGCTGGTCGTCGCGCCGATCGATGGCGTCGTCGGCAATCGCCGCATCCAGGTCGGCGACTATGTCCAGCCGGGCTCGCGGCTGCTCTCGGTCGTCCCCGTGCGCTCGATCTATGTCGTCGCCAATTTCAAGGAAACCCAGACGCGCGAGATGCGGCCGGGGCAGAAGGTCGAGGTCAAGGTCGACGCGCTGGGCGGCGATCCGCTGACCGGGACGATTGAAAGCCTCGCGCCCGGATCGGCGAGCGAGTTCACCTTGCTGCCCTTCGAACCCGGATCGGGCAATTTCACCAAGATCGTCCAGCGCGTCGGCGTGCGTATCCGGCTCGATGCGGGGCAGGCGGCGCTGACGCAGCTGCGCCCGGGCCTGTCGGTGACGGCGAAGGTGTGGCTGCGCTAGGAGGTCAGTCCATCGCCAGCATGTCGTCGAGCAGCGCCAGCGCGTCCTTGCGCGGCGCGTCGGCGTCGAGCAACGGATTGAGGCGATCGTCGAGCAGCAGGATCGCAAAGCCGTGGACCATGCTCCACGCGCGCGCGGCGTGGGCGCGGGTGGCGCGTTCGGCGTCGGGGTCGCCCGCGTGGGTCGCCGCGACCGATCCGGTCAGCGTGGCGAAGGCGCGCAACATGGCTTCGTTCAACGCGGGGCGCGTCTTGTCGAGCCGCTCGCCGCGGAACATCAGCTGGAATAGCCCCGGATCGGCGAGCGCGAATTCGACATAAGCGCGGCCGATCGCGTTGAGCTTGTCCTGGGGATCGGCGTGCTGCGCCGCTGCGGACTGCATACGATCGGCGAAGCGATCGAAGCCGACCGCCGCCAGCTCGCTGACCAGTCCCGTGAGATCGTCGAAATGATTTTTGGGCGCCGCGTGCGACGCGCCGACCTCGCGCGCCACGCCGCGCAATGTCAGGCCGGCAACGCCGTCGCGGTTTACGATATCCTCGGCCGCGACGAGCAGCGCCGCGCGCAGATCGCCATGATGATAGGGCTTGGTCATGGCCTTGCTTAACCGCGCAATGTTTCCACTGTCAATTTCGGCTTGACTCGCCCCGGAGCGATCGTCAATATTGACAGTGGAAACATTGAGCCGGAAAGGACATTCCGATGAAAACCTTGCTCCATGCTCTCGGGCCGATGCTGTTTGATTCGCTCGGCGTCATCGTCTTTGCGGTGCTGCTGGTCGCCGGTGCGGGGATCGTGCCTGCAACGATTGCCGGCACTGTGGTTGCGATCGCGGTCGTCGGCTATGAACTGCTGCGCGGCAAGAAGGTCGCGGCGCTGCAGTGGATCAGCCTGGCATCGGTTCTGCTCACCGCCGCGGCGACGCTCTTCACCGGCGACCCGCGCTTCGTGATGGCCAAACCCACGATCGTCTATCTGGTGGTCGGGACGGTGATGCTGCGTCGCGGCTGGCTCAATCGCTATATCCTGCCCGAACAGCTGGCGCTGGTCGGCGATGTCATGGACCGGTTCGGCATGATCTGGGCGGCGCTGATGTTCACCAGCGCAGGCCTCAACCTCGTCGTCGCGATCTTCTTCACCGCCTGGTGGCCGCTGTTCGTCGGGATATTCCCGCTGGCGTCGAAGTTCGGTCTGTTCGCGGTCCACATCGCGGTGGTGCATTTCATCGGGCAGGCGCGACGGCGCAGCCGCGCGGGCGGCGCGCTGCAACCAGCGGCGGCCGAATAGGCTTAGTCGGCGTCGAGCCCGTAAGCGGTGTGCAACACGCGCACCGCGAGTTCGGTCTCGTCCTCGTCGATCAGCACGCTGACCTTGATCTCGCTGGTCGAGATTGCCTGAATATTGATACCGCGGTCGGCCAGCGCGCGGAACATCGTGCTCGCGACCCCGGCGTGGCTTTTCATGCCGACGCCGACGACGCTGATTTTCGCCACCTTGTCGTCGCTGATGATGCGGTTGAAGCCGATCTTGTCCTTCGCGGCTTCGAGCAGGTCGATCGAGCGCAGCAGGTCGGTGGCGGGAACGGTGAAGGTCACGTCGGTCTCGCCCTTTTCGCGGCCGACATTCTGAATGATCATGTCGACGTTGATCCCCGCCGCGGCGAGCGGGCCGAAGATATTGGCGACCGCGCCGGGCTTGTCGGGCACGCGCGTGACGATGATCTTCGCTTCATTCTTGTCATGGGCGATGCCGGTGATCAGCTGCCGTTCCATCTGATGTTCCTCTATTTCCTCGTCGCTGACGATCATCGTGCCTTTTTTGGGAGCCTCATCGCCCTCGACGAAGCTCGAGAGGACCTGCACGCGCACGCCCTCTTTCATCGCGAGCCCGACCGAGCGGGTCTGGAGCACTTTCGCACCGACGCTCGCGAGTTCGAGCATTTCTTCATAGGTGACATAGTCGAGCTTGCGCGCGCGCGCGACGATGCGCGGGTCGGTCGTGTAGACGCCGTCGACGTCGGTGTAGATGTCGCAACGATCGGCCTTCAGCGCCGCAGCCACGGCGACCGCGCTGGTGTCCGACCCGCCGCGGCCGAGCGTCGAGATGCGGCCATCGTCCATCAGGCCCTGGAAGCCCGGGATCACCGCGACTTCGCCCTTGGCCATCGCGGCGGCCAGTGCGCCGGTGTCGATGTCAGAAATGCGTGCGCGGGCGTGCGCTTCCTCGGTCCGGATCGGGAGCTGCCAGCCGAGCCAGCTGCGCGCCGGGGTGCCCATCGCCTGCAGCGTCAGCGCGAGCAGGCCCGAGGTGATCTGCTCGCCCGCGGCGACAACAACGTCATATTCGGCGGGGTCGTAACGCGGGTTTGCCTCGCGGCAGAAATTGACGAGGCGGTCGGTTTCGCCAGCCATTGCCGAGACCACGACCGCGACTTCGTTGCCGTTCGCCACTTCGCGCGCGACGAGTTTCGCCACGGTGCGAATCCGCTCGGTGCCCGCCATCGACGTGCCCCCGAATTTCATCACGATCCGCGCCATGTCGCCCCGCTTTCCTGAACTGGTTTCGGCCGCAACTTTTCCAAGCATTTCTGCGGCGCTCGCGTCGTTACGGAAGGGGGAAGGCGATGGCAAGACCGGCTTTATATGCGGCGGATAGAATTTCTTGCATGGCGCGAGGCGCGGTGCCACATCGCAGGGCATGAGTGCTGCCACGATCAACCCGCACGAAGCCGCCCATTTCGGCGCGCTCGCCGCCGACTGGTGGGATCCGCACGGGTCTTCGGCGATGCTGCACAAGCTCAATCCGGTGCGCCTCGCCTATATCCGCGCGCAGATCGATGCGCATTGGCATGTCGATGCGCGCGAGCGTTATGCACTGGCGGGTCGCCGCGCCATCGACGTCGGGTGCGGCGCGGGGCTGCTCGCGGAACCGCTTGCGCGGATGGGCGGACAAGTCACCGGAGTTGATGCGGCGCCGGAAAATATCGCAGCCGCGCGTAACCATGCGGCGGGGCAGGGGCTGGCAATCGAATATTTCGCCGGCGAACTCGCCGCGCTGCCGCCCGCGACCTTCGATCTCGTCACGTCGATGGAAGTCGTCGAGCATGTCACCGACCCCGCGGCCTTTATCGGCGAACTCGCGGCGCGGCTGGGGCCCGGCGGACTGATGATCCTGTCGACCCCGAACCGTACGGCGCTGTCGAAATTGCTGCTCGTCGAAGCCGCCGAGCGCGTCGGCGCGGTGCCGCGCGGGACGCACGATTGGGACCAGTTCCTGAGGCCTGAGGAACTGACTGAATTGCTCGAAGGCGCGGGGCTGGAGGTCATAGACCGCACTGGCCTGTCGCCGTCGCCGGCGAAAGGCTTCAAGCTCGGCGGAAGTGAAGCGCTCAACTATCTGGTTGCGGCGCGGTGGCCGGGGCGCTGAGCTTTGCCGCGTAATTTGTCGCCCCCGCGAAGGTGACGGTTAGAAGTCGACGTCCTCATAATATTTCGGCGGCGTCACGATTTCCATCCGCTCGGCGAGCAGCGGGCGGAAGCTCGGGCGTGATTTCAGGCCCGAATACCAGCCCTTGGTCTGCTCATGCCCCGTCCAGTCAATCCCGCCCAGATAGTCGGCGACCGAGATATGCGCCGCCGCGGTCAGGTCGGCGAGGCTCATCGTTGCGCCGGCCAGCCAGGTGCGGTGGTCGATCAGATAATCGACATAGTCGAGATGATTGTTCGCGGCCTTCATCGCTTCGCGCAGCGCGCCGCCGTCGGGCGGCTGGCGGTGGACGATGCGTTTTTGCATACGCTCGAACAGCAGCGGCCCGGTGACTTCATAGTAAAAGTCATGATCGAACCATGAAGTCAGCCGACGGATTTCGGCGCGGCTGGCGGCCGTGCCGTTGATCATCGCCTTGCCTTCGACGGTTTCCTCGAAATATTCGGCGATCGCCATGCTGTCCATCAGCACCTGGCCGCGCGCCTGATCGACCATCACCGGGGTGCGGCCAGCCGGGTTCAGATCGATGAATTCGTCGCGGCGCTCCCATGGCGATTCGCGCACCAATTCATAACCGACGCCCTTTTCGCCCAACAAAAGGCGGACCTTGCGCGAAAAGGGACAGAGCGGGAATTGGTAGAGTTGCCACATGCCCCCGGCATAGCGGCAGCGGGGCGCCGCGCGCAACGGCTATGGCGCGCGCTGGCCCAAGGATTGTGGATTAAGCGTCAGCGGCGGGCCGCGTCGCGCTCGCGTTCCCATTGCGCCGCAAAGTCGCGCGCCATGTCCTTGAGCACCGGCGCATAAGCCGCGAGCGCCGAGGCGGCGTGTCCCGCCATCCGCGTTCCAGCGCGCACGTCGGCGCCCATGCGCTCGGCATATTCGGGATCGCGGCCGGTCATGTCGCCAAGCGTCGCATCGGGCGGAATATAGGCTGCGTCGGATTCGGGATCGATCTGCGCCACGGCCTTGGCGAGCGGGCCGACCTCCATCTGCATCAGCGCGCCGACCATCGCCGTGATCGTGTCGGCCATCCGGTCCTGCGCCACCGGGTCGTTGAGGGTCGCGACGGTGTCCTGCATCGCGCCATCGGCGGCGGTAGCCGGGAGTGGCGCGGCAAGCGCGAGAAGGGGGAGGGCGATCAGGGCAATGCGGGGCATGACTTCCATCCTTTCAAAGGACGCATGGTTCATCAAAGCTCACGTCCCTAGAGAGGTCACGCTTTCACTGCGCTGAACGACGCATGGTAGTGCGACGAGCCGCACCGCCACCACGATGAAGTCATTCCGCCGCAACCACCTCGGCTTCGGCATCGCTCAACGGATGCGCGAGGCGGGTGAGCATTTCCTTCGGGCAAACCTGCCAGAACTGACCCTGCCAGCGGTCCCAGTCGGCGAGCACTTCGCTCGACCATTTGCTGCCGGTCGCCTTGGCATGGTCTTCGACCAGTTCCTTCACCACCGATTCCCAGTGTACGCTGTCGATCCGCTGCCAGACGATCGATTCGGCATTGGCGCGGCGTTCGAACTGGCCGTCGGTGTCGAGGATGAACGCCATGCCGCCGGTCATGCCCGCGCCGAAATTCGATCCGACGGGGCCAAGGATCACCGCGGTGCCGCCCGTCATATATTCGCAGCCATTGGCGCCGCAGCCCTCGACGACGACCTTCGCCCCCGAGTTGCGGACCGCAAAGCGTTCGCCGGCCTGACCCGCCGCGAGCAACGTGCCCGCGGTCGCGCCGTACAACACGGTGTTGCCGATGATGCTGTTGTGCTGGCTGACTAGCGGGCTTGAGACGGTCGGGCGCACGATGATGCGACCGCCCGACAGACCCTTGCCGACATAGTCGTTGGCGTCGCCGAACACTTCGAGCGTGATTCCGCTGCACAGGAAGGCCCCGAGCGACTGACCCGCAGTCCCGCGCAGGCGAACCTGCACATGATTATCGGCGAGGCCTTTCATCCCGAAGCGCGCGGTGACCTCGGCCGACAGGCGCGTGCCGACGGCGCGGTGCGTGTTGCGGACATTATAGGTCAGCTGCATGCGCTCGCCGCGCTCGAACAATGGTTTCGCATCGCCCAGGATCTGCGCGTCGAGACTGTCGGGTACCGGGTTGCGGAAGTGCGGCCCCTGCGAGCGGCGCTGGTCGTCGGGTGCGTCGACCTTGGCGAGGATCGGGTTCAAATCGAGGTCGTCGAGATGTTCGGCGCCGCGGCTGACCTGACGCAGCAGTTCGGTGCGGCCGATCACCTCGTCGAGGCTGCGGCAGCCGAGCTTGGCGAGGATTTCGCGGACCTCCTCGGCGATGAAGGTCATCAGGTTGATGACCTTCTCGGGGCTGCCGGTGAACTTCTGGCGCAGCTTTTCGTCTTGCGTGCAGACACCGACGGGGCAGGTGTTGCTGTGGCACTGGCGCACCATGATGCAGCCCATCGCGACGAGGCTCAAAGTCCCGATGCCATATTCCTCGGCGCCGAGGATCGCCGCGATGACGATATCGCGGCCGGTCTTGAGCCCGCCGTCGGTGCGCAGCCGGATGCGGTGGCGGAGGCCGTTGAGGGTCAACACCTGATTGACTTCGGACAGGCCCATTTCCCACGGCGTGCCGGCATATTTGACGCTCGTTTGGGGCGAAGCGCCGGTGCCGCCGGTGTTGCCCGCGACAAGGATGACGTCGGCGTGCGCTTTCGCGACGCCCGCGGCAACGGTGCCGATGCCCGCCGAGCTGACGAGCTTCACGCAGACGCGCGCCTTCGGGTTGATCTGCTTCAGGTCATAGATGAGCTGCGCGAGATCCTCGATCGAATAGATGTCGTGGTGCGGCGGCGGGGAGATGAGTGTCACGCCGGGCGTCGCGTGACGCAAGCGCGCGATGAATTCGGTGACCTTGAAGCCCGGAAGCTGGCCGCCTTCGCCGGGCTTGGCGCCCTGTGCGACCTTGATCTCGATCTCGTCGCACGCGCCGAGATATTCGGCGGTGACGCCGAAGCGGCCGCTCGCGATCTGCTTGATGTTGCTGTTGGCGTTGTCGCCGTTGGGGTAGGGGCGATAACGTTCGTTTGCTTCGCCGCCTTCGCCCGACACCGCCTTCGCGCCGATGCGGTTCATCGCGATCGCCAGCGTTTCGTGCGCTTCGGGCGACAGTGCGCCGAGCGACATGCCGGGGGTGACGAAGCGCTTGCGGATCTCGGTGATCGCCTCGACGCTGTCGAGCAGGATGCCCTGCGCCGGATAGTTGAACTCCATCAGGTCGCGCAGATAGATTGGCGGCAGGTCGGCGACCCCGCGCGCGAATTGCAGATAGGTCGAATAGCTGTCGGTCGCGACCGCGGTCTGCAGCAGGTGCATCAGCTGCGCCGAATAGGCATGCGCCTCACCGCCCGCGCGTTGACGATAGAAACCGCCGATCGGCAGGGTGGTGACGCGCTTGTCGAACGCCGCCTCATGCTTCTCGGTCGCGTTGATGAACAGCGACTGATAGCCTTCGCCCGAAATCTTCGCCGGCATGCCGGGGAACAGGTCATTGACGAGCGCGCGCGACAGGCCGACCGCCTCGAAATTATAGCCGCCGCGATAGCTGGAGATCACCGCGATCCCCATTTTGGCGAGGATCTTGAGCAGCCCGTCGTCAATCGCCTTGCGGAAACGCAAATGGCAGTCGCCCAGCGACAGTTCGCCGCCGAACAATCCGCGCGCGTGGCGGTCGGCGATTGCGGCCTCGGCCAGATAGGCGTGGACCGTCGTCGCGCCGACCCCGACGAGCACAGCAAATGCGTGTGTGTCGAGTACTTCGGCCGAGCGGACGTTGATCGAGGCGTAGCTGCGCAGCCCCTTGCGGACGAGGTGCGTGTGCACGGCGGCGGCGGCGAGCACCATCGCCATGCCGACGCGGCCTTCGCCGATGGACTGGTCGGTCAGGAACAATTCGCTGCGTCCCGCGCGCACGGCATCCTCTGCCTCGCGGCGCACGCGCGCGATCGCTTCGCGCAAGGTCGCGGCGTCGCCGCCGACGGGGAAGGTGCAATCGATGTCGGCGACGGCGTCGCCGAAATAGGCGCGCAACCGGTCCCAGTCGTCGCCGACAAGCACGGGGCTGTCGATCACGAGCACATGGTCGCTCTGCCCCTTTTCATCGAGGATATTGGCGAGGTTGGCGAAGCGCGTCTTCAGGCTCATCACGTGACGTTCGCGCAAGCTGTCGATCGGCGGGTTGGTGACCTGGCTGAAATTCTGGCGGAAGAATTGCGCGACGTGGCGCGGCTTGTCGGAGATAACCGCAAGGGGCGTGTCGTCGCCCATCGACCCGATCGCTTCCTTGGCGTCCTCGACCATCGGCGAGAGGATCAGCTCCATATCCTCCATGGTGAGGCCAGCAGCGACCTGACGGCGGATCAGTTCGGCGCGCTCGAAAGTCGGCAGGCTCGACTTACCGCCCTTGGGCAGGTCGGCCATCGTGCGGAAACCCTTGACGCGCGAGCGGTAATCCTGCGCGTCGGCGATCTTGTCCTTGATCGCGAGATCTTCGTACAAAACGCCTTCTTCCAGATCGACCGCGATCATCTGCCCGGGACCGAGGCGGCCCTTCTTGCGGATGCTCGCTTCGGGCAGCAGCACCATCCCGCTTTCGGAGCCGACGACGAGCAGATTGTCGGCGGTCAGCGTGTAGCGCAGCGGGCGGAGCGCGTTGCGGTCCATGCCCGCAACCGCCCAGCGGCCGTCGGTCATCGCGAGCGCGGCGGGGCCGTCCCACGGCTCCATCACGCTGGCGAGATAGGAGTACATCGCGCGGTGGTTGTCGGGGACGTCGCACTCGGTCGTCCACGCCTCGGGAACGAGGATCAGCTTGGCGGTCGGCGCATCGCGGCCGGCGCGGCACAGTGCTTCGAACACCGCGTCGAGTGCGGCGGTGTCGCTGGCGCCTGCCGGGATCACCGGCTTGATGTCTTCGCTATGCTCGCCGAACGCGAGGCTCGCCATCTTGATCTCGTGGCTCTTCATCCAGTTCTTGTTGCCGCGGATCGTGTTGATCTCGCCATTATGGGCGAGGCAGCGGAACGGTTGCGCCAGCCACCATTGCGGGAAGGTGTTGGTCGAATAGCGCTGGTGAAAGATCGCGACGCGGCTTTCGAACAGCTTGTTCATGAGGTCGGGGAAGAAATCGCCCAGGCTCTCGGCAAGAAACAGGCCCTTGTAGATGATCGAGCGCGCCGACAGGCTGCAAATATAAAAGTCGGCGATCTGCGCCGCGATCACTTTTTTCTCGATGCGGCGGCGGACGAGATAGAGCTGCTTTTCGAACTCGGCGAGCGACTGTTCGTCGGGCAGGGGGCCGGCGATCATGATCTGCTCGATCTCGGGGCGCGTGCGCTGCGCCTTGTCGCCGATCACCGACACATCGACCGGCACCTGACGCCAGCCATAGATGGTAAAGCCCGCATCGATGATTTCGGCCTCGACGATCGTGCGGCATTCTTCCTGCGCGCCCAGATCGGTGCGCGGCAGGAAGACCATGCCGACGGCGAGGCGGTTCGGGCGCACCTTGTGGCCCGACGCCGCGATCGCATCGTCGAAGAAGCGGACCGGAAGATCGACATGGATGCCCGCCCCATCCCCCGTCTTGCCGTCGGCATCGACCGCGCCGCGGTGCCAGACGGCCCGCAACGCTTCGATCGCCGCCTCGACGACGCGGCGCGAGGCCTTGCCATCGGTCGCCGCGACCATGCCGACGCCGCAGGCATCGGATTCCATATCGGGGCGATACATGCCGTCGGCTTCGAGCCGCGCGTGTTCGGGGGTGGGGTAGTGGGTCATTCCGTTGCTTCCAATCGCCGCGCTACAATAGATTCCATCAGGGTCATGATCTGTTCTTCTTCGTCAGGAAGATATTCATTCTGCCAGTCGAGGCCGATTTGCTGCGTACGCTTTGCTATCGCCTGCAGCTTTGGCGCGACGCTCGATCGTCCGAGTTCGAGCAACATGGCTTTGTCCGATTCATCGAACTGAGGCGTGATTGCACGCGCGGTCGATTGAAGGTCGGCGACCACGGCGTCTGATGCAATCGTAAAGTCATCTGACTGTTTCGCTGACTTTACCATATTCTGGGTCTGCAGGTTATCGATGGTCAGCGCGACCAGTTTGCGCCCCGTCGAAGATTCGTAAAAGCGGATCAGGAAGGCCAGATCGGCTTCGTCGAAGGTTTCGGCATAAAGCGCCGACTGACGACGTTGAAGTTCGGGTAATCTGACGCGCAGCGAATGGTTGATGATCGGCATCAACTTGTCGATCAGTTCCGTCGTTACGCCCGGCGCGCTGGCTTCCAGCTCCGCCATTTCCGCGTGACTACCGAAAAGATCGAGCGCGAATTGACGGGCTTTCGCGTCATCGCCGCTATCGCCGATCATTGCCTTTTCGCTGTTCAGTATTACTGCCAGACGATCCGCGAGGGTCTGCTTCTTGTCGATCCCCACAGTCACGTCGCCCTCTTTTGCCAAAGCAAAGGACGGCGACGCAAATACCAGCGCGAGGGCGGCTGACGCCACTAAGGGGTGCCACTTGTTCATTCGGTTCTGTCGGGCCGGCCCAGCCGCCCGCGCGCGTTGGTTGCGGCCTCCTCGGCGGCTTGCTGCGCAGCGAGCGAAGCGTTTTCATACGCGGTCTCGAGGTCTTCGACGCGCTTCACATCGGCCGCCGACCAGTTGCTGCGGTCATAGGCGGGATCGGCAACCGCGTCGGTGGCGTAGTCGGCTGCGTCCGCTGCTGCCGTCGCCGCATCGGCCGCCGCGTCGATCGCATAATCATCAGCGGCCTCGGCCGCGACCGCGTCGGTTGCTTCGACGCTGTCGGTCTTCCACATGTCGCGCTGTTCCTTCAGCACTTTCACATCGACCTTCATCAGCTTGGCGAGCTTGGCGAGTTCCTTGTCGTCGAAGTCGGAAAGCTGCTTTTCCTTCGGCAGATCCTTGAAATCCTTCTCGAGTTCGGGCGCGCGGTCGATGAATTTGGTGATCAGCGGCGGAACCGCCTTGACCACGGCAACCATGACTTCGGGGTCGGCCTGCAACGCCATCCATTCATTGGCATAGAGCGTCCCGGTCGGGGTCGCGAGGAAGCCGTTGAGGTCGGTGAGCTGCGCCGCGGTGAACTTGCGCGCATAGGCTTTCGACATGCCTTCGCGCATCGGCGGTTCCATGTCGCCCAGCACCTCGCTGATCAGCGGCTTGATCACTTTGGTGATCTGGTCTTCGCGTTCCTTGCGGTGCGGGTCGAACATATCGGCGACCTTCCCCTTGGTCGCTTCGTCCAGCTTTGCGATCTGGTCGCTTTCAACGCCGGTCTGGATCGAGAGCATCAGGTCGGATTGGCCGCCGAACTCGCCCATGATCGTTTTAAACATCTTGCCGTACAGATTATCGATCATCTTCTCGAGGCTGCCGGCAGGGATCAACGCACCCATCGTCTTTTGCGCCAGCGTCAGGCGGGCGGGCTCGATCGGCGGCAGGCTGCTCGTGTCGAACATCTTTTCGACAAGCGCGATCGCCTCGTCCATTTCCTTCTGCATCTTGGCCTTTGCGGCTTCGGCAGAGGCTTCGCTGTCATACTCGCTCGATGCCTGCTCTTCGGCGGGCGTGGAGACGGTTTCTGCCACCGGAGCCTCCTTCGGCGCGGCAAAAGCGTTTGCAGGTGCGATCGCGATCGCTCCAGCGAGCAGAATCGATTTGAACGTCGGCATCATGAAAATTCCTTCCCTGTTGGTCATGCCGCCTTCTTTTCGCTTTTCGCCTTGGCTTTCAACCACTTTGCCATTTGTTCGCTGACATCGCGGCCGTCGCGGATGCCCCAGACGACCAGGCTGGCGCCGCGGACGATGTCGCCGGCGGCGAAAACCCCCGGCAGGCTGGTCATCATCGTCTGATGATCGACGCGCAAAGTGCCCCAGCGCGTCACCGACAGGTCGGGCGAACCGAACAGGTGCGGCAACTCCTCGGGATCGAAGCCCAGCGCCTTGATCACCATGTCGGCGGGCACATCGAATTTGCGGCCCGGGTCGGCTTCGGGGCTACGTCGGCCGCTCGCGTCGGGGGCGCCGAGGCGCATGCCCGCAACCGCGACCTCTTTGATGCTCTTGTCGGCGGTGAAGCTTTCGGGCGCCGACAGCCAGACGAACTCGACGCCTTCTTCCTCGGCGTTCGACACTTCGCGTAGCGACCCCGGCATATTCTCGCGGTCGCGGCGATAGAGGCATTTCACCGACTTTGCGCCCTGCCGCACCGCGGTGCGCACGCAATCCATCGCGGTGTCGCCGCCGCCGACGACGACGACATGTTTGCCCTCGGCATTGAGGCGGCCATCGTCGAACGCGGGAACCGCGTCGCCAAAGCTCTTGCGGTTCGATGCGATCAGATAGTCGAGCGCGGCGATCACGCCCTCGGCGCCATTGCCCGGAACATTGATTTCGCGCGCCTTGTACACGCCGGTCGCGATCAACAGCGCGTCATGCTTCTGGCGCAGCGCGTCTAGCGTTGCGTCGCCGCCGACATCGAAGCCGAGGTGGAACTGGATGCCGCCTTCGACCAGACGGTCGATGCGGCGCATCACCACTTCCTTCTCCAGCTTGAAACCGGGGATGCCATAGGTCAGCAGCCCGCCGGCGCGATCGTGGCGATCATAGACATGGACTTCATGCCCCGCGACGCGCAGATATTCGGCTGCCGTCAGCCCTGCGGGGCCGGCGCCGATGATGCCGACCGACTGGCCGGTCGCGGCGCCCGGATGCAGCGGCTCGACCCAGCCCTCGGCCCACGCAGTGTCGGTGATATATTTCTCGACGCTGCCGATCGTGACCGCGCCATGGCCCGAAAATTCGATGACGCAATTGCCTTCGCACAGGCGATCTTGCGGGCAGATGCGGCCGCAGATCTCGGGCATCGTCGAGGTTGCGTTGCTCAGCTCATAGGCTTCGCGCAGCCGCCCCTCGGCGGTCAGGCGCAGCCAGTCGGGGATATGGTTGTGCAGCGGGCAATGGACCGAGCAATAGGGCACGCCGCATTGCGAGCAGCGCGCCGCCTGCGCGTCGGCGTCGGGCGCCGCATAGCGCTCGGCGATCTCGCGAAAGTCGTGCGCGCGTTCTTCGGCGGAGCGCTTGTCCGGATAGGATTGTTCACGCTCCACAAACTGGAGCATGCGATCGGAAGCCATGCAATATCCCCTTCTGGAAGGGCGGATTGCATGGGCCAAATGGGCGTGTCACGAGCAAATTGCGAGATAGGACAGAAATACTAACCTAAAATGGAGGTCGAATCTGGATCAAAATGGGTTTGCGCAATTATCTTTCGTCGATTAGTATCTTTTCGGCCCTATCTCATGCCGAGCCAGATCAGCGCGGCGACCCCTGCGATGATTCGATACCAGGCGAAGGGTGCAAAGCCGTAGCGCGTGACGACGGCGAGGAACGCCTTGATCACCGCCCATGCGACGACAAAAGACACGAGCGAGCCGACAGCGATCAGGCCGAGGTCATTCGTCGTAATCGCATCGCGATGCTTGAACAGCTGGAGCACCGTCGCGCCGGTCAGAGTGGGGAGCGCGAGGAAGAAGCTGAACTCGGCCGCGGTCTTGCGATCGACCCCGAACGACATCGCGCCGAGGATCGTCGCGCCCGACCGGCTGACCCCCGGGATCATCGCGATGCACTGGACGAGCCCGACGAGGATCGATTGCCGCGCCGATACATTCGCCACCCCGCCAACGTCCGTCGTCTTGGCGAAACGCTCGACGAGCAGGATGGCAAAGCCGCCGATGATCAGCGCCCAGGCGACGACGACGGCGTTCTCAAGCAACAGCTCGATATAATCGCCAAAGGCGAGGCCGAGGATGACCGCCGGGAAAAAGGCGAGGAGGAGATTGCGGACAAAGGCGATCGCGACCGGATCGCGACGGAAAAAGCCGGTGAACATCTCCCAGAATAATTTCCGGTACAGCACGACGATCGCGAGGATCGCGCCGGGCTGGATTGCGATGTTGAAAATCGCCCAGCGCGACGCGTCATAGCCGAGCAGCTCGGTCGCGAGGATGAGGTGGCCCGTCGATGAGACAGGCAGGAATTCGGTCAATCCCTCGACAATGCCGAGGATGATCGCGGTCAGCCAGATACCCATGATGCGGAATCAGGCGGTCTGGGCGAAGCGGCCGTGGCGCCGGTACTGGACGAGCCAGCCATCGGCGACCGAGGCGAGCGAGGTTGGCGTGATGCCGAGGTCGGCCAGACCGGGCGAACCGCCGGCCACGACATTGTCATGCTGCAGCATCAGCCATTGATCCTTGGTGATCGGCGCCCCGGGCGCCCAGCCGAAGCCCGAAGCAAGCGTCGAAGCAACGAAGTCGGGTACATCGACGAACAGCGGCGAACGGCCGGTCGCATTGGCGATCCAGCGGAGCAGTTCGCCCATCGTCAGCACCTGTGGTCCGCCGACCTCGAAAATCTTGCCCGCGGCATCGCGGCCCAGCGCCGCAACGACGGCATCGGCGACATCGCCGACATACACCGGCTGGAACTTCGCGTTGGGCGCGATCACGGGGACGACGGGGGCCATGCGGATCATCGCGGCGAAGCGGTTGATGAACTGATCCTCGCGGCCAAAGATGATCGAGGGACGCAGGATCGCGGCGTCGGCAAACGCGCCGCGCACCGCCGCCTCGCCATCGCCCTTGCTACGGCCATAGGCCGAGGCGCTTTCGCGGTCGGCGCCGATTGCCGAGACATGGACGAGCGTAGCGACCCCGGCGGCTTTGGCCGCTGCGGCGACATGGCCCGCGCCGTCGGCCTGCACTGCTTGCATATTGTCGAATGCCCCGACGAGGTTGATCACGGCGTCGCTGCCCTGCACCGCACGCGCCACGCTGGCGGGATCGCGGACGTCGACGGCAACGAACTGTGTCTGGCCGAGCCCGCCGAGCGGTTTCAGGAAGGTCGCGGCGCGGGGTTCGCGCTGTGCGATACGGACCCGGGCGCCGCGCGCGAGCAGTCGCTGCACGACATAGCGGCCGAGGAAGCCGCCGCCGCCCAGCACCGTGATCAATTGTCCGTCGAATTTCTGCATTTGCATCCGCCTGTGATCGATTCTTTCGCGGGCGCAGGGCGCGCCGCACGCCTTCCCCATGCCGCGAAGCGGAAAGGGGGGCAAGGGGCGAAGGCGGCTTTCGGGCGCGAAACCCGCAGCTTTGCGATAAAATGCGCGTCGGCCTCCGCACTGCAGTTGACAAGCCGATAGACGCCCCGCTAAGCGCCCGCTCCTACCCCGTGCCCAGATGGCGGAATTGGTAGACGCACCAGCTTCAGGTGCTGGCGATCGCAAGGTCGTGGAGGTTCGAGTCCTCTTCTGGGCACCATTTGTTCTTCCGAGGACATCCGAGAACGTCTGAAAAACGGCTGATTTCAGCCGTTTTTCCTGCTATGGTCGTCCGACCAAATCCGGGCGAATACGGCACCAATCGGGAACAAAGAGGGTATCCTGGAGGGTGTCGTTCCGCCCCTTTTCGAAGGGCGATACTCCCATGAATCGACTCTTTGCTACCACTGTCACCAACGCCAAACCGCCTGATCGCGACTACAAACTTACCGATGGAGACGGCCTCGTTTTGCTCGTTCGCCCGGACGGAAGCAAGCTTTGGCGGATGAATTACAAATATCTCGGGCGATACCGGACGCTGGCCTTCGGCGCGTGGCCCGAGGTCAGCCGTCGGCCGTGCTGCTGACGACCAGCCGCGCGCTCGCCGAAGAAACGATGCGCGAAGTCGAACGCTTGCTCGGTATCTTGCCGACCGCCGAGATCGCGCGGCGCGCCTGGGAAAGCTTCGGCGAAGTCATCATCGCCGAAGACGACGCCGAGATGGTGCGCATCGCCGACGAGATAGCATCCGAGCATGTGCAGGTCATGACTGCCGATCCCGATTATTTCCTCGCCAATATGACCAACTATGGCGCCTTGTTCCTCGGCAAGCGAACCAACGTGTCCTTTGGCGACAAGGTGATCGGCACCAACCATACGCTGCCCACGAAGAAGGCATCGCGTTATACCGGCGGTCTCTGGGTCGGGAAATTTCTCAAGACCTGTACCTATCAGAAGGTCCTCACCGACGAGGCGTCGGCGATGATCGGCGAATATTGCAGCCGCCTCTGTGCGCTTGAGGGCTTTGCAGGGCACGGCGAGCAGGCGAACATCCGGGTACGCCGCTTCGGCGGTCGCGACGTCCCTTATGCGGGCCGGGCCGAGCCCGTCGCGTGATGCTGCCCAAGACACCGAGTTTTCGCCTCGATGGCCGGCGCGCGCTCGTGACGGGCGCGGGCAGAGGGATCGGCCTGGCGGCTGCAACGGCGCTCGCTGACGCGGGTGCCGAAGTCGTCCTGCTCGCGCGGACTTCAGACGAAATCGATGTGGCAGCCGCGCAAATCGGCGGTGGCGCGGCTGCGTCGCAGCTCGACGTTAGCGATCTGGATGCGGTGGCAGCCTTCTTCTCGTTGCGTCCAGCTTTTCATATTCTCGTCAACAATGCTGGCACCAATCGGCCGATGCCGATGTGGGAGGTGAGCGAAGCCGATTATGACGCCGTGCTCGGCCTCAACGTCAAATCTGCTTTCTTCGTAGCGCAGCACTGCGCACGCGCGATGATCGATCAGGGTATCCGCGGAAGCCTGATTCACATGAGCAGCCAGATGGGACATGTGGGCGGCCCCAATCGGTCGCTCTATTGCGCGTCCAAATGGGCAATGGAGGGGATGAACAAAGCATTCGCCCTCGATCTCGCGCTGCATGGTATCCGGTCTAACACCATCGCGCCGACGTTTATTGAAACGCCGATGACGCACCCGATGTTCGAAAGCGCGGTGTTTCGAGAATCTGTTCTTTCGAAGATAGCATTGGGACGAATCGGCTCGGTCGAGGATTTGATGGGTGCAGTTCTCTTTCTTGCGTCCGGTGCATCCGCTCTGATGACCGGCACAAGTCTCGTGATCGACGGAGGATGGACCGTTGAATGAGAGCCAATTCAGGAACCTGCTTGCTGGGCTCTAAGCCGAAATTCGGCAGGGAACGACATTCTTCGGCCAGCGACAGCCGCTTGTGCGCCAACATTGCTGGTCGATAGTGGCATCATGCCGACCGGAGGATTATTTCTCCGCCGAGTTTGGAAAGAGCGGCGCCGAGGGTTTCCAATTCGCGCTCGCTTCGCGATCCGGCGACAAAAGAAGCAGTTATGCAAAAGCCGGGCGCGATATCGGCGAGCGCCGTCGCGACCGTGATGACGCCGCGATGTGCATAACCACGGTCGACCGCGAATCCTTTCGTCTTCGCTTCGTCCACCTGGCTCGCATAGATTTCGATCGCGAGTTCAGATTGCCACCGCACCGATCCGAAGCGTCGGGCGAGTTCGACCTTGTCGACATGCTGAGCCGCTGCAAGCGCTCGTCCGGCCGCGCCAGCTCCGAGTGGTTGGCGCTGATCATTGGCAAGAATAAGCCTCACGCCCGCGTCGCTTTCCGCGCGAGCGGCGAGTTGCATGCGGTCGCGGGAGACAATTTTCCATAGGCCTACGGCGACCTCGTTCGTCTGAGCGAAGTGGCCAAGCAGGGGAACTGACCGGTCTACCAGCCGCGCGGCCGAGGTATCGTGCAGGGCATCAGCATGCCGCCATAGCGGGGCGAGGCGATACCGCTTCGTGTACTGATCGCGTTCGATAACGCGCTCTGCCTCGAGCGTTTTCAGTAGGTTGAAGCAACTGGACGGACTGGTTCCGATCAATCTTCCAATGTCCGACAGCGTGAGCGCATCCTCATCCGCAAGCAAACGAAGGATTGCAAAGGCTTGCGAGACGGAACGTATCGGGCCGGTCATGATTGTGATCATATTTCATATATATGAAATTGCAATTCCAAATGTTGAAGTCTTTACCAAGAGAGTTTATTGCCGTTTCAAGAATTTGACGGAGAGTCGCATGGGCGGGATTTTGGATGGCAAGGTTGTCGCGATCACCGGCGCGGGCCGCGGGATCGGGCGTGAACTCGCGCTGCATTGCGCGGCCGAGGGTGCGGCGATCATCGTCAATGATCCGGGTGTAGCACAGGCCGGCGAAGGCGGGGATGCGGCGCCGGCCCAGCAGACCGCCGACGATATCGTCGCGGCGGGCGGCCAGGCGGCCGCGAACTTTGGCAATGTCGCCGATCCACGGGAGGCGGCGGGCATCATCGAGGATGCGGTACAGCGCTTCGGCCGCATCGACGCCGTCGTGAACAACGCCGGCATCCTGCGCGACACCATCTGGCACAAGATGAGCTATGAGGACTGGAAGAGCGTCATCGAGGTCAACCTCACCGGCGTCTTCAACGTGTCGAAGGCCGCGACGCCCTGGTTTCGCGAGCAGCAGTCGGGCAGCTTCATCCACTTCACCTCGACCAGCGGGCTGATCGGCAATCTGGGTCAGGCCAATTATTCGGCGGCGAAGCTGGGCGTCGTTGCGCTGTCGCAATCGATCGCGCTCGACATGGCGCGCGTCGGCGTGCGCTCGAACTGTATCGCGCCCTTTGCGTGGAGCCGCATGACTTCGTCGATCCCCGCCGAAACGCCCGAGCAGCAGGAGCGCGTCAAGCGTCTCCAGGAAATGTCGGCCGACAAGATCGCCCCGCTCGTGGCCTATCTCGCCTCCGACCGCGCCAAAGACGTGACGAACCAGATATTCAGCGTTCGCAAGAACGAGATACTTCTCTTCTCGAAGCCGCGCCCGATCCGCTCGATGGCGAAGCTTGAAGGCTGGACGGCCGATACGATCGCCGATGAGCTGATCCCGGCATTCCGCCCCGATTTCGCGCGGGCTGACGAGGTGTCGGCGCACGTCTTTCCTTACGACCCGATTTGAGGATCAGAAAACCATGAGCAATCCCGGCATGGACGCAGACATTTTTGACCAGTTTATCGAGCAGCTCGAACGCTATGTGCGCGATCGCCTGATCCCGGCCGAACAGGGGATCATCGAGACCGATCAGATTCCCGCCGACATCCTCGCCGAAATGCGCGACATGGGCCTGTTCGGGCTGACGATCCCCGAAGAATTCGGCGGCGCGGGCATGAACGTCAGCCAGTATGTCCGGACCATCCACACGCTTTCCTATGCGATGCCGGCGTTCCGTTCGATCATCTCGATCAACATCGGCATGGTCGCCTCGGCGTTGAAAAATGGCGGAACCGATGCGCAAAAGGCCGAATGGCTGCCGCGCATCGCGTCGGGCGAGATCGCCTGCTTCGGCCTGACCGAGCCCGGCTCGGGATCGGACTCGGCAGGGCTGCAGGCGACGGCGGTGCAGACCGACAATGGCTGGGTGCTCAACGGCACGAAACGATACATCACCAACTCGCCTTTCGCGAAAATCGGCCTGATCATGGCGCGGACGAGCAAGGAAAATCTGCCGAAGAACGCCCATGTCTCCGCCTTCCTCGTCCCGCTCGACATCGCTGGCGTGACAATCGGCAAGCCGGACAAGAAGATGGGCCAGTCGGGCAGCCATATCGCCGACGTGATCATGGAGGATGTCCGCGTCGGCGGCGAAGCGCTGCTCGGCGGCGAGCTGGGCAAGGGTTTTGCCTATGCGATGATGAGCCTCGACAATGGTCGCATGTCGGTCGGCGCCGCGGCGACGGCCTATGCGCGCCGCGCGCTCGGCAGCGCGGTGCGCTATGCGACCGAGCGCAAGGCGTTCGGCGAACCGATCGCCAACTTCCAGCTGATCCAGCAGATGCTGGCGCAGAGCGAGATCGATATCTACGCCGCCGAGTGCATGATGACCGACGTCACCCGCCGCGCTGATGCGGGCGAGAATGTCCTGCGCAAAGCCGCCGCGTTCAAGGTTTTCGCGTCGGAAATGTGCGGCCGGGTCGTCGATGCGTGCGTGCAGGTCTATGGCGGCGCGGGCTATCTGGCCGAATATGATGCCGAACGGTTCTTCCGCGATGCGCGCATCTATCGCATCTACGAAGGCACGACGCAGATCCTGCAACTCCAGATCGCCAAGCATATGCTGCGCGAATTTGCGGCGGCGAATTGATCGACGCCGGCCCGTCCCCTTCTGTCTAACCGGAGACCCCAAGACATGCCCCTGCGCCGCGCCGCCATTGTCGCCCCGATTCGTACTGCCGTCGGCAAGTTCGGGGGTTCGCTTTCGTC